>CATWSG010000016.1 GCA_958353395.1 uncultured Collinsella sp.
CATGAAGCGCGTTAAAAGCTTTATTGCCATGCTTAAAGTTGGCGATGGGATACATCTCGGATCGAACAGGATTTGGCGGGGGAAACCTTGCCCGTACACATGGAGGGCCCAAAAGATCGAAAGTGACCAAGTGCTAATCGTTCTACGGCGATGGGGTACTCAGTATCACGACAAGGAAGAATCCGTTGATTGGGCGAGTTGTGCATTGCGGAAGAAAACCATCGCCGAAATGCTCAGTGACCATTTCACAAAGACTGAAAAGAGCCTCTTGAAGAAGGTCTCCCATGATGGCGTGAGTGACTTCATATTTGCTCCGAGTGAGCAAGAGATTAACCGATATGGCTTAGAGTTAGAAACATGGCTTCGAGGTTCCACGAGTGACCGCGGCTGGGCTCCTTACTTATGTCATAACGGGTCAGTGATAACTCGGGATTGCACAAAGGAAGATTATGTGACCCTCTTGGCGTGGCTAGATTTTTCATAGCAGCTCTTATGAGTGATGGCCTTACGCTTAGGTTTGCCGCTCATGAACAATCGACCTTCATGGCTTTGCTAATTACAAACCCCAGGTAGACGAGGCGCTTTAATCGATTCTAAGGCCCGTTTGGCACCTGGGTCGACCCAGAACACCTTGGAAACGGGGCTAATCGTCGCACGTTCGGGACCGAGACGCGGCCTGCGCGGCATCGACCGCGCGCCAGGTTGCAGCGTCCATGCCCATTCGGGAGCAGATCGCCTCATCGGGGTCGTCCACGAGCGCCTCGAGATGGGCATGCGCTGCGACCGTCCGGGGACCGAAGTCCTCGGCGGCGGCGTACGTGCGCATCATCCTGGCGGCGTCGACGAGGCGGCCGGCCATCCGCTCGAGGACTATCTCGCCGTCGAGCGTGAGCCTGTCGAGCACGTCCACGTCGCCCGGGTCCGCGACGAGGAAGCTCCACCCGTCCCGCCTGCGGGCTATCGGCAGCCCCGCGCCGTCGACGACGTCGCGGTAGGTGTCCGCCGCCTCGTGCCAGTACATGCGGACCCAGACGCCCTTTCCCATGAGGGCACCGGCCCAGTCAAGCACATAAACAGCGAAAGACATTGCGAAAAAGCCTCGGTGAGTACATCTGAAAGCCGATTTTCGCGAAAAACACTCCCCAATAAAAATGCTGGGGCAAATCCACTCGGTACTAATAGGTGATAGTGGGTGCCAAGTGATGCGAGTACATCAAAACGGCCCGTTCACCTGCGAAAATCACTCCCACTCGATGGTTCTGGTTTTGCTGTCCCATCATTCTAGTTGCATCCGGTTGTCGCTGCCGTCTCTAACCGAGTACCGCCAAGTAACACCATGTCGTGTTTCATCGGCTTCGGGGGCAAAAGTCGGGACAACTTCAAAAACTATTTTCAAGCTCAGGGCGCCGAGTTTTTGTTTTGTCCCAAAAGACACGGCGAACCACCTTTGGAAGCTCAATAGCACCAAAAACGCCCGTTTTGAAACTCAATCTCCCTTTAGCCTGCAAGCCGCCAGCTGCAATCGTAAGTGAATCAACGCGGGTGGCTCGCGCACCGTTTGCAAAACCCCAAGTCGCGGGTCTTCGCCATCGGTGGGCAAAGTGAGTAGTCTCGGGCGGCTTGCCCATGAGTTGGCGAATTGAATGAAAGCCTGCTCGTTCAACGGCTCCCACACTAGATAAACCACTTGGAGCAGAAGCCGATCTGGAAGGCCGAATGGACGAGCATCGAGATTCCGAGGCAGATCATCGTCACGCAAAACCCGATCCCAACCCATTTCATGAAAGGGTCTTCACCTAGTCTGTCGGAATCCCGTTCCGATCAGCCGAGTGAATAGGTGTCAGTGTACACGTCGACCTTGGCAAACTCTTTTGAAAGCAGCTCGATGGCCTCGTCGAGGTCGCCAGCGAGCTTATTCCCGTCGATTCCGACCTTGAAAAGGTGTGTCTCGTCATGCTGTCTGAGCGCCGAATCATCCTGTAGCAGGTAGAACCTCTCGCCGTTCACCCCGTTCGCCAAAGCGGTCCTCTCGCTCGAGAACGGCCGGATCTCCCTCTTGAGCCTCGAGAAGGCCCCCTTGCCCTCAATTCCAAACTTCTGCGCGAGCGACTCAAGCTGCCAAAGCAGGTCGTACAGCCCCACCGCGGGCAGAAGCCCGGCCCCGCACCCCTTCTCAAGCATCGATCGCTCGAAGCGGTTGTATGCGAGGATCGCCTCGCCGTAAGTCAGCGTGGTCCCGATCGAAGGTATCTCATTCACCTGCATCGATTCTCCTGTCTGCCGATTGGAGGCTGCTCGCCTCGCCGAGCGCTGCCGTATTAGCCGCGAAGCGCACCCCTCCAGAGGTGAGCTCGACGGGGTGTCCGGATTTGACCAGGTCGCAAAGGGCGTATATTCCATATCCCGCCACCCCGGCAACGGAAATGACGAGGCATCCGAGAAGGCCAGCCTGAGGCCCGGTGATGCCGTTCGTCGCATCGACAAGGGATTCGAGCATGCCCCGACAATCGCTTGCTTTGTTGCCCGCCGCATCAATCACCGCGCAGCTTGTAGCGGTGCGTTCCATAACGTCGTTCATCTGCTTACCTCCATTTTCCCGTTGATCCGAGCACGTATCCGCCCGCAAGGCCTAAAAGAAGAGCCACTGCACCCGAGATGAGCGCAGGAGACGGCCTCCGCGCCTGAGATACCGAGCAGGTCTCGCTCTCAGGAGCGGACACGCGAGCGAAATCCTCATCCTCTTTCTCCTCCGCAACCGATCGGGCGATCAGCGAGAGGGCCTCATGCAAGGTTGCTGATACATACTCGAAATCGATCTCTGGCTCGATCTCAATGGGATGGTGGGCAGCCTCAAGCGCCGCCTTGATGGCGGAGACGTCTTCGGCCCCTAGGACCTCATCGCCTCTCAGCAGCTCCTCGACTCGACGTGCGATGCTGCCCGTGCTCTGAACCTCGACTCGATCAGAATCGTTCCGAATAAAGGTCTTCTCGTTGGCGTTGACGACAAGGGAGACGATCCTTTCATCAGGGAGCTCGCGCCCAATTGCGTTGGACACTACCTCGCGCAAGACGTAACGCTTGGAGGCCATCCTCTCCCCGACGTTTCGCATGCGCCCGCTTCCGTCCTCAAACCTCAGGACCCCGTCGCTCCCGATCGCGGCCGAGGAGGAGTAGTTCTTCACTTCGACTATCACAAGACCCTGCCGGCTGACGAGGATCTGGTCGAACTCATCGTGCTCGCCCTCGTAGTCCAGCTCAGCATTGACCAGTTGCTCGAAGCCGGACCCCACATGCTTGATTGCGTAGAAGACCCGTCGTTCCCCGGCAAAACCCCTGATTAGGCCAGCGTGATAGGAGCTGAATCTCTTCAGCGCCTCTATCGCCGCGAGATAGCTTGGGACGCCCATGAGTCCGAGCTCTTCGCCTCGAGCAATAAGATGGTCGATGACGTGGTAAGTCTTCGCGCTGGAGCTGTACTTGTCTTGAAACACCGTTCTGCATATTGCTTGCTCGAAATCGTTATGCCGTTCGAGAAGGGCCGGCATCTCGAACGATTTCTTGGTCAATTCTCCGATCATTTCGGTTCCTTTCCCGTGCTCCATCCGTTTTTGACGCACTGTCCCACGACCCCATAAAGGGTCTGCTTCGTTTAAGGTTGTTTGTTCGTTGCCGGGGTTAAAGCGGTTTATTGTTCTCGATGCGGATTGATGCCTTGCATTCGTCTTCTCCATGATTGCCTCCCTGATTTGTTTTTGCTAAAATGCTGGTCAAGGGGTGCGGGATAATCCCTCAGTACCTTTAATTGAAATTCTACTTCTACTAACGTGGATTGAATAGTGGAACAGTTTGGCTTAATCCCCTCACTTGGAGGCTTCGATGGCAAACCGGATAAAGCGCAAGCAGCCGATCAATAAGGACTGGTTCAGATGGGTATGTGATCAGCGCGGCATGAGCATGAACGGACTCGCAAAGAAGACCAAATGGAGCAGCCGTCAGATTAGAGATGGGGTAAACGGCGGGGAGATGACTCCGGAGCTTCTCGACGCATGCGCCAAGGCGCTGAATGTGCATCCCGATTACCTTGCGGGGAAATACTGTCGAACGCTCGAGTACGACATCATGCGGGATGAAGAGACCAGACAGCATTGGCTTGAAACGGAAATGGCACCCACAGCCCATCCATACAAGTACTTCAAACAGCAGGGCATCAACACTCGCGCGCATTTCTATGACACCTTGCTTCTACACGGCGTTGAGAGAGACGCATTCGAATCCCTCAGCCGCATCGAACAAGAAGATATCGAGAGGGCGCTCGACTGGGCCGAGACAGGTATTTTGAGAAAGTTCTTCAAGGAGGCAAAGGAAGGCGATTGGGCTTCGTATGCGTTCGACGACGCGTTCCAGGATGAGAGGGACATCATCGAGCACATGCTCGAGTGGCTTGAAGAACATGGAAAAATCAGTGTGCAGGACTAGTTTTCGACTTTAATGCCTCTTTTGACCTGATGAGGGGCCGACAATCGCAGAGACCCTCAGGTAACGCGCGTGGACTCCGGGCACAGCAAGCCTCGACAATGCCATTGGCTGAGCAAGGGAAACATCTACAGGTAAAGAGGGGCGCTGATCGGGCTACCGTTGTCCGTTCGTCCATCCCGGCTTGTCCAGACGCCCCTCCCGCAATTTCCATGTCCCAACGGATGGGTACCATTTACCCGGGTGCACCTGGGGCAACGGGCCGGCAGTCCCGCGCAAGGTCACTCGCAGAACACGTAATATCAAACACGACAGAAGAGACGAACGACAGATGCCGGACCACGGACGACAGTGCCGCGGAGGACGAGCATTCCGACCACAACCGAACAACTCCAGCTACTAGGCAGGCGCCCGCATAGGCGCCTTTTACCTTTCAGGGACTTAGCTGAGAGCTAAGCACGCGGCTCATGGCCGTTTCGTGAAGGCCCGACCAGCTCGACCCAGCTCGACCCAGCTCGACCCACCTCGACCCGTCTCCGCTCCCGTCGGGCGCGCGAATCGCCATCAGGCGGTTCAATCGTCGCGCAGACGAAAACGCACACGGGACCGCGCAGGCGCATCGCGCGGAATGATTGGAGGAGCCATGGCGCACGCGACGAAATGCACGGCACCCGAGGGCAACCGGGGCCGCGACGAGTGGATGACGGTGATCGAGATGCGGGAGTACATGGGAGCGAGCCGGAGCAAGGCGTACGACCTCATCTGGTCGGGAGAAATCGACTCGTACAGGCTCGGAAGGAAGCTCCTGGTGTTGAGGGCGTCGGTTGACGCCTACATCGATTCGAGGAGCGGCGGGAAATGACGGCGGCGACCGCCCCGGGAGCCGCCCGCGGCCGGGCACGCGAGGAAGCCTCGAGACAAAAAGATCTCAGGCACACCCTCGCGGATGGTATCACTGCGCCTCTGAATCAGGTTCGTACAGACAAAGGCAAGCTTCGGGTTGTTATCGCAAGCCAGCTCCGACGATCAATTCTCGTGTTCCGTAATCTTGAAAAAGCTGCGAATCTATTTCAGGGGCACTATCAACAGCAGTTTCATCCCATTCCTCTCTTGCGCTCACTGCCAGCACATGCTATAAGGTTATTGGTGGCTCATTAAGCTACCTCCAAGTGCCGGGGGAGTCCCCCGGCTATTTTTTTATCCATTCCATTAGGAGTCCCCATTGGCCAAGGAGCTCAGCATCTTCGTCGACGAGAGCGGCGACCGCGGCGGCAAAGCTCGCTACTACCTGCTCACACTCGTCTTTCACGACCAGGCAGACAGCATCGCCGAGGCAGTCACGGGCTATGAGGCCAAGCTTGCCAGGGCCGATCTCCCTAACATTCCGTTTCACTCCGAGCCTCTCATGAACGGGCACAAGGATTATGAGTTTCTTGGCATCGGGCAGCGCAAGCTGATGCTCGCCTACTTCTCCTCGTTCGTCCGCAAACTTCCCATTTCCTATATCACGTTCGTCTACCGCCGCAGCCAGTTCGAAGACCCGGCAAGGCTAATGGAGCGCATGGGGCGCGACATCTCCTCCGCCATGATTGAACACCTGGGCTTCTTCCAGTCCTTCGACGATGTGAAGGTCTATTACGACAACGGTCAGGACATTGTCAAGCAGGCGCTCGACCGCTCGGTGGGCAAGGTCCTCTCAAAAGGGGTCGTCCGACGCCGCAAGACCTCGATGACCGACTACCGCCTCGAGCAAGTGGCGGATTACCTCTGCACCATCGAACTTGCCTTGGTCAAGTACGAGGCCAAGGAGAACGGTGAGACGTACAACAAGTTCTTCGGAGGTATAGGCTCTTTCAAGAGGAACTGGCTCAAGCAAGCCCGCAGCAAGCGGATATAGGTGGTTCCGCAGTCTCGCAGGGAGCGGTCGTCTTTCCTCCGGCCAGGGCCCCAAGCGACACGCTTCGAGCAGCGATAGCGAAACGCAAGCAACGGCGTCGCGGACGCCTCGTGCGCCATAGTGTCCATGTGGTCATCTCCTATCGTCTCAGCGTGGTAGCTGAAGATTCTAGGCGCTGGCCACACCCCTTTTCCGGGGCGCCAACACCAACGTTTAGCACACAAGGAGTTTGACGAGATGGCTCAGCGAGTATTGAATCTATCCGCCCATGCAGCCACGTCGAATAACTCCAGATTGGGGTAGCTGACCGTTTCGCCCGTTTCTTTAAGACAGGCCTCCGCGGCGTTGCACAGCGAGCTCGCGAGCGACGCCGCATCAACGCGGAACGTCACGCTCTTAGTCGCACGCATCCCGCTCTTGGGCGACGGCCAGGAAGAGCAGAGGGCGTTGCACCCGTGGAGGACAAGCTCGAACTTGTAGTCGTAGTCGAAGCTCTCGTCTTTCTCGGGAGCATCGACCGACACATCGTAGTCGCCTGAATGCAACAGGGAGCACCGGAGCTTCCAGCACATCTTCCCATTAAAGATTTGACCTGGAATCGTTTCACCTTCGTTCGAGGGGTCTCCCGAAAACAGGAAGTCGTTTGCCGCCCAGTCATCAAACCACTTCACATACTGCCGCCCCGCCGCTCTCTTCCCGTTATGAAGGACGAGATTGGGATAAAGAAGCTGCCCCATGGCGTCGGGAATGGTAAGGGAAGACATAAGGGCTGGGATAAGGCAGTCTTTCTCAACCGCATTTCTAATCGATTCGACGAGTAGCTTCATTTCGATGCCTCAAAAAGTCTATGCGGTCTTATGCGAAGAAACAGCCGATCGGCCATGAGCCGAGCGTCGTTCGTGCCCCTTCGTCAAGTGACGCTCTGAGCGCAGAGGCCATGTCCGAGTCTCCGCGCAAGGCTGCTGCGCATGCTTTCGACAGCGCACTATCTGAATTCAGCTGGATTGCCATTAACTCAGATTTCTCCTCGCTAGTAAGATCTCGCTTTCGAGCGGCAATTTGATATCGATTTATCAGGGTTGCCTCTCGATCCGCAAAAGCTTCCAGGGCGTCTACGGTCATCTCGCAGCATTTCAGCAACTCTTCCTTACAGCACGCATCTTGATCGTAGGCTGATAGCATTTCAAGCATCTTGTCGTTGACGTAGGCAGAGCTAACTTCGGTGACTGGATACTGCTTCAACGTAGCGGCAAACACCTCGGCATCGATATTGGCAAGCCTCATATAGTCCTGCATCGTTTGGACGAACAGAGGCGCGACGACTACGGGGGCATTCCCCTCGCCCCGGAAGAACACCGAGACCGTCAGGTCATCCAGTCGAAGCCCATCGACCATTCGGTACATATCTTCAGATACTTGGTAAAACACGAGCTTAATCGGATGGTTTCCCAGATTGATATATCCGAATCCGTTTTGCCGATCCTTGTAGTGGAGGGGTGCGTTCTCAACCAATCCTTTGTAAATTGTCTCGATGTTTCTTAAATCCTGAGTGGTCAACGCACTGATGTCGAGCTCCGGCTTGTAATGAAGAGCGTCGACAACCCGCTTGATAATCTCCAGCGACTGCAATCGACTCTCAAGGGCGTCGAGGTCGCCTCCGCTCAACTTGCACCCGCGAGCAAAGCCGCTTCCGTCTATGGAAAGCGTACCGGTTTGCATCAATGCGCGCATGAGGGCCAACTCTTTCATGCGCTCGACAAGAGTTCCGGTCTCGCTGAGGGTGATTGTGTTGGTGGAGAGGCATATGTCGAAACCCCTGAAGAAAACGTGCTCGCCATTCTCATTTTCTCCGGCCATGACCACCGCATTTAGGGAAACATCACCAGAGCTGACGTCATGCCGAGACCCAATCGCGACGCCAACTATGTTTTCAAGCTTATTCAAGGGATACAGCTCTCCCCAGGGGCTCTTCCCGTAGATATACAGCCCGTTCCTGTATGGAGCCAAGCTTGCGGGCGACTCGCCCTCGAGCAACTCGATTCCAAACTCGCACTCATCAAAGCAAAGGCCGGCGTCCTTAAATTCCTCGATTGTCTTGGGGGCGATGCCAGCGACTGCTCGCTGCTTTGCTCTGTCCTTGACCGCCCTTCTGACAAGCCGCGTCAATTCCGCCGCGTCTGTTGGAAGCCGGTCGAAACGCAAAGAGATGCGCTCTTGTTGCTCCGGAATATCGGCCAGAATCTTCTTTAGGTCATAGGGAAGTAAAAGTCTGTAGAAAACCTCCGCTGAACGAGCCTCGCTCCCACAGTAGACGTAAAAAAAATAGATGCAGCCTCCAGCAATGTTGAGATAGTGCTTGAGGTCTGAAACTCGAACTTGCCGCTTAGGTCGGTCCGATTTTCTTTTCGAAGTGGTCCCCTTGACCTGAAGCGGCAACTGGCCTTCAACGGTCTCAATCGTGAAGGAAGAAGACGAGTAGACTTGCAGGTGCCCGTCGGTGCATTCGGTCTTGTCGTTCTCATCTATATACGCATAGACGCAAGCGACATCGCCGAAAGCTTGCTTGACAGCATTGACCGCGTTCTGCTCGATTTTGCGATTGTCCAAGCTTCTCCTTACTGTTTTAGATCGTCAGCAAACCGATGTCAGGCATGTTTCTCACTTGACCTAACTGCCTCGCGATGAATCGCATGGCCCTAGAGGAAAAAGTCCCTCGCGCTCACGATGCGAATGCCGTCGATGTCCGTGTCGTAGGAACCCTGCCTCACGACCACGATCTTCTCGTGGTTGTCTCGTATCGACTTCAGAGGAGCGATCTCTCGCTCCCTGGTCTCGCTTGCGAACATCTCGTCAGTCACCTGCACGTAGAGTACGCGCCCGTCCTTCGTCGCGACGAAGTCGACCTCCTTGCCATAGAGTTTCCCCACATGCACGCTCCACCCCTCGTAGAGCAGCTGGAGATACACGGCGTTCTCGAACAGGCGCCCAGTATCCGTGACCCTATAGCCGGCCATCCAGGTCCTGAAGCCGGTGTCGACGATGTACTCCTTCGGGTTCGTCTTGAGGAGCGCCTTGCCGTGCAGGTCGTAACGCGTGGCGCGGTAGAACAGGAAGGCCTCCTCGAGCGCGCCCACGTACGAGAAAACGGTCTTGTTCGTGGTCTTCGACCCCGCAGAAGATAACGCACCGGCGATTCGGTTCGACGAGCACTCGTTGCCGATGTTGTCCGCCAGGAATTCGGCCACATGGCGCAGCAGAGAAGGGTCGGTCACCGCGCTTTTGCCCTTCCCGCGCTCGCGGTTGACGATATCGCGCACGGCGATGGCCTCGTAGACTCCGGACATGTACGCCGAGTGCTGCGCCTGGGTCGTCGAGAGGGAGGCAATGGCTGGCATGCCCCCGTACTCAAGGTAACGAGTAAGCATGTCGTCGAAGAGAACAGGATTCCCTTCGGGAGTGAGAGCCACCGACCTTCCCGATACGAACTCAATTCCGCAGAAGTCAGCGAACTCGGAGAAAGACAGGGGCAGCATCTTTACCTCTACGTAGCGCCCAGACAGATAGGTGGCCAGCTCGCTCGAGAGAAGATACGCGTTCGAGCCCGTGAGGTAGATGTCGCAATCGAAGTCGACCCTCATTGCGTTGACCGCATCCTGCCAGCCATCGATTCTCTGGGGCTCGTCTATGAAAACGTAGGTGCGACCCTTGTCCGACAGGCACCCGCGAATGTGATCATAAAGCTGGTCCTCCGTCTTGATGCCCGAGCCCTTGCTTTCCAGGTTGACGCTCACAAAGCCGCGGCCAGCGACCCCTTCAGACTCGATGGTCATCCTGATTAGGTCGAGGAGACTCGACTTGCCGCACCTGCGCACGCCCGTAATCACCTTGATGAGGTCGGTGTCACGGAAGAGCATCGCCTCCTCGAGGTACCTGTCGCGGTTCCTGAGTCTGCTGCATTTCAAGAGCTGCTCCTAGAACTCGAATCTGGTTACACTTTTAGGAGTATCATAACTCTGCGCCACAAGATGAGCAAAGAGCGCACCTCGAGACGAATCGACTAAAGGGATTGCGCACCTGCCGGGAGGCAGGGCAGCTTGCTCGATCATCGCGGACTGCCAATTGCTAAACCCTAATAGCCGAAGCGCGCGGCGCTCGTTTCGCTAAATCAACTTTATGGGATGACGGATCACGGTCTTGAGCTTCTCCGGCGCGCACTTGCGCGGGTCGGAGAGGTAAATCTCGTGATGCAGACGAGCTTCGGAGAAGTCGGGGGCGTAGCCCCGTTCCGCCGCGAATGTGCGCATGGCGTCTATGGTCGCCGGCTCGTCGTCGTAAGGCCAGTATAGCAATGGGCGCGGATTCGTAAGAAGCCGCGCCCATTAGCAAACACTATAGCATAGAATCGAACGTCTGTTCTATTCCCACTCAATAGTCGCGGGCGGCTTGGACGTGATGTCGTAGCACACGCGGTTGGCGCCGGGGACCTCGGCAACGATGCGGCCGGAGATGCGGGCCAGGACATCGTAGGGCAGCTTGGCCCAGTCGGCGGTCATGGCATCGCTGGACTCGACGGCACGCAGGATGATCGGGTGCTGATAGGTGCGCTCGTCGCCCATAACGCCGACGGACTTGATGTCGGGCAGAACCGCAAAGTACTGCCAGCAGCTGTGCTCGGAGTTGCGCTCGCCGGTCTGCTCAAACAGACGCTGATTGTAGGCGTCGAGCTCCTCGCGCACGATGGCGTCGGCGTTCTTGAGGATCTCGAGCTTCTCCTTGTCGACCGCACCGATGATGCGGATGGCCAGACCCGGGCCCGGGAAAGGCTGACGGAACACGATGTGACCCGGCAGGCCAAGCGCCAGACCAAGCGCGCGGACCTCGTCCTTAAAGAAGTGATCGAGCGGCTCGATAAGGTCGAAGTGCACGCCCTCGGGGAACGGGATCAGATTGTGATGGCTCTTGATGGTGGCCGTCTTGCCGCCCGTCTTGCGAGCGCCGGACTCGATGATGTCGGGGTAGATGGTGCCCTGAGCCAGGTACTTGACCGGCTTGCCATCGGTCTCGAGCTGCTGCGCCACGGCGAAGAACTCTTTCCAGAACTGCGTACCGATGATGCGGCGCTTCTCCTCAGGCTCGGTCATGCCGGCCAGAAGCTCGGCATAACGGTCCTCGGCGTGAACGTGGATAAAGTCGACGTCAAACTGCTTGGTGAAGACCTCCTCCACCTGCTCGGGCTCGCCCTTACGCAGCAGGCCGTGGTTGATGAACACGCACGTCATCTGCTTGCCCACGGCGCGGGCGCCCAGCGCAGCCACGACGGAAGAGTCGACACCACCGGACAGGGCCAGAATCACGCGGTCGTCACCGACCTTCTCGCGGAACTCGGCCGTCATGGTCTCGACCAGGTTGTCCATGCTCCAGTTGGGCTCCAGGCCGCAGATCTCAAACAGGAAGTTGCTCAGCAGCTGCTGACCGTACTCGGAGTGCTTGACCTCGGGGTGGAACTGCGTGGTGAAGATCTTGCGCTCGACGCACTCCATGGCAGCGACCGGGCACACGTCGGTGCTGGCGGTAACGGTAAAGCCCTCGGGCACCTCGGACACGGCGTCGCGGTGGCTCATCCACACGGTCTGCTCCATGGGCGTGGAGTTAAAGAGCTTGGCGCCGGCCGTGCGCGTGATGGTGGCGCGGCCGTACTCGCCCACCTCGGAGTGGCCGACCTTGCCGCCGAGCGTCACTGCCGTGATCTGATGGCCGTAGCAGAAGCCCAGGACGGGAAGGCCCAGGTCAAAGATGGCAGGGTCGATGGACGGAGCGTCCTCGGCATACACAGAAGCCGGGCCGCCGGAAAGGATGAGCGCAGAGGCGTTCATCTCGCGAATCTCGTCGGCCGAGATGTCGCAGGGGACGATCTCGGAATACACGTTGAGGTCGCGGACGCGACGGGCAATGAGCTGACCGTACTGCGCACCAAAGTCGAGTACGAGGACCTTTGCGGAAGCATTTTGATCCATGGTATCCCCCTCTTGTTGGCGGGGAGCCGGTGCCCGCCCGCGCGAATAAACGAAAATTGCTTTCATAGTGTACACGTTATATGGGGTTTCTCGTCCCTCGCAGCCATCAGCGCACGGCAAACGCACGACCTGGGCTCCTATTTGACGACAATTGAAGTGTTACCAACCGTTACAGATGATGTAATACGTTTGAACATTCGACGCCCTGTGCCACAATACTGCCGAACGACTCCGCCCTTGCGGCGGCAAATACGATAGGAATACCAGCATGAAGCGCATCCTTCTCATCGCCACGGGCGGCACCATCGCATCGACCGAAGACGGTAACGGCCTCTCCCCCGCCCTGACCGGTGAGGAGCTCGCCCAGAGCGTCCCCGAGATCTCGGGCCTCTGCGAGCTCGACGTCGTGCAGCCCATGAACATCGACAGCACCAATATGCGCCCGAGCGACTGGATGCGTATCCGCGATGTCATCGTCGAAGGCTATGCCGACCACGACGGCTTTGTGATCCTACACGGCACGGACACTATGAGCTACACCGCAGCAGCACTTTCCTATCTGATTCAGGACAGCCCCAAACCCATCGTGCTCACCGGCTCGCAAAAGCCCATGGGCAACCCTTTTACTGATGCCAAACTTAATCTGTACCAGAGCCTGCTCTATGCGCTCGACGAGCACTCGCACGACGTTTCGATCGTGTTTGGCGGCGTCGCCATTGCCGGTACGCGCGCCCGCAAACAGCGCACCATGAGCTTTAACGCATTCATTAGCGTCAACTATCCGCCCATCGCCTATATCCGCAACGACCGCATTGTGCGCAACGGGCTTCACGGCACCCATCAGAATGAGAGCCCAGTTCGTTTCTACGACAGTATCGATCCGCGCGTGTTTGTCCTTAAGCTCACGCCCGGCGTGAACCCGGGTATCCTCGACGCCCTAGCCGATAGCTACGATGCCGTAATTCTTGAGACCTTTGGCATTGGCGGTATTCCCGAGTTTGGTGAGTCGGGCGAGTCATTCCAGGAGGCGATTTTCCGCTGGGTCGATTCGGGCCGCACCGTCGTTATGACCACGCAGGTCCCCGAGGAGGGCCTCGACCTGGGTGTTTATGAGGTCGGCCGTGCCTACGCCGATCATCCGGGTATTTTGCGCGGCGACGATATGACCACCGAGACGCTCGTGGCCAAGACCATGTGGGCACTCGGCCAGTCACGCGATGCGGCCGAGATCCAGCGCCTGTTCTACAGCCAAGTCAACCACGACCGCATCCCGATGGCGTAATTCGGTTGTCGACGGGTATCCCCTATTCGATACCTTCGAGAAGTTCTGACACCGTCATGCCGAGTGCGGGTGCGATCTTAAATAGAACCTTGAGCGTGAAATTTGCCGTCCCATCTTCGATTCGGTCGAGGTAGGGTCGGCTGATTCCTGTCGCCACACAAAAATCAACCTTGGAGATACCAAGGTCCCTGCGTGTCTCTTCGACCCGCCTGCCAAGAATCTGTTTCGCACGTTCGTCCATGCAGCCGAGTTTGAAATGGAGCCGAACATAAACGTAAACTATAGTTTACGTTTTGC
The DNA here is from genome assembly GCA_958353395.1 of uncultured Collinsella sp. Taxonomy (GTDB): domain Bacteria; phylum Actinomycetota; class Coriobacteriia; order Coriobacteriales; family Coriobacteriaceae; genus Collinsella. The sequence continues at coordinate 13,964 of CATWSG010000016.1, forward strand.
CGAATACACAGGAGTTTTCTATGTCGGGTTCTTCGGTCCGCATGTACCGAGCCACGCTTCGCACAAACAGCGCACCGCCCAAGCTCGTCGTCGTTGAAGCAGAATGCCTTTCGCCCGATGAGCGCACAGCATTTGCATTGCTATCAAGTCGCGTCGCCGCCGTTTTGGTCCCTTGCCCGGCGCAAGGTGAACTTGCCATCCAATGCCAAGCGCACAGTTGCTCGCTCAATCAGGCTGCCGTAATCGCAACCAGCCAACACGGTCTGCCCCTTCTCCTGGAAGCCGGTATCGCACTTGCCCTTCGCGGCGCCGGATACGAAAACGAGGCCGCCGCCGACATGGTCTTTAAACCACGATCGAGCGGCGGCCTCGCAGCAGCCATTGAATATGTGTGCAGGCTCGTTGCCTAAAAGGACAAGCTAGAAACCAAAGCCAAAGCCCGTTCCAGTAATCGCCGAATACATAAAGTAGACGTTGATTACATTGAGGAACACGCCCGTGATGCAGCCGTTACGCAGGTAGCGCTCGCACGCAAGGCGTGCCATCACAGCGGAGTCCTCGTTGTTTTTTGCCTGGCGTCCCGCCGTAAAGTACGTCGCCACGCTCAGCAGCAGGTTGAGCACCGGCAGTGCCAGCAGCTCGTAGCTCTTACCCCAGCGCGTCACCTCGCCGGCTGCGTTAAACTTTGTTGCCACCTCGGGGCCAATGTTGGGGATAACACACGCTGCAACCACCAGCGGAATCACCGCAAGTACGAGCAGCGCAATACCCATGTAGCCAGCTTTTTTGCCATATTTAAACATGCGCGTCGTCCTTACACGTTAAAGCGGAAGTGCACGACGTCGCCATCGGCCATGACATAGTCCTTGCCCTCAATACGCAGTTTGCCGGCGGCCTTGGCGCCCTGCTCGCCGCCGAGCTCGATGTAGTCGTCGTAGCCAATAACCTCGGCCTTAATAAAGCCGCGCTCAAAGTCGGTATGGATAACACCGGCGGCCTGCGGAGCGGTCGCGCCCTGGCGAACCGTCCAGGCCTTGACCTCCATCTCGCCGGCCGTAAAGAACGACTGCAGACCGAGCAGCTTATAGGCCGCCTGCGCGAGCACGTCCAGACCGGGCTGCTCCAGGCCCAGGCTCTCCAGGTAGTCGGCGGCGTCCTCGGGGTCGAGCTCGGAAAGCTCGGCTTCGATCTTGGCGCAGATGGGCAACGGCTTGACGCCATCGATGGGCGCCAGGTCGTCGTTGAGCATATCCTCGTCCACGTTGGCCACATACAGGATGGGCTTCATGGTGAGCAGGAACAGGCCCTTGGCAGCGGCACGCTCCTCGTCGGTCATCTCCATGGACGCGGCGCGCTTGCCCTCGTTGAGCCAGGCAAGCAGGCGCTTGGCCACCTCGAACTTGGGCATGAGCTCCTTGTCGCGCTTGGCCTCTTTCTCGAGCTTGGGCAGCTGCTTCTCGAGCGTGCCCATATCGGCCAGGATGAGCTCGGTCATGATGGTGTCGGCATCGCCGGCGGGATCGACGAACTCGCCCGTGCGGCCCACCTCACGCATGACGTTGGGGTCCTTAAAGTAGCGCACGACCTCGCAGATGGCGTCGGTCTCGCGAATGTTGGCCAGGAACTGGTTGCCCAGGCCCTCGCCCTCGTTGGCGCCCTTCACCAGGCCAGCGATGTCGACAAACTCGACCGTAGCCGGCACAATGCGGCCCGGGTTGACGATGTCGGCGAGCTTTTGCAGACGGCTATCGGGCACGTCGACGATGCCCACGTTGGGGTCGATCGTGGCAAACGGGTAGTTGGCGGCAAGGCCGGTCTTTTTGGTAAGCGCGGTGAACAGCGTCGACTTGCCCACGTTGGGCAGGCCCACGATACCGATGGAAAGGGACACGACAGCTCCTTTTGGTACAGGTACTTCAAACCTCATAAGTATAGCGCCGCCGCAGCATCCGGGCGAATCCGGACACCGCGGCGGCGCAAATGAAGCAGAGATGCGTGAGAGTTCTAGACAGTAGTCCTTACTTAAGCTCGGGCCAGAAATCCTTGTTGGCCTCGATGAGCTCGTCCAGGATCTGCTTAGCAACGCTCGCCGAAGGAATGGTCTTGGAGAGCGTGAGTGCCTGCCAGAGCTTCTGGTAGCTGCCCTCGACCCAAGCCTGGACAACGAGCTTCTCGACGGAAACCTGCTGCTCCATCAGGCCCTTCTGGAACTGCGGGATCGGGCCCTGGCAGATCTTCTCAAAGCCGTTGGAACCGACGATGCAAGGCACCTCGACCATGGCCGTCGGGTCGAAGTTGGGCACAGCGCCATCGTTGGGGACGATCAGCAGGAAGCGCTCGAGCGTATTCTCGGCCAGTGCGCAGGCAAGGTCGACGATGTAGTTGGCATGTACATCTGGCTCAAAGCCGCCGTCTTTGGCCGTACCCTTGGCGATGATGTCGCGGCAAGCGCCAAAGACCTTCTTCTCGCGGCCGTCCATAACCTCATTGGCGCGAGTGTAGTTGGGGTCGGACGTCTCGACGACATAGTCCGGGTACAGGTAATACTTGAGGTAGGTATTGGGAATCGTCTCGGGATCGACAGCATAGACATCCTTGGCCTTGCCGAAGGTGTGAATCCAGCTCTCCTCGACATGCTGCTCCTTACCGGCCTCGTGCTCGATGCCGTCCAGGTAGCCGTTCTTAGCCATGTGCTCCTTAATCTGCGGCATGAGGTCGTTGCCGTCCTTGTCGTAGATCTTGCTCCACCAACCAAAGTGGTTGAGGCCGTAGTAGCTATACTGCAGCTCGCGACGATCCTTGATGCCGCACATACGGCTCATCTTATCCATAAGGTCGATCGGCATGTCGCAGATGTTGATGATGCGGCTGTTGGGGCGCAGCACGCGGCAGGCCTCGGCGACGATGGCCGCGGGGTTGGAGTAGTTGAGCATCCAGGCGTTGGGGCTGTACTTCTCCATGTAGTCGAGGATCTCGATGACACCACCGATGGAGCGCATGCCGTAGGCGATACCGCCGGCACCGCAGGTCTCTTGGCCAACGCAGCCGTACTTGAGAGGAATCTTCTCGTCGAGCTCACGCATGGCGTACAGGCCGACGCGGATGTGGGCAAGCACGAAGTCGGTCCCGGTGAATGCGGTCTCAGGGTCGGTGGTGTAGCTAAACTCAACCTCGGGAGCGTTCTCGTGGAAGTAGATCTCGCAGGCCTTTGCCACGATCTCCTGGCGCTCGGCGTTGTTGTCGTAGAAGGTCACCTTGTTGACCGGGAAGCGGTCGCGCTCCTCGAGCAGCATCAGGGCAATGCCCGGGGTAAAGGTGGAGCCACCGCCGGCAATGGTCACGGCATAGTTCTTCTTGGACATGATGTCCTCCTCATTCTGGCCGCTTGCTCAATCCGTCCCCGCACGCGGCCTTGCGCGGTTTGGAATTGTTACCTAGAAGTGGAGTTTTTTATCTCTAGAATCGGCCTTGCGGTGCATACCGGCTCTGCAAGGCCGATTGTTTCGATGGACGATGGTTTACAGAAGACTCTCGAACTTCAGAAGACTCTCGAACTTCTCGCGAACCTGCGGGACGGTAAGGCCGATGATGACCTGGATTGACTGACCTTGGACCACCAAGCCATGCGTACCGATTGCCTTGAAGGAAGCCTCGGGCGCAACGACGCTCTTGTCCTTGACGTTAACGCGCAGACGGGTAGCGCAGTTAGTTACATCGATGATGTTATCCGTGCCACCGAGCAGATCGAGGATGTTCTCGGCAAGCACCAAGCGCTCATCATCTTTACTCTGGGCGACCGATTTGCCAGCAGCAGCACCGCCCTGCTTTTGCTTGTAGTCGGCCTTGGACTTGAGCTCGACCTCAACATCGTCATCCTCGCGACCGGGGGTTTTAAAGTCGAACTTGACAATCAGGAAACGGAAGACCACGACCCAAAGAGCGCTAAAGCACAGACCGACAAGGATGGAGATGGCGTACTGCAGACCGTGTGCGGCCCAAAGGGGCAGCCAGTCCCACGAGAGCATCGAGATGATGCCGCCGTCGAAGATGCCCACGACGCCAAGGAGGTTTTGAGCCATGCAGCCAAGCGCTCCGAGCACGCAGTGGACGACGAACAGGCCGGGCGCAATGAACAGGAAGGTGAAGTCAAGCGGCTCGGTGATACCGCAAAGCATAGCGGTAAGGGTGACCGGGATCAGCAGGGCCTTGACGCGCTGCTTGCGCTCGGGTTTGGCGGTCATATAAAACGCAATGGCGACGCCAAGCGAGCCGAAGACCTTAGTCCAACCAGGGCAGGTATAGGCAGCCCAGGGTGCAGCATCCTTAAGAGCAATGCTCGGATCGGCAGCCAGTTGGGGCAGGATGTTGGCCCAAGCAGCAAAGATGCCGCCGTTGACCGCCGCGTTGTCGTAATAGAACGGAGTATAGATAAAGTGGTGTAGGCCTGTAGGGATCAGCACGCGCTCGAAGAAAGCAAAGACGCCCACGCCAAACGTACCGGCGGAAAGGATGAATCCCTGGAAGGCAGAGATAGCAGCCTGAACATGCGGCCACACCAGGCAGGCGATAAGAGCGACCGGAACCATAACGAAGAAACCGATCATATAGATGAACACGGAACCCGAGAACACGCCCAACCACTCGGGGAGCTCGGTGTCGAAGAACTTATTATGCAGCATCGTGGCGATACCAGAGATAATGAGCGCGCCCATGATGCCCATATCAAGCGTTTTGATGCTTGCGATAGTGGCAAGACCAGTACCGCTGCCCGCCTCGACAGAGTAGTCGACCCCAAAGACAGGGCCCCACTGACCCAAGATTGTGCTTACAAAGTAGTTGAAGGTAAGGTAGATGGCCAAAGCCTCCATGCAGCAGCGAGCGTTCTGCTTGTTCGCGAGCGAGATTGGCAACGCTACGCAAAACAGCAACGGCATCTGGTTAAAGAGCGTCCAACCACCCTGGAGCAGCACATTCCAGCAATCAAACCAAAGATGGCCCGCAGTGGCCATTTCGCCAAAGATCGCCTCGGTGGTAAACAACGTACCCAGGCCGACGACGATTCCGGAAAATGCGAAAAGAATTGCAGGCGTGTACATTGCACCGCCGAAACGTTGTATCTTTTGCATCATGACGGGGAATCCCCCTCTCTTCATTCGGAGCGACTGCGGTTTTGGCTTCACTCGAGACCGCAGACGCGCCGTTTGCGTGTACCTCGTGCAATAGGACGGGTGGGCCCGCTTCCCTGACTTCTTGCGCTTCTATTTTTATCATATCACTTATCTAGACAAGTTAATACGGTTTCTATGTTCGGTCAGCGGTCGATTATTGGCCGTAAACGGTATAAGTCCAGTATTTTGCCTGCTAAATCTGACATAGCTGATGGCCGCAAATTATATTTCTTTTCAACTTGTCTAGATGTGCTTGTCTATACCTGTAGACATGCCTATACTTCAGTACAATATTCACCGCCACGTTAAGGAGTCACCATGAAAAGCGCGGTCTTCTATGGAAAGCACGACCTCAGAGTCGAGGAATCGGCAAAGCCGGCCGTGGGCAAGCGCGACGTTCTGATCAACGTCAAAGCTTGCGGCGTCTGCGGCACCGACGTGCATATCTATGAAGGCGACAAGGGCGCAGCCGACGTTACCCCGCCCACAATCCTTGGCCATGAGTTTGCGGGCGTTGTCGAGGCCGTGGGCAGCGACGTCGCTGGTTTTAAACCGGGCGATCGCGTGTGCATCGACCCAAACCATCCCTGCGGCTGCTGCGAACCCTGCCGCGACGGAATCAACCACTACTGCGAGCATATGACCGGTTACGGCACCACCGTTAACGGCGGCTTTGCCGAGTACTGCTCCGTCGATATGCAGCAAGTCTACAAGTTGGGCGATCACACCAGCTTTGAGCAGGGTGCTATGACCGAGCCCGTCGCCTGCTGCCTGCACGGCATCGATATGTGCAACATCAAGCCCGGCAGCACAGTTGTCGTTATCGGCGGCGGCATGATCGGTCTGCTCATGATGCAGCTTGCTAAAAACGCCGGCGCCACCAAGGTTGTCTTGCTCGAGCCTGTCGAAGGCAAGCGCGAGGTTGCGCTCAAACTCGGCGCCGACCTGGCAATTGATTCCATCCACGAGGACGTCCCGGCCCGCCTGAAGCAGGAGGGCGTCGGCAACGTCGATGTCGTTATCGAGTGTGTTGGCAAGCCCGTCACCATCGAGCAGGCCATCCAGATCGCCGGCCACAAGGCTACGGTGATGATGTTCGGTCTCACCAAGCCCGATGAGACAATCACCGTCAAGCCCTTCGAGGTCTTCCAGAAGGAGCTTGTGCTTACCTCGTCCTACATCAACCCTTATACGCAGCGTCGCGCGCTCGAGCTCATCGACTCTGGCAGGCTCGACGTATCCTCGATGGTCGCCAAGGTGGCTTCCCTCGACGAACTCGGCGCCATCCTGTCAGACCCGGCCCTGCGTGCCATGGGTAAATATATAATCGACCCCAGCAAATAAATCGATTGACACCTGCGCGGACGGCCCTCATCCGTCGTTCACGCACCCAGCTCTAGGAGACCGTCATGGCGCGAGCCATCTTCCAAACTATTTATGACAACGTGAAGCAGTCAATTGACGACGGCACATACGCCTATCAGAGTTATCTGCCTTCGGAGACTGAGCTCACGCAGCTGTTTGACTGTTCGCGCATGACGGTCCGTCGCGCCATCTCGATGCTTGCGGCAGATGGTTACGTGCTCCCCCAGCAAGGCAAAGGCATGCGCGTCATTCGCAACATCAGTGACGAGACGAGTCGTGGCGGCGGCGGACTCGAGACCTTTAAGGAAATCGCAGCCAGCCGAGGCTTTGAGCTCAAAACGGTTACCACTGTCTTTGAGCTCCTCGTCTGTAGCAAGGCACTCTCCAGGATTACCGGGTTTCCCGAAGGCTGCGAGCTCACGCGCGCCAAACGCATCCGTTATGCAAACGGACATGCCGTGTGCTCCGACGACTCCTATTACCTAAGCTCACAGGTACCGGGACTGACACCCGAGATTGTCAACGATTCGATTTATCGTTACCTCGAAGAAGATCTTGGCATTAAGATTGCCACGGGCAAACGCGATGTAACGATTGAGCATCCCACGCCCGAAGATGCGCGTGTGCTCGATCTCGACGACTTTAACGCACTCGCCGTTATACGCGGACAGACCTACAACGCCGACGGCATCCTTATGGAATACACCGAGACAAAGCAGGTTCCCAGCTTCTTTTTACTCCACGAAACGGTCACCCGCCGCAATAACGGCAGCGAGACCCATCAGAGCAGCATGAGCTAACCATCTATTAGTTGCGGTGGAATAGTTCCTAGAATGGCCAGCTTAAGGGCAAAACAGGAACTATTCCACCGCAACTTTTTTGGCCGGCGGGGCAGCACCTGTCCCACCGGCCATCGTTTACACTCTTTTAGCTAGTCCGCGAGCTTCTCCACCTGGTCGAGCATCTTGTCCAGCTTGGCCTTTGCCTCGGCCTTGACCTTCTCAGCTTCTTCGTGAGCCTTGGCCTTCTGGGCAGCCTTTTCCTCGGCTTCGGGATCGACGACGACCAGATTGGACGCGTCATGCTCAACCAACTTGAGCGCATGCTCGGGGCACACCTTGACGCAGGCACCGCAGCCCAAGCAATACGTGGACTCCAGCGCAAAGCGACCGCTTCCCACCAAATCACAGGCAAACGTGGGGCACACGTTGACGCACTCGCCGCACGACGTGCACTTGTCAAAATCGCATTCCGGCGTGCTCACCTGCATGTTCTGGGCAAGCTCGGGATGGTTCTGCAGTGTCGAGAGCACCAGCTGCCGCCCGTGCGTGAGCGAACGGCGACGCTTGGTCGTCGTGGTGCCGCACATGGTGTTGAGCGTGCGCTCCAGCTGGGTAATCTGATGGCGATGGGCTTTGAGCTTTTGCGTCACCGAGGCCAGTGCCGCCGTCGCCGGATTGAGCTTGGTCACCGTCAGGCCCGTGGTACGGGCAATCTTTTCCATGTACTCCTTGCGCTCGTACTCGCGAAGCTTATGGCACTTGAGGCTCTTGGGGTCGACCTCCAGGCCCATGCCCGTACCAGCCCACTCCTCGGCAGTAGCGATGGCCTCGCCCAGAATATCCTCGCCACCGGTGTTGCGGCACTTATCGCACACGCCCAGTGGCAGGTAGACGCTCACGTTGGGATAGTCGGCCAGCACCGAGAACCAGGTCTCGGCAGTAATATCGCCCACGCAGGCGACGACGACCTCATTCTCGCGCGGCATGCGCTTAAGGGCGCGCGTGCAGGTAACGTAGGCGGTCTCGTGGCTCGTCGCTGCCGAGACAATGTCGTCGTAAAGGTTTTTGGGCGCCAGGCGCGGCGAGATGATCGCCTCGGTCGGACAGGCAGCGGTGCACAGGCCGCACTTGCGACAGGAGTCGAGAATCTCGATGGCGTCTTCCTCGACCTCGATAGCATTGACCGGGCACACGTCCATGCACGCGGTGCAGCCGCTCTTTTCGTTTTTGCAGGTCAGGCACGGAATGGTGTTGCCGCGCGGGCGCTCCTTGTAGTCGGCAGGATTCCACTGCGGCGCCGACGGATCGAGTGCATCGGTCACGCCGCCAAGCGGGTTTTTAAGAAAGTCGAAACCCTTGCTGATCTCGATAATGTCATCAAACAGATCGTGTTCCTGCGCCATGCGCGGCCCCTCCCTGAGCAGTGCAAACAAGCAAGAGATAATGATACGCTATCGGCCCTCGCCTCGGGCAAATTACACGCGGCGCACCTTTGAGGCAAATAGTCTATGGCCTATCGCCGCCTCGATTGCACAAGATCGATCAAGCGCCTAGCTATGCCTCGCGCATGAGCTGCACGAGCTTTTGTCTGGTCACCTTGGCCTGTTCGTTAGCCATATTGCGTTCGTTTCTAAAGGCCGCATCTGCAACGCTCATCAGGTCGGCATCGGAAATCTCGCCAAGGCCCAGCCCCTCGAGCGTCGCCGGCAGACCGACGCGCTGGCAAAACTCGAGCACCTGATTAAGCTCGGGCGCACGCTCCAGGCGCAGCTGCACCGCCAGGCCAAATGCCACGGCCTCGCCATGCATGGCCTTGCAGTCGGGCAGGATCGTCAACCCGTTGGCGATCGCATGCGCCAGCGCCAAACCGCCACTCTCAAAGCCAACACCCGAAAGCAGAATATTGCACTCGATCAGGCGCTCAACCGCCGGCGATATACGGCCCTTTTTGAGATCGCGCTTGGCAGCGACGCCGCACTCCATGAGTGTGTCATAGCAGGCACGAGCCGCAACCAAGGCCAAGTGTCCCGGCGCGCCACCGTGCTCGTTGGCGCCGTGCGCCGCGGCGCACGAACGCGCCTCAAAATACGTTGCCAGCGCATCGCCCATACCAGCGACCGTCATACGCAGCGGGGCCGCCGCGACCACGTTGGTATCGACCACGACCAAGTCTGGATTCTTCTCGAGCATCAGGTAGCGGTCGAACGACCCATCCTCGTGATACAGCACCGAAATCGCGCTGCACGGACCGTCCATCGACGCCGCCGTGGGACATACGCACAACGGCAACTCGGCATATAACGCAACGGCCTTGGCGATATCGAGCATCTTGCCGCCGCCAATGCCCACCACCATGTCGCAATACTCGGCCCGGGCTTCCTTGGCCATTTCGACAACGGCATCTTCCGTACACGGACCGTTGTAAATCTTAAAGAACGGCTCGCTTAGATCTTCATCCAGAAATCCATCGACGATCTGCCTGCACAGCCGGTCCTCGGTGCCCTGGTCAAACAAGACATAGGCAGCGCAGCCCAACCATGACAGATACCTGCCCTGACGCGAGAGCTCACCCGGCCCCTGAACATATCGTCCGGGACCGCCATAAACCATGGGAAGCGCCATACGAGAATCCGCCCTTTCATCAACAACAATTGGTGCAAAGCAACCTGACCCCTTTGCGCCATAGCAAAAAGGGGCAAAGCCGTCTGCCGGCTTTGCCCCTTCCTTAGCTTGATTTACTCATCCATGAGATAGTAGTGGCCCAGCGCGTCGGCACCCAGGATGGCGTTTGCGACCATCTCGGGCGTCACCTCAAACGGCATGTTGCACATGGTGTCATCGGGCGCGCAGGCGGCCTCGGCAACAATCATGGCTTGCTCGCGCGTAAGCTCGGCAACGCCAAGTTCCTTCATCGTGACCGGCAGGCCCAGCTCAATGCAGAAGCCCAAGACTTCCTCGAGCTTCTCGGTCGGGGCATCCTCGAGTACCAGCTGGACGATGGTGCCAAAGGCGACCTTCTCGCCGTGATACATGCCGTGGCACTCGGGCAGCATCGTCAGGCCATTGTGGATGGCATGAGCAGCAGCAAGGCCCGAGCTCTCAAAGCCAATGCCAGAAAGCAGCGTATTGGCCTCGATGATATGCTCGACGGCAGGCGTGAGCGCACCCTTCTCCAGCGCGACCTTGGCCTTAACGCCATCGGCCATAAGCGTCTCGTAGCAGAGCTTGGCGAGCGCCAGACCGGCCATACCGCCCTTGCCGCCAGCGCAGGTGCCGCCGTCGGCGTCATGCGTCGCCTGAGCCTCGAAATAAGTTGCGAGCGCATCGCCCATACCGGAAACCGTCAGGCGCACCGGGCTCGCCGCGATAACCGTCGTATCCATAAGGACGATATTGGGGTTTGCCTTCAGGAAGAGGTACTTGTCGAACTGGCCGTCATCGGTATAGAGCACCGAAAGCGCCGAACACGGAGCATCGGTCGAAGCAATGGTGGGGCAAATGATAACCGGGGACTCCAGGTAATAGGCGACGGCCTTCGCGGTGTCGAGGATCTTGCCGCCACCGACGCCGACGATGATGTCGCAACCGTTGTCGCGCGCGAGCGCAACCAGACGATCGACCTCGCCCTTGGAGCACTCGCCGTTAAAGTCCTCAAACAGCAGCTCGGCCTTAGCCTCGGCAAAGCCGCCCTCGATCTTGGCACCGACGCGCTTCTTGCCCGAAGGCGTCACGATGACGAGGGCCTTAGCGCCGAGCGGCTCGACATAGGAACCGAGCTTGGCCAGCTCGTCCGGGCCCTGGATGTACTTGCTGGGGCTATTGAAAATTGCAGCCATAACTATCCCATTCTCTAAAATAAAAAAGAAAGGGGCTCCGTACAGATACGTGCGGAGCCCCTCGTTACGATAACAAGAGTCGATTAGAAATCGATGTCGGTGTCGTAGTAGCAGGCCTTGAGGATCTTCTCGAAGTCGGCAGCCTTGGTCTCACGCGGGTTCTCGGGCGTGCAGGCGTCCTGCTCGGCGTTCGCGGCGATCTCGGGCAGCTTGGCGAGGAACTCCTCCTCGGAGACCATCTGCGGGTTCTCGGCGTCGACCTTCACGCCACCATTCGCGTAATCCTTGATGGACTGCGGAATGTTAAGCTGGTCGTTGAGGTCGCGAATCTTCTGGACGAGCGCGGCGATGAGCTCCTCGTTGGTCTCGCCGGGAAGGTGCAGAATCTCCTTGGCCACGTAAGCATAACGCTCGGCAGCACGGGGATCCTTGGAGTTCCACTGGATGACCTTGCCCAGGTACATGGCGTTAGCAGCACCGTGGATGATGTGGCCGTTCTCGAAGGCAGCACCGGTCTTGTGAGCCATGGAGTGAACGATGCCGAGCAGGCCCGAGGAGAAGGCGATACCGGCGATGCACTGAGCCTCGTGCATGTGCTGACGGGCCTCATGGTCGCCAGCATAGGACTTGGGCAGCCACTCGACGATCTCGCGGATGCCGTGCAGAGCGTTGGCGTCGGTGAACATGGAAGCGCAGGTGGAAACGTAGGCCTCCATGCAGTGGGTCAGAGCGTCCATGCCGGTATGAGCGCACAGCTTGGCGGGCATGGTGTAGGTAAGCTCGGGGTCGACGATGGCGACATCAGGGGTGATGTTGAAGTCGGCCAGCGGGTACTTGATGCCCTTGGCGTAGTCGGTAATGACGGAGAAGGCAGTGACCTCGGTAGCGGTACCGGAGGTAGAGGAGATGGCGCAGAAGTGAGCCTTCTGACGCAGCTCAGGGAAGCTGAACGGCTGGATGATATTATCGAAGGACTCCTCGGGATACTCGTAGAAGACCCACATGGCCTTAGCGGCATCGATGGGAGAGCCGCCGCCGATGGCGATAATCCAGTCGGGCTCGAACTCGCGCATGGCCTCGGCGCCCTTCATGACCGTCTCGATGGACGGATCGGACTCGACGCCCTCGAACAGCTTGACCTCGAAGCCGCCCTCTTTGAGGTCGGCCTCAACGTCCTGCAGGAACCCGCCGCGGCGCATAGAGCTGCCGCCAGAAACGATGATGGCCTTCTTGCCCTTGAGGTTCTTCACCTCGTGGCGAGCGCCCTCACCAAAGTACAGATCGCGAGGATTGGTAAAACGTCCCATACTGTGCCTCCTAAACAAGCCCCTCTTAGACTTGCGTATATAACGGAGCACCCGATTGGCTCCGTTAGGACCGTTTTGCGCGTTGCCGGCGATGACAATGCGCGATGTCTAAACGTCTCAACGCTCAGACAAACACTATTTTACCGTTCTGGTTGGTCAGTTATTCACCTAAAGCCAACAATGATGAAACGTTTTTTCTATCCCTGAAGACCCTTGTGCGGCATCCATACTCCCAAGCTGGGCAAACGTTTTATCAAGGTTGACCACATATCCCGGGCAGGACTGTGCCACTCCAAAATGCGCCCCGTTCGCCGCCAAAAATCGACCGTTTGCGGCACCGTGATACCACTCAGTCGTCCAAGGTGCCGACATTTGTGCGACATCCGTCTTCGTGGTGCAAAGGTGCATGTCCAAGTGCGGCACCCCCGGTGTGCAACAAGCGGGTAAACTAGAACCTTATATAGAGACATTTGAACCCTAACCGCAGCAAAGGAGGCCCCATGGCATTCGATCCCATTCAAGAGGATTGCCATCGCCTCGTTCTTGAGGCCTTGCGCCGCGACAATATCCCGCTCACCGACGGTGCCGCCGTAGAGCGTCTGATGGAACAATTCACCCGCAACCCCGCGCCGCTCATCGTGCACGACCGCGACCGCGCCGGGCACCTCATTGCCAAGGTAGTCGAGGCTGTCGACTACCGCATTCCCTTTATCCCCGACGATACCCAGGCAGAGCAAGAAGAAGCCGCAGCCGAGAACATGCTCCGCGAGGCGGCCGCACTCGATCCGGCCAACTGGGACGCTCAGCGCATGCTGACGGCACTCACCGCCGAATCCAACGAGGAATACGTACAGTACCTGGTGTCCAAGTGCGATGAGGTCGAACACGACCTGGCGCTCAAAATCGCCTCGGCACAGGACCCCTACGAGCGTGAGGCCGCAGGCGACCTTACGCGCCGCCCCTATCTGCGCTGGCTTGCCGCCTTGGCATCGCGCGCCCTCATTAGCGGCCGCTATCGCATGTCGCTCGAAGCCGCGAATCGCAGCTTGGACTTTGCGCCCAACGACCCCGCTGGTGTCCGCCACACCGCGATGCTCGCCATGGCAAAGCTCGAATACCCCGCCGAGGAGCTCAAGCGCTTTCGCTCCGCACACTCCGTGCCGTACCTCGCGAATACCCCACTGCGCCGCCGCCCCAAAGATGCGGAGCGCGACTTGGACCCGTGGACGCTCATCGCGCTGATGAGCACGGCTTGGCGCGAACTGGACTACGAGGGCGCCGAGCACTACCTGCGTATCCTTGTGCGCTCGTGTCCGCACGCAGCCGAGGCACTCTACTTCCAAACCGAGTTTCCCGATGGCGTCTATGCCCGCGTCAACGTGGGTGTGGGCTCCACCGACGAGCTTGTCCTTGCGCTGTCCGAGGCGACGCCGGTACTGCAGGAGGGCCTGGGCGCCCCCGACAACGCCAGCTTTGCCGCCTGGGTCGCCACCAACGACATCGTGCGCTCCCAAATCGACGAGCGCATCCTGCGCGCAGCCGAGCAGGGGCTTCCATTTAAGGGAGGAGACCTCTAATGGATCCGAGCGTCTACATCCCCGCCTACCTGGAGCGCACCTATCTGGCGTCGCACCCCGAGCTCACCGATGCAGCACGCGAGCTTGTCCATAACGACATTAGTGCGAATCCCCAAAAGTACGCGCAGTCCGAGCATGCCCAGGCGCTGCTGTCCTATGCCGGTGTTCATCGCCACCTGCTCGACGAGCTCCATCGCATCGAAGATATGGGCAGCGACGAGGAGTTTGAGCAGACGCGCAATCGCCTGTTCGACGACATGCGCGATGAGCTGCTCAAGATTGTCCGCGTCGACGCACTGACCGTCGACGCGCAGCTGCTCGCCATCATCCTGGCCGACACACCCGTTGACGCCTGCCTGGGCGACCTGATGAAGCTCGAGGCAACCACGGCCGATTACCTGCAGCAAAGCGTGCCCGGGTTCGATATGGAGGCCCCGCACTACTGGGCCAACAAAGTTTTGACGGACGGCGTGACGGCGGCAGAGCTCACCGTGAGCGAGCCGGCGCTTATCGGGTGGCTTCACACACTCGAGGCCATCTCGCAGCTGTGCATGGCGAGCGCCCGCTACCGTGCTGCCGTCAACTATTCTCGCCGTGTTCTTAAGGCGGAAGGCTATCCCACCCGAGCGGCAGGCACCGTGTTACTCGCCCTCGCTCGCTTGGAAGACGAGGACGGCTTTTTTGCCCTGGCCCACCAGCTCGAGGAGCAGATGGGGGCCGATGCCCTCGAGAACTCTCCTTGGTATCTGCTCGCCCGCACGATTCTGCTGTTCAAAACAAACAAGATGCGCCCGGCGACACGCGCGCTGCGTGAGTTCGCCAACCGCTGCGAGGGTGGCGCGTTCTTCTTACTGAACCCCATGTACCAGACACCGTACCTTCCCTGCCGGCCCGAGCCACGCGATCCCTGGGATCTTTCGCACCAGGCCGTTTGGGAAGCGGACGGCATTATCTCGGACACTCCCGACTTTGCCCCCTGGGCCAATGCCTGCGAAGACGTGTCGCAGCTTGCCCAGGAATTTGCGCGCCGTTACGGCTTTTAACGGTGCAAACGCCACGACCATGTCATTCACGTTAGGAACGGCTTCATGAATCTCCGCTCATCTCTTGCCTGCACCTCGAGCGATATCGCCCGCTGGGGGCTGCGCTCCGTCCTTAAGCGCCAGGGCGGCGTACTCCCCGGCCGCATCGCCATGAAGATCGATCCCGAGCTGCTGAGCGACCTCGCCGGCCTTGTCGACCGCAGCGTGGTGATCACCGGCACCAACGGTAAGACCACCACTTCGAACCTCATCGCCGACGCCGTTGCCGCCAGCGGCGCCACCGTGGTATGCAACCGCGCCGGCAACAACATGGAGCCGGGCGTGGTGGGCGCACTGCTCGAGGCGCGCAGCGGCCTCAAGCGAGTCGGCGGCGGCAAGCGCGTGGGCGTTTTTGAATGCGATGAGCTCTACACCGTGCGCGTCCTGCCCAAGCTCAAGCCGACGTACTTTGTGCTGCTCAACCTGTTCCGCGACCAGCTGGATCGCTATGGCGAGATCGACCACACCCAGGACGTCATCGCCCACGCGCTGGAGCTTTCGCCGGCAACGACGCTCATCTACAACGCCGACGATCCGCTGTGCGCCTCGATTGCCGCGCGCGTCCCCAACACGAGCATCGCCTTTGGCATCGACGGCGCCACGGGCACCGAGTCCGATCGCATTAGCGACTCGCGTTTTTGCTCGCAGTGCAACGCGCCGTTGGAGTACGACTATGTGCAGTATGGTCAACTCGGCGCCTACCATTGCCCCTCGTGCGGTTGGGCACGCCCCGCACTGGTCCGCCGTGTGACGGGCGTGGAGCTCGGCTGCGACGGCTACGGCTTTGACCTGGTCTTTGGATCTGCGTCCGACGCAGCTGCCGTACACATCGCCACGCGCTACAACGGCCTGTACATGGTCTACAACGTTGCCGCCGCATTCTTTGCCGCACATGAATTAGGCGTGGATACGGCGCACCTGCAGCCCACGCTCGATGCCTATGTGCCCGCCGGTGGTCGTATGGGGCGCTGGGATATCGCCGGCCGCACTGTCGAGGCCAACCTGGCTAAGAATCCCGTGGGCTTCGATCGACAAATCCAGTCCATCAAGACGGCAGGCGGCAGACTCTGCGCTTTCTTCCTCAACGACAACGATGCCGACGGCCACGATGTATCGTGGATCTACGACGTCGACTTCGAGCGCATCGCCGACACACCGGGTCTTGTCGCCTTTGCCGGAGGCACGCGTGCGCACGACATGCAGGTACGCCTCAAGTACGCCGGCATCGACGCCGCCATCATCTCGGATATCGAGCAGGTGATCGGCGCCGTGGCAGACGAGGCCGCCAATGACACCTTCTACGCCGTCGCCAACTACACGGCCTTCCCGCCGCTGGTCAAGGAACTCGACGAGCTTAAGGGCACCGATGCGAGCTCGGTTGCCTCCCACGCCGTAACGCGCGCCGATGGCGGCGCTGTCCCCACCGACATTGTGCCGGTCGAGCTTTCGCGCCCGCTGCGCATCGTCTACCTGTATCCCGATGCCCTCAACCTCTATGGCGACGGCGGCAACGTCATCGCCCTCGAACGCCGCTGCACCTGGCGTGGCATTCCCGTGCGCGTGGACGAGGTCCGCATGGGCGAGACGCTCGATCTCACCGACGCCGATATCGTCATGATGGGCGGTGGATCCGACCGCGACCAGTTGGCTGTGGCACACGAGCTGCTCGCTCAAAAAGACAAGGTCGCGGCCTATGTTGAGGATGGCGGCTCGCTGCTCGCAATCTGCGGCAGCTATCAGCTGCTCGGCCGTTCGTACTACATGGGCGACAATCGCATTGAGGGTCTGGGCGTCATTGCCGCCGAGACCGTGCGTGGCTCTGACCGCCTGATCGGCAACGTCGCCGTCAAGACCGACTTGGCACCCGAGCCCTTTGTGGGATTCGAGAACCATGGCGGCCGCACGCTTTTGGACGCCGATGCCACGCCGCTCGGAACGTCCGTCGTCACGGGCACCGGCAACAACGGCGATGATGGTCTTGAGGGCCTCATCTACAAGGGCGTCATCGGCACGTACCTGCACGGACCGGCACTGCCCAAGAACCCCGAACTCGCCGACTGGCTCATTACCCACGCCCTCGAGCGCCGTGGCGACGCGCAGGCCACAGCCCTGCTGCCGCTCAAGCCCCTCGACGACACCTACGAGCGCGCCGCCCACGACGCAGCCATGAAGCTCCTCCCCTAGCACCCCACCACCACAAAGGGAACAGGCACCTTTGTGGTGGTTTTGACCCATCCCAGCGGTTTGTCTCAATCTGTAACATCTAGACCGTTAAAAGTCGTCTTACTGTTACAGAATGAGATGTTCGTCCCGACGCCTGCCTTTTGTCTCGATCTGTAACAGATAGAGCCGATTTGCCCGCCCAGATGTTACAGGTTGAGATATTTGAAGATCGGGATAGAGAGCCAGCTCCTATGTGGTGGTTTTCCAGTTTGCCAACGATATACGCGCCGGCAAAAAAGTCTGCTATACTCTTTCCCGCTGTCCCCATCGTCTAGCGGCCAAGGACGCCACCCTTTCAAGGTGGATATCGCGGGTTCGAATCCCGCTGGGGGCACCACAGAATCTGAGAAGCCCGTTACCAATTCGGTAGCGGGCTTTTTGCTACCCATGCGCCGGGATTCGAACCCGACAGGGTGCGGAGCTGAGGAAACGCGAAGCGTTTTCCAGCGCAGCACGCAAGGAGCGAAGCGACGCGGCGAAAGCGGGCGGCGTCAGCCGCACGCGGACATCCCGCTGGGGGCACCATTTAAACTGAGAAGCCCGTTGCCCTTGCAGTGACGGGCTTTTTGCTACCGATATGCCTGGATTCGAACCCGACAGGGTGCGAATCCAGGCATCATCGCAAGGCCTGTGGGCAAAAAATAGCAAATATGAGTACTGTCACCAATTTAGTAACAGCGATTTCATGCCATCAGAAGGCGATTTAGACGCCAGGGGTCCTACGGCGAAAGAATTGCAGGCGTTTATCAGCTAAGTACTTGAACATATGTTGTGTAACACTGCATATTTTGCAAAAAAATAATGCTACAGGACTTGTGACAGTACTCATATTTGACGTTTTTTGTCCACGCCCCCTTATTGCGTGGGCGAATCAGGTGCAAAACGGGCTTCAAAGCGCCCTTCGCAAACAAAAACCGAGGCCCGCATGATGCGGACCCCGGCTCAATACCGTGACGATATGTCAGTTACGCTCTACACGTAGAACAGGATGTCGTCATAGGTCGGGACCGGCCAGTAGTCGGCGGCCACGATCTCCTCCATGGCATCCACGGCGGCGCGCAGCGTATCCATAGCGGGAACGACCTCATGTGCATACACGTTGGCCTGCTCCTGACCATCGAGGCCCTCGGCCTTCTGATGCACGGCGTCGAGCGCCTTGATGGAGTCGTTGATGGTGGTGATACCGTTGCAGAGCTTGTTGAGCGTGTTCTGCTCGCACTGCATGGCGGCCTCGGCACCGGCGGCACGAATAGTCTCAAGGCCCTTAGCGACCTTGGTGGCATATGCGGTAATAACCGGGCGATAGGTACGACGCGCCTCGCGAACCATCGTGGTGGCCTCGATGTTCATGAGCTTGTTGTACTTCTCGAGCTTGCAGTCGTAGCGGCACTGAGCCTCGGCCTTGGTCAGGACACCCGTCTCCTCAAAGAGCGCGATGGCCTTTTCGGAAACAAAGGCGGGCAGGGCGTCGGCCGTGGTCTTGTTGTTGGCAAGGCCGCGCTTCTCGGCCTCGACGGGCCACTCGTCGGAGTAGCCATCGCCGGAAAAGAGGATGCGCTGGTGGTCGGTCAGGACCTTCTTGCAGTACTCGAGCGCAGCGTCCTGGAACTCATCCTCGGGCGTACCCTCAAGCGCGTCAGCGAAGGACTTGAGCGACTTGGCCACGGCGGCATCGAGCACCAGGTTGGAGTCGGAGACGTTCTGCTCGGAGCCGCAGGCACGGAACTCGAACTTGTTGCCGGTGAAGGCAAACGGGGAGGTGCGGTTGCGGTCGGTGTTGTCCTGCATCAGCTTGGGCAGAGTATCGGCGCCCAGGTCGAGCACGCCGCGCGTGGCATGGACGGAAGCCTTGCCATCGATGATCTTCTCGACGACCTCGGTAAGCTGGTCGCCCAGGAAGATGGACATAATCGCCGGAGGAGCCTCGTTGGCGCCCAGACGATGGTCGTTGCCGGCCGAGGCAACAGAGGCGCGCAGGAGTTCCTGATAGTTATCGACGGCCTCGATCACCGCGGTGAGGAAGACGATGAACTGCAGGTTGTCGAGCGGGGTGTCGCCCGGATCGAGCAGGTTCTCGGACTCGGTGCCAAGCGACCAGTTGTTGTGCTTGCCCGAACCATTGATGCCCTCAAAGGGCTTCTCGTGTAGCAGGCAGACCAAGTCGTGGCGGGAGGCGATGAGCTTCATCTTCTCCATCATGACCAGATTCTGGTCGATGGCCTCGTTGACTTCGCCATAGACGGGGGCGAGCTCATGCTGGCAGGGAGCAACCTCGTTGTGCTTGGTCTTGGCGGGAATGCCAAGCGCCCACAGCTCATCGTCCAGATCCTTCATATAGGCCGAGACGGTGGGGCGGATAGCGCCAAAGTAGTGCTCCTCGAGCTCCTGGCCCTTGCAGGGAGCGGCGCCAAAGAGGGTGCGGCCGGTAATGACCAGGTCCTTGCGCTTGCGGTAGGCGTCCTTCTTGATCAGGAAGTACTCCTGCTCGTCGCCCACGGAAGGAACGACCTTCTTGGGGGTCTTGCCAAACAGCGCCAAAACGCGCTTAGACTCACGCGAGAGCGCGGTCATGGAGCGCAGCAGCGGGGTCTTCTTGTCCAGGGCCTCGCCCGTGTAGGAGCAGAAAGCCGTGGGGATGCACAGGACGTCGTCCTTGATAAAGGCGGGGCTAGTGGGATCCCAAGCGGTGTAGCCACGGGCCTCGAAGGTGGCGCGCAGGCCGCCGTTGGGGAAGCTGGAGGCATCGGGCTCGCCCTGGATGAGGTTCTTGCCCGTAAACTTGGTAATGGCGGTGCCGTCGTGGTTGGGCTCCAGGAAGCTGTCGTGCTTCTCGGAAGTAATGCCCGAAAGCGGCTGGAACCAGTGCGCATAGTGCGTCGCACCCTTGGAGATGGCCCAGACCTTCATGGCATGGGCAACGGCGTTGGCCACATCCAGGTCGAGCGGCTCACCGCCCTCGAGGGTTGCAGCAAGGCGCTTCCAAATGTCCTTGGGGAGGTAGTCCTTCATGACTTCCTCAGAGAACACCATGGTCCCGAAGCGGTCAGTAAGTTCGGCCATACGGAACTCCCTTCGTATCGGCACCGCGTGAGAAGCGGTGTTGATTACTAACGAACGAGTCATAGCTTAGACTCGCCGTGTTTCCGCGACATTACCGTTATGTTGCTGTCGCGAAACCAATCAATGAGGTTACCCTATCGAGGCGGCGTTGCCACCCTCAACAGCCAATCAACTGCATAAATTGCAGACCTCTCCCCATGGTTTAAGGGTAGTCAATTTGGGATGGAGCTCTATTAACTGGTATTTTGCATCAGATACCAGTCTTTATAGTCCGTGCCTAGATTAGCCGCTCTGTTATAGAGAAAGCCGATAGCAAGGCATCTTTGATTGGTATCCCCGAATAACGAGTGAAACTCCACCGTGACACAGTGGTGCTGTAGAATCCTTACAACACATCACACTATTACGTATCTAGAGGAGCACGATATGCGCGTCGACGAGGTTTTTAAGCAGGCAGCATCCCAGGGCACCGCACCCGTTTCGTTTGAGATGTTCCCGCCCAAGGGCGAGCTTACCCTCGACACGGCTCGCGAGGTGGCAGGCAATCTGTGCAAGCTTTCTCCGAGCTTTGTCTCGGTCACCTGCTCGGCCGGCGGCTCGGGCAACGGTGCCACCACCGCCCCCATCGCGCATATGATTTCGAGCGAATTCGATACACCCTCGGTGGCGCACCTCACCTGCGTGGGCCGCTCGCACGCCGATATCGCCGCCAAGATCGATGAGTACCGCACCGCCGGCGTGGAAAACATCCTGGCCCTGCGTGGCGATCTTCCCGCTGGCGCGACCGAGGACGACAAGCCCGCCTCCGACTACGCCTACGCCCGCGACCTCATCCCCGAGCTCGTCGACGCCGGCTTTTGTGTGGGCGCCGCAGCCTACCCCGAAGGTCACATCGCCTGTGAGGACCTCAACCTCTCGGTCGAACACCTCAAGCAAAAACAGGACGCCGGCGCGAGCTTCTTTGTGACGCAGCTCTTCTTTGATAATGAGTGCTTCTACCGCTTCCGCGAGCTTGCCGACAAGGCCGGCATCACCGTGCCCATTACCGCGGGTATCATGCCGTTTATGGGCAAGTCGCAGATCAGCCGCATGGTCTTTATGTGCGGCGCGTCGCTGCCCTCCCCCGTCATCAAGATTCTCGCCAAGTACGAGAACGACCCCGAGAGCCTGCAGGCAGCCGGTGTAGATTATGCCGCCCGCCAGCTTTGCGACCTCAAGGAGCACGGCGCCGACGGCCTGCACCTGTACACTATGAACCGTCCTGCGATCGCCGCGACCATTATGGAGCGCCTGGGGTAATGGAAAAACCGTACATCGATACAACCGCTGTCGAAGTGCCGGCCGACCTTGCGTCGCCGGCGCTTTACCGTGTCGATGCTGCGCACCATCCCCGTGTCGACCGTGCCGAGATGCTGCGGTATCTGGGTTACGGCGGCCAGCAGATCGAGCCCGAGCTGTCACGACGTATTGAGCTTGTGGTCGAGCGTCTGGAACTTGACATTGAGCCTCGTGGCGTGCGCCGCGTGTTTGCCGTCGATGCCACGGGCGTGGACGAACAAAGTGAGCCTTGCATTCGCTTGGTCGGCACCAACGTTGAGCTGCGAGGTCGCGATATCTATCGACATCTCAAAGATGCCCGCTTTGCCGCGCTCATGGCATGCACCCTCGGCATGGACGCCGAGCGTCGCCTGCGCACCACGGGGGCCCAACATCCCCTGGAGGGCGCCGTGCTCGACGCCGCGTGCTCCGCTTACGTGGAAGCCGCCGTTGAGCAAATGGACCAGCAGGTCAAGACGGACGCCGCCGTTCATGGGCTCGCCGGCAACTGGCGCTTTAGTCCCGGCTACGGCGACTGCCCGCTCTCGGCCCAGCGCTCGATCGTCAATGCGCTCAACGCCACGCGGCTCATCGGGCTTACCGTCACACCCACCAGCCTGCTCATGCCCACCAAAAGCGTGACCGCGGTGATCGGCCTATTCGACGGCGAAGTCCACGACGCCCAGAGCCGCCCCACCTGCAATATCTGCCGCATGCGCGAGCACTGCCGCTTCCGCGCCGCCCACACCACCTGCTATTCCAGCCATTAGGAGCCCTCGATGTTTACTCCGCTTATCACTCATGATTCTGACGGCACTGCATTGGCGGCACCCGTTGATGCCGCACGTCGCAACGGTGCCACGTACAAGACGCGCACGATCGACGATCTGCGCATTAAGGACGATCGCCTGCGTGCGGCCATCGAGGGCACGGGACACCTGCTGTTCGACGGCGGCATGGGCACCATGTTGCAAGCGGCCGGCATGAAGGCCGGCGCCCTGCCCGAGCTGCTCAACTTTGAGGAGCCCCAGGTTATTACCGATATCCAACGTCAATATGTCGAGGCTGGCTGTGACGTGATCACCGCCAACACCTTTGGTGCCAACGCCCACAAGCTCGACGGTGCCGCCACCGTGGCAGACGTCTTTGCCGCGGCCGTCGCCTGTGCCCGCGAGGCCGGCGCCCGCTACGTCGCCGGCGACATCGGCCCCATCGGCGCGCTGCTTCGGCCCTTGGGTACCCTCAGCTTCGACGAAGCCTACGACCTCTTTGCCGAGGAAGTGCGCGCTGGCGTCGCCGCGGGTGTGGACCTCTTTATTATCGAGACTATGACCGACCTGGCCGAGATCAAGGCGGCCGTCCTCGCCTGTCGCGAAAACTCCGACCTGCCCGTCTTTGCCACCATGACCTTCGAGGAAGACGGTCGCACCTTCCTGGGCACGAGTCCCGAGGTGGCCGCCATCACGCTCGATGCCATCGGCGCCGACGTTTTGGGCATCAACTGCAGCCAGGGACCGGCCGAGCTACGAGGACTCGCCGCACGTATGCTCACCGTTACCGACAAGCCCATTATGGTGCAGGCCAACGCGGGACTCCCCCATGTGGACGACGACGGCAACACCGTCTTTGATATCCAAGCCCCCGAATACGCCGAGGCCGTCGCCGGCATGATCGCCGACGGCGTGAGCGTCGTGGGCGGCTGCTGCGGCACCACGCCGGCGCACATGGCGGCCCTGCGCACGCTTATCGACAACCACACGCCCAGCCCGCGCCGCCGCAAGCCCAGCATGTCGGTCACGAGCGCCCAAACGGTCGTGGACCTTCCCTGCGACGGCCACAAGATCGCCGTCATCGGCGAGCGCATCAACCCCACCGGCAAAAAGCGCCTGCAGCAGGCCCTGCGCGACGGCGACCTGGACTACGTTGTGAGCCAGGGCATCAGCCAGCAGGAACAGGGCGCCGACATTCTGGACGTCAACGTGGGCCTGCCCGAGATCGACGAGGTCAAGATCATCCAACAGGCGACCGAACAGCTCCAGGGCTCCACGCTGCTGCCGCTGCAGATCGACTCCACCGACCCCGCAGCCGTCGAGGCCGCCGTGCGCCGCTACGCCGGCAAGCCCATCATCAACTCGGTCAATGGCAAGCAGCAGATCATGGATGAGATCTTTCCGCTGGTCGCCCACTACGGCACCAACGTTGTCGGCCTTACGCTCGACGAAGGCGGCATCCCCGATACCGCCGAGGCCCGCTTCGCCATCGCCGAGCGCATCGTGGCCGAGGCCGCCCGCTACGGCATCGGCCCGGACCGCATCCTCATCGACTGTCTGGTCATGACCGCCTCGACTAATCAACGCCAGGCTGAGCAGATCCTACGCGCCATGTCCCTGTGCAAGGAGCGTCTGGGCGTCAAATGCGCGCTCGGCGTGTCGAACATCAGCTTTGGCCTGCCTGCCCGCCCGCTGCTGGGTTCGGTCTTTTTGGCCGCCGCCTTCGGCGCGGGCCTGGACGCCCCCATCATGAACCCGGGCTCCAAGCGCTTTATGGATACCGTCTACAGCTATCGCGTGCTGAGCGTTGAAGACGAGGGCTCGACCGGATACATCGAGCGCTACGCCGGCTGGACCGATCCGTACAAGATCGCCGCGAACCCAGCGGCGGCTCAGCCAGCATCGACCGACGCCGCGCCCGCTGCTGGCACCGCCGGCACCGACGGCAACGACGACCCGATTCGTCGCATGGTCGTCTCGGGCCGCAAGGGCGAAATCGCGGCCGAGACCGAGCGCCTGCTGGCCGACCATGACGCCATGGACCTCATCAACAATCACTTTATCCCCGCCCTCGATGAGGTCGGAGTCCTCTTTGACCAGGGCAAGTTCTTCTTGCCGCAGCTTATGGCTTCGGCCGAGGCCGCGCGCGTGGGTTTTGACACCATCAAGCGCCTGATGCCCGCCGGCGAGATTGCCGACAAGGGCAAAATCTGCGTGGCCACCGTCAAGGGCGACATCCACGACATCGGTAAGAACATCGTCAAGATGCTGCTCGATAACTACGGCTATACCGTCTTCGACCTTGGCCGCGACGTCGACCCGCAAGAGGTGCTCAAGACCGTGCAGGAGCGTGACATCAAGCTCGTCGGTCTTTCGGCGCTTATGACCACCACGGTCGTCGCCATGGAGGAGACCATCAAGCTGCTTCATGCCGAGGTACCGGGCGTCAAGGTCATCGTAGGCGGCGCCGTACTCACCCCCGAATACGCCAAGCAGATCGGCGCTGACTACTACGCCAAGGACGCCGCCGAGAGCGCGCGCATCGCCGAAGAGGTCTTTGGGCAGTAACACAACGGAAACAACCGAGCACCAAAACGTGCCGCATGCGCCACTTGGCACGTGCGGCACGTTAGAATAGAAAGAACTATGCTCGTTTTGGCAGATAGGAGCGCAAGGATGGCGATCACGCCCGCAGAAATCGCGGAAACCCGCGGCATGGTTGAGAAGCAGAACCTCGACATCAGAACCATCACCATGGGTGTTTCGCTCATGGGTTGCGGCGACGAGAACCTCGACCGCATGTGCACGAAGATCTACGACCACGTGACGCACACGGCTGAGCACCTGGTCGAAACCGCCGAGAACCTCGAGCGCGAGTACGGTATCCCCATCGTCAACAAGCGCGTTTCCGTCACCCCGGTGGCGCAGATCGCCGCGTGCTGCAAGGATGAGGACCTCACCCCCATCGCGCATGCCCTCGACCGCGCGGCCGAGACGCTCGGCATCGATTACCTGGGCGGCTTCTCCGCGCTCGTCCAGAAGGGCATTGGCGACGCCGACCGCCGCGTCATCCAGTCCATCCCGCAGGCGCTCGCCACCACGAGCCGTGTCTGCTCCAGCGTCAACGTCGCCAGCCTGCGCGCCGGCATCAACATGGATGCCGTGCTCATGGCGGCTCAGACCATCATCGATGCCGCCAAGCTTACGGCAGATGAGGATTCCGTTGGCGCCTCCAAGTTTGTCTGCTTTGCCAACATGGTCGAGGACTCCCCGTTTATGGCGGGCGCCGTTCACGGCGGTGGCGAGGCCGACGCCGTCATCAACGTAGGTGTCTCGGGTCCCGGCGTTATGGCTGCAGCCCTGGAGACGCTGCCCGATTCCGCATCGATGATGGAAGTCGCCGAAAAGATTAAGCAGACCGCCTTTAAGATCACCCGTGCTGGCGAGCTCATGAGCCGCGAGGCCGCCCATCGCCTGGGTGTCGAGAAGGGCATTGTCGACCTGTCGCTGGCTCCCACGCCCGCCATCGGCGACTCCGTCGCGCGCATCCTCGAGATCATCGGCGTGGGCACCTGCGGTGGCCCGGGCACGACCTGTGCGCTCGCTATGCTCAACGATGCCGTCAAGAAGGGCGGCGTCATGGCCAGCTCCAGCGTGGGCGGTCTCTCGGGTGCCTTTATCCCCGTGTCCGAGGACGCCGGCATGATCGCTGCCGTCGAGGCCGGCGCGCTTTCGCTCGAGAAGCTCGAGGCCATGACCTGCGTGTGCTCCGTTGGCCTGGACATGATCGCCATCCCCGGCGACACCCCGGTCGAGGCCATCGCCGGCATCATCGCCGACGAGATGGCCATCGGCGTCATCAACAATAAGACCACGGCCGTCCGCGTGATTCCCGCCATCGGTAAGGGCGTGGGCGACTGCGTCGAGTATGGCGGCCTGTTTGGCCGTGCGCCCATCATGCCGGTGAACCCCAACGCCGGCACCGTGCTCGCCCACCGCGGCGGACGCTTCCCAGCGCCGCTGAACTCGCTCAAGAACTAGCTGAGGGGGACTGGCGAGGAGCCCCGGGGAGGGGCAAATATATAAGGTCGCCTGCTCGGACAGTCCTGACTCGCACGGAGAGCACATTAAGTGCTCTCCGGCTCGTGCGGAACTCGCGATCGACCTTATATATTTGCCCTCCCCGGGGCTCCCGCACAACGGGACCTCAGTTGGGTTCTATCCCTTTGGCAGTCGCTTCGCTTCTGCCCTACTTTGCTGGTATGGCGGTTTAGCGTTGGATCGGTTCTTTCTGATATATGCTGGTTGCGGCTCTTCTTTTGGGAGGAGTCGCTTTTTTGTTGTGAGGGAGATGGCCCGTGGCTGATGATTTGATTCGTTCTGAGCTGCTTTCTGCGGATTGGAATGGCGAATGGATGCGTCTGCAGGCCGCTCGACATCGGACTGATGATTCTTTTGAGTGGGATAAAAGGGCTCGGCATTTTCGGCCGCTTGAGACTGCTCCGTATGCCCGGGATTTTATAAAGCTGTTGGCGTTAAAGCCTGGTGAGTCGGTGCTTGATATGGGATGTGGGGCTGGGTCGATTGCTATTCCGCTTGCGCAAGACGGGCATCCTGTGATTGCCGCTGATTTTTCTCCTGCCATGTTAGGCACCCTTGATGCTGGCATTGAGTACTATGGGCTCGAGGATCTTATTACGCCGCTTGAGCTTGCTTGGGATGATGATTGGGATTTGGTTGGGCCGGTTGCCAAGGCTGTTGACGTTTCCTTTGCGAGTCGCTCGGTTACTACGAACGACCTGAAGGGGGCACTTGCCAAGCTTGACCGTACGGCTCGCCGACGTTGTGCTGTCACGATGGTCGCCAACTCCAGTCCGCGTTATGACCTGCACTTGATGAACGCCATCGGCGCCTCGGTTACCTGTAGCAATGGTTTTGTTTACGCCTTTAACATCCTTATTCAGATGGGTGCACTGCCGCAGGTCACGTATTTTGAATCGCCCCGCCGCGACACCTTCGATAGTCTCGAGGCGGGCGTGGCAGACTTTTCTCGCATGCTCGAGCATGGCAACGAGGATAAGATTGACCGCCTGCACGACTATATCGCCCAGCACATGATTGAGAACCCCCATGCCGGCGAGCCGGGATCCAAGGGCGTTCCGCAGGGACGCTACATGCTCGACCACATCCGCAAAGTCCGATGGGCGTTTATCGCCTGGGAGCCGGTCTCCGTACCCCGCCCGTAGCCCATCTAAAGCTTGCATCGTCTTCCCGCGCGGCATCCGCATTCTTTGCGAACTGGGCAAACGCGCTCCACACCGCGCCGTTCCTGCGCTATCGTGGGACAGCTCACGTAGATTAAGGCCCCATTGCGGGGCGCCCCATACATAGAAAGCGAGAACCCATGGCACTGACAGGAGCCCAGGTCAAGCAGCTTCGCAGCATGGCCCATCACCTCAACCCCGCCATCATCATCGGTAAGTCCGATGTCAACGAGGGCACCGTCGAGCAGACGGTTGCCTACCTGGAGAAGCACGAGCTCGTTAAGTGCTCCGTGCTGGACGGCTCCAGCCTTTCCGCCCGCGAGGCCGCCGAGGAGCTCGCCGAGCGCTGCCACGCCGACGTCGTTCAGGTTATCGGCCGCAAGTTCTCGCTGTATCGCGAGTCCTCGCGCAAGGATATCGAGAAGATCAAGCTCGTCTAAGAGCCAATGATCCGGCGATCCAACACATAGCAAGCTTACGGGTGCCCAAGTACTTCGGGCGCCCGTTTTTTATCGCTCGACCAGCACGCGATTGAGCCGCCCCTCCACCAAGCGCTCGTATAGACGCCGCGTCTCGGGCTCGGGCACGCCATTGACCTGCTCCCTCAGATGGTGCATATGCCCGCTGTACAGCTCGACGATATCGCGCCGCCGCCCCGCCGCACTGTAGACGTGCATGGCGCAGCGCACCATATCCTCACGCGCCGTTTCCTGCCGAAGCCCCGACTCCGCCAGCCAAATCGCCGACTGCAGATCGTTTTCTTCTAGAGCGGCATTTGCTCCCTTAATCATGCAATCGATGTACTTTGACTGCATAATGCGCCGCATGCGCAAAAAGTAGGTGGGATTACAGCCATTGGGCACATACAGCGGTCCGGCATAAAGCTGCTCAATCTTAAGGCACAACTCGACCAAATGGGGCCCGCGCGCACCTGTGCGATTTCCCAAAACCTCGCGGCTTATCTGGTCAAACAGCCGTACATCGGTCTTGACGTAGTCGCCGTTGAGTCCAATGCATTCATTTTGGATGAGCACACACGACTTGCCATCCGGCGTCGGTCCCAAAGCCGACCGCAAGCGCGATATCGTCGAGTACAGGTTGTTGCGAGCGCTATTGAACTCGGCATGGGGCCACAGCTCCATGGCCAGCGTCTCACGATCGACGAGCGCATCCATGCCCAGCGCAAGCCGCTCGGCAAGTGTCGCCGCCTTCTTGCGGCGCCACATTTTGTCCGTGATGGGAAACCCGTCGCGCTCGGCGCGAAACGCCCCAAACATGCGAATCTCGATATGGTCGATGGTATCAACGGCTTCAACCTCGCCGGCCTGGAACAGGCGCTCGCCCTCCCCTTCCAAATCGTCGCGCAGCGAATACCGCGACAGCTCGCGCACGGGAAGCTTCTTGCGTATCCTGGTCGCCGGCTCGCCCAGACAATGCATGGCAAGGCGCGCAAAGAGCCGATACGACGGTTCCAGAATCCCCGCGCGATTCATGGACATCCAGGCCGCAAGGTCGCTATCTCGGCCCGCACAGGCCAAATGCAGCGCCACCATCCAGGCTTCTGCGCCACCAACCTGCGTCTGGCTTATATCGAGTAGCTCCGCTTCCTCGCGTACCGAAACCATCGAGGTGTTACGCAGATATGCCGCGCGCTCCAGCAGCAATGCGTTATCGCGCATATACGCAATCGACTCCTCGGCAAGTTTGAGCACTTGGACCGCACGGAACTTTGCATTAACCGGCCGTCCCTCTGCCAGTGACTGCCAGCCTTCTAGCAACAGGCCAAACAGCTGAATCTGGTTGTCGCGCATGCGCACGGCAAAACGATCGAGCTCGTTGAACGCCGCATCGTCGGTTACCGGCAAGCCGGAAAGGAGCCGCCGTGCCGCCAACACCATGCGCACCCAGATAGCCATCGCCTTAAGCCCACGTACGTCGAGCGCCTCCCGCACCACCGTCATCTCGTCGTCGCGCTCGTCGGTTCCCGCAAACGACCCGTCAAAGAGCTCCACCAGCATGCTATCGGCCCGTATAACAATCCCCGCGATGTCGAGCTCGCAATCGTAGGCCTTGCTCGTTTTGAGCTGCTGTAGAACGCCGCCGTCATCTCCCTGCTCGGTCAGATAGCGCTTGACCTCGATATGCGTGGACAGCATGTCGAGTGCGGTGTGGGACGTCTCGATTTCTGGCACGGCCAGATTCGTAGGAAGCCCAAGCCCGTTGTCCCCATAGCAAACAGCCGTCAGTGTCTGGGCCACCCTCCATGAAACAGGGTCTATTTCGCAGGCCGCCCGTTCGCCCCCGCGTTCTATGACCGATGCCATATAGCGGGCGAGCTTTGTATTGGACACGCTGACCGCTGCCAGATATACGCCGAGCGCCTCGGCAGGCGTTGGCTCTGGAGCCGGATCGTCGGCATCGATTGTGCCCAGCGCTGCTCGGCAGATATCGGCCCCGTGCCCCGTCAAAGCCAGATCGACCCCATACTGTCCAGCAAGTTCAAGGACCGCTTCACGGTCCAAAAAGGCGTCCGCCAGGCCCATCGCCGCATCGCATCGGCCCGCCTTAAGCAAAATCCGGGCCGCCCTCGGAACAAGTTCGGGGCGAACCTCGGCCACCAACTTACGCAAACGCAAGCGTCCGTTATCCTCCGTGCCCAGACACGTAAAACTCCGCTCGGCGGGATCCAAGCCAAAGATCGGGTAGTCGCGTACAAAGTAGGACTGGTCGACCATCGACAGCCTCACCCCGCAAGCCTCGAGTTCTGAGATATTGCCCTCGCCCATCAAAACCATGAGACATGCCACGCAAAACAGCGCATTATTGTCGAGCGAAGCCAGATCGACAAGTGCCGCGCCATATACGTTGACAATCTCGTCTTCGAGCAGACCGGCTACGTCGCCTTGGCCATACAGACCCGTCTGCAATGCCGAAACGAGCTCGGGCACGCCCTGCGTGAGCTGATAAAAGTCGAGCGATGTGCTGATCGAAAACGCCGATGCCCACGCCGAATACTCATAGGCATGCACCTTGAGCATCTGCGCATTGATCTTAACCGAATCGCCCAGCCCATGAATCAACTGACGATTTGAAGGACGGCAGGAGATAAAGACCCCTATCCCCATAGCGCGCAGGCCGCGAATCCTGTCGATGAGGTCTTCGGTATCGTGCTGATCGAGGTTTGGCACATTATCAATCGCGATAAGGGAGTGCGGTTTGTCTTTGAGTTCTTCGGTAACCACCTCGAGCTGCATAAACACCTCGCGCCCTGTGGCGCGATCGGCCTCGATAATCCGCACGGGGCCTCGCGTCGGGTCGCATTTAACCTCATGGGTGTACTGTAACAGCACCGAGGTCTTCCCAAACCCGTCGGGCGCATAAAGAACCACGATGCCGGCCTTTCGGCCCTTGGCGATAAGCTCATTCATCAAGCGTTCGCGTCGCACCATATAGCCTCCGCCCAGCGGCATCAGCTCGAGGTCGTCTATACCGCTCAAATCGTTTACCATGCCCGCTCCTCAACTCGACCGTATGGACACTGTAGCCGCAAGACCATACAAGCCGCGCTATGAATAGAGCGACCTTGTGTTTTAGGTTGTCTTTTGGTACGCAAGCGGCAAGTTTTTGTACAGCGAGGGCCGATTGTTATTAATCCCCCGACTAATCGGTCTTTAAGCAGGTAAATGAGCTTGTCAGCTTGTCCCATCTAAGCGGCAGTGTAACGCAAATGAGCAAGGTTCAGTTATGTCATTCAACTCGCCTAGCACCCGCTACCGTCTACGACCTTCTAGTGGTATTTTTGCATAGAATCTGGTATGGAATGAATCAAGCTGTTGGGCATCCGGCATTCGTCAAGCTTGGCTTATAGGACAAAATGTGTGTCCCGATAGAACATCCGTTTCCATCCATTAATC
>CATWSG010000017.1 GCA_958353395.1 uncultured Collinsella sp.
GCTGCGGGAACGGCCTATTCGCTCAATGTGTTCGGCTGAGATCGGAAATCAACCAGCGGATACATCTCCATACCCCTCTACAAAAACCTGTACATTTTTGCACAACAAAAAAAGCCGCTCTAGCAGCGGCTTTTCCTATATCGCAGCAATATTGCTCATTTTTGAGGTCATTTGTACTTTGCCAAACGGCTACGGAGACTGTCGGCATCTTGTAGGCGCGGAACAACTACGGCCAACGCCCCCCGCCCCTTGCTCGGCATAAAAAACGCGGCCGCCCCGTGGATGGGACGGCCGCGTATACATGCGGTTTATAAACCTATGCGCTCGCCTTAGGCGCGAGTCTTGATCTCCTCGGTCACCTTGGCAACAAACTCGTCGACGCTCATCGGGACGGTCTCGTTGGAGCGATCGCGGACGGAGATGTTGCCGGCCTCGACCTCCTTCTCGCCCAGAATGAGCATGTAGGGCACGCGGTCGATGCTGCGGGCCTCGCGGATCTTGTAGCCGATCTTCTCATCGCGGTCATCGCAGACCACGCGAATGCCGGCCTCCTCCAGCTTGGCGCACACCTCGTGGGCGTAGTCGCGGCTCTTCTCGGAGACGGGAAGTGCCTTGACCTGCACGGGAGCCAGCCAGGTGGGGAACTTGCCCGCAAAGTGTTCAATCAGAATGCCGATGAAGCGCTCGATGGAGCCAAAGCATACGCGGTGCAGCATAATGGGGCGCTTCTTGGTGCCGTCGGCGTCCACGTACTCCAGGTCAAAGTTGAGCGGCATCTGGAAGTCGAGCTGAACGGTACCGCACTGCCAGGTACGGCCGAGCGAGTCCTCCAGGTGGAAGTCGATCTTGGGGCCGTAGAAGGCGCCGTCGCCCTCGTTGACCTCGTAGTCCATGTGCAGCTGCTCCAGAGCGGTGCGCAGACCCTCCTCGGCGCGAGCCCAGTCCTCGTCCGAACCCATGGAGTCCTCGGGGCGGGTGGAAAGCTCAACGTGGTACTTAAAACCAAACTTCTGGTACACGGAGTCGATGAGGTTGACCACGCCCACGATCTCGTCGGTCAGCTGGTCGGGGCGCACAAACAGGTGGGCGTCGTCCTGGTTAAAGCAGCGCACGCGGAACAGGCCGTGCAGGGCGCCGCGCAGCTCGTGGCGGTGGACCAGGCCAATCTCGCCGGCGCGAATGGGCAGCTCGCGATAGGAATGCGGCTTGGAGGCGTACACCAGCACGCCGCCCGGGCAGTTCATGGGCTTAATGCAGTACTCTTCGTCGTCGATGACGGTGGAGTACATGTTGTCCTTGTAGTGGTCCCAGTGGCCCGAGGTCTTCCACAGCTGCTTGTTCATGATGAGCGGCGTGGAGATCTCCACGTAGCCGGCCTTGTGGTGGATCTCGCGCCAGTAGTCCAGCAGCGTGTTCTTAAGGATCATGCCGTTGGGAAGGAAGAACGGGAAGCCGGGGGCCTCGTCGCGCATCATAAAGAGGTCCATCTCGCGGCCGATCTTGCGGTGGTCGCGCTTCTTGGCCTCCTCCAGCATGTGCATGTGCTCGTCGAGCTCCTCCTTGGTGGCAAAGGCGACACCGTTGATGCGAGTGAGCATCTTGTTGTCCTTGTCGCCCTTCCAGTAGGCGCCCGAGACGCCGGTGAGCTTAAAGGCCTTCAGGGCCTTGGTGTAGCAGATGTGGGGGCCGACGCACATGTCGATGTAGTCGCCCTGCTGGTAGAAGGTGATGCGGGCGTCGTCGTCCAGGTCGCCGATGTGCTCGACCTTGTACTTCTCGCCGCGCTCCTCCATAAGGGCGATAGCCTCGGCGCGGGGCTTCTCGTACACGGAGAACTTGAGGTTCTCCTTGACGATCTTCTTCATCTCGGCCTCGATCGCGGGGAAGTCGTCCTCGCTGATCTTAACGCCCTCGGGCAGGTCGACGTCGTAGTAAAAACCATTGTCGGTCGCGGGACCGTAGGCAAAGTCAGCCTCGGGATAGAGACGCTTGATGGCCTGCGCCATGATGTGCGCGGCGGAGTGGCGGATGACGTGCGTGACCTCGTCCTGCGGGAGCTCGGCCACCGAACCGTCATTGTAGAGTGCCTTCATGGGTATGTTTTCTCCTCTCGGATGCCTGATGCAAGTGCGTGCGATGCGCTCGGCGTTTTTGACTTGCATCATTATAGGCAGGTTGCCTTGGTATACAAGCGCCCGCCGCACCTTAATGGCACGGCGGGCGATTTTCTACGCATGCTTCATCGTGTGGGGGCGGGACTGCGGGGCGCGCGTGCGGCTTGCGCGTGACGCGCGGCGCCCGTGGCTTGCGGCCGGCCCGGCGATGGATGCGCTACTGGATGCGAGTTCGGCAGTAGGGGCAGACCTTCCAGTGCGCATCGAGCGGGCGATGGCAGCTGGGGCACACGTTGCGAACCTGGGTGTCGCACACCGGGCAGACCACAAAGTCCTTCTCGATGGGGGCGCCGCACTGCGGGCAGGTGCCGTACTGGGCAAGCTGGCGCTCGCGCAGGGCCATGTCCAGCTCCTGCTCCTCGCGGTCGGCCGCGTAGGAGTGCGGGCGCAGGACCAGGTAGGCGATGAGGCCCACAAACGGAATGAGGGCGATGATGCCCCATGCCACGTAGGCGCTGGCGCCACGGCGGCGAGCGTCGATGAACACATAGACGACCGACAGCACGTACAGGGCGATGATAAAGCCAACAAAGGCATAGATGACGCCCATAAGCTGCGGCGACATGAGCTCAGAGATGTACTTGGACATTGAGGTGTACCTTTCGGAATATTTACAGTCCGGTCAAGTTTACCACGGGGTTTATTTATATGGGACCACGGGTAGGGGCGGGGCTGGCGCGGACACAAACATCTCAATCTGTAACATTTAGGAGCGGAATCCGGGTCTAGATGTTACAGATCGAGACAAACGGCGGACCCGCCAGACTAACGTCTCGATCTGTAACATCTGGGACAAAATTTCCCCTCTTACTGTTACAGATCGAGACAAAACTTCAACGTGGTAGCCGGCAGACGAGGTTGTCAACGTTGCCGGGTCTCCCCTCGCCTGCCGTTGGAGGGTGTTGCAGGACTGTTCGCCGCATTGCCGCCGTACTGGGGGTGTGCAGACCGTAGGATAGTCTTATTGACGGCCTGTCAACTCGTCTGGGAGGCACTGTGACAGAAACGTTTGATATCGCGATTGTCGGCGCGGGCATCACCGGATGCGCCATCGCGCGGCAGCTCGCGCGATTTGACCTTTCCATTTGCGTGGTCGAGGCGGCTAACGATATTGCGCTGGGCGCGTCGAAGGCCAACGGCGGCCTGGTGCACGCCGGCTACGATCCGGCGCCGGGCACGGTAAAGGCGCAGGTCAATGCCCGTGGCTGCGAGCTGTATGGTACTTGGGCTCAGGAGCTGGGCTTTTTGTTTTGCCGTACCGGATCCATGGTGCTGGGCTTTAACGACGAGGACCGCGCGCATCTGGAGAAGCTGCGGTGCAACGGCCATGTCAACGGTGTGCCCGAGCTGTCGATCGTCGGACCCGACCGCATCCACGAACTGGAGCCGCGCGCCAGTGCCGATGCAACGTGCGCGTTGTGGTGCCCCTCCACTGGCTTTGTCGACCCGTTTGAGGTTGCCATCGCCGCGATGGAGAACGCCGTGGCCAACGGGGTGACGTTCATGCGGTCCGCGCCGGTGGAAGCGATTGAAGTCGCGGGCTCGGGCGACGACGCGCGCTTTACGCTGGCGACCCCCGCTGGCAATGTGCGCTGCCGCTACCTGATCAACGCCGCGGGCAACGGCGCCGCGAACATCTCGCATATGGCGGGCGCCGAGGAGTTCCAGATGGTCTGGCGTCAGGGCAACATCGTGGTGCTGGACAAGGAGCCGCGCACGCTTATGCCGCTCTACCCCGTACCGACGCCGATATCGAAGGGCGTTATCGTGACGGGCACCGTGCATGGCAACACCGTGATCACCGCCACGGCCGCCGTGCGCGAGGCAGGCGATACGCAGACCTATGCGAGCGATGTGAACGCGCTGCTGACCGGCGCGCGAAAGCTGGTGCCCGATCTGGATACGCGCCGAGTAGTACGCGCATTTGCCGGCGGGCGTCCGGTCATTCAGGGAACGAACGACTTCTTTATTGGACAGTCTACTGTGGTGCCGGGGCTGTTCCAGGCGGCGGGCATTCAGTCGCCGGGCGTGGCGAGCGCACCAGCCATTGCCGAGCGCATGGAGCTTGTAATGCGTGAGGCGGGCGTGGAACTGCACGAGCGGGCGGACTGGAACCCAATTCGCCGCGCGCCGGACGACTTTGACCGCACGCCGCTGGCGCGCAAGGAGGAGCTGATCGAGTCCGATCCCGCGTGGGGACAGATTGTCTGCCGCTGCGAGACGGTGCCCGAGGCCGAGATTGTGGCCGCGATCCGACGCCAACCGGGCGCGGTTTCGGTCGAAGGCGTCAAGCGCCGCTGTCGTGCCGGCATGGGTCGATGCCAAAGCGGCTTTTGCCAAAGCCGTGTGATGGCGATTCTTGCCCGCGAGTTGGGCTGCGACCCTAGCGAGGTATTACTGGAGGACGCCGGCTCCTGGCTGGTCGAGGGACCTTTGAAGGGGGTGCGCTAGGATGGCGACGTTTGATATGTGCGACGAACGCGCGGAGGCCGGAGCCGCAGCGTCGGTAGCAACGCAGGCCTTCGACGTGGTCGTCATCGGAGGCGGCCCCGCCGGCATGGCGGCCGCGCTTGCCGCTCATAAGACAGGCGCGCGCGTGGCCATCGTGGAGCGCGAGCAACACCTGGGCGGCATCCTCCGCCAGTGCATCCACCCCGGCTTTGGCCTGTCGCACTTTAAACAGGAGCTCACCGGTCCCGAGTACGCGCAGCGCTTTATCGACCAGGTGCACGCAACCGACATTGCGCTGTTCCTGGACAGCATGGTGATTGGGGTTGATTCAGGCGAGCCTACGGGAGACACCGCGGTCCATACCGTCACACTCATGAACACCGCCGGCATGCTGCAGCTCACCGGGCGCGCGGTCGTCCTTGCCATGGGGTGCCGCGAGCGCACGCGCAGCGAGATCAAGATTCCCGGCAGCCGACCAGCCGGCGTGTTTACGGCCGGCCTGGCGCAGCGATACATCAATATCGAGAACCTCAAGCCCGGCTCGCGCGCCGTCATTTTGGGCTCGGGCGACATCGGGCTCATCATGGCGCGCCGCTGTACGCTCGAGGGGATTTCGGTCGAGGGCGTGTACGAGCTCATGCCGTACGCCAACGGCCTGCGCCGCAATGTGAAAAACTGTCTGGACGACTTTAGCATTCCACTGCACCTGTCCACCACCGTGACGCGTGTGATTGGGCACGATCGCGTGGAAGCCGTCGAGGTAAGCCAGGTCGACGAGCACCTGGCGCCCATTGCCGGGACGGAGCGCATCGTTCCGTGCGACACGCTGCTGCTTTCTGTGGGTCTGATTCCCGAGAACGAGCTTTCGGTTGCCGCGGGCGTTGAGCTTGACCAACGCACGCACGGCGCCGTGGTGGACCAGAGCCTGCAAACGGGCGTGCCGGGCATCTTTGCCTGCGGCAACGTGCTGCATGTGCACGACCTGGCAGACAACGTGACAACCGAGTCCGAGCGTGCCGGTGCGGCTGCAGCGACATACGCACTGGGTGGCAGCGCTGGGGCCGACGTGAACACCGCGGGCACAAGCTGCGAAGCGAATGCGAATTGCCAGCTCACGGTCTCCCCTGCCGGTATCGCGGGCTACGCGCTACCGGGACGCATTACGGCCGTGGCGCTCACCAAACTCAACTTCCGTGTGCGCCGACCGGTCGATGCCGCCCGCGTACGTATTCTGGCAGACGACGAGGAACTGTTCGCCGGCAAGGTCCGCTCGTTTAAACCGAGCGTCATGGAAAGCTTCCCGCTGCCAGCAAAGGTGATTCAGCGCGCACTCGACCTGGGTGTTAGCGAGATTGTCCTGGCCGTCGATCCCGAAGAGGAGGCGTAAGGCCATGAGCACAAACACGATCGAGACACTGCAGTTCAACTGCACCACCTGCCCATCCGAGTGTCTCCTGACCGTAGAGGTGGAGCGTGACGCAGACGGAGCCGTGATAGAAGTGCACTCCGTGACCGGCAACAGCTGCCCGCGCGGCGATAAGTTCGCACACCAGGAGCTCACCTACCCCATGCGCGTGCTCACCACCACCGTGGCCGTATCCGGCGGCGACGAGGCCCTGCTCCCCGTGCGCACCGCCGAGGCCATCCCGCTGGCACTCCACGCCCAAGCCATGGACCTCATCCGAGGCCTAATCGTCAAAGCCCCCATCCGCATGGGCGACGTCGTCCTCCCCGACCTCCTCAACACCAACATCAACCTAATCGCCAGCATGGACATCGACCCAGCCTAAGCAGCTCATTTAGAACGGGGCTTTTAGTTACGCTGCCATCCATCCCACCCCTCCTCAATTGCGGTGAAATAGTTCCTGATTTCCGCCAAAACCCCGGCATCCAGGAACTATTCCACCGCAACTATCCTTGGGATCGGTATTCAGCTTGTGCCTACTTTAGTGCCATTTCAAAACTATGCCGGATTACGGGGCCGATTCGGAGACCCCCATCCATACCGGCCATTTTCAATTTTTGACAAGCCATCTATATGCGGTTTTAATTTCGCGATTTTTGCCATGGTCAAGTAATACAGGTCCAGCCCCGTAATCCGCCATACTTTTGAAACCAGCCCATTTGGGACGGGCCTCTTATGGCTACTTTTACCTATTAGCCCGCAAGTTTGACGCAGCTAAAATAGCCCCGTCCCAAATTGACTACCCTGGCATTGGGGATACCATGGTGGCAACCAAGCGAAAGGATGTTTCATGGCACATGTCGATGACCAGCGCGTGGCGCGCGTGCTCGATGCGCTCGAGGCTCAGCACCCCGGTGCGCAGTTGCTCATAAATGACCCGTGGTCGATCTACTATCTGACCGGTTTTTATGCCGATATGTTCGAGCGTTTTTGCGGCGCGCTGCTCGCACGCGGTAGCGAGCCCGTGACCCTGGTCAACGCGCTGCATCAGCTGCCCGAGTATGACAATGCGCGCGTTGCCTACCACACCGATACCGACGTCGTGGCCGACGCCATCGCTCGCGAGGTCGATCCGAACAAACCGCTCGGCATCGACACCGTCATGCGTTCCGGCTTTTTGATGCCACTCATGGAGCGCCACGCAGCCAGCGAGTTTTTCCTGGGCGACTTTGCCGTCACCGCCGCGCGCACCCACAAGGATGACGCCGAACAGGAGCTCATGCGCGCGTCCTCGGCCGCTAACGACGCCGTGATGGCCGACGCTATCAAGCTCGTTCACGAGGGCGTGACGGAACGCGAAATTGCCGACCAGATGCTCGGCCTGTATCGCAAGCACGGCTGCGAGGGCTTTAGCTTTCCGCCCATCGTGAGCTTTGGTGCTAACGCCGGCGACCCGCACCACGAGCCCGACGACACCGTGCTCAAGCGCGGCGACGTGGTGCTGTTCGACATTGGCGGGCGTCGTCGCAACTACTGCTCGGACATGACGCGCACGTTCTTTTGGGGCGATCCGGACGAGGAGACGGCGCGCATCTACGACATCGTGCGCCGCGCCAACGAGGCCGCCGAGGCACTCATCGCACCGGGTGTGCGCATGTGCGACCTGGACCGCGCCGCGCGCGATGTGATTGAAGACGCGGGCTATGGGCGGTACTTTACGCATCGCCTGGGCCACTCGATCGGTCTTCAGGACCATGAGCCGGGCGACGTCTCGCTGGTCAACGAACAGGTTATCGAGCCAGGCATGACGTTCTCCATCGAGCCGGGCATCTACCTCCCCGGCCGCACCGGCGTCCGCATCGAGGACTTGGCCCTAGTTACCGAGTCCGGCGTCGAGATTCTCAACGCATACCCCCACGATCCCGTCCGCCTAGACTAGCCAATGTGACAAAGGGACAGCCCCTTTGTCACATTGCGATTACGTCGCGCCACGAAAACGAGCTATCTACTACGTTTAACCCGCATGGGTCGACCATGCGGGTCTTTTTTGAAAAATGGCAGGCCCTCTACCTGCAGTTTTGATTTCGCAATTCTCGGTATGGTCGAGGGTTGCCGGTCAAACGTAGTAAATAGGCCCATTTCGTGGCAAGCGAGTCAACTCGGGGCACAGGGCAGCTAAAAAAGCCCCGTCCCAAATTGACTGCTTTTGAGTTGCGGTGATATACGGACTGTTTGGGGCTCCTGGCTTGTAAAACAGTCCCTATTTCACCGCAACTGATGAGGGGATGGGTTAGCGCAACAGGCCGGCTACTTCGCCGGCTAGGGTGATGGTACCGGCAGCTACGAAAGGCTCGTCTGCGGCATCGAAGGCAGCGAGGGCCTCGGACACACTCGGATATACGCCCGTGAGCTTATCGGCGTCCACCAGGGCGGCGAGCTCCTCTGCCGGCAAGGCGCGATCGGAATCGGTCTGGGTCACGACCACGCGCGGGAAGGCCGGAATCAGCACGTCAACGATACCCGCCACGTCCTTGTCTGCCAGCGCGGCGCACAGCAACGTTGGGCGATTCTCTACGCACGGGTCGATCTCGTCCAGTGCGCTCACAAAGTTCTCGCAGCTCTGGGGGTTATGACAGGCATCGATCAGCTTGAGTGGATCGGTCCCCAGCACGTCAAAACGACCCGGCGTGGGGCAACCCATAAGCGAGGCGTCGAGCGCATCGTGGTCGAGCTCGCGGCCCAGATAGCCCTCGCAAAGCATAATCGCGCACGCGGCATTCTGCGGCTGATAGGCCGGCTTGACCATGCTCGACGTATAGATCGCGCGCGGCGTGGTGCAGCTAAACTCAACCGTGTCGCCCACATGCACCGGCACCTTAGTCGTAGCGTGGCCTACCACGAGCGGCACGATGCCGCACGCGCGGCAACGGGCATCCATCACGCGCTGAACACTCGCCTCGTGCGTGCCCTCACCCAGCACAACCAGGCGTCCGGGCTTAATGACCGCAGCCTTCTCCCCCGCAATGGCCTCGAGCGTGTCGCCCAAAATACGTGTGTGATCGAGCCCAATGCCCGTAATGGCAACGGCGACGGGATCGGTCGCACTCGTGGCGTCCCAACGCCCGCCCATGCCAACCTCAAGCACGGCAACATCCACCGCAGCCTCGGCAAACACCACCAATGCGGCAGCCGTCAGCAGGTCAAAGGGCGTGATGGAATAGGCACGCTCCCCCGCCGCCACACGACGGGCATTCACTCGACGCCCCGCCTCAACAGCGGCAGAAACGGCGCGGGCAAACGCCTCATCGCTCACCACGCGCCCATCAACCTCCATGCGCTCGGGATAGCGCACCAGCTGCGGCGACGTATAAAGCGCGGTTTTGAGCCCCTCGCCACGAAGAATGGCGGCCGAAAAACGCGTGGTCGAAGTCTTGCCATTGGTACCGGCGACCTGAATGCAATCAAAATACTCGTCCGGACGCCCCAACTCATCAAGCATATCGACAACCGTCTCGAGCAGAGGCCCAGCATCCCCAGAAATCCGCCCCGTATCAGCAGCAAGCCCCACAACCTCATCAAACGAAAGCAACTCAAACGAGAACGGAACGACATACGACCCAGAACGCTTAGCCATAACTCAAAGTCCCCCATAACAGAAAAAGAGGCCCACCAAAAAGAATGAGCCCCTCACGTTGACAATATCAGCCTTTACCCGATTGCAGCGAGAACAAGGCCACAACCCAGCGGCCCTAACACACCAGATGCAAACAACCACGTAAGCGAACTAGGAGCGGCCCGACGCTTTGCTCGCTGCAAGTTCCGCACGCAAAGGACAGCACTTAATGTGCTGTCCGTCTTGCGCAGGACTGTTCGCAGTAGCGAGCAATGCCCCAAACCGCGTCCCCCCGTACCGCCTACGAGAAGTCAGCAACCTGCGAGTTCAGCGCCGCCAGGATCTCCTTGAGCTCAGCTGCACGGTCCCTCTTCTTCTGGACCACCGCGGGCGCGGCCTTGGCCACAAAGCCCTCGTTGGCGAGCGTCTTCTCGCAGCCGGCAAGCTCCTTCTGGGCCGCGGCGATCTCCTTCTCCAGGCGTGCCTTCTCGGCCGAAAGGTCAACCTTGCCCTCGAGCACCACAAAGGCCTCGACGCCGCTATCGACCACGGCGATGCTCGCAGCCGGCTTCTCAACGTCGGTGCCCATGACCAGCGAGGCAGTGTTTGCCAGCGGCTCGATGGTCGAGCGCAGGCTCTCGAGCTTCTCGATGTCCTCGGCACCGGCACGCACGACCACGTCGAGCTCGGCCTTGGGGCTCAAGCGATAGCGCGAACGCGTGGCGCGGGCGGCGGAAACGACGGCGCGGCACAGCTCAAACGCGCGCTCAGCGTCCTCGTCAACATACTTGGCGTAGTCGGCGGGCTCGGGCCACTTGGCGATCATGAGCGCCTCGGCGCGGTTCACATTGCCCTCGGCGTCCAGATCGAGCACACTCGCCGGCATGTTGTCCCAGATCTCCTCGGTGACAAACGGCATGAGCGGATGCATCAGACGAATGGAGGTATCGAGCACAAAGATCAGGTTGCGCTGCGCCTGCAGACGGCCCTCGCCCTTCAGGCGGGCCTTAGTGACCTCGACGTACCAATCGCAGACCTCGTTCCAGAAGAACTGCTGCACGCCGCGGGCCATATCGCCAAAGGTGTAGTTCTCAATGCCCTCGGTGACCATCTTCACGGCCTTGGCCAGGCGGCTGAACATCCAGGCGTCTGCCGGCGTCTCCACAACGGGCTCGCCGGGCGTGTAGCCCTCCATGTTCATGAGCAGGAAGCGGCTGGCGTTCCAAATCTTGGTGACGAACGACTTGGCCTGCTCGGTGCGCGGACTGTCGATGAGCTTCTTGGTCTTTTTGTCGATGTTCGCGTCGAACTTGACGTCCTGGTTGTTGGTGCACAGCGTGAGCAGGTTGAAGCGCATGGCGTCGGCGCCGTACATGCCAATGAGGTCCATGGGGTCAACACCGTTGCCCTTGGACTTGGACATGCGGCTGCCGTCCTTGGCCAGGATCGTCGGGTAGATGACGACGTCCTTAAACGGCACCTCGTCCAGGAAGTACAGCGAGCTCATGACCATGCGGGCGACCCACAGCGCGATGATGTCGCGCGCGGTGACGAGCGCCGTCGTGGGGTGATGGCCCTCGAGCAGCTCCGGCTTTTGCGGCCAGCCCTGCGTGGCGAAGGTCCACAGCTGCGAGCTGAACCAGGTGTCCAGCACGTTCTCGTCCTGATGCACGTGATGGCCGCCGCACTTGGGGCACACGTCGGTGTCCTCGGTAAGGGCGTCCTCCCAGCCGCAGTCCTCACAGTAGAACACGGGGATACGGTGGCCCCACCACAGCTGACGGCTGATGCACCAATCCTTGAGGTTCTCCATCCAGGTGGTGTAGGTCTGCGTCCAACGCGCGGGATGGAAGGTGACCTTGCCGGAGTTGACGGCGTCGAGCGCCGGCCCCTTGAGCTTATCGACGGCGACGAACCACTGCTCGGACAGCCACGGCTCCAGTGCGGCGTCGCAACGGTAGCAGTGCATGACGGAGTGGTCGAGGTCCTCGACGTGATCGAGCAGGTCGTGCTCCTCGAACCACTTGATGACGGCCTCACGGCACTCGTCGCGGTTCATGCCGGTGAACTCGCCATAGCCTTCGACGACCACCGCGTGCTCATCGAAGATATTGATCTGCGGCAGGTCGTGAGCCTGACCCATGGCGTAGTCGTTGGGGTCGTGGGCCGGAGTAACCTTAACGAAGCCGGAACCGAAGTTGGCGTCGACATGCCAATCCTCAAAGATGGGGATCTCACGGTCGACGATGGGAAGCTTGACGGTCTTACCCACAAAGGCGGCCTTCTCGGGGTCCTTCGGGGAAACGGCAACACCCGTGTCGCCGAGCATGGTCTCGGGGCGCGTAGTGGCGACGACGATGTAGTCCTGGCCGTTGACCGGCTCGGTAAGCGGATAGCGCAGGTGCCACAGATGGCCCTTCTCGTCCTTGTACTCGGCCTCGTCGTCCGAGATGGCGGTGGTGCAGTTGGGGCACCAGTTGACGATGCGCTTGCCGCGGTAGATCAGACCGTCGTGATACCAGTCGCAGAAGACCTTGCGCACGGCCTGCGCGTAGTCCTCGTCCATGGTAAAGCGCTCGTTGTCGAAGTCGACGGAGCAGCCCATGCGCTTGATCTGCTCGACAATGATGCCGCCGTACTCGTGGGTCCAGTCCCAGCAGGCGTCGACAAACTTGTCGCGACCGATCTCCAGGCGGCTGATGCCCTCGCTCTTGAGCTTCTTGTCGACCTTAGTCTGCGTAGCGATACCGGCATGGTCGGTGCCGAGCACCCAGCGCGTGGACTTGCCGCGCATGCGGGCCATACGGATGATGGCGTCCTGGATGGAGTCATCGGTAGCGTGGCCCATGTGGAGCTTGCCGGTCACGTTGGGAGGCGGAATGGTGACGGTGCAGTCGCCCACGCCCTCGCGGCGCTTATAGTAGCCGCCGTCGAGCCACTTCTGCAGGATCGCCGGCTCGTTGGTCGACGGATCGTAGTTCTTGGGCATTTCTTCCATATATCTCTCCCGTCCCGCCGGGGAGAAATGTAGGCCCGATTTTCGTTCGGTCAGGTCCTGGCTCGCGCGAAGACCACATTTAGTGGTCTTCGGCTCGTGCGGAATCTACGAAAATCGG
Organism: uncultured Collinsella sp.; assembly: GCA_958353395.1. Lineage (GTDB taxonomy): Bacteria > Actinomycetota > Coriobacteriia > Coriobacteriales > Coriobacteriaceae > Collinsella. The sequence continues at coordinate 12,760 of CATWSG010000017.1, forward strand.
GCCTACATTCCTCCCCTTAGGTATCGATTACTTCAGTCTGAACGACTTCGCTGAGGCTTAAACAAACACACAGAATAACACAGGTAGTTGGGGTTATTGCGCATATATAAAATAGCCTCCGACCGCGGGTGGTCGGAGGCTATTTGTAAACACATTTTAGGCAGGTCTAGCCGTAGATGCGCTGGGGCTGTTCGGTGCCCTTGACGGCGGCTTCGGTTACGACGACCCTGGCAACGCCCTCCTCGCTGGGGAGGTCGAACATCGTCTGCTGCAGAACGTCCTCGCAGATGGCGCGCAGGCCGCGGGCGCCGGTCTTGCGGGCAAGCGCCATGCGGGCGATCTCGTGCAGGGCGGCGTCCTCAAACTCAAGCTCAACGTCCTCGAGCTGGAACATCTTGCGGTACTGACGCACCACGGCGTTCTTGGGCTCGGTCAGGATCGACACCAGGTCGTCCTCGTCGAGCGCCTGCGTCTGGGTGACGACGGGCGTACGGCCCACGAACTCGGGGATCATGCCAAAAGCGTTGAGGTCCTGCGGGAGCACCTGACGCAGCAGGTCGTTCTCGTCGACCGAGGTGGGGCCGGCAATCTCGGAGTTAAAGCCCACGCCCTTGTTGCCCACGCGATCGGCGATGATCTTATCCAGACCCACAAAGGCACCGCCGCAGATGAACAGGATGTTAGTCGTGTCGATCTGGAGCAGCTCCTGCTGGGGATGCTTGCGGCCGCCGGTGGGCGGAACGCTTGCCACCGTGCCCTCAAGGATCTTAAGCAGCGCCTGCTGAACGCCCTCGCCCGAAACATCGCGGGTAATGGAGAGGTTCTCGGCCTTGCGGGCGATCTTGTCGATCTCGTCCACGTAGATAATGCCAACCTGCGCGCGCTCGATATCGCCATCGGCGGCGTTGATGAGCTTGAGCAGGATGTTCTCCACGTCCTCGCCAACGTAGCCAGCCTCGGTGAGCGCGGTGGCGTCGGCTATGGCAAACGGCACCTCGAGGATGCGCGCGAGCGTCTGGGCCAGCAGGGTCTTACCGGTACCGGTGGGACCGAGCAGCAAAATGTTGGACTTGGCGAGCTCCACCTCGTCCATATCATCGTCGAGCTGCGAGTCCAAGCCATCGTCAAAGGCCGAAAGCGCAGCGCCACCCTCGATCACGCGGCGGTAATGGTTGTACACGGCAACCGACATGGCGCGCTTGGCGTCCTCCTGGCCCATAACATAGGCCGAAAGCTCGTCATAGATCTCGTGCGGCGTCGGCACGTGCGTGATGACCTGGCGGTCGTCCTCGAGCTCAAAGCCCTCGGCCTCGGGGTCCACGGCGGGCTGGGATGCAGCCTGGCCATGGTCGTTGAGGAAACCCGGGAGATTGCCGTTGCGGGCAGCGTCCATAAAGTCCGAAGCCAGCGACTCCTCAAGGATCTCGGAACAGGCGGCGACGCACTCGTCACAGATAAAGATGTTGGTCGGGCCCTTTACGAGACGACGGACCTGGCCCTGCTCTTTTCCGCAGAAGGAGCAGCGGATGGGGTTGCCGTTCTCGTCAAAGTTGTCCTGCATGTTACCGGCCATCCTAGGCGTCCTTCGCGGCAAGATCGCGCGAGGTGACGATACGGTCGATCAGGCCGTAGTCGAGGGCCTCGGCAGCGGTCAAGTAGTTATCGCGCTCGGTATCGGCCTGGACCTTCTCGATGGGCTGGCCCGAGGCGTCGGACAGGATCTGGTTGAGCTCACGGCGAGTCTTCTTGATCTCCTCGGCCACAATCTCAATCTCGGTCTGCTGGCCCTGGGCACCGCCGCTGGGCTGGTGAATCATAACCTTGGAATGCGGCAGGCAGAAGCGCTTGCCCTTGGCGCCAGCCGAAAGCAGCACGGCGGCCATAGACGCGGCCATACCGACGCAGATGGTGGAGACCTGCGGCTTAATGAAGTTCATGGTGTCCAGAATCGCCAGGCCGGAGTAGACCTCGCCACCGGGCGAATTGATGTAGAGCGAGATATCCTTCTCGGCATCCTGGCTCTCAAGATGCAGCAGCTGGGCAACGACCAGGTTGGCGCTGACGGAGTTGATCTCCTCGCCCAAGAAGATGATGCGGTCGTTGAGCAGGCGCGAATAGATATCGTAGCTGCGCTCGCCGCGCGGCGTCTGCTCGATAACGTATGGCACGAGGGCGGAATCGAACTTAGCGATCATACGCATCTCCATTTCTCTTACGGACCAATAGTGGTTCTAGACAAACGTACGGTGCCCGCATGCTATGCATTGGCTGGCACCGTACGAAGCAACCGGATAACCGGCTTATAACTTTACCCCATCACGGGCGCATCCATGCGCTCGCGGGAAAGGTGGCGAGAATTACTCGGCGTCCTTGGCGGTCTCGTCGACCTCGGTCACCTTGGCGTTCTCGACCAGGTGATCGACGGCCTTGGAGCGACGGATGGACTCGCGGACGGCAGGCATGCGGCCATCGGCGATGAACTCGGCCTTGGAAGCCTCGACGTCCTTGACGCCGGCCTTCTCGAACTCGGCGTTAATGTCGTCCTCGGTGACCTCGATCTTGAGCTCACGGGCGAGAGCGTCGAGAGCCAGGGACTCACGGGCGACGTCGTTGGCCTGCTTGTGCAGGTCGCCGATGAACTGCTCCATGGTCAGGCCGGAAGCGGGCAGCCAGGTGTCCAGGGTCATGCCGCGGGCAGCGAGGTTGGACAGGAAGTTCTGGCCGAGCTCCTCAAAGACGGACTGCTCGTAGTCGGCGTCCATCTCGTCGAGCTGCAGACGCTCGGCGAGAGCGGAGACGCAACGGTTCTCCTTCTCGGCCGGCAGGCGGGAAGCCTTGTCCTGCTCGATCTCGATCTTGATGGCGTCGCGCATAGCGTCGATGCTGTCGAAGCCAAAGTCGGACTTGACGAGCTCGTCGGTGAGCTCGGGGGTGTTGCGGACCTTGATGCCCTTGACGGTAACCTCGACGGTGTGGGTCTCGGCCTCCTCGCCCTCCTCGACCTCGTCGGTCCAGGTGACGGTCTTGACGTCGTCAACGTTGGCGCCGATCAGGGCCTCGTTGAACTCGGCGGGGTTGCTGTCGCTACCGGCGATGAGCATGCGGCCTTCGGCGGCGAAGTTGTCGGCGTTCTCGACGGCCTTGAGGTCGACGGTGACGTAGTCCTCGGCCTCGACGGCGCGACCCTCGACGTCCTCGAAGGTGGCACGGTAGTTGAGGAGCATCTCGACCTGGTTGTTGATCTCGGACTCGGTGACCTCCGCAGGGGGCATCTCGATCTCGACGGCGTCGAAGGAGGAGAGCTCGGCAGCAGGACGCAGGGAGAACTCGACGGTGTAGGTGTAGTCCTCGTGATCCTTGGCGAGGTCGAGCTCCTTGTAGTCACCGCTCTTGGTGGGGACGATGTCCAGCTCGTTGAGGACGACGGGCTCGTTGGCGGCGATCAGGTCGTTGGTGGCCTGAGCGAGGGTAGCCTCGGCGCCAAGAGCAGAGTCGATGACCGGACGGGGAGCCTTACCGGCACGGAAGCCCGGGAAGCGGTACTTCTTGGCGGTGTCCTTGTAGGCCTTCTTGATCGCGGCGTCGACGTCGGCGGCCGGGATGGTGACCGTAGCGGTGAGCTTGGCGTCCTTGACGTCAGAAGCGGTGATGTTCAACACGTTCCTCCTCATACTGCCCAGCTTATCTGAGGTGCTGGTACCTTTATGCAACAAAGAGTCGCGACGGCGAGAGCCGACGCAGGTGCGTTGGTGCGGGCGAAAGGACTCGAACCTTCACGGGAATCCCACCAGAACCTAAATCTGGCGCGTCTACCAATTCCGCCACGCCCGCATGAGCGCACAGACTAGGAATGATAGCAGATACGAACGGCAAGCGCACGCACACCTTTTACAGGCTCACGACCTCACCACGAGTTACAGCGGAACAGGGTAGCTAATTTGGGACGGGGCTTTTTTAGCTACCCCCACAAGCGGGGTAGCTAAAAAAGCCCCGTCCCAAATTAGCTACCCCCATCGGCTATCTCCTGCAGCCCACAATTCGGTCGAAAAGTGGGCTGCAGTTTCCCCGGGCTCGGCAAAGAGCGACGGCTGCGTTGCCTCGCCTACTCCCCCAGCAGGGCCTTCTCGGGCGTGATCGGCAGCGAGCGAACCTGGTGGCCGGTGGCGTGTGCGACGGCCGAGGCCACGGCGGCGAGCGGCGTGTTGATGACGACCTCGCCGATCGACTTGGCGCCAAACGGACCCGTCGGCTCGTAGCTCGGCTCAAAGGCCACGCGAATGCTGCCGATATCCAGGCGCGTGGGCAGCTTGTAGCTCATAAAGTTGCCGGTGCGCAGGCGGCCGCGCTCGTCGTGCTCAACAATCTCGTAGAGCGCGTGACCGATACCTTGGGCAATGCCGCCCTCGGCCTGGACGCGCGCGAGCGCCTCGTTGATCACGGTGCCGCAATCGACGGCAGCGGCGTAATCCACCACGGTCACCTTGCCGGTGGCCTTGTCGACCTCGACCTCGGCAATGCCGGCCATAAACGGCGGAGGCGAAACGGGCAGGCAGGCAGAGGCGTGCGAGGTGAGCGCGTCGCCGCCCGCGATGTTCTTCACACACAGGTTGGCAAAGTCGCGCAGCGTGAGGTAGCGACCGCGCTCGCGAGCGGCGCGCTCGTCGGACAGGCGCACGTACTGGCCGTCGAAGACCACGTCGGCGGCGTCAACGTCCCACATCTGGGCGGCCTTGGCGCAAATCTTCTCGCGCAGCTCGGTCGCGGCGTTCTTGGCGGCCAGGCCCGTCACGTAGGTACCGGAGCTCGCGTACGAGCCGGCGTCGAACGGCGACACGTCGGTGTCCACGCCGCGTACCACGATCAGCGAGCTCTCCACGCCCAGCTCCTCGGCGGCAATCTGCGCCAGGATCGTGTCGACGCCCATGCCGTTATCGGTAGCGCCGGTGCCGATGGTAATGAAGCCGTCCTCTTCCAGGCGCATGTCGATGCCGGCGATGTCCACGTTGGAGATGCCCGAGCCCTGCATGGTGAGCGCGCAGCCCAGGGCGCGCACGCGGTCGCACAGGTCCACGGCCAGCGGCTTGTCGCGCCAACCGATCATGTCCATCGCGCGCAGCAGGCAGCGGTCGAGCGCGCAGGCGTTGAGCTTCTCGTTGTAGTACTGCGGCATGATCTCGCCCTCACGCACGATGTTCTTAAGGCGCAGGTCGGCGGGGTCCATGTGCAGCATGTCGGCGAGCTCGTTGACGGCACTCTCCACGGCAAACTGGCCCTGGGTGGCACCGTAGCCGCGATACGCGCCACCGCGGTTGGTGTTGGTGTAGACGGCTTCCCAGCTAAAGCGGCTCGCCTTCACGTGGTTGTAGATGGGCAGGCTCTTGTGTCCCGAGAGGCCGATCGTCGTGGTGGCGTGCTCGCCGTACGCGCCAGCGTTGGACAACGTGTGCAGGTCGATGGCCGTGATGGTGCCGTCGTTCATGGCACCCAGCTTGACGGTCATCTGCATCTGATGACGCGAGTTGCCCGCGGTGATGGTCTCCTCGCGGGTGTAGCAGCAATAGCTCGGACGGCCAGTCTGCTGGGTCACGAACGCCACGAAGATCTCGCAGCAGCCCGTCTGCTTGGAGCCAAAGCCGCCGCCGATGCGCGGCTTAATAACCTGCACCTGCGACTGCGGAATATCGAGCGACTGCGCGACCATGCGGCGCACGTGGAAGGGCACCTGCGTGGAGGTGGTCACCGAGATGCGGCCGAACGCGTCGGTCGTCGCGAAGGCGCGGAAGGTCTCCATGGGCGCGGTCTGCGTGGCCTGGCTGGTGTAAGTGCGCTCAAAGACGATGTCGCTCTGGGCGAAGGCCTCGTCCAGATCGCCATAATCGCTGGTACCGCTGCACACCAGGTTGCGCGGGACATCGCCGCCCTGCGGGAACATAAAGGTCACGTCGCCCTCGGGGTGGACCACGATGTCGTTATCGAGTGCCTGGGTAAAGTCGAGCAGCGGCTCGAGTACCTCGTAGTCGACCTTGATGAGCTTGAGCGCCTTATCGGCGGCCTCCTCGGTCTCGGCGGCGACGATCGCCACTTCCTCGTTTTGGTAGCGCACGAGGTTCTCGAGGATCAGACGGTCGTAGGGACTCGGCTGCGGATAGCTCTGGCCGGCGATGGTAAAGCGACGCTTGGGCACGTCCTCGTAGGTGTAGACGCCCACGACGCCGGGCACCTTCAGGGCGCGCGACGTATCGATGGAGCGGATCTTGGCGCGAGCATATGGGCTGCGCTTGAGTTTGACGATGAGCGCGCCGGCGGGCACCATATCGCCGGTGTAGACGGGACGGCCCTCGAGCAGGGCCTTCGAGTCCTTCTTGGGCTGCTTATGGGTGATCTGCTTGTAGGTGACGCCGTCGGAGCTCGTGTCGTTGACGGGCAGCTCGGGCATCTCGAAGCCCACCTGCACGCCGGATTCGTTAAGGAAGCGGACGATGGCGCGCAGCTGGCTCTCGTAGCCACTGCAACGGCAGAGGTTGCCGGCGAGCTGGCGCGAGAGCTCCTCGCGCGTGGCGACGAGGCTTGGGTCCTCCTTGGCGGCGCGGGCAAGCGCCAGCACGTTCATGATGAGGCCGGGAGCGCAAAAACCGCACTGCTCGGCACCTTCGGCAGCCATTGCGCGGGCGAGAGCCTCGGACTCGGCCTTAAGGCCCTCAAGCGTGGTGATGGAGCGGCCCTCAACACGGGCGGCGGGAACTGAGCAACTCAGCACCGGGTCTCCGTCGAGCCACACCGTGCACAGGCCGCAGTTGGTGGTCTCGCAGGCACAGCGCACCGACGCGCAGCCCTGCTCGCGCAGCAGCGCAAAGAGCATGGTGTCGGGGGCAATCTGAACCTTGACCTTGCGGCCGTTGAGCGTAAAGGAAAGATCGATGAGTTTGGCAGCCATTAGCGCACCTCGCTAGAATCGACGCCGGGCACGCGGCGGCAGGAATACTCGTCCGTGGCAAACTTAGGAATCTGCACGCCCTCGAGCTCGTGCGCAAGCGTGGCCGAAAGCTCGATGCCGGCGGCGCGACGCACAGCCTGGACGGCAAGCGGGGCCGAGATGCGGCGGCGGTAGTCGGCCGAGCCCCACAGGTTGGTGCCGTAGCTCAGCGCGCGCACAGATGCGGCCAGGGCGCGAAGCTCGTCCTCGGAAGGCTGCTCGGCAGTAAGGCCGCATGCCTCGCCCTGCAGCAGGGTCGCACGCAGCGGGCGGGCACCCACAGTGACATGCCAGCTGTTGTTCCACCAGGCGGCGGTGACGTTTAAGGAGGGGAAGTCGGTCGCGGCCTTGCGTACGGCCTCATAGCTTGCGCGGTAATCGTGCTTAACGACCACCACGTGCTCGATCACGTCGCGCACGTAGCCCATGTCAACGAACTCCGCGAGTGGCACACGGCCGGCGCCCGTCAGCTCAACATAGGAATCAAGCGCGAGGAAGGCGGAGAGAACGTCCGAGAAGCCAAAGCGGCCGTAGATGCTGCCGCCCACCGTGGCGGTATTGCGCAGCTGCACGCCTACAATATCGTGGACGGCGAACTCAAAGACATGGTTGACAAGCGCGTTGAGCCCGGCATGACGCTCGAGCTGGCGCAGGGTGCACATGGCACCGATGCGAAACTCGGTCTCGGTCTCCTCGATCTGATCGAGTCCGCAGGCCGAAAGGTCAATCGCCGTCGCCACGCGACGCGAACCCAGGCGCATCCAGATGCCGCCGCCCACAATCTTGTTGTTGCGGTTCTTCTGTAAGAGCTCATAGGCTTCGGCCGCGTTTCCAACACGGACGTAGGTACCGAACTTGAGCACGTTCTCCCCCATCTCTTCACTTGTCCAGTACTTTTAAGTGTACCAAACGAGGAGCCGCACACCGTTTTAGGACAAAATCCACCCACCCATCCATAACTTGCGGTGATATACGGACTGATTAGCCGTTCTGGGACGCTAAACAGTCCGTATATCACCGCAAGTTATGAGGAGTCCTCCGGGATAGAAAAGGCTCCCAGCCGGAATGGCTGGGAGCCTCATCACATGCTATGTCGAGCGAAGATTTAGCAGACGCCCTGGGCGAGCATGGCGTCGGCGACCTTCAGGAAGCCGGCGATGTTGGCGCCCATGACGAAGTTGCCCTCCTGGCCATACTCCTTGGCGGTGTCGTCCACGTTGTGGAACATGCCGCGCATGAGCTGCTCGAGCTTGCCGTCGACCTCCTCGAAGGTCCAGGACAGGTGCTCGGCATTCTGGCTCATCTCCAGGCCGGATACGAGCACGCCGCCGGCGTTGGCAGCCTTGCCGGGCATAAAGGCGACGCCGTTCTCCTGGAAGTAGGTCGTGGCCTCGATGGTCGTAGGCATGTTCGCGCCCTCGCCGACCACCGTGCAGCCGTTGGCGACGAGCGCCTGGGCGTCCTCGAGCAGCAGCGTGTTCTCGCGAGCGCAGGGCAGCGCGATGTCGCAGGGCAGCTGCCACACGCCGCGGCCGTCGCCCTCGTGCCACACGGCGCTGGGCCTCTCGTCAACGTACATAGCGAGCGTAACGCCCTTGTCGTGGCCAGAGCGCTTCTTGTTGTAGATGTGCTCGAGCACGGTGTAGTCGATGCCGTCGGGATCCTCGACCCAGCCGTGGGTATCGGAGCAGGCGAGCACCTTGCCGCCGAGCTGAGTGACCTTCTGGACCGCGTAGATAGCGACGTTGCCGGAGCCGTGAACGACGACGTTCTTGCCCTCGAAGGAGTCGCCGCGGCTCTTGAGGTACTCGTCCACAAAGTAGGCCAGACCGTAACCGGTGGCCTCGGTACGGGCGAGCGAGCCGCCAAAGGAGAGGCCCTTGCCGGTAAGAACGCCGGTCCACTCGTTGGTCAGGCGCTTGTACTGACCGAACAGGTAGGCAACCTCGCGGCCGCCAACGCCCAGGTCGCCGGCGGGAACGTCGGTGTTGGGGCCAATATGGCGATAGAGCTCGGTCATGAAGGACTGGCAGAAGTGCATGATCTCGTTGTTGGACTTGCCCTTGGGGTCAAAGTCGGAACCGCCCTTGCCGCCGCCCATGGGAAGAGTGGTCAGGCTGTTCTTGAGAATCTGCTCCAAGCCCAGGAACTTGAGCATGCCCAGGGTGACCGTCGGGTTAAAGCGCAGGCCGCCCTTGTAGGGTCCAATGGCAGAGTTGAACTCGACGCGGTAACCGCGGTTGACCTGGACCTTGCCCTGGTCGTCGACCCAGGGGACACGGAACATAACAATGCGCTCGGGCTCGACGAGGCGCTCAAGCAGGGCGGCCTCCTCGTACTCGGGATGGGCGTCGAGCGCCGGCTGGATGGTACCGAGGATCTCGGTCGCGGCCTGGATGAACTCAGGCTGCTCGGGATAGCGGGCCTTGAGCTCGTCGAGAACTTTCTGCGTGTAGCTCATGCTTCCTCCAATTGATGGAAAAGAAAATGTTGGTCGCGGCACCCTATGCGCCGCGAACTTTATCGAGTATGGATAATATCGCACTGTTGCAGCAAAGTTTCGCATAAGCCGACGAGCAGATGTTTCGTTTTGATTACGATGCAGGTAGAAGCGTTTTTGAGCACCCAACGCGCAAATCGCGTGTTTCGAAGCTGTTTCGTCCACATGTTCCAAACCACCACATTGGGCACCTTTGTGGTGGTGTTGGTGGTTAGAGGACGAGCTGATGGTAGTCGGCAGGGGTTATGCGGCCCTCGGTGGCGGCGCGGAAGGCGGCGAGCGCATCGCCCGAGAACGGCATGGCCCAGCATAGCCCGCAGCCGGCGGTAATGGAGCCGGGCAGCGGCATGATGCGCCCAGGAACACCGGCGGCAAGGCACAGCTGTTCGCATTCCATCACATCGAAGGTGCTGTCGAACGACACGATGATTTTGCGTTCATGGTCGAGGGCATCATCGGATGGGCCTTCGCGGTGTGCCTCACGATACGCCGCGGCGGCCGCTTCCTCTTCCGCAGTATGTCCACAGCCACCGCAACCGCAGGTACAGGGTTCGGACCCGTCGCAAGTGCAAGGTTCTCCCGTGTCGGGACAAATATCGTGAGACATGGCAACTCCAATCGTCTAGGCGAGTAACTCGGCCGCCGCAAACTCCTCGGGCGTATTGACGTTCTCGAAGCAGAGCGTCGAGCCGGCGACCTTAACGATCTGCGGTTCATCCATATAACCGGCCTGAACGCGATTGATCAGACAGCGAATGCGCTGGCGGTCGCAGGCGAGCAGCTCATGGGCGGCCGGCGCACACGCGTCACGGCGCCAGACGGCGCAAAGCGGCTCAATCCCCCGCTCCTCGCATGGCACGCACACGTCGAGCGCCTCGGCCTCAACACGATCGGCGAGCGCGCCGATGAGTTCCGGCGAGACAAACGGCATATCGCAGGCGACGATCGCCACGAACGGCAATCGCGCCGCGGCCAACGAGCTCGCGATGCCGCGCATGGCACCCGCCGGCCCCTCAAGGTCCGACACTATTCGCGGCACCAGACCGCCAAACGTGCGCTCCTCAAGATAGGCAAGCTCGCTGGGGCGCGAAGTCGTCACGACCAACTCGCCGGCAACTGTCGCCAGCCGACCCAGCACGCGCTCGATGAGCGGTTCGCCGCAAAACGTCATGCGCGCCTTATCGCGGCCCATGCGTGAGGACAGCCCGCCCGCTTGGACGACGCAAGAAAGATCGACCCGTCTTACGGTAGTCATACGGCAAAACACCTCCATCGGCATGCTCGAAACCCGGTGCACGACGCTAACTACAGCCGCCGAAATAGCGGCGCTACGAAAAACTCGTGCAAAAACAAAACAGCGCCTTTGCGGCACGCAGCAAGACCGCGAGCACAAAAGCGCTGGTAGCGTGTGGCGGGAACGTATGTGAATCGAACACATCCAAGACGTTTTGCACGCCTCGCAACGGTTTTGAGGACCGCGGAGCCCACCGGAGCCCATCCGTTCCCAAGTGCGGAGGTATTTTACCAAACCGAGCAGCCAATCTAGCGCAGGGAGCGCAGGCCGCCGGCCTCCTTGTCGAGCACCGTAAAGCGCACGGCATCTAGGTGCTCCAAGATGCTGATGGCGCGTTTGCGTGACACGCCCAGGGCCTCGCGCAGCACGCTCGTGGTGGCTGCGCCGCCGGCTGCCTCAATGGCGGCGGCGACGAGCTCACGCGCATGGGCCTCGGCGGCAGCGGACAGGGCAACGTCGCGCTCGACCTTAACGATCGAGCGGTTGAGCGAAAGCTCGCGCAGGGCACGCGTCATGGTGTCGCGACCGAGCTGCAGTTGTTCGCCCACCTCGGGAAGCGCCGGTGCATCCAGGCCGGCCTCGTCAAGAAGCGCGACGATCCGTTCGCAAGCCTCTCGCACCACGCGTGCCGCCGCGGCGGCCGAATGCGGATCGAATACCTCGGCGCCCTCGGCGGCGCACACGCCACGCGAGCAGCCCTCGGCAATCAGAGCCGCGGCAACGCCTTCATCAGCGGCAGGCCACGCAGCATGGGCAACGGCGCCGGGCGTAAAGCCCGTCTCCTTGGGAGCTGCCGCGTGCATGGCTGACAGGGTCGCCGCCAGCACGTCCATGGCAGCATCGAGCACGGCAGCATTCGCATACAGTGCACCGCCCGAGCCGGCAAGCTCGCACACGGCACCTCGCGCCACCAACTCGTTCAGCGCGGCATCGGCCCCACCGGAAACAAGATCCAGCGCCGCGGCAACGTCGGCAGCCACGACCGGCAACGTCTGCAGCGCCAACCAAGCGTCCACACCAGCGACGGCATCGCCGGCCTCAAGCGCTGCAAGCAGCGTGTACTCCCCCGCCGAAAGCTCGCGCGAGCGACGGCAGCGCGAAAGCAGCACGCGCCCGCCGCCAACAAGCATCACGGGCGAATAGGACAGCACCACGGCATGGTCCCCGGCACGTAGCGGCAGCGAGTTTTCCAAGCGCACCTGTACGGTACGGGTCTCGCCCACTGCCATGGGGGCCTCGCCCTCCATGAACATGATGCGGCCGACGACCTCGGCCGTGCCGGCCATCACATGCACGCGCGCGCCCGACTCCAGCACGCGCGGCTTGGCACCCTCGCGACCCAGGTAGGTGAACGTCATAATAAAGCGCAACGTCTGACCAAAGCGGTCCGCCACGCCCAGCATCTCGCCACGGTCAAGCGCCGCGGCACCGTCACCAACCAGGTTGAGCGCCACACGCTGACCGGGCAACGCCTGCGGCGTATCGCCATGCACCTGAATCCCACGCACGCGACAGACCGTACGCGACGGCAAAGCCATCAGCTCGTCGCCCACCGCCACCGGCGCATCGTGCAACGTTCCCGTCACGACGGTGCCGACGCCCTTGATCGTAAAGCAGCGGTCAATCGGCAGGCGCGGCGCGGCATCGCTCCGATCGGAACGGTCGCGGCAGGCATCCCAGCAAACACCCACCTGCTCGTCGAGCACCGCAAGCAGCCCGTCGATTCCCGCGCCGGTCTTGGACGACACGGGCACAATCGGCGCACCCGCAAACACGGTACCCGACAAAAAGTCATCGACATCGAGCTCGGCAAGCTCGGTCATCTCGGCGTCGGCCAGGTCGCACATCGTCAGCGCGACCACCATATGCGTAACGCCCAGCAGCTCCAGCACATGCACGTGCTCGCGGGTCTGCGGCATCACGCCCTCGACAGCCGAAACCACCAGCACCGCCACGTCGATGCCCGTGGCGCCCTGCACCATGGCGCGCAAGTAATGCGCGTGGCCCGGCACGTCGACCAGGCCAACGATCTTGCCACTCGGCAGTGCCAGCTCGCCAAAGCCCAGCTCCACGGTCATACCGCGACGGCGCTCAACCTCCAGACGGTCGGGATTCTTGCCGGTCAACGCCTCGATCAGTGCCGACTTACCATGGTCAACGTGGCCCGCCGTGCCAACGATAACGGGACACTCTACCAGCGCTTGAACCTCACTCATCGAGCAATCGCCTTCTCAACGCACGCGACGAGCGTCGATGCCGCCGTCTCGATATCGCGGTCGCCCACGAGCGTGCGCACATCAAACAGAATGCGGTCGTGCGAGGTGCGCGTGACGACCGGCGTGTCGAGGTCCTGGACAAGCGAGCGCTTGAGCGCGTCGACCGTCAGGCGCTCGTCAACAAGACGCACGGCAACGCACATCGTGGGCAGCTCCACGGTAGGCAGCGAGCCGCCACCGGGGGTCGACGATTCCTCGACGATCTCCACCTGAACGGCGCACGGGCAACCGGCCTTATCGAGCCCGGCGACCATACGATCGCGCAGCTTGCGGGCACGTCGCTCCAAATGGGCCTGCGGCAGCGTAAGCATGCTGAGCACAGGAATATCGCGATGGGCCACATCCGCCCCGTCCATGTAAATGCGCAGTGTGGCCTCGAGCGCCGCCAGTGCGAGCTTGCCCGGACGCAGGGCACGCATAAGCGGATGCGACCCGCAGGCCTGGACCAAATCGCGACGGCCCATGATAATGCCAGCCTGTGCGGCACCGAGCAGCTTATCGCCCGAGCACGACACCAGATCCAGCCCCGCCGCGACCGAAGCCGGCGTGGTTTCTTCGCCTCCGCGCACCAAGATGTCGTCGGGCAACAGCGCGCCCGAACCCTGGTCCTCGTAGAACAGCAGGCCATGTTTGTGAGCAAGCACCGCAAGCTCCCGAGAACCCACATCCTCGTGAAAGCCCTCGATGCGATAGTTGGAAGGATGGACCTTGAGGATCATCGCCGTATCGGGCGTGATAGCGCGCTCGTAGTCGCTCAAATGCGTGCGGTTGGTGGCGCCGACCTCGACGAGTTTGGCGCCCGAGGCCGCCATGACATCGGGGATGCGGAAGCTGCCGCCGATCTCGACAAGCTCGCCGCGGCTGACGATGACCTCCTTGCCTGCGGCATGGGTTGTCAGCACCAACAGCACGGCGGCCGCGTTGTTGTTGACCACGAGCGCGTCCTCGGCACCGGTGAGCGAGCGGATCAGCTGCGCGGCGTGCTCCTTGCGCGCCCCGCGCGAACAAGTGTCCACACTGTACTCGAGCGTACTGTAGCCGCGCGCGACCTCGGCCACGGCCTTTGCCGCCGACTCCGCGAGCGGGGCGCGGCCCAAGTTGGTATGGATGACCACGCCCGTAGCGTTGACGGCGGGGCGCAGGCTCGGCAACGCGGAGCGGTGCGCACGCCACTCGATGGCCGAGGCCAGGTCGCGCTTAGAGCGCGGGGCAGCACCGGCGCGAATGGCGGCGCGCTCCTCGTCGAGCTCGGCCGTGACGGCGGCATGCGCCACCGCGTCGCAGGTCTCCCCCGCCGCCTTCACAACCGGCCACTCGGCAAGCAGCTCGTTGACGGAAGGAATGGCGCGCAGGCGGGCGCGCACCTCATCGGACATGTTCTGGCTATCGCTCATGTGCGACCTTTCAAAACCAAAGGTGAATCAATCGTTCGAACGTCAAACTATCAGCCAATTCGATCGGCTGAGTCAATCAATCGCTATTATCCTCGCGTGCCGCGATCTTTTCCACGCGAACGGCGTTTTCCTGGGTGAGCGCGGCGCCCGTCAACGGGTCCCAACGCAACGGTGTATGGTCGAGTGGGCCGACGCCCAAGGCCTGAGCGCCGCCGGCATCGGCGCCAAACGAACGTCCGCCGGGGGCGGCCGAGGTGAAGATGCACGCCGGATGCAGATACGGCGTCGTCTCCACGCGCACGCGGTCGCGGCCCATATCGCTCACCAGCTCGACGACCTCGCCATTGGCGATACCCATGCGTGTGGCAACACCGGCATTCATCTGCACGGCGTCCAAGTCGGAACCCGCCTCGGCGGCACCTGCTGCCGCGAGCCTGCGCGAGGTGTGCGACTCAAAGGGACGATTGCCGCTAATGAGGCGAAACATCCCCGGACCGGGCTCCACCATGGGAGCAATCCAGTTGGGTACACGACCCAGGCCGGCTCGTTCCCATACGTCGCTTGCCAGCGCAATTTTGCAGCCATCAAAGGGGATCACCGGCTCGCCCGTACGCGACGGCAATGCAACACCCGTGTCGGCCCAGCCGCGCTCCTTGAGCTCGTCCAGATCGATCCCAAACGGCGTCACCTGGGCAGCCGCCAGATCGTTAGACGTAAACTGGAAGTACTCGCCCACGCCACACACCTGCGCCAGACCGGCAAAAATCTCCCGACCGGGACGTGTGTCGTCATGCTGCACGGGCAGCACGGCGTTGCGGTAGAACACGCGCGCATCGTTGGCGCCTGTCACCGTTCCCACGCCGCGGTCGGCCTCCAGATACGTCACGTCGGGCAGCACGAAGTCGGAAGCGCGCGCCGTCTCGGACCAGCGAATATCAATCGTCACGAGCAAGTCGAGCTGCTGCAAAATACCCAGCCAAGCCTGCGCATTGCCATAGCCCGCACCGGGGTTACTGGCATAGACGATAAGTCCACGCAAATCGCCGGCAAGAATCGACTGACCGATGGTCGTGCACAGGCCGCGCACCGGATCGACCAGCGGATAGCGCTCGGACCCCAGCTTGGGCCCACGCGGCACCGGCGGCGTCGCAAAGCGCGTGGGATCGAGGTCGCCCAACACAAGCGGCGTGGGCGGATTGAGCGCGCCGCCCGCATGCCCGATGCAGCCCAGCAGCACATCGACCAAGCAGATAGCGCGCGCGGTCTGGGTGCTATTGGCATACGCGATACCGATGCCACCGTGAAAGCCCGCATCCACCACGGCGGCAGGCGCGGCGGCAGCCAGATCGCGCGCCGTGGCGACAATCTCTGCGGCCGGCACGTCGCACATCGACTCGGCCCACTCGGGCGTCCAAGCACGGGCCGCCTGCGCCAGCTCATCAAAACCCGTGGTATAGCGGGCAACGAACTCGTGGTCGTACAAGTCCTCGGCAATCAGCACGTGGGCGATGCCCAGCAGTAGTGCCAAATCGCAGCCCGGGCGCACGCGCAGCCAGCGGTCGGCAAGCGCGGCGGAGCCGCTGCGCCGGGGGTCGGCCACGATAATCATCGCCCCGCGCCGGCGCGCATCGTTGAGCGCATCGACGGCCCCCATCGTCGATGAATCGACGATGGAACGCCCCAGGTACATGATGCAGTCGGTATGTGCCAGGTCGGAGGCGGGGCTATAGCCCAGGCTGTGCTCCCATCCGGTGAGACGACTTACCTCGCAGGCGCCATCGGCACCGTACACGTTGGGCGAACCCAGCGCATGCATAAAGCGACAGGCCCAGTAGCGGTCGAACGAGGGAACGCCGAGCGTCATGCCCAGCGCACGAGGCCCGCACTCGTCAACAATCCCCAAAAGACGCTCGGCAATCTGAGCAAACGCCTCGTCCCACGAAATCGCATCGAACCCCGAGCCATCAGCTCGCCGACGCATGGGATGCACGATGCGGTCGCGCTCGTCAAACGGCATTGCCAGGCGATGGCGCCCGCGGGCGCACAGGGCACGCGTCGCGCACGGGTGCCCCGGCACCGGCAACTCGGCCACCACGCGACCGTCCTCAACATGGGCCGCAAAGGCGCAATCGGCATAACATCCCCCGCATGTCGTCACCACGGAGCGACCGTCATGCATAGCTCTCGATGCCATCTCGATTATTCCTTCCAGCTCAAGGGTTCAAACCCCACCGCACCACAGCTCTGCCAGCAGCTGCCGCGACGCAAAGCCCGCAGCATCCACCGCAGCAAGACACGAAGAGCCTCCCAAAAGGCAAAACGCCCCTCGGGAGGCCCGTACGTCATTCCGGCTTATTACGCCTGGGACTTCTTAGCGTAGACAAACCAGTAGCCGAGCGCGATCAGAACCGCACCGCCCACGATGTTGCCCAGCGTGGCGGCGGACAGGTTAAACGCAATGCCCGCGACGTTGAGCGCATCGGCCCCGGCAACCTCGGCACCATAACCGCATGCATGCATCACGGCGCCCATGGGCAAAAAGTACATGTTGGCGACGCAGTGCTCAAAACCGCAGGCCACAAAGGCGGCGATGGGCAGCAGAATGCCCACGACCTTATCGACCACGGTCTTGCCGGCGGTACCGATCCACACGGCCAGGCACACAAAGATGTTGCACAGGATGCCGCGGAAGAAGATCGTCACCCAGTCGATCGTCACCTTGCCAGCGGCGACGCTCACCATGGAATTGGCGACCGCCTCGCCGTTGAGCTTATAGATGCCGGCCATGTACACCAAAAAGACGATGAACAGGGCACCGACAAAGTTACCGACCCATACGACGACCCATGCCTTGAGCATCTGGACCAGGGTGATCTTTTTGCTCTTGAGCGCGCAGACCATAAGCGAGTTGCCGGTGAACAACTCGGCGCCACACACCAGCACCAGCACCAGGCCCAGGCAAAAGCACAGGCCGCCCACGACACGCTGAGCGCCCCAGCCCAGCGTGCTATCGCTCAAGAACACGGTAAAGAACAGGCCGCCGAAGGCGATAAACGCGCCGGCGAACATTGCCAACAGAAAGGCCTTAGCGACCGGCAGGTTAGCCTTGGTCACGCCGGCGGTCTCGGTCTTGGCCTCGATCGCGGCGGGCGCCAGGCAATCGGGAGCGGGGTACTCCACCTTGGAATCTGCCATGTCAATCACTTCTTTCCTAATCAGCAGGGACAAGCGCTCCTATTGCTCCTGCCCCAAGCGGACAAAGTGGGAAAAGTCGTTGGCGGCCACGGCGTCGTACACGGCGTCGACGGCCTCAAAGACCTCCGGGGACATGGGGTTGTAGAACTCCGTATCGCCCGGCTGAATCCCTATGAAGACGATATCTTCGCACGATTGCTCGATTTCCTCGATCAGAATCGACAAGGGAAGCGAATGCGTGGTGAACATCGACTTGCGGGCCACATCGCGCTTGTCGAGCAAACGGATGGACCCGACGGGCAGCGCCATGTCGGCGGCATCGACCAAAACCAAACGCAGCGGACGCTCGCGCTTGACCTCGATGATGTCGTCCTCGGGCGTCTGACCGCCATCGATGGTGTACCAACCGGCGATGGGCGCGTCCTCCATCTTTTTGGAGAGCACGGGGCCGGCGGCATCGTCGGCACGCAGCACGCTTCCCGCCGTGAGCACGATACCCGCAAACGGGGCGCCGTTCACACGGCCATCCACAACGCGACCCATTACTGCAACCTTCCCGTCAGATACACGCCCGACACATCGCGCACGCGCTCAACCAGATCGCGAAACTTCATTAAGAACGCGACCTGCTGGGCATGCAGGCCAAAGTCGTCGTCGAACACCGAGATGCCGGCCTTGGCCGACCCGCGAAAACCGCGCTCGTCGAGCAGCGCATCGCAGGCCTCGAGCAGTGACGGCACCGCCGCCTTGTCGAGCTGGCACTCACCAAAGGAGCGGATGGCCTTGAACTTGGTTTTGGCCTCCCCCTCCGGCAGCGCGTCGACGAGCGAATAAAACACGTCCACCGGCACCGACAGGCGCGGCTCAAAGCAGTCGAGCACGCCGGTGTGGTGGCCCACGGCGAGCGTGTAGTACAGCACGTCGCAGGCCTCCTGGGGAACGTCTTCCTCGGTCTCCACAAACTTACGCGTGAGCTCGTAGAAGACCACCTGGTCGGGCGCATGGCCCAGGCAGGGGTCGGCGACGCCCTCGGCGGCCTCGACGCTTGCGCGCGAGGCATCGCCAAAAGAGCCGCCGAGCATACCGGGGCCCGCAAAGTAACCAGAGCGATCCGTGAGCTCCATCTAGCGACCTCCGGCCAGCACCAGA
The DNA here is from genome assembly GCA_958353395.1 of uncultured Collinsella sp. GTDB lineage: Bacteria > Actinomycetota > Coriobacteriia > Coriobacteriales > Coriobacteriaceae > Collinsella. The sequence goes on from CATWSG010000017.1 coordinate 31,541, forward strand.
TCCTGCAGCGCAGAGTAGACCTCAACGCGGCGCGGATCGTCCTGCTTGTCGATGAGCAGCGCCATGGCACCGCGGATATCGCCCTTGGGCGCGCCCTCGAGCGTGTCCATAAACTCGTTGGCCAGGTCGCGGCCGTAACGGTAGCCGCTCATGGCGCGAGCTTCGCGCTCAATGGCAACGCGCAGTTTGTACGGCACGCCGGGGTGCAGGATATCGGCCTGCTCGCCGGCGGCCTCCACCGTGGTCTCGGCATGGAGCTTTTGGTCCAGCAGACCGAGTGCCATGGCAAAGCCGTAGACGGTCTGCGCGGGGCTGGGCGGGCAGCCGGGGATGTAGACATCGACCGGCAAGATCTTGTCCGTGCCGCCCCAGACGCAGTAGTTGTCGTAGAAGATGCCACCGGTGCAGCCGCACGCGCCATAGGACACCACAATCTTGGGATCGGGTGCGGCCTCAAAGGCGCGCAGGGCCGGCATGCGCATGGCACGCGTCACGGCACCGGTGTACAGCAGCACGTCGGCGTGACGGGGCGAGGGCACGACCTTGATGCCAAAGCGCTCGACGTCGAAGACGGGCGTGATGGAACCGAAGATCTCGATCTCGCAGCCGTTGCAGCCGCCACAGTCAACGCGGTAGACGTACACCGAGCGCTTGATCTTCTTAAGAAGGGTCGCCTTGGCCTTCTCGATGCTCTCATCGAGCTCGATCTTGGTCGGGCGGTACTGAAGCCGCTCGGGCAAAAGCGTGGGTTCGGCCATGGTTACTCCTCCTTCGTTTCAAAATCCATGATGATGCCCTCGACCGGCGCCGGACCGGCGGGAATCTCGGGCGCATCGGGGTTAAGCTCGCGGTCGATATACTCCGGGTTCACGCCGTGGCCGCCCAGATACTCCATGCCGGGGCCCTGGGGCTCACCGGACGCAAGCGTCTCGTTGGCGGCCATGCCGGCAGCGTTGCCGGTCTTTACGGCCGAGGCGGCGCGCAGGGCGTCGAGCTCGCGCTTGCACTCCTGGCACATACCGACGGTACGGGCAGCCTGCTCGGCCTCCATGCCGCCGGCCTTTTGCAGCAGGCGCTTTGCGTAGTCGATCTCCTTGTGCGGGGCAAACGGCTTGCCGCAGCGCGAGCAGTGCTCGAGCGTATAGACGCTCTTGCTGGTGAGGTCGTCCTTGCTCATGACGGCCAGCTCAAACTCCTCGGTGAGCTTGATGGCCTCCATGGGGCAGGCTTCCTCGCAGCGGCCGCAAAAGATGCAGCGGCCGTAGTCGATCGACCAGGTAATGGTATCGGCCGCAAGGTCGGTGTCCATGCGAATGGCATCGGCCGGGCACGCCACGCCGCAGGCACCGCAGGCGATGCAGAGCTCGGCATTGTGCTCGGGCTTGCCGCGCATGTCCTTGTTGGTGGGGAACGGCGCAAACGGGTACTTGACCGTCGCGTCGCCGGCCTTGGCGTTAACCTTCCAAAGCTTCAGCATATTAGAGCGCCTCCTCATCGAGCGGAGCGGCCATGGTGCCCTCGCCCGCGAGCGGCGACTTGTCGCGCCAGACGTTCTCGAACTGCTCCTTGTCGAGCACGTGGTCGCGCTTGGCGGCGACATCGGTCACCGTCACGCGGTCGGTGCAGGAGTAGCACGGGTCGAGCGAACCGACGATCAGCGCAGCGTCGCCCACGGTGTTGCCGCGGAACATGTAGCGCAGGACCGGCCAGTTGCTGTACGTGGCCGCCTTGGCGCGCCAGCGGTAGCACTTCTGGTTGTTGCCGAGCATAGCCCAGTGCACGTCCTCGCCGCGCGGCGCCTCGGTGGCGCCGATGGCGTACTTGTGCGGGGTGTACTCCCAGTCCGTGGTGAGGATGGGACCCGACGGGCAGTTCTCGAGCATGGTCTCAATCATGTCGATCGAATCGTAGACCTCCTGGATGCGAACGGCGGTACGGCCGAAGGCGTCGCAGGTGTCGGCCGTAGCGGCGTGCATCTTTTGGACATCCGGATCGGCATAGCCGTCGAAGGGATGGTCAAAGCGCACGTCGCGGGCATAGCCCGAGCCACGCATGAGCGGGCCGACCGGCGAGAAGTCGCGAGCGATCTTGCGGTCCAAGATGCCGATGCCACTCGTGCGCTCAATAAAGTTGGGCGTGGAGAGCAAGACGTCGACGAGTTCCTGAACCTCGGAGCGCAGCTGGTGGATGGTCGTGAGCGTGGAGAGCTTCTGCTCGGCCAAAATGTCGCGACGCACGCCGCCGATCACGTTGAGGCCGTAGGTCTTGCGGTGACCGGAGAGCTTCTCGGCCAGGTCCATGGACTTCTCGCGGACGCGGAAGAACTGCTGGAAGCCGGAGTCGAAGCCCGTGTAGTGCGACGCCAGGCCAATGTTGAGCAGATGCGAGTGCAGGCGCTCGACCTCGAGCATGATGGCGCGGATGTACTGGGCGCGCGGCGGAACATGAATGCCCTGGGCGCGCTCGACGGCCTCGGCATAGGCCACCGAGTGGGCGCAGCCGCAGATGCCGCAGATGCGGTCGGCGAGGAACGTCACGGCGTCATAGTTCAGGCGCGTCTCGGCGACCTTCTCCATGCCGCGGTGCACGTAGAACAGACGATAGTCGGCATCGACGATCGTCTCGCCCTCGACGAACAGGCGGAAGTGGCCGGGCTCGTCGGAGGTAATGTGCAGCGGGCCCATGGGGACGAGCGTGGTCTCCTTGCCCTTGGTGTCGGCCAAGAACTCGTAGTTTTCCATGTCGCTCGCGGGAGCGGGACGGAAGCGGTAGTCCATGGAGTCCTTGCGCAGCGGGTACAGGCCGCTGGGCCAATCGTCGGGCAGCACCAGGCGACGACGATCGGGCAGACCCTCGGGAATCAGGCCAAACATATCGCGCAGCTCGCGCTCGCCCCACACGCAGGCGGGGACGAACGGCGTCACGGACGGGAACGTCATCTTGGCGGGGTCGACCTCGGCACGCACGGTAACCCAGCCGGGGTCCTCCCCCTCCATGGAGATGACGTAGTACACGGCGTAACGGCCGCACAGGGAGCGCTCGTCGTTGCCGACAATCACGGGAATCCAGCCGTAGCGCTCGTAGTACAGGTAGTGGACGGCCTCGGGCAGACGGTCCAGCTTGACGGTGATCGTCAGCTGGTCCTCGCACTGCCACTCAACCTTCTCGATAGCGCCCGGCACTGCGGCGCGCAGGGCCTCGACGTGGCTTTCGCAACGACGAGCGTAGTCCTTCTTTTCAGGTTCTGCCATGGTGCTAATTCACCTCGCTTGTCTTGGTCTGGGAACTGAACACCATGCGGTAGAGAGGAGCCTCGTGGAGCTCTTCGACGCTCTGGTTCAAAACGACGGACGTTGCATCCTCGACGCCGCTCGTGATGGCGACCGGGGTGGCGATACCGAACCACATGACCACGATCGCGAGGGCGATCTCGGGGATGATCATGAGGGCGGGCACCTCGTGGCGCTTCATGCCCTCGGGCGCCTTGCCGAAGATGGACTTGAGCGCGATGCCGGTAAGGGCAAAGTACACGCCGGTGAGGCCAATGGCCACGAGCACGACCACCCAGATGGGACCGGACTGGACGCCGGCCACGAAGGTGAGGAACTCGGAGATGAACAGGGCGAACGGCGGGAAGGCGGCGAGCGCGAGCAGGGCGATGATGGTGAGCGCTGCCGTGACGGGAGCGATCTCGACGACGCCCTTGATCTTGTTCAGGTCGCGGGTGTGGTAGATGTGCTGGATGTTACCGGCCATGCAGAAGGCGAGCGCCTTCGTGAAACCGTGGAAGATGCAGTGCAGCAGGCAGGCGGCGATACCGAGCGGACCACCGATACCCAGGCACAGCGCGACCACGCCGACGTTGTCGACGGAGGAGTACGCGAAGCGGCGCTTGATATCGTCCTGCTTAAAGATGCACAGGGCGGCCACCAGGATGGACAGCGTGCCCAGGATGAGCAGGAGCGTACGCGGATAGGTGTCGCCCACCGTGATGATGGACAGGGAGTAGAAGCGGATGATCACCAGCATGGCGCACTTGAGCAGCACGCCCGAGAGCAGCGCGGAGACCGGGCTCGGAGCCTGGGAGTGCGCGTCGGGCAGCCAAGTGTGCATGGGGAACAGGCCCGCCTTGGTGCCGAAGCCGATGACGATGAACGCGAACGCGAGGCGCACGAGCATCGGGTCGAACTGGTCGGCGTAGGGCATGATGGAGGTGAGGAAGGCTGCCTCATGCGCGTTGGGCATGATATCGGCGGCGTTCGCGTAGATGAGCAGCGTGCCGAACAGGCCGAAGGCCACGCCGGCGGTGCAGACCATCGCGTACTTCCAAGACGCCTCGAGCGCCTGTTTGTTCTTGTAGATGCCCACGAGGAACACGGTCGACAACGTGGTGGCCTCGACCGCCGCCCAGGTGAGGATGATGTTGTTGGACAGGCAGGCGAGCAGCATCGTGAAAACGAACAGGCTAAACAGCGCGTAGTACTGCTTGGTGCGCTCGGCCGGCATGGTCTTCTCCTCGATATCGATCTTGATATAGGAGATGGAGTACACGCCGGTGATGAACCCGATGATGCCTACCAGAAGGACGAAGATCGACGAGAGCGAATCGAGATGGAGCCACAGGCCCAAAGCGTCGATATTCTGCCCGCTCGAGAGCATGGTTCCCGCGGTGACGACCGAAAGGACGAGGGTCGCCGCGACGGAGATGGTGTTGAGCCCCGCAAAGACGCTGTAGGACGTCGTCTTGGGGAGCGCAGCCATAATCAGGGAGAACACGAGGGGACAAGCGAGCAGGGCGACCGTCAGCATTGAAACATCCATGGCCTACCCCTTCAATTCGGTCAGGTCGTGGGAGTCGAGCGACTTAGTGTCGTTCCAGATCCTCACGACGACGGCGGACATGATGATGACGGCGAAAATGGCGTCGGTGGCGATGCCGATCTCGATGATCTCGGGGGCCGTGGGCGCGAGCAGGGCGAGCGTCACGTGGCTACCGTTCTCCATAAGGCAGTACCCGAAGATTTGCTTGAGGATGTTGCGCTGGGAGATGATGCACGTGAGGCCGACGAAGAAGTGCGCGAAGCTGATGGCGAGGGCCGGAGTAGCCACCTCAGCGGTGGGCAGGCTCAGGCGCGTGACCACCGCGAAGCAGATGGCCACCTCCAGACCGGTGAGGATGATGGTCCAGGCCGGCTTGATGGAGGAGGTCAGCGTGCTATCGGCAGGCGAACCCATCTTTTTGTAGGCACGGTTGAGAATGAACGGAACGAGGATCACCTTGGTGACGAAGGCCGACGCGGCCCACATGAGAAGCTCGGTGGCACCGGTGGTGAGGCCCAGGGTGAGCAGCACGCCCACCAGGACAACCGACTGGATCGCGTACCACTTAATGGCGGACGGGATGGTCTTCGAGACGACCACCATGGTGGAGGTCACGATCAGAAGACCGCCCAGGATATTGACTAACGAATAACCCATGTCCTACCTCCTAACCCATCCAACTAGAGGACAGAGGACCGGCGACGACGACCATGATCATGAGGACGACGAACACGAACGCCATGGCGCGCGGAAGGGGCTGGCCGGCGGCCACGGTCTCGCTCGGCTCACCGGGCAGGACCTTACCCATCCAACGCAGGAACCATGCGAAGGTGGCGACGGTCTCGACGACCATGACGCACACGAGGACGAAGATGACCGTGTTGGAAGCACCAACCGCGAAGCCACCGGAAATAATCTGGAACTTGGAGAAGAACGTGCTCATGGGGGGCACGCCGGCGATAGCGGTCGCGGCGACCGCGAAGCCCACGCCCGTGACCGGGTACTTCTTCATGAGGCCCTGGATCTTGGGCAACATACGGGTTCCCAGCGTGAAGCTGAGGGAGCCGGCGATGAGGAAGAACAGGGTCTTGGTGAACGCGTGGTTGAAGATGTGCTCGACGGCGCCGTTGAACGCCATCTGGCTTCCGAACACGGAGAGGCCCAGGCCGAAGAACACGTAGGCGAGCTGCGCGATCGTCGAGAAGGCGAGCAGGCGCTTCATATCCTTCTGGGGCAGGTACATGAGGAAGCCGAAGAGCATGGTCACGACGGCGTCGATGATGGCGACCCAACCGACGATCTCGGGGATATCGCCGGCACTCGCAAGAGCGCGGGCGAACACGCACACGCCGACCTTCACCATGGACGCGCCATGGAGGTAGGCGGAAACGGGCGTGGGGGCCTCCATTGCGGAGGGCAGCCACATGTAGAGCGGGAACTGGGCGGACTTGGCCCAAGCGGCGAACAGGATGAGCAGCAGCACGACGGTCTTCATACCGGAATCGAGCTGGGAGATCGCGCTCAGCGCGAACGTGCCGGTTCCGGCGAACAGGAAGGCCGCGCCGATGTAGAGTCCCAGAGCGCCGATATGGGTGATGATGAGCGCCTTCATACCGGCCTTCTTGGCCGTGGGCGTCATGTAGTAGCTGATGAGGCCCCAGGAGCACACGCCGGTGATCTCGAAGAAAACGAGCTGGCCGACGATGGTGGAGCTGTAGGCGAGACCGGCCATGGCGCCGATGAACGTGGAGAAGTACACGTAGAAGCGGCGACGGGGCGCGTCGGGATGCTCCTTGTTCTTATCGCTCATGTACGGGAACGAATAGATGACGACGAGCAGGCCGATAGCGACGAACGCGGGTGCGAGCAGCGTGCTCATCCGGTCGAATATGAAGCCCATGACCAAGGTCTGGCCCATACTCGCCCAGGTTACATCGACCGCGTTCATGCCGTTTCCGGCAAACGTCGCGGCCAAGCCAACGGAAGCGACCGTGGCGATGCCGCCGGCAAAGGCGCAGATCCATTTAGCGTAGGGACGCGGCAGCATGACGATGAGCAGGGAGCCCAGCATGGGGACGGCGATCGCCACCATGGCAAAGAGGGACAAGCTCGATTCGATTGACATAGTTTCTCCCTTCTCCCTACACGCCTACGACGACGAAGACGAACGCGAGGACCGCGATGCCGACGACGGCCCAGGTCTGGTTACCGAGCACCTTGAAGCGCGAACGGGAAACGGAGTTCTCGAGCACGCCGCAGACAACGAAATCGACCAGGCACTTGACAAGGAAGACGACGGCGCCCACGAGAGCGGTGACGCCGATGGTCGCGGGCTCTCCCCAGGGGATGAAGATGGAGGTGAACCAAGCGACGACCACGACCTGCTTCATGCCCATGGCGAGCTTCATCATGGCCAGGGACGGGCCGGAGAGCTCGGCGAGCGGGCCCTCCTGGAGCTCCTGCTCGGCTTCGGCCTGATCGAACGGAAGCTTGCCGAGCTCCATATAGCAGGCGGCCGCGAAGGCGACGCCGGCGAGGATGACGGCGACGACGCTCGAGACGTTGCCCGTAACGATGTGCTGACCCATGGTCGCAATGTCCGTGGAGCCGCACACGATGGCGACGGTAAACAGCGCGATGAGCATGGACGGCTCGATGAGCACGCTCATGAGGAGCTCGCGGATACCGCCGAAGCCCGCGTAGGCGTTGGAGGAATCCACGCCGGACAGCGCGAAGAAGAAGCGGGACAGCGCGAGCGCGTACATGATGGTGATGGCGTCACCAAAGACGGGCATGGGGCTCTCGAGCGTGAACATGGGCAGGCCCATGGCGAGCATGAACGACACCGCGAGGAACAGCGGCGGCATGATGCGCAGCACGAAGCTCGAGTCGGAACTCACGGACTCGGGACGCGCCATGAGCTTCGCGAGGTCCCGGTAATCCTGAAGGATGGACGGACCGCGGCGATTGTGCATCTTCGCGCGAATCACACGGGCGAGGCCGGAGAAGAAGGGCGCGACCAGCATGACCACGAGGCCCTGCGCTATCGCAAGAACGATGTTCATAATATCCTCTCCCCTCTCTAGACCATGACCACGGCGAGCACGAGGAAGACCACGAGCGCCGCGACGATGTAGCAGATGTATACGGAGTAGTTGCCGCCCTCGATCTTGGAGGCGAGGCCGGCCAGCTTATCGGCACCCTCGCTCGGTGCATCGACCAGGAAGCGGTCGGGCAGGGGCTCAACGCCCTGGGCGACACCGGTGAGCTTCTGGAACACGTGCGCGATGGACCAGCAGATCTTGGTGCATACCTCGCGCAGGGTGTAGAGCGGGCCCATGAAGAGCTCTACGTCTGACGCGAAGCTCGTGGCGACGACGGGCATGTGCTCGTTGGGCTCGTAGCCGCACGCCCAAGGGTCGGTCTTCTTAGCGGGGGCCTTGGTGCCGAGGCAGGACCTCAACACGAACGCGAGGCCGGTGAGGACCACGAGCGCGATGGCGATCGCGGGGGTGGAGGTGGCGGCACCGGAAATCTCGTTCACCAGAGACACGCCCGAGGTGGCTGTGATGGCAGAGCCGGCAAGCACGCTCTGGGCGACGTCGCCCAGAACCGGGGCGATGACGGGAGAGCCGATTCCCAGCACCACGCAGATGGCCGCGAGGAGCATCTGCGAGAACAACATCGGAGCCGGGGACTCCTTGGCGTTCGCGGCCTCCTGGGAACGAGGGCTGCTCGCGAACGAGACGCCGTAGGCCTTCACGAAGCACGTGACGGCCAGGGCACCGGTGATGGCGAGGGCGGCCGCGGAGGCGACGGCGAACACCATGACGACCGGGTCGGAGAGCGTCGAGATGTTGAACAGGGACTGGTAGGTGAACCACTCGGAAACGAAGCCGTTGAGCGGCGGGATAGCCGAGATGGCAAGGGCACCGATGAGGAAGCAGACGGCCGTGACCGGCATACGGCGGAACAGGCCGCCCATCTTCTCCATGTTGCGCGTACCCGTGGCATAGAGCAGGGAGCCCGCGCCGAGGAACAGCTCGCCCTTGAACATGGCGTGGTTGAGCGTGTGGTAGAGGGCGGCCATGAGCGCGATCGTCGCGATGACGTCGTTGCCCAGGGCGTGCGCCGTCATGGACGCGCCGACACCGAGCAAGATGATGCCGATGTTCTCGACGGAGTGGTAGGCCAGCAGGCGCTTAATGTCGTGCTCGTGGAGGGCGTAGACGACGCCCAGGACCGACGAGATGGATCCGAAGACCAGGACCATGAGGCCCCACCAGAGCTGGACGCCCGAACCCGCGAGCAGGTCGAGACCGACCTTGAGGATTCCCAGGATGCCGATCTTGATCATGCCGCCGGACATGAGGGCGGACACGTTGGACGGCGCCTCGGGGTGCGCCTGGGGCAGCCAGGAGTGCAGCGGGATGATGCCGGCCTTCGCGCCAAATCCGAAGAACGCGAGGACGAAGCACGCGGAGGAGATGGCGGGTCCAAAGTCATGCGTACGGAAATCACTGAAGCTGAAGGAACCGCCCACGCCGTTGGTCATGAGCAGGAAGCTCGCCATGATAAGGACAAAGCCCACGTGCGCGATGACGAAGTAGAGCCAACCGCCCTTGATGGAGTTCTTGTTCTCCTCGATGACGACAAGGAAGTAGCTCGTAAGGGACATGAGCTCAAAGGCGACCAGGAACCAGAACACGTTGTCGGCGGTGATGACGAGCATCATCGAGGCGACGAAGGTGTTCATGAAGAAACCGGCGCGCCCGACCTTGCCCGGGTACTCATCGAAGTAGGACAGACCGTAGATGAAGCCCGCAAAGGCGAGGATTGAGATGAGGACCACGATCAGGCCCGCAAGGCCGTTGAGCAAGAGCTCGAGACGGGCGAACGGGAAAAAGAAGACCGTGTTGAGGGACGAAACGTCGCCAAGCACGGCCTCGAGGCCCGCGATGAACGACAGCACGGCCGCGACGGCGCCGATCAGGCAGCCGGCGGTCTTGGCGGCGTTATCGGCCTTGATCAGCAGAACCGAGGCGAGCGCACCGATGCACGAGACGGCAAGCGATGCGATAAACAGCGTCATGCTATCCATTGTTTACGCTCCCTTCTGCTTTCTCGGACAGGCCCTGGGCCACAGCGGTAACGTCGACGACTGGACCGTTTTCGATCGAGCGCAGGCGCTTGGCCTCGTCGAGCTCGCGATCGGCCGCGCCGCCCATGACGGTCAGCGCCTTGGTGGGGCACGCCGCCACACAATGCGGGCCGTCCGGATCGAAGGCACACAGGTCGCACTTGACGGCGCAGGTGTACTGGCCAGGAGCCCACGTAAGCAGGCTGCTCAGGGACTTAGGATACGAAGGCGTCGGGTCGCACATGCCTGCGACACCGGCGATAGACGTGCCATCGGGATGGATGGCTCCGAAGGGGCACGCGATGGCGCACAGCCTGCACCCGATGCACTCCTGCTCCTTGACGTGGATGCGATCGCCATCGTGCTCGATGGCATTCACCGGGCAAACCTCGGCGCAGGGAGCACCCTCGCAATGGTGGCAGGCAAGGGCGGCCGAAATACCGCCGGTCTTCACGAGCGCCAGGCGCGGCGTATCCTGAAGACCCTGCATCCGGTGGGCGTCGGCACAGGCGGACTGGCATGTTCCGCAGCCGATGCACCTCTCCGGGTTGATGTCGATGAAGCGGTTCATCCCCACTTCCTTTCAAAATAACGGGCCGGGCTCCCGAACGTACGGGACGCCCGGCCCAAAAAGCCAACGAGAACGGGACTACACGATTTGGTTCACGTGCGTCTCGTCGTCGAACTTGGCGGCGCCAGGCTCAACGTCCTGGGGAGCAGCGGCGTCCACCAGAGCCTGCTTGAGCTCGGTGTACTGACGCTCTACCTCGCCCTCTGCCCAAACCTGGTCGGCAATGGCGTCGACCTGGCAGGCGGAGAACTTGTCCTCGGGCGTATGCGAGACCGGGTCGACCTTGTGAATGGTCAGCTCGTTGCACTTGCCGATCCACCACTGGTAGGTCATGTAGACCGTGCCCTTATTGATGCGATCGCTCACGTCGGCGCGGCTGTATACCTGGCCGCGGCGGCTATGAATCGAGACGATGTCGCCGTTCTTGATGCCGCGCGCCTGGGCGTCCGCGGGATTCATGCGGACAAAGCCGGGCTCGTCGGCGAGCAGCGCCAGCGTCTTGCAGTTGCCGGTCATCGAGCGGCAGCTGTAGTGACCGACCTCGCGGACGGTGCACAGAATGAGCGGGTACTCATCGTCGGGAAGCTCGGAGGGCGCCTCCCAGTCGTGCGCCATCAGGTTGGCGCGGCCGTCCTTGGTGGTGAACTTGCCACCAGCGAACATGTCGGGCGTACCGTGGTCGTTCACATCGGTGCTCTTGACCGGCCACTGGGCGTAACCGCCCTCGGGAGCCATCTTCTCGTAGGTCGCGCCCACAAAGTTGGGGCACAGGCTAATGCACTCGTTCCAGATCTGCTCGGTGTTGTCGTAGTGCATGGGATAGCCCATACGCGTGGACAGGTCCGCGAAGATCTCCCAGTCGTGGCGGCACTCGCCCTTGGGCGGAACAGCCGCGTCAAAGTGCTGGAAGCTACGGTCGGATGCGGTAAAGACACCCTCGTGCTCGCCCCAAGAGGTAGCGGGCAGGATGACGTCGGCGAGCATGGTCGTCTGCGTCATAAAGATGTCCTGGCAAATGAACAGATCCAGCTCGGAGAGCGTCTTGCGCATACCGGCCGAATCGGGCTCGGTCTGCACCGGGTCCTCGCCGTAGTTGTAGAAGCAGTGCACCTTGCCCTCGTCGACCAGGTGGCCCAGGTCGGTGAGCTTGTAGCCCTCCTCGAGCGGGAGCTTTTCCTCGGGCACGCCCCAAGCCTTTGCAAACTTGGCGCGCACGGCGGGGTCGGTGACTTTCTGGTAGCCAGGGTACAGGTTAGGCAGCATGCCCATATCGCAGGAGCCCTGGACGTTGTTCTGACCACGCACGGGCGCGAGGCCGGAGTTGGGTTTGCCGATCTGGCCGGCAACGCAGGCGATGGAGGCGATGGTGTGCACCGTCTTCAGGTTCTGCTTCTGCTGGCATACGCCCATGCCCCAGCCAATGATGGCAGAGGGCTTCGCCGTGGCGTACATCTCGGCAGCTTGGTGGATCAACGCGGGCTCGACACCCGTGATGTCCTGTACGGATTCGGGAGTGTAGTTCTTGATGGTCTCCCACCACTCGTCAAAGCCGTTCGTGTGCTCGGCGACGAATTCCTTGTCGTAGAGGCCATCGTTGACCAGACAATTGGCAAAGGCGTTGAGGAACGCAACGTTGCAACCGTTCTTGATCGGAAGGTAGAGATCGGCGATACGCGCGGTTTCGATATGGCGCGGATCGGCGACGATGATCTTGCAACCCTTTTCTTTGGCTCGCACGATACGCCTTGCGACGATGGGGTGCGAATCGGCAGGGTTATAGCCGAAGAGGAAAATGCAGCCCGCATCCTCCATACCGGGGATGGAGCATGACATGCAACCTGAACCAACCGTGTCCATCAGACCGAGGACAGTAGGGCCGTGTCAAGTACGGGCGCAGTTGTCCACGCTGTGGGTGCCGATGCACGCACGCGTAAACTTCTGCATGACGTAGTTCGCCTCATTGCCGCCGCCTCGCGAAGAGCCGGTGGTCATGACAGCGTTAGGACCATATTCGTCAATTATGGCCTGCATCTTAGATGCGGTGAAATCCAGTGCCTCGTCCCAGCTTACGCGCTCAAGATCCGCGCCCTTGGTGCGGCGGATCATCGGGTGCAGTACGCGGGGAGTCAAGATCTTGGTGTCGTTGATGAAGTCGTAGCCGCTCATGCCCTTAAGGCACAGCTCGCTCTGGTTGGTGATGCCGTTGAGCGGTTCGGTGCCCACGACCTGGCCGTTTTGGACCAGGAGGTTAAACTGGCAACCGGCGCCGCAGTACGGGCAGATCACTTTATGCTTCTCCATGACACCCTCCTTCCTTTCTCTGCTACCGAATGCTCGGTACTTATTTGACAATCATTGGGCCTGTCGCCCGACGCTTACGCCTCGTTTTCGATGGTGGCGCGGGCACGCTCGGCAGTCAGTTCTGCCAGGCGCTCCTCGTCTACCAGGGTGAGGCCCTTGGTCGGGCACGCCTCGGCACACGCCGGACCGCCGGGACGGTCCACGCACAGGTCGCACTTGAGCACGAAGCTCTTAGTCTGCGAACCCACACGCACGTCGCCCATCAAGACGGGGACCTGCGTGGTCGCCACGCTCACGGCGCCAAAGGGGCATGCCATAACGCAGCTCTTGCAGCCGATGCAGTTGTCCTCGCTGACGCCGATACGATGGTTCTTTGGATCAAAGAACAAGGCACCCGTAGGACAGGCCTTCGCGCACGGAGCGTCCTCGCAGTGGTGACATGCCACCGGCGCGGAGATCTCGTAGGTGCGCGTTACGCGCAAGCGAGGTGCGGCGATGTTGCCGGGAATATCATGTGCCTCGATGCACGCCGCCATACAGGTTTGGCACCCAATGCAGCGTGAAGAATCAGCCACAACTCGTTTATTGCCCATGTTGTTCACTCCCTCCTGAATCCCATGCCGGAGAGACCCTGTCGACGTTGCCCCGGACCGCCCGTGGTCCGGCATCGACGTATCGAGTGCATGCGGCGAAACAGGCACTTCGATAGAATTCCTCCAACGATATACAGGTTAAATATACGCAGTTGCAGGGGGCAAACTTGAGCATAGGCCCTGCAATACGAGTGTATTGCAGGGGTTTTGGCAGGTTGGAATTATTCTCTAAAAGCTATAAAGGTGAGTGTATTACATGCGTACGCCCAAGAAAGATTTCACGTTCGCTTCTGAAGGATGTAGTACGTTTGTAATATTGTTCACAATCAATTACTCTAGTGCAATAAAGTAGTGGTTATAAG
>CATWSG010000018.1 GCA_958353395.1 uncultured Collinsella sp.
AATCGTAGCCCGAGACAGTCCCGGGCTGACAATTTCGACTGTAATGGACGTTCCTATTGTGCCGGCAGAAAAGGAACGTCCCCAAGTGCCAGATTGGCCGCGTAACTAAAGAGCCTCGAGCGCGTTGGCGATGCGCTTCATGGCAGCATCGGCGGATGCTTGGTCGGGCGCCTCGGCCAGCACGCGGATAACCGACTCGGTTCCGCTCTTGCGCACGAGCACGCGGCCCTCGCCTGCCAGCGCAGCCTCGGCCTCGGCGATGGCGTTCTGCACGCCCATGTTCTCGAGCGCGGCGTCCTTGTCCGCCACGTGCACGGCCACCTGCGCCTGCGGCAGCAGTTTGCACGGAGCCGTGAGCTGCGAGAGCGTCTCGCGCTCGGCACGAATCACTTCCATCACACGCAGCGAGGTCATAATGCCGTCGCCCGTGCGCTCGATATCGCCAAAGATCGTATGGCCCGTCTGCTCGCCGCCCAGGCTGTAGCCGCCCTCGCGCATCTTGGCATACACGTGACGGTCGCCCACGCCGCTGGTCACGGCGCTCAGTCCGGCAAGCTCCAGCGACTTGAGCAGACCAAAGTTGCTGGCGATCGTCGGCACCACGGTACCGCCCGAGAGACGCCCGTGCTTGTTCAGGTACACGCCGCACACGTACAGGATCTGGTCGCCGTCGACCACGCGGCCGCGCTCGTCCACGGCCAGGCAGCGGTCGGCATCGCCGTCGTAGGCAAAGCCCACGTCCAGACCCTGCTCCACCACGTGGCGCTGCAGGCGCTCCATATGCGTGGAGCCGCAGTCGACATTGATGTTAAAGCCGTCGGGCGCGGCGTTGATCACGCGCACGTCGGCACCGAGCGCGTCAAACACCGGCTTGGCCACCGAGGAAGCCGAGCCGTTGGCGCAGTCGATACCGATCTTGACGCCCTGCAGCGAAAAGTTCGCACTTGCAATGAGCGAAGCAATGTAGCGGTTGCGACCCTGCATGTAGTCCACCGTGGCGCCGATGTGGTTACCCGTGGCCAGCGGCACCTCGCTCTTGCCATCGATATAGTCCTCGATGAGCTCCAGTACGTCCTCGTCCATCTTAAAGCCGTCGCTGTTGACGAGCTTAATGCCGTTATCGCAAAACGGGTTGTGGCTCGCGCTGATCATGATGCCGCAATCGAAGCAGCCTTCCACGGTCTGATGCGCTACGCCCGGCGTGGGGATCACGTGCAGCATATAGGCGTCCGCACCGCTCGCGACCAGGCCGCTCACCAGCGCCGCCTCGAACATGTAGCTCGAACGACGCGTGTCCTTGCCCACGATCACGCGTGCCTTGCGCTCGCGGTTGGCACCGTAATACCAGCCCACAAAACGGCCAATCTTATAAGCGTGCTCTACCGTCAGCCCAACGTTGGCCTCACCGCGAAAGCCGTCGGTGCCAAAGTACTTCATATCTTACTTATCCTATTCGAACGTTTGAGCGGTTGGCGTGGTACGAACCTTAAGCTCTTTGTGCCCAGAGTCCTTCGAAGTCGTGACCGTGTACTCGACCTTTATGTCTTGTCCAAGAAGCATGTGGACACCGCCCCATGCAACCTTCAAGCCATCGTGCGTCGCTTCGTTCATCTCGATAGAACCGGAGCCCGAAGTCTTAATGTCCGAAATGCTGCCTCCCGCAGGAGCATAGAGATAAAGCCTCAGCACCTCATCATCAATATCCTGGCTAATGCCGTTATGGCCCTGGAAATAACCAGGCATCTCGGCCTTCTCCTGGGGGGTCATCGTGTTTTTGAGCGAGGTGGTCACTCGATACGTCGTCGAGCCATCGGCATTTTCAACCGAAGAATCGATGGTGACTCGCTTATCGAGGAACCAATCCATCTTTGAATAGCTGTAGTTGTTCACATAGACGCCCAAAATCGGAGCCTCCGACGTATCGGTTTGGAGAGCGCCCGATATTCCAAGAGCCTTCGCGGCCTTTTCCTCGTCATCATTTCTCGAATACATGAGGATGCGACCCTCGGAAGCGCCCTTTTCGATGGCGGCAGCAATCTTAGTAATATCACTGGAGCCCAGTTCGTCCACGATCTTGTTAAAAGCTGATCCGGCAACCGCCGCAAAAATGGCGTCCTGTTCCTCTACCGGGTAATTCCAATAAATATCGTGCAGCAGCACCTTTACGGCGTTGCTTCCATCAACGACGGTGCCGTCAGGAAGCTGTGTGCCGCCTACAACGCCGAGCATATACTGCAAAAATACCGGATCGACTGCAAATACGCCGTCGATGTCATCTCCGACAATGGCCTTCTGCATATCGCTGGCAAGCTGAGCCGCACGCGGATAATCAGGCGTCATCGTAACGTCGCCCATCGTGTATCCGAGCGTGTTGAATCCGGTCAGGCCCCATCCGGTCGTGAACAAGTTTGCCTCTTCATCGGTGATGGGAAGCGGGCTCAAAGGCTCTTTCATCATGTCGACTTTGACAAAATCGCCCAGTTCGAGCTTACCGTCAGTCACCGACATCACGCCGCGAGAACCGGGGAAACCGCCGCAGGCGCGGATCTCGACATTGCTCATCGCGAGCACAAGGTAATGACGCGTCTGGCCGTTGGCGCCGAGCATCTGGGGAAGGACGGGGTCGACCTTCTCCGCCGCGTCAACCGCGCCGTTGAGGGTGGCAAAGCCGTCCTTGGCCTTATCGACCAGCTCGGTCACCTGGGAAATATGAGTATCGCCAATGCCCTGGACCTTCTCGTTGGCGCTCTTGAACACCTTCGAGCTGCTGGAAAGCGAATCGGCGACCGCCTGCAGCGCGGACACGTTAATCATGCCGTCCTGGAACAGCTTGCCGGGCGTAGCCTGCGAAAGGTTATCGGCCATGGGAACCAGCGCATTGCTCGAGACATCGGACAGGGCGTCAATCATGGTGCGGGCCGCATTGATATCGCTGCCATACACCGGGATAAACGAAGCCGCCGCCCACAGCGGGCTCGAGGTCTCCGCCTTCATGCTGTTACAGAGCTCATCGATCTTCTTCGCGTCGTCAGGCAGCGTCGAAAAATCGCCCGACGTGACCTTGTCCTTAAGGCCACCGACGATCTCGACAGCCTCCTTCGCTTCGCTCTTTACGGTCTTTGCCGAGTTAAGCAGCATAAAGCCGCTTGCGCCAAGCGCAACGAGAAGCACCGCGACTACAACGGCAATAATGGCGCCGGTGTGACGCTTTTTGCGCTCGCCCTTGCGATGGCGATGACGGACCAGACCGTCAGAGGTCGAACTCGGCGAAGCGTCGCCACCGTAGTTCAAGCCAAAATCGTAATAATCTTCCTTGGAACCCGAGCCCGCAAACTCGGCACCGCTATCATCCAGGCGGGCGAACGTGCCAGTCTCGGAGGCGCCGGTGTAAATCGTGCCAAGGTTACCCGTAAGCCCCGCGCCACCGGCAGAGGGAGTATTGTTGGCGGCCTTGTCGGCATTAACGTTGCCGGCGGCATTCGCGGCGTTGGCAGCACCTGCGTTGTTCGCGGGTACCGAAGGAGCCCCGCTCGGCTGCGACGTGGAGGTTGCACCGCCCGCAAAGACATTCCCTCTTGCACGGCCGGTCTTTTTTGCCTTTTGAGACTGCTCGTACAGAGCGGTAAACATCGCCGTCTCGCCCGGGGACACGCGCTTACCGGAACCGCCCTGTCCAGCGCCGCCCGGCGTGCCGGCCTTACCAGCCCCGTTCGGACGCGGCGGAACTGCAGGGCGGCCGCTATCGCTGCCCTTAAAGTGATTACCAGCCATAAAGAAATCCTCGCAATTGAGTCGCAATGAAAAAGTCCATAACGTTACTAGTTTATGGCATTTTGAGCATCGACAGCTAAACTCCAGACACGGACATCAATTGGCGAAAATGCGGCACAACACCTTTTCTGTCTTGGCGGCGGCGCTAGCTACACCGTGAGGAACATCATTACGATGATCATGACAAAGCCGATAAGGTCGGTCGGAAAAAACACCGTGCCCAGCATAACGGCGCTGGTGATGGTCGCCGAAACCGGCTCCACAGTTCCGATGAGGCTCGCGCGCACCGAGCCGATGTCCTTAACGCCCTGCATATAGAGCATGTAAGCAAAAAACGAGCCGATAACCACGAACACCGCGAGCGCCTCGATACCGGCGGCATCGAGCGCCGGCATATGCGCCCAGGGCTGCACGAAGACACATGAGGCCACGCCCGCCGTGAGCATTGCCGAGCCCGTGACGATGGGGCTACCGTATTCGGGCAGGATCTTGGCGGGAATCACCGCCATACACGCGGCGCTGACCGCACACATAAGACCTGCTGCCAGGCCAAGCGGCGAGATATTCAGGCTGGTAGGGTCGCCGCCGGTGGCAATTAAAAAGGTTCCACCCAGAGCCAGGCCAATGCCGATGACTTCGCGAGTACGCGGCATGCGGCGATCGGTCACGCAGGCGTAGCCCATGATGATAACGAGCTGCAGGCACTGGAGCACCGTCGCGGTTCCGGCGTTCGTCAGGCGCACGGCCGAAAGATAGCAAAACTGGTTGAACAGCAGGCCAAAGGCGGTAAAGAGCAGCAGCTGCTTGCGATCGGCGGGTGTGGTCCAGAGCTTAATCAGGCGCTCGCGGTCGCGCGTAACAACCACAGTCATAAAGAGCAGGCCGGCGAGAATCTGCCGTATGCTCATAAGCCACAGCGTATCAACATGGTAGGTATCGAACAAAAAACTCGCGCTGGTACCCGAGAAACCCCAAAACGAACCGCCCACCAGCGTGGCTAAAACACCCGTGATCATCTTGCGCGTCTGGGCGTCGTTGAGACGGTCGCGCCAGGCGCGACGGGTGCTGCGGCTGAGCTCGTCGGTGCCCTCGGGCACATCAATGTTCGATATATCGGTCATCGGCACCGAAGCCCCTGTGCCTTCGACCTGCTCGACACACTCTTTGCTCATTCCACTCCCCCGAAACAGCCTGGAAACAATTCGGCTTACCTTACCACGGCGAAGGCACCAGCCGGAGGCTTGTCCGCTTATCGGTAGGACAATTCCGCAGGCGTCTTTCCATAGCTCGATACCGCAATGGCCCTGTATTAGTCGACAGCCAAATCGCGGCAGCAGACTCTTTTGAAATGGATACGACAAAGCCCCCGAATTCCACAATGTAAGCGATTTTTAAAAATGTTCTTGCCACCGAGTTCAGGCTCCGTTATATTATCCCTTGCGCACTTGCGCACCCTTGATCGGGCGTTTAGCTCAGGGGGAGAGCGCTTCCCTGACACGGAAGAGGTCAGAAGTTCAAATCTTCTAACGCCCACCAAATGTTCGCAGCTCAGAGGCTTCGCCTCTGAGCTGTTTTGTTTTATGTCGCCAAATCCACTGGCAGCTCCAACCGTCATCGCAACGTAACATCAATTCACCTGACAAATAGCCGCCAAACAAATTCAATGCCCCAACATCAACAATAGCCAGGCACAAAACTGCGCCGCAAGCTGCTCCAACCGCCCAACTGGCCAAAAGCCGACCATCTACTTGCCGATCTATCCATCGGCATAACCAATCAGTCCGCACCGCAACTTCTCAGCAAAACGCCGCGATGTCTGCGCCCTGCGGTATCCTTGAGCCACTTGCACCTGCAGCACCAAGGAGCCGCCATGCGCACCGAGCTCGATGTCCCCTTTTCGCACAAAGAAGAAGCCAAGGCGCTGGGCGCCAAATGGGACCGGACCAAGAAGATCTGGTATGTACCCAGCGGCGTCAACCCCGAGCCCTTTGCCGAATGGTTGCCCGGTGTTGACCGATCCGACCCCTCAGCGCCGTATATATATCTAGTACTGGGCAAGCGCGAATGCTGGAAGTGTCACAAAGAGACCTCGGTCGCGGCCTTCGGCATTCCCTATCGAACCGATAACGACGAGAGCATCGCCATCGCGCACGCACCCAACGAAGCCGGGCACATTGCCATCGACACGGCCAACGCCAACGCGCTCGCCATCGTGCCCGCTCTTGGCTGTGTGCCGGGCGAGATCCGCGACTACCTTCATAAGCGCTGCGGCTACAAGCCCGTAGGCGCGCGAACTTCCAAAGCCCCGTCGCTCGGCAACACGTGCACCAGTTGCGACGCGCTGCAAGGCAGCCGCTATCTGTTCGAGGAGCCCTCGTCCCCGTTTGCCCTCACTGCCATCAACAAGCTGCCGGCACTGGAGTTTGTGCGCGTCGAAGTTGCCGGCGTCTTTGGCGTCCCGACCACGCGCACCGACTTTGACCAGGCGCTCTTTACCTGGGCACGCGACCATCACGCCGAGTTCCATAAGCAGCTTGGTGAGGGGATTTATTTGTAGGGGCAACATCGAGGTATCGAGGAGCAGGGGTTGATTGTTAAATAATCTCGAAACGCTACAGCCCCAGAATATGCTCCAGGTAGCCCTTGTTGAACCAGAACGATTGCTTCGTCATCCAGCGCCCGTCGGGCAGTTCGTAAGCATTCCTTGCGATGTCACCGATCTCTGTTCCATCGGCAAACTTGTAAGCCGCTTTTGACGTATGCGGGCGAACGTGAACAATTGGATTGTCCGCCATACCGGGCAGATTGTTAGTCACTTTGAGCTTTCCGCTCGCATCCCGATACGGATTGAGCTCAACGCCCTCACGTATTACCTTTCGCGTCTCATCCCAACAAGCTTTCGCTGGGCCTTCGATTTCGTTTTCTCCCATTGCCCAGAACAAACAACGATCGAGACGCAGCACGCCATCGTGGTCCTCACGGAACACAACGAAGAAAAAGCGATTGGTCTCAAGGCACGCATGAAGAGGCGACGTCTCCCAGTCTTCTTCAATCAAACGCTTGAACTCAAACGGTGGGAACGACATAGCCTGTTCGATGTGCCCCCTGTTGTTAACTCGAACAGTTCGGACGGAAATGCCTGCCTTGACGAATTCCTCGGCAGCATTGTTTTTGATTCCGAGCATACGATAAACGAGCGTTGTCCACTGCGCCTTATTGCCCGTGTACTCCAGTCCATACTGTTCGGCAATTTGACGATCGGTCTCACCGTAATGGCGCTCGATAAGTCCAGTTACGTAACTTTCGAAATCGATAGACTTGCCATCGTCCTGAACAATGCTCTCCCCGACTCGCGGAGCACCGAGGACATAAGTATGGAGCACATAGTCCATATACGAGCGCTTGAGGGAAAAGGCGCGACGCTTTGCGCGATGGCGCTCAATCTCGCCCGTATCGGTATTGAAGTATTCATAATACTGGTCCGCCCACATTGTGGCCTCAGTTGCGCCCTTCGTGCAAGCACCCAGATAAGTCGTCATGCCTTCTGAAAGCTCGTCCGCACGGCCATCCTGAATATAGGAAATGATCTTCTCGTAGTCGGCGCGAATGATTTTCATGTCCTCTTCGGGCAGACGAACCATGACCGCACGCTCAATGCGTTGGTCGTATTTATCGATGGAACGATCTCGGCCGTAGTAAATCAACAGGATATTGCTGAGCTTGGTCTTGAGGTGAGAACTGTCGTAGTCGAGCGAAACAGGTCGGTCATAAGGAATCATGGTCAGGACAAGGCGCTCGCCAGCAGACTTCCGGCCGTTCTTGAGCACATCAAAACACGTTGCCTTGAGCTCAACGCCCGCCTCGGGAAAGTCGGGGCGATCGTCACTATTGGCCTTGTAGCCAAAGTAACGTTCTTCGATAAGAGTGCCCATACCGCCTTTGTACTTCTTGGAGCCAAAGTCCTTGGGCGCACTCTCCCCCTCCGGAGCAATACCGAGCTCGAGAATATCGCGGAACGTCATGCCATCGAGATTGGCAGCATAGCGCTCAATACTTGAGGGGTCAGAAAAATCAGTATCGTCAAGCATGCGCTTGAAATCGAGGCGCTTCTTAGACACGGGATACCTCCGAAACTCGCAACTAACCTCATGGTAGTTCAGAGCAACTACTAACGCCCAGAAAATTGAGGTCTTGATTGTCCCCTCGATCGGTTATTGTTGTGACCACCATAACCGGACACAGCAGCGATTGGAGAAACGTGTCTGAGATTAATATTGCCGAGCTTTTTGCTGGCGTCGGCGGATTCCGTTTGGGCCTCGAAGGCTACGCTGACCCTCGTTATCCAGATTTCTACATGAACCCCGCCGGCCCCTTCCGCACCATTTGGGCCAACCAGTGGGAACCGCCCGGAACCAAGGCGCGTCAGTTTGCGGCACGTTGTTACATGGACCGCTTTGGCGAAGATTCCGTTGTTAACGAAGATATCAATAAGGTCCTGGAGCAGGCTGAAGCCGGCGAAATTAAAATCCCCGACGTGCAAATGGTCGTCGGTGGCTTCCCTTGCCAGGACTACTCTGTTGCACGCCCGCTCAATCAGGCGCACGGCATCGAGGGCAAGAAGGGTGTCCTCTGGTGGGACATCTATCACTTCCTCGAAATGAAGGAACCCAAGTTCGGCCTCTTCGAAAACGTCGACCGCCTGCTCAAATCGCCCGCGTCTCAACGCGGTCGCGACTTCGCCATCATCCTAAGTTGTCTTGCCGACCTCGACTACACGGTCGAATGGCGCGTGGTCAACTCTGCCGAATACGGTTTCCCCCAGCGTCGCAAGCGTGTTTATATCTTCTGCGAAAAGGACGCTGGCAAGGTTGATCTCGTTGATCGCATGCACAACGGCGTCATGGCTAAAGCCTTCCCCGCCATCTATCCCGACGAGATGTCCGAGCTCGATGTTTTACCCGACCCCTACGAGAACTCAACTCGTTTTGGCGTCGGCCAAAAGACCTCTCAATTCAAGCATGCTGGCGTCATGCAGGGCTGTCATGTTCTGACCTGCGACTTTGCCGAGGACTATCACGGTGAGCGCCACGTGCTTGGCGACGTGCTTGTCGACGAGGCTTATGTCCCGGAGCAGTTCTACATCTCCGACGAAAAGCTTCCCGACTGGCGCTACCTTAAGGGCAGCAAGCGCGAAGAGCGCACTAACAAAAAGACAGGCTTTACGTACACGTATTCCGAAGGAGCCATGAGCTTCCCGGATGCCACCGACAAGCCGAGCCGCACCATCCTCACAGGAGAAGGCGGCACGGGAGCGAGCCGCTTCAAGCACGTCATCGAATGTCCCGATGGCCGTTTCCGCCGTCTTGTTCCCGACGAGCTCGATCAGCTTCAGGGATTCCCGAAAGGCTGGACCGATACGGGCATGACTGACGGCCATCGAGCCTTCTGCATGGGCAACGCACTCGTCACCGGCGTGCCCCATCGCATTGGCGAAGCTATGGTCGAAGTGTACAGCCTCTAAGGCAAGCAATCAGGAGCCGGCAGTTCACGCTGTCGACTCCGTTTTTTCCATCCCACTCCCCTGTATACTGATGTAGCACGTGTTTCATCCGGGCTTGTTGGGCCGGATTGTTCATGAGAGGGTCTTATGGCTGCTTCGAATCCGCCTAAGGGGAGCGTTTCTTCTTCGTCCATCAAGCCGGTTACGCGCAAGGCTGTGCGTTGCCAGCGCGAGGTCGCTTGGCTTGTCACGCAGGCGGCGGGCAGGCTTGTGGCGACCACTCAGGACGTCAATGCGCCTACGCCGAGCTTTGTGTTAGCGGCGGCGCTGGATTTTGTGCGCCAATTGGAGCTTGCCGCACAGGATGCCAGCGGCCACCTCGACTACCAGAATGTTATGGCGCCCGACCTGCAAACGTTCTGCCACATGGCCAAGTTGCCCGCCGCACCCAATGCGCTTTCGGACGCAGGCTACATGTTTACGCTTTCGGGCGCGGACCTTATCCGCGACATCTATGCATACTGCAGCGAGCTCGCCGAGCGCCACGTCTTTGACGCGGCTGAAGTCAAACCGGGATATGTCATCAAGCTGGTTCTTAGGCTGTTCTTGATGGACGGGTTCGGGGCCATGCCGGCGTAAGCCGAGTCTTTAGCATCACCGTCGACTGAGCAACAACCGCTTTACCTTAGTGGGCGCCAATTGAGGGTCGATTATTGGGTCGCCTCGTCCACTAACGCATTTATTCCACGCGCTCTGACAGTCGATACTTGCGGTTGCGGCTCGTCGCCGGCGCCGTGGGCTCAAGCTCGCCTTGAGCAATGAGCGCGTTGACGCGCGACCTAACCTGGGAAATCGTAAGCCCCGTACGTTCTGCCAGCTCACGCGTCCCCAGCTCGCCGTAGTGTTTGAGTGCCGTCACAATTAAGCCCCCGCCATGATCGACCGGCTCGATCTTTGAACGGTAAAGTACGACCTTGAACCGATCGAACCCCGGGCAGAACAGGGGCTCGGCCAGACCATGCGCGCGCATGGCATCGATCATCATCGGGATGCCCGAGCCATTGCCCTCAGCCGGCGAACCTGCGCCATCCGGCAGCGGGACAATCGACATGAGTTTCACGAGCGTCGCGTTACGGCATCGGGAGCTGCCGTCAAACAAGTTCTCGCGAGTCTTTCCCCCGTAAAGGCCGCCAGGATTCGTCACCTCGACACGATCGTCAAAGACGTCGACGGCAATCGATTGTCCACAGAACCGATCCCCGTATTCTCGATGGATTACGGCGTTGGCGATTGCCTCGCGCAGAACCTCCTCGGGAATCTCCAGCGAGTCGACACGCGAGACGCCTTGGACGGTCGAGGTGCGGCGCAGGTTTTTGGCGACAGCCGCGACAGTATCCGAAATCATCTCGCCCAGGGTGCCCTCGCAGACTGTGCGGTCCATAAATCTTAGCGGTCCCGCAGCGCCCTTTTGAGTTCCCGCATGGACAGCCACATCAATGAAGAGCTTGGGATAGAACTGCTGAGGGTAAACGCCCGCGGCAAGGAGGCCGGCCTTGGTAACATTGCCCTGGAAGTCGAGGAAATTCAGACGCTCCATCTTTGTCTTCTTGTCCGCCGCACCGCGCATCGCTCGAGGCGTCAACGAATAGGCACGCTCTATCGTGCGGTCGACCAGCGACTCGTCGAGATCGCCCGCACTCGTGCCGGGCACCGCATCGCGATCGCTAGGACTCGTCCGTTCATATGACGACAATGCCAAAACCTCGGTCGACGAAAGGGGTACGTCTTTGTCATCGATGCGTTTGTAGCTGCCACCTTGAGCGCCCCGCTCTATGACATAGCAAGGCTTGCTCGACGGGTCGAGCTCCTCAATCGTGATGACCAGAACCACGGTGCCCTGGAGCTCCACGCGCTCAATGGTGTATTTGGGCGGATTGGCCAGCTTTCCGCGACCGCCGGCATCACCCATGCCCGCCACGAATTGGTTGAGCACTTTCTCGGTCTCAAAGTTTGCAACTGGGGCAAAACCCGCGCGCTCGCTCACTCCGAGTACGATGATGCCGCCGGCGGTGTTTGCGAAAGCGCTGACCGTTTCCCATACGTCGCGGGAAAGCGTCGTGGCGCTCTCCTTGACCTCGACGTTAAGATCGTCCGAGCCCATGCGCCTTAAAGACTCGAGCAGACCGGTCAGTTCGTTTTTGTTCATCTGCACGTCCTTTCGCTCGGTTCTGCGAAGAATGCCGCGAATGGATTTCCTTCGTCTCTCAGTTATCTCTCGTAATTATCTCTCATCTTTCTGTTATCTCTCATATTAGAGATGAGTGAGAGATAAAAGATAAGATGTCTGCCATCTGTTTCATATAAACATGTTTTTGCTGGTAGAACAATCGGTATTGAGATAATACCATGATTGCTTGTCTCTTTACTGCTCAGTTATCTCTCATATTTATCTCTCGTCTTTCTGTTATCTCTCGTATTCGTGACGAATGAGAGATGAGAGATGTGCGGGCGGCGGATGAGCGTGGATTTTGGACGGTCGGGAAATGAGGGTGGATATTTGGACGGCTTTTGGGCGTTTTGAGGCTGATTCCGTCCGAAAAACCACTCTCATTCGATAGGCGTCCAAGTTTCCACGCTCGCGCGGCGGGCACGCGGGGCCTTTACCCAATCCGTTGGCATCGTCTTCAGTTCGCCGCAGGGTCGCGGCCCCATATGGGTATACTCTCGAGGATTCGACTCGATTCGCCCCCGATGGGGCGTCAAAGGAGACTGCATATGCCCACCACCTCAACCGACCCGCGCGCCGTTGCCTCCGCGCTGCTGGTGCCCGGCACCACCTGTCACGGCTTTGCCGTCGAGCGCCGCGAGACCGTACCCGAGCTCGACTCGGACGCTTACGTGCTGCGCCACACCGCCTCGGGCGCTCGCCTGCTGTACCTGGCGTGCGACGACGAGAACAAGGCCTTTGCCATTGGCTTTAAGACGCCGCCGGCCGATTCCACCGGCGTATTCCATATTCTTGAGCACTCGGTGCTGTGCGGGTCGGCTAAGTTCCCCGTCAAGGAGCCGTTTGTCGACCTGATCAAGAGCTCCATGCAGACGTTCCTCAACGCCATGACCTACCCCGACAAGACCATCTACCCCGTTGCCACCACCAACGAGCAGGATCTGTACAACCTAATGGACGTGTACCTGGACGCTGTGTTCAACCCGGCCATCTACACCAAACCCACCATTTTTGAGCAGGAGGGCTGGCACTACGAGTTGGACCTGCCGGAGGGCGCCGAGGGCGAGGGCGACGGCAGCTTCGCGAGCCTGCGCGAGGGCACGCTGCGCTATAACGGCGTGGTGTTCAACGAGATGAAGGGCGCGTTGTCCGACCCCATGAGCGTGCTGGACGACGCCGTCAACGCCGCGCTCTATCCCGACACCGCCTATGCGCACGAGAGCGGCGGTGACCCACGCGCGATCCCTGCGCTCACCTACGAGCAGTTCCTGGATACGCACGCGCGCCACTACAATCCTTCCAACTCCTATATCACGCTCTACGGCGACCTGGACGTGGACCGCGCACTGGCCTTTTTGGACGAACGTTATCTGTCGCAGCCGAGTGCCGCGAGCCGCCGCATGGACGCTGCCGTTGCCGCCGGCGAGGACCCGTCCACGCTGGCGCCCAATCCGCTGGACGTGCAGGCGCCCGTGACCTGCGAGTACAAGCGCATCGAGATGGCCACCACGCCCGAGAACGCCCTGGTAGGTCTGGGCCTGGTGCTGGGCAGCGCGCTCGACCGCAAGCGCACGATCGCGGCGGATATCCTGTTCGAGGCACTGCTGGGTTCCAACGAGGCACCAGTTAAGAAGGCCATTCTGGCCGCCGGCCTGGGCGGCAACGTGGTGAGCTACACCGCGGCCGAGAGCCTGCAGCCCTACGAGCTCATCATGCTGCAAAACGCGCAGCCCGGCATAGCGCGCGAGCTGCGCCGCGTGTTCCAGGACGCTTGCCGCGACCTGTGCGAGCACGGCGTTCCGCGCGAGCGCCTGGAGGCCATCATCAGCAGCAACGAATACGACCTGCGCCAGCGCGACTACGGTATCGCCGACGGCGTGGCCATTGCGTGCGACGCGCTGAGCACCTGGCTCTACGATGACGACGCCGCGACGCTGGCGCTCAAGTACGGTCCGGTGTACGAGGAACTGCGCGGCGAGCTGGACGGCAGCTATTTTGAGGACCTGCTGCGCGAGCTCGTGCTGGAAAACGATCACATGGCGCTGGTCGAGCTGGTGCCGGTGGATGCCGCCGAGGGTTCGGAGGGCGCCGAGGCCGCCGAGCTGGCAGCCAAGCGCGATGCCATGACCGATGCCGAGCTGGCCGATGTGGTCGAGCGCACGGCCGCGCTGCGTGCCGCGCAGGAGGCGGAGGACACGCCCGAGGCCAAGGCCACACTGCCGCGCCTGCGCGTGTCCGACATTGGTGAGGCGCGCCCCGAGCCGCCGCTGGTCGTGGACACAACAGCGCCCATCCCCTGCCTGCGCCACGGCATCCCCACCAACCGTCTGGCCTACGCCATGCAGTATTTCGACCTGAGCTGCGTCGCGTTTAAAGACCTGCCCTACGTGACGCTGCTCTGCCGCCTGTTCAAACAGCTGCCCACGAGCGAGCACTCGGCAGAGGAGCTCGACAACTTGCTTGCCGGCAAGCTGGGCTTTTTGAGCTTTACGACCGAGGTCATGACCCAACCCGACGTGGACGGCGTGCACCCCTACCTGCTGGTGAGCGCCGGCGCCCTGTCTGAGAAGATCGATGCGCTGGCGAGCCTGCCGCGCGAGGTGTGGTCGAGCACGCTTTTGCTCGATGCCGATGCCGACCGCGTGCGCGACGTGCTCACGCAGATTCGCATTGGGCTTGAGCAGGGGTTTATCAACAACGGTCACTCGGCGGCACTCGGTCGCGCGATGAGCTACAGCTCGCCTTCGGCCGTGGTGCGCGAGCAGCTTTCGGGCGTTGATTTCTATCTGTTCCTGCGCGATTTGCTCGAACACTTTGACGAGCGCCTGGACGGCCTGCGCGCCAAGCTTACCGAGCTGGCAGGTCGTATCTTTGTGGCCGACGGCTGCCTGGCGAGCTTTACCGGCAGCGATGAGGACTTTGACGCATACTGGAATGCTGCGGGCGACCTGGGGCTGGGCGCGGGTGCGGCGGGCATTGCCGGCAACGATGCGCTCGTGGTGCCGACGCCGCGCGACCGCCACGAAGCCTTTGTCATCCCCAGCGACATCTGCTTTGCGGCGAGCGCGTGCGATCCGCGTCGCTTGGGGCTCGAAGTGACGGGCGCCTGGGCGGTTGCTGCCAACGCACTCTCCTACGACTACCTGTGGAACGAGATCCGCGTGAAGGGCGGTGCGTACGGCTGCGGATTCCGCGCGGCAGGCGAGCGTCAGACGGCGTTCTACACCTACCGCGACCCGGCAATCGATCCCTCGATTGAGCGCGTGGCGCGCGCAGGCGAATGGCTCGGCAGCTTTGAGCCCGACGAGGCCGCCTTTGAGGGCTTTATCGTGAGCTGCGTGAGCGGCATGGACGCGCCGGTGAAGCCGTACGCGCTCACCAAACGCCGCAACACGACCTACCTGGCCGGACTCGATCCGCATGCACGCGAGGAGCGCCGCGCCCAGATGCTCGCCGCCACGCCCGGCGAGCTGCGCTCGCTCGGCGCCGACGTCACGCGTATCGCGGCCACCTCACCCGCCTGCGTCTTTGGCGGCCGAGACGTCATCGCCAAGAGCAACGCCGGCTTCAACGTCATCGACCTGCTGGGCTAACCACAACAAAGGTAGATTTTTGGGACATGCCTGAAAATCTACCTTTTTCTGCGGCTTGGGCGAGGCGGCGCAGCCCACCGCGGCGGTTTGTCTCGATCTGTAACATCTAGACGGCAATATCGGCTCCAGATGTTACAGGTCGAGACGTTCCCGAACGGCACCAGCTCTTTGTCTCAATCTGTAACAACTAGGTCCAATTTTGCCGAGTTACTGTTACAGATCGAGACAAACCGCCGTGAACATCCACTCTTCGTCAAAACCACCACGAAGGTGTCCACGAACTGCCCCCTTTGCAATGGCTTATGTGGTGGTTTGGGTGTTTGCCCAGATAAAACCTGCCAAAATAAACCTGTCCCTTTTTGGTTGGTTTGCTAGAGGAGGTTGGGATGGACAAGGCTGAGTTGCGGCGGACGGTGATTGCTCGGCGCGATGCGATTGATTTGGATGTTCGGGCGGCGAAGTCCGCCGTTATCTGTGCGCGGCTTGTTGAGCTATTGGATCGCTTGGATGCCGCGGCGCCGCACACCGTTGCCATCTATGCCGCGATGGGTTCCGAGGTCGACCCTGCCGCGTTTGCCGCTGCGGCCGCCAAACGCGGCTGGCGCGTGGCCTATCCGTGCATGCTCTCGGCAATCGATGCCGCAGCTTGTGGCCAGCGCATGTGCATGCGGGCAGTTGCCGCCGGCGATGCGTCCGCGGCGCCGTTTATCGCCCACCCCACGCGGGCCTTTGCGGCCACAGACATCGACAGCAGCCGCTTCCCTATCGTGCCTGCTGAGGCTCTCGGCATGATCGTCGTGCCGCTCGTAGCATTCGACCGCGCTGGCGCGCGCCTGGGCTACGGCGGCGGCTGCTACGACCGCTACCTGACCATGCTCTCGCCCGCATGCCAAACCATCGGCATCGCCTTTGACGAGCAACGCGTCGACGGCGTTCCCACCGATGCCCACGACCTGCCGCTACCCCACATCATCAGCGCCTAACGGCTGGCGCACCTCCCGACGGTCTAGTGCTCCTCGCCGGCGCGGGCTAGGTCGTAGGGCGTGGTCTGGTAGACGTAGTAGTTGAGCCAGTTGGTGTAGAACAGCTGAGCCTGGCTGCGCCAGACGTTGCGCGGCTCGGCGGTGGGGTCGTCGTTCGGGAAGTAATGCGCCGGCACCTGAGGGTTGAGCCCGCGCTTCACGTCGCGCTCGTACTCCAGACGCAACGTGTCGGTATCGTACTCGGGATGACCAAAGACAAAGAAGCGACGGCTGTCGGTCGACTTGACGATGTACAGGCCCACCTCGTCGGACACGGCCACGACCTCAAGCTGCGGCTCGGCCTCCACGTCCTCGCGGCGCACATCGGTGTTACGCGAATGCACGGCATAGAAACGGTCGTCAAAGCCGCGAACCAGCGGGCTTTGCGGCTTCACCAGATAATGCTCAAAGACGCCGCTCGCCTTTACCGGCAGGTCGTGCTTCTGAATACCGTAGTGGTGATACAGGCCCGCCTGCGCGCCCCAACAAATGTGCAGCGTAGAGTGCACGTGCGTGGTGGACCAATCCATGATCTGGCAGAGCTCGGGCCAGTAGTCGACCTCCTCGAACGGCATCTGCTCCACCGGTGCGCCCGTGATAATCAGGCCGTCGTAGTGGATGTCGCGGATGTCGTCAAACGTGCGGTAGAACGTCTCCAGGTGGCCGGCGCTCACGTGCGTGGCCTCGTGCGTTTTGGTACGCAGCAGATCAACCTCCACCTGCAGCGGCGTGTTGGAGAGCTTGCGCATGATCTGCGTCTCGGTGGCAATCTTGGTGGGCATGAGGTTGAGGATGAGCACGCGCAGCGGACGGATGTCCTGGTGCAGCGCGCGGTACTCGGTCATGACAAAGATGTTCTCGCTCTCGAGCTGCGCGGCGGCAGGGAGGGCGTCGGGGATGCGAATGGGCATGGATGCTCCTTACGAGTCAGTTGCAGTTATGGTACAACGACCGGCCCCATCCACGCGAGTGCATCGCCCCGAGACACCGCCAGTGGTCCAAAACAGCCAAAAGTAGAGATTAAGGCATGTCCAAAAATCTACGGCGCTTTAGCCTAGCAAAGTGGCAGCAGGACGATACAATGGTTCGACGCGAAAAACTCGGCCGAAAGGATACGTATATGTACCAGACGCGTAAGATCGGTGTGGTCGGCCAGGGCCACGTAGGAGCACATGTCGCCAACAGCCTGCTCATGCAGGGTATTGCCGATGAGCTGTACCTGTGCGATATCAACGAGGCCAAGGTGACGTCCGAGGTCCAGGACCTGCGCGACTCCCTTTCATTTGTCCCGTACAACACCAAGATCGTCAACTGCTACGACCACTACGAGGAGCTGGCCTGCTGCGACGTCATCGTCAACGCCGCCGGTAAGGTCGCACTGGCCGCCGGCAACCGCGACGGCGAGCTGTTCTTTACCACCGACGCCGCCCGCACCTTTGCCAAGCGCATCGTCGACGCCGGCTTCGACGGCATCTTCGTGAGCATCTCCAACCCCTGCGACGTCGTGTGCACCGAGCTGTGGCACCTGACCGGCTACGATCCCAAGAAGATCATCGGCTCGGGCTGCGGCCTGGATTCCGCCCGCCTGCGCACCGAGATCTCCAAGAAGGTCGGCGTGAGCCCCAAGTCCATCGACGCCTACATGATCGGCGAGCACGGCTTTAGCCAGCTGGCTGCCTTTAAGGCCGCGACCATCGCCGGCAAGAGCCTCAACGAGCTTCAGGCCGAAAACCCCGACAAGTACGCCTTCGACCACATGGAGGTCGAGGAGCTTGCACGCAAGGGCGGCTACGTAACCTACCAGGGCAAGCAGTGCACCGAGTACGCCGTTGCCAACTCCGCCGCGCGCGTCTGCGCCGCTGTGCTGCACAACGAGCATGCCGTGCTTTCGGCCTCCACGCTTATGACCGGCCAGTATGGCGAGGAGGGCATCTTTACCTCCCTGCCGTGCGTGATCGGTGCCGAGGGCGTCGAGGAGGTCTACACGCTGGACCTGTCCGAGCACGAGCTCGAGGGCTTCCACAAGAGCTGCCAGCACATCCGCGACAACATCGCCCAGCTCGACTGGTGGGATGCCGAGGCCTACGACGCAAAGTAAGCGTTGGTTGCCGCGACACCTCGCGAATCTAAGCGCGATGCCAAGCGGGCTGCGCCGGAAATCCCCGGCGCAGCCCGCTTTTTCGACTCACGCAGCGCCCTTGTGAATCGAAGGTGAATGGTTTTCCCGTTACCTAGTACTGCTCGATGCCCATGTAGCGACGAACCTCGGGGCTGTGGTCGAACACCTTGCCGCGGGCGGCGCGCAGCTCGCAGCTCATCGCGTAGAAGAAGATCGGCTCCAGGTACGAACGCACGCTGGCAGGCACGTCGCCCACGCCGTACTCAAGCGCGTCGAGCACCATAATCGTATCGGTGTGCGTGTTGAGGAACGCAAGAGCGCGCTCCTCCATGGGGCGGCACTCGCCCGCGCCAAGCTGCACAAAGTAGAACACGCCGGGCTCGGTAGCCTCGAAAGGACCGTGGAAATACTCGCCGGAGTGGATGTAGCAGCAGTGCTGCCACTGCATCTCCATAAGCGAGCAAATCGCCATGGCGTAGGTCTGGCTAAAGTTGGGGCCGGAGCCCAGGATGTAGAAGAACTTGTGCTGCTGGCAGAGCTCGGCAAAACGGGCGCCCAGCTCGGCGTTGACCTTCTCGCGGGCGGCGGGCAGCAGCGCATCCATCTGCTTTAGGCCCTCGTACATGTCGGCGAGTGCCTCGTAGCCTTCCTGCTGGTCGAGCAGCTCGGCGGCGATCAGAGCGCCGATGCCCTGAGGCACCTCGGCCTGCGGCACGCCCTCGCCCCAGGGGTAGACCCAGGTGGTCCACTTGCCGTTGTCGATCTTGGAGCCCTCGCAGTCGGTGAGGGCAACGACCTCGGCACCGGCCGCCAGCGCCATCTCGCAGCCGTCGACGACCTCTTGCGTGTTGCCGCTATGGCTGCAGGCAATAACGAGCGACTTCGGCCCTAGGCTCTTGGGGGCCATCAGGCAAAACTCGCGTGCCGTGTAGACCGTCGAGGTAAACGTGGTGGCCTCGCGCTTGAGCAGCTCGTTGGCCGGCATCAGGTCAATCATCGAACCGCCACAAGCAATCCAAAAGACATTCTCAATCTTACCCTTGCGCTCGATGATTTCCTGAACCAGATCATGTGCGTTCATCCTGATGTTCCTCCTTGTGGGGCGGCTTTGAGCGACGGCGGTTCGTACCTGCTGTCGTTCTATGTTGTCCTATTTATAACACGTGTAACAAAGCCCGTGAAGTCATCTCAGCAAATTTGTTCTATGTTGTTCTATCTGTGGACGTTAGATGTCGAAGACGTAGCGCGAGCCCACGATCTTTTGGCGGCCGAGCAGTAGAGGGCGCCCGCCGGCGTCGGTAAAGTAGGCCTCCATATAGAAGAGAGGCTCGCCGACCGGCACCTCCAGCAGCGGGGCCGTCTGAGTATCGGCAAGCGCGATCTCCACGGTGCAAGGGTCGGACTTGAGCGGTGCGCGGCCTGAATGCTCGGCAACGAGCGCAAAGATCGAGTTATCGGCGAGGTCCTTATCGGCAAGCGTCTGCAGATAGGGATGGTCGGCGAGCACAAAGGCGTTGTTCTCGAGCATGACGGGCACGCCGTCTGCCGTGCGCACGCGCTCGACAACGATGAGCTCGCAGCCGGGCTCTACGCCAAAGAACGCCGCGTCCTCGCGCGTCGCCGCAACCACCGTGCACGATACCAGACGCGCTCCGGCCACCATGTCGTTGGCAGCGCAACCCTCGGAAAAGCTCTGAACGTCACCCTTCTGGACAATCTTGCGCTTGAGCTTGGGCGCGCACACGAACGTGCCCCTCCCCTGCTGGCGGTTGAGATACCCCGCGCGCGACAGCTCCTCGATGGCGCGGCGCACGGTGATGCGTCCCACGCCGTAGTACTTCGCGAGCTCCATTTCGGAAGGAATGCGCGAGCCGGATGCGTACACGCCACGCGCGATCTCGCCCTTTAGGTCGTCCATAACCTGCTGGTACAGCGGCACAGCGGACACCTCAGTGCGCTCGGTTTTATCATCGGATGCCATCGTTATGCTCCATTCCGTGCATGCTCGGACTCAAACTCTTCAATCGCCGCCATAAACTGCTCGCCAAAGGCGTCGGCCTTTTTCTCGCCGATGCCGTTGACCTGGATAAGCTCGTCGCGCGTCTGTGGGCGTAGGCGGCACAGGCCGCGCAGGGCCTTGTCGGAAAAGACCATGTACGGCGCCATCTCCAGCTCCGTCGAGATCTCCTTGCGGAGGGCACGCAGGCGCTCGAACAGCTCGGCATCGTCGCCAACACGCGGGCGCTGATCCAGCTCGGCCTCCTCGCGCAGCAGATCGACGGCGCGGCGGGCGCGGGCCGAGGCCTTGCGCTTGGACGCACGACGCTTAACGGTAAAGGCGAACGCCTCATCCTCGACCTCGACGGCACGCGGACCCAGCCCCACGACCGGGTACTGCCCCTGCGAGGTGGCCAGATAACCGCGGCCGCACAGCTGGCCGATGATGTCCTTGATGCGCCCGACCGATTCGCTCGACAGCTCACCGTAGCCGCGGTCCTCGTCCAGATGCATCTGGCGAATGCGCTCGGTGTTGCCTCCGTGGAGCACATCGGCGATCAGCGACTTGCCAAAGCGCATGGGACGCGTGGCCACATAGCGCACAGCGGCGCGGGCCATATCGGTAACGTCCTCGACCTCGAACTGCGTGAGGCAGTTGCTACAGTTGCCGCAGCCCTCGGCGTCGTCTGCCGTGCCGCCCGCGGCGGCTGCCGCTTGCTCGGCCGCGGCCTCGTCGCCAAAGTAGCGCAGCATGTATTCGCGCAGACAGCCGGTGGTATTGCAGTAGCCCTCCATCTGGCTGAGCAGGCGATAACGGCTCTGGAGCGCCCACGCGCGCTGCTCGTCGTCGAGCGCCTCGTCGGCCGCATCGCCGCGGTCGATCAAAAAGCGGCGCATGCGAAAATCGTTGCCATTCCACAGCAGGTGACAGCTTGCCGGGTCGCCATCGCGACCGGCGCGGCCCGCCTCCTGGTAGTAGGCCTCGATGCTCTCGGGCACGTTGTTATGGATCACGTAGCGCACGTTAGGCTTGTCGATACCCATGCCAAAGGCGTTGGTGGCAACCATCACCTGGATATCGTCGTCGATAAAGGCGCGCTGGCTTTGACGACGGGCGTCGTTGCCCATGCCGGCATGGTAGCGGCCAACGCGAATGCCGCTGGGGCCCAGCGCCTCGGCAAGCTCGCCCGCCAGCGCATCGACCGTCTTGCGGGTCGAGCAATACACGATACCGCTCTCGCTCGAATGCGCGATCACATAGTCGCGCACCCAGGCAGTCTTGGCCTTGTCGCCCATCTCCTCGCAACCAAAGTAGAGATTCTTGCGATCGAAGCCCGTCACCACCGTCGCAGGGTTTTGCAGGCCGAGCATCTGCTGAATATCCGCACGCACGCGTTCGGTCGCCGTGGCGGTAAACGCCGCCACGATGGGGCGCTGCGGCAGGGAATCGATGAACTCACGAATCTGCAGATAGGCGGGGCGGAAATCCTGACCCCATTGGCTTACGCAGTGGGCCTCGTCAATGGCCACGAGCGGCACGCCAATGCCGGCGGAACCCGCAGCCTCCTGCGCAAAGGCCAAAAAACGCGGCTCGAGCAAGCGCTCGGGCGCCACGTACATAAGCTGGTAGCGGCCCTCGCGCGCCCGCTTGAGCACGGTGTTTTGCTGGGCCGGAGTAAGGCTGGAGTTGAGATAGCTGGGTCGCGCACCCGCCGCGAGCAACGCACGGGTCTGGTCCTCCATAAGCGACAGCAGCGGACTCACCACAAAGGTGATGCCGGGCAGCATGAGCGCGGGCACCTGGTAGCAAATGGACTTGCCGGCACCCGTGGGCATAACACCCAGCGCATCGCGACCGGCAAGGATCGCATCGACCATGCGGTCCTGTCCCGGGCGAAACGAGGTGTAGCCAAAATAGGCGCCGAGCGTGTCGAGCGCCATCTGCTGCATGCTATCGGTCATGGTTTCCTAACGTCCAAGTCATCTGCCGCCGATTATACGCCGCCACGCGGACCGGTGCCGCACGGCTGTCGGCCACGGGCAACGCAATCCAAAAGGAACGAGCGTGGGATTTTTGGACACTTTCCCAACGGCTAATCTCTTGACAAGCGCGCAAACGTCGCTGGTTGAGCATAAGTCAGCGAAAACGCCCCTAAACGAGCAAGGTGACGTGAAAGAGGAGGGAAGCGTACTTTGGGTACGCGACCGACGATTGAACGTCAGATTGCCGCTTAGGGGCGTTTGCAGCGTCGAGCCGTTACGCGGTTTGGTAAAACCGCGTAACTTACATGACCATAACGTAGCGCGATCCCACGTAGTACTGCTTACCCATCAAAACCGGCTCGTCATCGGGACCGGTAAAGCCGGCACGCAGGTTGAGCAGCGGATCGTGCGGAGCAATGCCCAGCTCGGCCGCCTGCTCGGCGTTAGCTCGAACGGCCTCGACCGTACGGTAGCCAACCGAGACAATCGGCGTTCCGCCAACACGCTCGACCTCGGCAAAAATCGACTTGTCCTCAAGATCGGCCGTCAACAGCTCACGGTAGGCGTCAAACGGCACAAAGATGTTCTCCTCAAAGATGGGCTCGCCGTCGGCCGTACGCACGCGCTTGATATGTAGCAGCAGCGCATCCTTCTGCAGGCCAAAGAACTCCATCTCGTTTTGGCGCGCCGGAACAATCTGGCGATCGATCACGTGCGCACCGGCCTTCATGCCGTTGCCGGCACACAGCGCGGTAAACGTCTGCAGCGTCGAGGCGTGAAACTGGCGGTTGATGTGCGGCGTGGAGACAAAGGTGCCGCGGCCCTGCTGCTTAACCAGGTAACCATCGGAGCACAGCTCCTCGACAGCGCGGCGCACCGTAATACGGCTCACCTCGTACTGCTCGGCTAGTTCAAGCTCGGACGGAATACGCTCCTTGGGTGCATAAACACCTTTCTCGATCGCATCCTTGATTTCGTCATAAATCTGCTGGTAAAGCGGTGCATTTTTGGGCGCAGGCATATCTGATCACTCTTATCAAAATAGCTAAATTTCTAATACGTATATAACGTCTAGTTTCATGTTACCTCATATTGATAAAACGATACAACCTCCCTACCAAAAAGCGACAGCTTCATTTTGGTAGGTTTTATCTGGGCAAACGAGAGCCCTCGAAAGCAACGGGGCTTTCGGGGGGCTCGTTCGGATGGGTTGCGCAGGACCGGCAAAATGCCAATACCCTACTTGCCGTCGTCCTGCTGCAGGCTGTCCTGTTCGCTGAGGCGCGCCTGCCTGCTGGCCATGCGTGCGGGCTTGTCGGGATCGGGAACGGCCGTGGGCATGGGCTCGTCGACATGACCGCCCCACCAGCCGCCCACAAAGTTGAGCGTGTGGAACACGTTGATCACGGCGCCGGGATCAACGTCGCACACCAACTTGATAATGTCCTGGCTCTCGTAGGTCGAAACAACGGTGTTCAGCAGGTACATCTTTTCGCGGCTGTATCCGCCGACGACCTCGGCGCAGCTAATGCCGTGCTGAAAATGGTTTACGTAGGCAGTCATGACCTCGTCTGCCTTGCGCGTCGTAATCTGCAGCGTCACGCGATCGTAGCGACGATAGAAACTGTCGATGGTCTTGGTCGAAATAAACTGGAACACGATGGAATACGCCGCCTTGTCCCAGCCAAACATAAAGCCAAAGATCGCCAGGATAAAGCAGTTGAAACCAAAGATGACGCCCCAGATGGTCTTGCCCGTGTGGTTGGAAACCCACAGCGCGATAAAGTCGGTGCCGCCGGTGGATGCGCCGGATTTAAGTGCGATGGCAGCGCCCAGACCCGAGACCACGCCGCCAAAAATGATGAGCATGATCTTGTCGCCCAAAAATGGAGCGAAGTGAAAGACGTTGAGGAACAGCGACGAGAGCACGACCTGCATCATCGAGAAGATGACGAAGCGCTTGCTAATGCCGCTCCAGCATAGGAGCGCCACGGGGATGTTGAGCGCGAGCATACCGAGCGAAATGTCGATGTGAACGCCGCCCAGCGAGGTAACGCGATCGAGCAGGACCGCAACGCCGGTGAGGCCGCTCGGAAGCAGGTCGGCGGGCTGAATGAACGCCTGGATCAGGAATGTCTGGAGGACGGCAGAAATTGTGACCGCCACGGCAGTAATGGCACGGCGGACGATGGTGAGGCGGCCGAGCATGAGCACGCGGTCCGTGAGCTGATCGATGGCGTTCGCCACGTAGGCTCCTTTCGAAGGCAGATGTGGTTGTGGGGCATGCCCGCGATTGTAGCATGGAGCGTGCGGGGGCGCTTCAATTCAACCTCCCTCGACAACCAAAACGGGACCAGCAACCCCCACGACCAAAGGGCAAAATTCCAAGTGAGTAGACTTTTTACGATCTGCCGAGCACACCCAAAACCGCCACCCCTGTGACCTGCGGTTTTACAAAGGAAGATATGCATTGTGCTCGGCCTGCGCCAAAAAGTCTACTCACTTAGTCCGAATCGAAGCCAAACGGATCAAAATCGAAACCAAATTGAGCCAGTCCACCGCAAAAAACGTTTGAACCCGTGCTTCTCGCGGCGGATTGACACTACAAAACGGCCAAAATGTCGGTCAGATTATCAATAACGGCATCGGCTCGCGATTGATCGAGGTTGACGCCCTCGTGCGGACGCAGTGCCAGGACGCGGGCGCCGGAACGTTTGCCAGCCTCGATCCCCAAAGGCGAATCCTCGATAACCAGGCACTCGGCAGGCTCCACCCCCAGCGCCTCCATGGCACGCAGGTAGATCTCGGGGTCGGGCTTAAACGCACTGCACTCGTGACCGCTGATGGTGTAGTCCAGCACATCGGCGATACCGGCAATCTCTACCAGCTCGTCAATGAGCTCACGATAAGACGAGCTCGCGATGGCACACTTCACGCCGCGCTCGTGCAGTGCGCGCATCACCGGCTCCGTCTGCTCGTTGAGCAGCTCGGCATACGGAACGGGGTGGTCCGGGCTGTAGACCTGCTTGTACTCCACGCGAAGGCGCTCGCGCAGCTCAACATCGTCGGGCACCAGCGCCTCCCAAATGGCCGGCTCGTTAGACCCCGAAAGATCGGGGATCTCGTCAAAGTGGAACCCCTTCTCCTCCATAAACGCCACGCGACGACGGTTGTAGAACCACTCGGTATCGACCAGCACGCCGTCCATGTCAAACAGCACTGCTTTGATCATACGCATCTCCTCCCACCTGCCAAATAGAGACAGGTTTATTTTGGTAGGTTTTATCCTGGGTTTTGCGACGCGACAGGCGTGCCCTCCCAAGAGCAAAAAAGGGGACGGGGCGCAAACCCCATCCCCTCTCAATCAACCCGTAAGGTCTACTTACTTGTGATTAGTAGGAAAGCTTCCACATGTAGCGACGCATGGTCAGCGGGTGCTGACGGGCCTCGGCGATCTGGTTGCCGTACTCACGCATAACGGCGAGGTGCAGCAGCGGGTTGAAGTAGGTGATGACGCTCGCGGGCACGGCGTCAGCCAGGCCGTAGTCCTTGGAGTCGATCAGAGCGACCTTGGCGCCCATGCGCTCAAGGAAGGTGAGGGCGCGGGCGTCCATCGGACGGGTGGCGCCATCGGACATGAAGAAGACGTAGGGCTTACCCTCGGTGGAAACCTCGAACGGGCCGTGGAAGTACTCGCCGGTGTTGTAGGCGGCGGCGTCGATCCACTGCATCTCGGTGAACAGGAAGGCGGCGTGAGAATAAGCCATCTTCTCGGAGGCACCGGAAGCCATGAAGTAGATCATCTTGTCGTCCTTGAAGTCCTCGGCGAACTTCTTGGCGAGCTTCTTGCAGTGCTGAGCGGCGTTCTCGCAGAGATCGAAGATGTTGGTGAGGCCGGTGATCATGTCCTCGTAGTGGTCATAGCCCTCGGTCTGCTGAAGGATCTCGAGAGCAAGAGCAATAGCATAGCCGGGCTTCTCGCACTTGGCAGCGTAGTTGGCGTGGAAGCCGTGAACGATGACGTGGTCGGCGTCGACGGTCAGAGCGGAGCCAGCCTTGTTGGTGAGGGAGACGACCGGGCAGTTGTGCTTCTTGGCGGTCTTGTTGGCCTCGACGGTCTCGGGCGTGGAGCCACCGAGGGAGCAGGTGATCACGAAGGTGTGCTCGTTGACCCAGGAGGGCGTGTCGTAGTTGAACTCGTTAGCAGTGAAGATCTGAACGTTCAGCTTGTCCGTGTTGTTGGCCAGGAAGTACTTGGCGGGGTAAAGGTCGGACATGGAAGCGCCGCAGCCGACGAAGGCGACGCTGTGGATCTCGTGGTTGGACAGGACGTCAGCGACGATCTGCTTAGGGAGGTTAAGGTCGATCTCGTACATCTGACACATTCCTTTCGATTTTTGCGGCGCCACATTGCCGGGCGCTCGCAGGGTTACCGTGGTTTGGACCGAGTCGCCGGCCCGTTGAGGATGTGACAAAGGGACTGCCCTTTGTCACATTTTGGGGATGGAAGCCTGCCTGGGGTATGGGATGCCAGGCAGGCCTCCGGGGGAAAGCGGTTAGGCGCTTAGTCGCGACTAGGCCAGGATGCCGGCCGCGGAGAGGGCGATGCCGCCCACAATGGCGATCACGAGAAGCCAACCGGTGTTGACGTTCTTCTTGATGAGCCAGTACATAAGGCCGGTGAGGCCGAGGGAGATCATCTGGGGCATCATGCCGTCCAGGATGTCCTGGATAACGACGGTACCCTCAGCGAACTGCAGCGGGGTAGTGGCGCCGATCAGCGTGGCGATCATGCCGCCCACGGACATAAGACCCACGATGCCACAGACATACATGAGCTTCTCCATGAGGTCGCCGCCCTGAAGCTTGCTCAGGTACTCGTGGCCGCCCTGATAGCCCATCTTGGCTGCGAACCAAGTGATCAGCACAGAGGGGACGATGGAGATGAGCATGGCCAGGATCGGGCCCATGATGGAGCCCTGCTGAGCCAGCTGAACGCCCAGGCCAAAGGCGATAACGCGGATGGTGCCCTGGAAGAAGGAGTCACCGATGCCGGAAAGCGGACCCATGAGGGAGGTCTTGACCGCGTTAATCGAATCGGGATCGAAGTTCTCGGGATCCTTGGCGTACTCCTCCTCCATGGAGGCGGCGAGGCCCAGGATGAAAGCGCTCGTCTGCGGGGTGCAGTTGTAGAACGCCATGTGACGGTGGTAAGCCTCTTTCTTAGCAGCGAGCTGCTTGGGGTCGGACTCATCCGGATAGAGGCGATCAAGCGTGGGAACCATGCCGTAGAGGAAGCCCATGTTCATCTGACGCTCGTAGTTCCAAGAGGCCTGGATGGCCCAGGAGCGCCAGAAGAACTGGCTGACCTTCTTGTTCAGGGACACGTCCTTGGTTGCGGTTGCCATAGTGTGTTCCTCCTTAGTCTTCGTCGTCTTCGAGCGGATCGTAGTCGGAATCGACACCGGCGGCTGCATGGGAACCGTTGAACTTGAAGCCCATGAAGACGACAGCCAGGCACACACCGATCAGAGCGACCGCGATGACGGACAGGTTGAGGTAAGCGGCGAGCAGGAAACCGATGAACAGGAACGGAGTCATACCCTTCTTGATCATCATGGTGAGCAGCAGGGCCAAGCCGTAGGCGGTCATGATCTTGGTCGAAACGTTAAGACCAGTGGACAGCCACTCGGGAACCATGTTGACGATGGCCTGAACCAGGTCGGTGCCAACAAAGACGGCGAGGAAGATCGGCAGGAAGTACATGACGGCGTACAGACCGGGGCCGGCGCAGATGTGCATACGGTAGGCGGTCTTGAACTTTCCGTTATCGATCGCGCTATCTGCCACATGAGTGAGGGCGGCGATGATGGAACGGAACACGATGCCGAGGAGCTGACCCAGGACGGCGACCGGGATGGCGATCGTCATGGCGGTCTCGGCGGAAGCATCGGTCAGGCACGCAAAGGCAGCGGCCACGATGCCGCCCAGGACCATATCGGGCGGAACGGCGGCGCCGACCTGCACCAGGCCCATGGACACGAGCTCGACGGCGGCACCGACGGCAAGGCCGGTGGGCACATCGCCCAGCAGCAGACCGACGAGCGTAGCGCCAACGAGGGGCTGCTCGAAGTTAAGACGACCGAGCAGGCGGGAGTCCCACATGCAGAACACGCCGACGAGGCCGACGAGCACCGCACTGATGAACGTATTCATACCCTTCTCCTTTCAGTCAGGCAAAAGCCTGGTTGATTACAGCTTGGCGTCGATGTCGACGCTCTGATACGTAGGGGTCTGCTGGACGTAGAGCTTAATGCCCATGTCGAGCAGCTGGTTGACGTCGGCCTTCTGGTTGGCGTCGAGGAAGACGGAGCTGTCCTTGCCGCCGACCTGATCGGCACCGTCGTGGTTGGCGGTGGCGCCCAGGTTGATGGCGTCGAGCTTGTAGCCCTGGCAGAACTGCAGCATCTCGGCCGTGTTGCCAAAGACGAACATGACGCGCTCGCCGAGGGTGTTGAGCTTGTCCATCTTGGCGAGGGCACGCTCGACGGTGAAGACGTTCAGGCGCACGCCCTGAGGCTTGGCCAGCTTAAGAGCGCCCTTCTTGATGTCATCGTTGGCGGCGGCGTTGTCGACGACGATGATGCGCTCGGCCTGAACCTTGGTGGTCCAGGTAAAGACGACCTGGCCGTGCAGCAGACGGTAGTCAAGACGTGCGAGGACGATCTTGGCGGGACCGGAGCTGTGACGGGGCGCCTTTGCCTTCTTAGCGGGAGCCGCGGGAGCCTCGACCGGCGCGTTGGGGTTGGTCAGACCGGTGCGGGCCTCGTTGATGAGGGCCGCGAGCTCGGCGCCCTTGACGGGAACGGGGCTCATAGCGAGCGTGAGCGCCAGCGGAATGTTGAAACCACTGACAACCGTGAACTTCGTGCCGTTCTTGGA
This sequence comes from uncultured Collinsella sp., assembly GCA_958353395.1. Classification (GTDB taxonomy): domain Bacteria; phylum Actinomycetota; class Coriobacteriia; order Coriobacteriales; family Coriobacteriaceae; genus Collinsella. The sequence continues at coordinate 29,156 of CATWSG010000018.1, forward strand.
AAGCTCGACCATGTTGTTGTTGACCGAGCTGCCGAGCATATCGGTCAGCACATAGACGGTGTCGTCCGCGTTGAACGTGGCGATCATGGCGTCCACCTTATCGGTGATAGGCTCCTTGTCGTCACGAGCAAGCGACACGACGTGGACGTTCGACACGTCGCCGAGAACCATCTCGAGCGTGTCTTTGGCGCCTGCGGCCAGGCCGCCATGAGATGCGAGAATGATCTGATTCATCTTGCCTCCTCCTTTTCGTTATGGTCATTATAACGTCTTATACGTTGCTTATATTGCTAATTAGTATAAAGACCGTTTGCGGGTGAAAATCGACCGTTCGCGGGTTTAACGCACTTGAAACGTGGGAGCTGGGCAGGCCGGCGACGGCGGGATAACCCCAGGTCGGACGCCGTGCGCAACCCCCTATCGCACGAAGTACCAGGGGCTTTCTTGCACGGTGGGCTCCAAGGCAATGCCCGTGCGTTCCTTAAACAGATCCATGTCCTGCGATTTCTCTGTCCACCACGCGTTGGGCTTAAAGGTCATGCTCTCAACGACATGACCGACAAACACACTGTTGCGCAGCTTGGAGAAGTCGGTGTTCATAATCAGGATGGACGCGAGCACCAGCACAATGCCCAGGACCTTGATCGCGCCGGCGGGCTCGGCATAGACACCAATGCCCACCAGTACGGTGACGACCGTCTCGAAAGACATTACGACGGGAACCTTCGATGTCTCGAGTCCCATGGACAGACCCTGCATATATAGGATGTAGGCCACGGCTGTGGGGATGAGTCCAAAACCAAGGAACAGCAGCAGCAACTGTGGCGACATTGCCGCGGCGACATCCGGCCACGGAGCCGCGATAGCTGCCATAACCGCACCGCCAAAAACAAAGCCCCAAAACGTGACAGCCAGCGGGTGGACCGTCTTGGTTGCTATCCGGCTAAACACCGCGAGTGACGCACCACAAAGGCCTGCAATCACGCCCGACGTGACGCCCCAAACCGAAAAATGAAAACCGGAAAGGTCACCATTGGTCACTGCAAGCACGCAGCCAACGATGTTAAAGACAATGGCAACGAGCTTGTTGGGGGTCACGTCCTCGCGATAAAGCACGCGGCCGAGCATGACGCCAAACACCGGCGAGGTGTAGAGCAGCACCGAGGCCGTGGACATGCCCACCTCGCCCATGCACTCGTAATAGCAGGTGTTGGCGGCGGCCAAACCGACGATACCGACAAGCGCGCAGGGAACGAGCTCTTTAGGACTTGCCTTGAACAGAGCCAGCGGACCCTGAGCCACGGTAGACCCCTCACCCGGACGGCAGCCCATAAACATCAGGACCGGCGCCAAGATAAGCGCTCCGACCAACAAGCGAAAGGCAGCCATGCTCTGGGACGAAACGCCCATGGCCGAGATGCCGTTTACAAAGATTCCGATGCTGCCCCACATAAGCGCGGCGATCAGCACCAGCACATAGCCCAGATTGCTTTTCTTCAACGCAGCCTCCTCGGTATTGTTTCCAATATGTTTCACACTACGTTATAGTCGTTATATACATTTTTCAAGACACAAATCGGTGAACGAGGAAATGATTCCCAGGAGTGTCCCCAAGTGCCGGCACAAAAGGAGCGTCCCCAAGTGCCAACCACGGCAACGCCGACGTTTTGGCAATGTCAGCGAGCGCCCGTCATTTGAGCCAAGGTGCCGTGAAATGAAAAGGCGCTGACCTTCTGGTCGCGCCTTTGAAATTGAACGGCAGATTGGCCAAATGCCGGGTGCGCAGCGTCGGCCGGTCCGCCGTTCGGTAGAACGGCGGAACCAATATCCCCTAGTAATCCAGCTTCCACATGTAGCGTCGCGTCATGTAGTCCTTGTGGGTGACGGCAGAGAGCGCGCGCATGTACACGTTGTTGAGAATCGGGGCAAAGATCAGGTGGTTGAAGTATTCGCTCACGCTGTCCTTGATGTCATTGAGGCCGAGCTCCTTGGCGTCGAGCTGATAGACGCGCTCGCCACCGTACTGGTTGACGAAGCGGATGCCGCGCTCGTCGTTGCAGCGGCTGCGGCCGACGCTGATGAGCTGGAACAGCGAGGTGCGCTTGTCCAGGATCTCGAAGGGGCCGTGGAAGAAGTCACAGGTGTTGATGGTGCAGGAGTCGATCTGCAGCATCTCCTGCACGTTGCAGATGCTAAAGACGTAGGCGGCACCAAAGAGCGGACCCTGAGCCATGACGTTGATGCAGGGCTTGTCGGCGTTCTGCTCGGCCCACTTGGCAGCGAGCGGACGAGTGTACTCGACGGCCTTGCGATAGATAGGGTCGACCAAGTCGAAGGCGGCCATGGCGGTCTCGTACTCGGCATAGCCCTCGGTCTGCTGCGTAAGCTCCATGGCGATCATGGTCACGACAGCGGAGTTGGTGCGGCCCATGCAGGACTCGTCGACGGCCAGGCTGTCGTACTGGATCTTGTAGTCGCAGACCTCGGTGAGGCCGGACTCGTCAACATAGATGGCGATGGTGCTGGCGCCGTGGTCCTTGGCGACCTGGGCGGCGATGATGGTCTCCTTGGTGCCGCGCATGGACACGACGACGGCCAGAGTGTTCTCGTTGACATAGGCAGGGGTTGCGTGCACGAACTCGTTGCTGGTGTAGCTGGAGCTCACGACCTGCGTGGCCTCGTGCTCCATAAAGTACTGGGCAGGATAGTTACCGCCGTTGGATCCGCCGGCGCCAATCCACACGACGCGCTTGATGCCGCCCTTGTCAGCCTTGTCAGCCAAAACCTGGGAGACGACGTCCTTAACCTGTTCCTGAGTAGTCATCGTGCATCAGCCTTTCTTCTCGTTTGATGCTCTCGATGGCATACAAGTTACATACATGTTTTGGCTATGTCGACTAGTTGTATGCTATATTTGTCTTAGAAATTTTGCTGATGCGGTTTTCGATAACTAGCTACCAGCGGTTTTATTGTTGTATTGAATACATGCTTGATTAGACTCGCATACAAGTTAGATACAGGTTGATCGCATGAACGCTTCATCTAAAAAGAAACTGAGCCAGTACGAGCGCTTGGCGGGCATGTTGCGCGACCGCATCGCCGCCGGCACCTACGCGCGCGGAGACAAGCTGCCGTCCGAGATGGAACTCATGGACGAATCGGGGCTGTCGCGCAGCACCGTACGCCATGCCCTTAAGGTGCTCGTTGATGAGGGTCTGGTTCGAACCGAGCGCGGGCGCGGCGCCTTTGTGGCCGACACGCCGGCGCTCCACGAGAACAACCTGGTGTTTTCGAGCTATACGGCGCAGGTCCAGGGTCAGGGCATGAAGCCCACCACGCGCACGGTGGACTCGGGCTTTACCAAGGCGGGCGGCAGCATAGCCAAGTTCTTTGATGCCGCCGTGGGCAGCAAGCTCGTCAAACTTGTCCGTCTGCGTTATCTGGACGATGCGCCACTGTGCCTGGAGACCACCTATCTACCACCGAGCTTTGAAGCACTCATCGACCGCGATATCAACGGTTCGCTCTACGCCACGCTGCGCCAGGAATTCCATCGCGCGCCGGCACAGGGACATAAGACCTTTGAGGTGTGCTATGCCTCGCAAAACGAGGCGTTTTTGCTCAACGTTGAGCGTGGGCAGGCGCTGATCCTGATCACCGACTACGTCTACGACACCGACGGCCGCCCGCTCCATGTCTCCAAGCGCATCCAACGCACCGACCGCGCCAAATACACCGAGCCCATCGGCTAACCTGTCCCTAAATGGTAGGTTTGGGGAGGTCGGGGAACCAGGTCGGTTTGGGTTGGTTGGGCGTGCGCTCGGCTAGGACCAACTCCATCCAGCACATGTCGTACCAGCGGCCGAACTTTTGGGCGCAGCGATCGAAGGCGCCCACCAGGCGATATCCCATATGGGCATGGAAATCCTGGCTGTTGTGCGTCAGGTACTCATCGTCCTTGTCGTGCGGCACGGCAATGAGCGCGCACATGTTGGTGATGCCCATCGCGATCAGGCACTGCTTGAGCGCATCGTGCAGCTTGCGGCCCAGCCCGCCGTGGCGCACGTCGCGCGCCAGGTAGATCGACGTCTCGACCGACCAGTCGTATGCCTCACGGCTGTTGAGCGGACTCACATAGGCATAGCCTACCGGACGCCCGTCCAGCTCCATCACCAGATACGGATAGCGCTCGAGCGTGCGCTCGATGCGCCCGGCGAACTCCTCAACGCTCGGCACCTCATATTCGCAGGTAATCGCCGTCTGGCGCACATACGGCTCATAGATGGCAAGCAACGCCGGCGCATCATCGGGCGTCGCCAGGCGAATCGTCGGCTCGGGCATCTCGGTCATACAACCCTTCTCCCCCAAAAGCAAAGACCGCCCTGCGCCAAACCCAGCGCAAGGCGGCCCCTCGTCATTACATCAGGCTACAGGACAGCCGCCAGTGCGTCGATGTCCTCCTGCGTCGTGGCCCAGCTGGTACAAAAACGCACCACCGTGTGGGTCTCGTCGTACTTTTCCCAGTACTCGATCGAGGCATGCTCGCGAATGCGCGCCATATCCTCGTTGGGCAGAATCACGAACTGCTGGTTAGTCGGCGTCTCCAAGAAGAACCGGTAACCGTGCTCGTGCAGCACGTGACGAAGCGCCTGCGCGGTTTCAATCGCCTGGCGACCAATCTCAAAATACAGGCCGTCGGCAAAGAGCGCCTCGAACTGCACGCCCGTCAGGCGGCCCTTGGCGAGCAGTGCGCCATGCTGCTTAATACGCGGAATGGGATGCGCCGGGGCGTGCATGCCGCAAAACACCACGGCCTCGCCGCAGAGCGCGCCGCACTTGGTGCCGCCGATGTAGAACACGTCGCACAGCTGCGCCAGCTCGGGCAGGGTGATGTCGCACTCGTCGGACGCCAGCGCATAGGCCAGACGAGCACCGTCCACAAACAGCGGAATCTCGCGCTTCTGGCACACTGCGTGAATCGCCGCGAGCTCGGCCTTGGAGTACAGCGTGCCGTACTCAGTCGATAGGCTCACGTACACGGCGCCCGGGAACACCGTGTGCTCGTAGCTCTCGTTTTCGTAGAACACCTGGATATAGTTCTCGAGATCCTCGGCGTGCATCTTGCCCTCGTAGCCGGGGATGGTGAGCACCTTGTGGCCGCCAAACTCGATGGCGCCCGCCTCGTGACAGGCGACGTGGCCAGTCTCGGCAGCAACGACGCCCTCGTAGGGCGCAAGCAGCATATCGATCACTGTCGCGTTGGCCTGCGTGCCGCCCACCAGAAAAAACACGTCGGCATCGGGGGCCTGACAGGCCTCGCGGATAAGCTGCTTGGCACGCTCGGTGTGTGCATCGGTACCGTAGCCGGGCTGCGGTTCCATGTTGGTGTCGACGAGTGCCTGCAGCACTGCCGGATGTGCGCCGTGGGAATAATCGTTGTTAAACGCGAGCATGGCAATCCTCTCTAGCCGGGCACGGGCCCGATGATTCAAACGGGGCTATTGTACGCCGTTGGGATAGGCAATGCGCGCGGCAAGGCACTCAAGCGCCAGCACCAGGGCAAAGCCGCAGCTCACGTCACTCAAAAAGTGCGCTCCGATCACGATGCGGCCAAAGGCGACGAGCGCCGCGACCACAGCCGCCGTCCAAAAGACCACCCGGCGGCGCGACGGTTTTTCCTTAAAGGCCGCCGCGGGAAGCCCGGCGAGCATAAGGCCAATCGCCGCGTGCGCTGTGTGTCCGCTCGCAAACGACTTGAAGCCGTCCTTGACTACACCGGCGGCAACATAGGTCCACTTGTCGGGATTGCCGATTACCCACCACGGCTGAAAATTGAGCCCCGGCGTGACCTCGATCACGCGCATGCGCGGGCGCGACCACAGCGGCTTGACGATCACGTTGAGGATGATGGCCTGAGCGACCCACACGGCAAGCACCATCAACGCCCAGCGTATGAGCTCGTCGGGCTCGGTCGTGCACGTGAGGCGATAGACGATAAGGTTGGAGACGATGACCAGCACAAACGTCAACACCAACTGAGCCGCGATGAGTTTGCCGCCAACCCTCAGGGACGAAACGATCTCGTAGCCGGCCAGGCCAACGTTGACGAGGATGCCGAGCACGGCGAGCCACTTGCTCGTCTTGGAATCGGGGCGTGCCGAGCGCACGAGCACAACGCCCGCGACGCTCGCCGTCAGCTCAAACGGCAGCTCGCCGGCGGCCTCGATAAAGCGGCCGTACATGCTGCCGATGTTGAACAGCGCGCTCGAAATCTGATAATCGAAAAAGGTGCCCACGCCCAGGCAAAGGGCAAGGATGACCGCGATAGCAGCGGCGTCTTTCTTATAGATGTATCCGAACATGCTTTCCTTTCGGTCGGGCGAAGGGTCGACCCGCAACATGGTGGGGCAAAGATAGCTTTGTCCCATAAATACCCTTACAGGTTGAGCATAAGTGAGCGAAAACGTTCCATTTGTGGCAAGGTGGCCCGAAGGAGGAGGGAAGCGTACTTGCGTACGCGACCGACGAGTGAGGGTCAGATTGCCCAAATGGAGCGTTTGCAGCGTCGACCCGCTAGTCGTCGTCGCTAGCACCCAGCTGCTGCAGCAGCATGAGCGCCGCGGCCACCGGGCCGGTGCCGTCGTTGGCGTCGAGGCCGCGACCCAGGCCGCTGCCCGCACCGGCGCCCGCCTTGTAGGGCACCGACAGCTTGCGGCTCTTGGGAAAGCTCACCGCGCCATAGCGGGTCTTAAGCTCAAAGGCCACCTTCTTGGGCACGTCGACGCCCAAAAACGTGATGCGGCCGCCACTGAGCGTGACGCTCTCGAGCCCCAGGCGCTCGCCACGAATACGGATTCGTGCGCGATTGAACAGGTTGAGTCCCGCCAACGGCAGCTCACCATGCGCGGCCTCGGTCTCTTCCTGTACCGCGTCGATACTCTCCAGGTTCTCTGCAGCCGCGAGCTTGCGGTACACGAGCACGCGCTGGTCCACCGCCGGCAGGTACTCCTCGGACAAGAAGTAGTCGGCCGGCAGGTTAATGCCCACGCTCGCCGCCTCCACGCCGGCATCGTCATCGCCGCGCGCCTCGGCCACTGCCTGGCCCAGCATCTGCGTAAACAGGTCAAAGCCCACGCTCGACAGATTGCCGTGCTGCTCGGCGCCCATAAGCGAGCCGGCACCGCGGATCTCCAGGTCGCGCATGGCGATGCGCATGCCGCTGCCCAGGTCCTGGAACTCGGAAAGTGCGGTCAGGCGCGCCGTTGCCTCCTCGGTGAGCGGCAGCTCGCCGGGGAACATAAAGTACGCGTAGGCCTGCGTGGCAGAGCGGCCCACACGGCCCTTGAGCTGGTAGAGCTGCGCCAGGCCAAGGCGCTGCGAGTCCTCGATGATGAGCGTGTTGGCCGTTGCGTTGTCGATGCCGCTCTCCACGATGGTCGTGGCGATGAGCACATCGATCTTTTTGGTCGCGAACTCAATCATCACGTCCTCGACCTCGCGCGGGCTCATCTTGCCGTGTGCCACGCCCACGCGCGCCTCGGGCGCGGCCTCATGCACGCGCGCTACGGCGTCATCGATGGTCTTAACGCGGTTGGACACGTAGTACACCTGGCCGCCGCGGCCCACCTCCAGGCGAATCGCCGCGCTCACCACATCGGGGTCGTACTCCCCCACGTGCACGATCACGGGACGACGCCCGGTCGGCGGCGTGGTGATCAGGCTCATATCGCGCACGCCGCTCGTAGCCATCTGCATGGTACGCGGGATAGGCGTGGCCGAAAGCGTGAGCACGTCAATCTGCTCGCGCAGGTTCTTGAGCTGCTCCTTGTGCTGCACGCCAAAGCGCTGCTCCTCGTCGATAATCACCAGGCCCAGGTTTTTGGGATTCACATCGGCCGAAAGCAGGCGGTGCGTGCCGATGAGCACGTCGATCGTGCCCTCGGCAAACGCCTTGAGCGCGCGCTTTTGCTGCGCCGGCGTGCGGAAGCGGCTGAGCACCTCGACCTCCAGGCCAAACGGAGCGAAGCGCTCAAAGAACGTCTCGTAGTGCTGCTGGGCAAGAATAGTCGTGGGGCAGAGCACCATGACCTGGCGGCCGGAGTCCACGCACTTAAACGCCGCGCGCAGGGCGACCTCGGTCTTGCCAAAGCCCACGTCGCCGCACAGCAGGCGGTCCATAGGCTTGGGCGCTTCCATGTCAGCCTTGATGTCGGCGATGGCCTCCAGCTGGTCGCGCGTCTCGTCGTAAGGGAAGCTCTGCTCCATCTCGATCTGCTCGGGCGTGTCGGGCGGGCAGGCGATACCGGTAATCGAAGAGCGGCGCGTATACAGATCGACCAGGTCAAACGCCAGCTTTTTGGCATTCTTGCGCGCCTTGTTGGTGGCGCGCGTCCAGTCGGCGGTGTTGAGTCTGGTCAGGCGCGGCTTATCGCCGTCGGGGCCAACATAGCGCGTGATGCGGTCGACCTGCTCCAACGGCACGTAGAGCTTGTCGCCGTCGGCATATTCCAGCAAAAAGTAGTCACGCTCCTTGCCGCCCACTTCCTGGCGCGCGATCTCGCTAAAGAGCGCGATGCCGTGAGTGGCGTGCACCACGTAGTCGCCAGGCTTAAACGGGAACGTGATCTGCGTAATGTCCACCTTGCGGCGGCTGCGCGCGCGGTTGGCATCCATGCGGGCGTTGAGGTCGGCGATCGAGAACACGGCCAGGTTGGCATCGGGCACCACCACGCCCTGCGGCAGGGCGGCATCGACAAAGGTCACGCGTCCGCGCGAGATAGTGGGCACGGCAGCACCGGCGGCAGCCTGGGCCGCGCCCGCCTCGAGCGGGCGGGCGTTGAGCGCGTCGGCCTTGCGCTCGCGAATCGAGGCATGGACCTCCTGGCGAGCAGCACGATCGGCAGAATCCGCCGCTGCCACGCGTACGCGCTCGCCAATGACGCCGGCGTTTTCGGGCGCTGCCGTCAGCGACTCCTCAAAGGTAATGCCCTCGTCGCCAAAGGTGAGCTCCATCGACTCGCGCGCGCCGCGATCGGGAATGGCGAACACGCAGGCGTAACGCTTGCCCACGACTTCCTGAATGCGCGTCATAAAGCGGTTGTCCGAGCCTGCGATAGCAGGCTGCTCAATCTTGAGATCGGCCGTCACCGCGCCGCCGGCGCGAATCAGGCTCACATAGTTCAGGCGCTGCTGAGCACCAAAATCGAGCTGCTGGGCACGTACATACAGACCATCCAGGCGGTCAATCCCCGCTTCGCCGGCACGCGCCTCGATATCCTCGTAGGCGCGCAGGCAATCGTCGAACAGCGAGCGCGGCTCAGACAAAACCACGAGCGCCTTGCCGCTCACGTGTGCCAGCGGGCTCACGGTCTGGCCGTACATCACCGGCAAAAAGCGGTCGAGTTCGGGCGTGACGATGCGTGCATCCACCATCTCGAGCAGCGCCGCCAGTTTGCTGTCGTCCTGGCTGGCGCGATAAAGCGCCACATGCATGTTGTGGACGGCCTCGTCGGTAAGCGCCAGCTCACGGCAGGGGAAGATCTCGATGCTGTCCTCGTTGCCGATGGTCTGCCCCGTTGAGCTCACCATGCGGCGGATGCGATCGATCTCGTCGCCGAAGAACTCGATGCGCACGGGGGCTTTTTCCTGCGCGGGGAACACCTCGACGGTGTCGCCGTGCACGCGGAACAGGCCAGGCGCGTCGGCGGCGCCGGCATTGGTGTAACCCATGCCCACCAGGCGCTGCGGCACCTCGTCAAAAGGAATCTCCTCGCCCACCGCGAAGGTCGTGGACTCCCAGTAGCGGCTCTCGACTGGCGGCACGCAACGCAGCAACGCGCGGGCCGAGGCGACCATGATGCAGTTGTCCCCGCGCACGATGCGTCCCAGGGCCTCGCAGCGCTGAGCAACCACGGCATCGTCGGGCGCCTGCTCGCGCCACGGATAGTCCTTGCGCTCGGGAAAACGGCACACGTGCGCCAGGCCCACGTAGGCGGCAAGGCTGCGCGCGGCGCGATCGGCCGCGTCCTCGCCACTCACGATGTAGACCGTGGGGCGCGGACGACGTGCAAACTGGGCGGCGGCCATAAGCGTTCGGCCCGACTGAGACACGGCCAGCGTCACGTCCTCGCCGGCATCGAGCCCGGCCTCGACGGTCTGCAGTGCCTCGGCAGTGTAGAGCTGCGCGGCTATACGGTGAATGAGCATGCTGTTCCTCCGGCATCGCAACGCCAAAAGCCCGCCGAGGCAAGCTCGGCGGGTCGTGCGTCAAAGATCATTAACGTTTATGGTACCGCACGGCCCCGTGACCAAAAGCCAAAGCGACATCATGCCAAATGTTGCCCACAACGGTCGCGCCAATACGTTTTCCCAGCTTATTAACCCGCCATACACTCTGTACTTTGTTACCTTTCAACGTACCTTTCAACGCTGATTCGCACCGTCCGCGCCCCCTAGCGAGCATTTCGGGCTGCAAAGCGCCTATAATTGATGACATTGACGTATCCAATGCTGTTTTTGAGTGAGGGGGGGGGTAAAAACAAATGGCTGACACTCCATCTTGCGCACTGTACGCCGGGCTTAAGACAATCGGTCGCATCAACAACGGTAACGCCGCGCAAATTCTAATGGCCGGCAACGCCCGTTACGGTGGACGCCTCATCTCCGAACGCTTGACGGTCCCGTCGTTTATCTCACGCGAAATCGTTCACGCCAAACCCGGTGACCTTTCCGAGCCGCTGTTTGCGCCCTTTGAACAAAGTGCGCACCAGATACTCAACCTCATCATGCAAAACCGAGGCTCCGACCCCCAATCGCTGAGCAAGGTCGCTAAACGCTATATGGAGTCGTGCGTCCCAGACATGCAGGATGCCCTTTCCAATTGTGGCGTCGACGGCATGCTCTTTAGAAACGGCGTCGAGCGCATCGAGACCACTGACGATAGTGACATTAAAGATCGCCTCTACATCCATCTGATCTTTTTTATCGTTACCGGCTGCCTTGGCGACCCCGCCCGCGCCATCGAGTACACCGAGTCCTTTGTGTCCGACCAGATGCTCTCGACGCTTGGCACGGTCGAGACGACCGTCACCTCATTTTTCTCGACAACCGCGCGCCCCACGGGAGACGTTCGCCTGGGGCTGCTGCGCGTCGTGGGCAACTCGGCACGACCGCCGCTGCGTCCCCTTACCACGGACCCGGTGGGCAGCATTATCGGGTCACTGACAGGCGACGTGAACGCCATCACCGACGTCGATTCCGATGTCTCGCGCCAGCACCTGCGCATCTGGTTCCAAGACGGACGCTGGCTTGCGCAGGGCCTCGACTCCACCAACGGATCGTTTTTGATCTCGGGCGTCGACCGCTGCCGGCAGCCTATTGAGCTGCCCCGACGCGACCGCCCCGCCAACTTTGCCAACACCCCCGTCGAGATTCACAACGGAGACACGCTTTGTTTGGGCGCCACGACGCGTTTTTTGGTCATTCGCATCACAGACTAGTCTGCCCACACATCTTCGACGCACAAGGTGCCGTTATTTGCATTAACCTCTGCAAATAACGGCACCTTTTCAATTAAGACAACGGTTGCGCTACCTTTTGACTAACATTATTGCTATGCATTTTTTCTCGAAAGGATCGCCCCGTGACGTACGACACGGACATGGATATCATTGCGTTGTCCCCCTTTGAACCAAACCCCATGTTTGCGACCACCGAAGACTCCGATACCATTCGCCGCTTTACCACCCTGTTGGATTGCGGGGCAGTCGGCGGCGGCTCCCACCATCTTCGCAAGGTCGCCAACACCGAGGGCGAGACCTTTGCGCTCAAGACGCTGTGGCCCCTCAGCGGCTGTGATGAAAACGGCTCCGCTGTCAGCCCCTCGGGCATTAAGACGCTCACCGAAGAGTATCGCAATCTTGCAGTCGTCTCACTGTTGGGCGGCTTTCCCAAAACCTATGGCTACGGTTATGCCGGCAACACACCGGTCATCCTTATGGAATGGATTGAAGGCCTGCCCCTTCGCGATGCCGCGGCAGAGCTAACCGACCCCGCCGAGGGCGGCCGCATTCCCGCAAACACCGTCACCGCAATCGGGAAACGCCTGGGAGAGATCCTCCTGAGTACCCAAAAGCTCGATGCACCTTTTGTGCACCGTGATATCTCCTTGCGCAACATCATTATTCGAACGACGCGCCGACCCCTTGCCCAGCAGATTGCACACTGCAGTTTTGACCTTTGCCTGGTCGATCTGGGCAGCTCGAGCATCAAGCGCTCGGACCCCTCGTTTACCATGTCCACCGGCATCTGGCGCAACGGCACCCCCGAGTTCGCCCCGCCTGAAATGCTCTCCAACGACATCCCCGAGCTGGGCGCCGCTGCGCACGTCGCCCAGCATCGATACATACGAGCTCTGCAGCGTGCTCTACACGCTCTATGCCGGCCACACGCCATATCGCCTAAACGAGCATATGAACCAGTCGCCCTACCTGTACAAGATCGAGCACGAGCCCGAGCTGCTCGAGGCGCGCTTACCCGGCGACCAAAAGCTTGTCGATGTCATCATGAGTGGCATCCATAACGAGCAGTCCCAGCGCGCGCCGCTGTCTACGATTGTCGGCAAGCTCGATGCCTGGATTAAAGACATCGATTTTGAGCCGCGCACGCCGCTGCCCGCACCTGTCGACTTTAGCCAGCAACCAAAGGCTTTCGGCTCCGACAAGGCTCAGACGCGCCATCCGATCATCTCGCGTCGCACTGCGCTCACGCTCGGCGGTGTCTGTGTTGCCGGCATCGCAGCTTCCGCCATTGCCACGGGGTGCTGGGGGCTCATCGACCTGGCACACGGCATCAAGCCGTCACTCGACGATTACACCTGGGAAGAACTCGCCCTAATCTCCCGCAAAATCCAAGAGACATCTTCCAACAAAAAGGCGCTCGCGATTGCCGAAACCTACCACCTGGTAAACAGCAAGCAGTCGCTCGAAAACGAGAACACCAAAACCGTCAGGCTTTCCGATGGGACCAAGGCACAAGTCCAGATCGTGGGCTTTAAGGCAGACACGTTCACCGATGACGGCCTCCCCGCTGGCATCACCTTTATGTTCCGTACCCCCATCGCCATGCGCGCCGTAAATGACAGCGCTGCGACGGGTGGCTGGGAGCAATCGTCGCTTCGCGAATGGTTGGCAGACGAGGGCATGGCTACGCTGCCCGACGATCTCCGTAATCAGATCCGCTCGGTGCGAAAGCTCACCAACAACACCGGCGGCACCAAAGACACCTCCAGCATCACCGCCACCGATGACAAGCTGTGGCTGCCGTCCATGAGCGAGCTGTGCGGCTACCAGGCGCCTGAAACGTTCGCAGACGGCTACGGATACCTTTCTGACCTCTACAGCGGAGAAGGCGAACAGTACCAGCTCTATCGTGAGCAGAGCGTAAGCAGTCTGACCACCAACGACGCCATGATCCGCACCGTCGCCGGCAAAAAGATCTGCTACTGGGAGCGCACCCCCAGCGCCGACTGCAGCGAGGGCGCCAACTCGACGTACTTTAACCGCGTTGGAAAAGACGGCGACGTGTTTAGCTGGGCAACGCCCGGAAACGATCCGGACCAAATGACCTATGTCCTGCCCGGCTTTTGCATCTAACACCTTCCCCGGATACCAGAAAGGAGCCTTGCATCATGCGTGCGGAAACACCTTCCGAGGTGCTCTTTGATTTCCTTAAGTGCGACCTGCAGATCAATAATCGCGAAGCGGCGCGCATCTTGATTTCGGACAAGCCGATGGGCTCCAAACCGGCCCCAAGGTTTCGCATTACCGAAAAGACGTTCCTATCGCGACGCGTGGTGCACGTCGTTCCGGGTACCGACAAGATCGATCCCGAGATGTTTGCCGATTTTTCGCAGAGCGTCCAGAACTTGGCTGCCGCTGTAAAAATCGGCAGCGCCAACAGTCCAGCGGCCGTCAACGCTTGCCAGCAAGCCATTACGGCGCATGCCCTCGAGCGCATGGCAGCGTCGCTCGAACACTGGGAGCTCGATGGTTCCATCCTGCGCAATATCTTTGACCGCATCGCCGTCATGCCGGGCCTCAAGCAAAGCGACCGGCGCCTTTTGGAGCTCCTTGCGCTAACGGTCTGTGGATGCCTGGCCGATCCCAATGCCGCCGCCTCCGAGGTCAAAGACTTTGCCATAACGCAGCTAGCCCAGACCTTTGGCACACTCGAGACCGCCGAGGGGGTCCAGGCGCAGGAAGCCAACCACAAGGTCAACGAGCCTCCTGCAAAACTGGGGCTGCTCAGGCTTGCAAAAGACGGCTCGGCCTTGCCGCCAATCTATCCCTTGAGCCTCGATCCCGAAGGTACGGTACTAGGCTCTTTTGCACACGACCGAAACGCCATCACCAACGTAGGACCCGATGTATCCCGCCGGCACCTGCGCATAGCGTTTTCCAACGGCACATGGCTCGCAAGCGGCCTTCACTCCACCAATGGAACGGTGCTGGTGACACACAGTGGCGTGACCACCGTGATCGAAAAACCGCGCTCGCTGCGGACCGCTGACGACGAGGACAAGCAGATTCCCATCCACGACGGCGACCTACTCAAGCTTGGTTCCTCAACCGAGTTTTTGGTGCTGAAGATCTCCTCAAACGTACGCGCGCTGGCCTAGAGCCGAGCTCGCCCAACAAGAATCAACGCAATAGAGCGCCGCTGCACACATCGCAGCGGCGCTCTTTTATTTGCCGCGGACATCTAAACACGGATGCAGGAGCCGGCAATACTCACGCAAGATAACTAAAACATAAAAGCCGCGTGGGGGTCGGGTCCCCACGCGGCTATCAGGTTTGGGCTAATTAAGCCCGGAGGTAAACACTAGCAGTGATTAGTGCTCGCGACGCTTGGTCATGTACATGCCCACAGCGACAGCCACGGCGCCGGTAAGGGCAGCAGCGGAGGTCACAACAAAGGTCGGGTCGCCAGTGGTAGGAAGGGCAGCCTCGTCCTTCTTGTCAGCAGCAACCTGCTTCTTACCATCATCCTTCTTCAAAGGATCGGACTTGGGGGTCTTAGCGGTGAAGAAGGCGTAGACAGTGGTGTCCTCGGTGATAGGAGTAGAGAAGTCAAACTTCTTGAAGGACTCCTTGGAAGAAGACCAGCCGACAAAGTTGAAGCCATCAACGGAAGGATCGCTGGGCTGAGCAACAGTCTTGCCGTCCTCAACCTCAACAGTGGTGGTGGAACCATCAACATAGAAATTGACCTTGTGGGTCTGGACAGCAGGCGTCTCGTTCTTGGTCCACTGGGCGTAGAACGTCACGTGGTCGCCGCCGCCCTGGACGGGCTTGCTGAAGTCGACCGGGTCGTTACCCTTGGAGTCATAGGTCCAGCCGGCGAAGGTGTAGCCCTCGCGGGTCGGGGCCAGGGGCTGGCGGGCGACGCCGTCGCCGTCGGTAACGCCCTGGAGCGTCTCGTTGCCGTCGAAGAACACACCGCCGTTGGCGAAGTAGAGGACGTCCTTAACGTTCTCGTCAGCGCCCTTATCCTTGGTCCACTGGGCGTAGAACGTCACGTGGTCGCCGCCGCCCTGGACGGGCTTG
>CATWSG010000019.1 GCA_958353395.1 uncultured Collinsella sp.
CAACATGCCTCCGTAGCTCAGGGGATAGAGCACCGCTCTCCTAAAGCGGGTGTCGACGGTTCGAATCCGCCCGGGGGCACCAGAAGAATATCGAGCCCGGTACCACCACGGTGCCGGGCTCTACTGGTCTAAGGGCAGGATTCGAGCCGTCGACACCCGCGTCACCAATTTCCCCGCGGGGGGAGTTTTCGAATCCGCCCGGGGGCACCAGAGGAAAATCGAGCCCGGTACCGCTATGGTGCCGGGCTCTTCTGGTTTAAAGGCATGTCGTAGTTTTCGCTGCTTCGGATAAAGAAAGCGCCCGCTTGCCGGGGGAGCAAACGGGCGCCATTGAGCGAATGTGTTTGCGGCATCAGCCGCTGTGGGCAACGTCTTGATGACTAGTTGGTCGTGCTGGAGTCGCCACTCGTATCGGAACCCGAGCCAGAAATCGAAACCGTCAGCGTGATCGTGCTGTCGGTGGACTGCTTGCCAGTGGGGGAGACGCCCGTCACGGTGGCGTTTTCGTTGCCACTCACGGGGTTGCCGTTCTGATCGCAGAATGCGATGTTGTAGAATCCGGCGTTGTTGAGCGCTGTGACGGCGGAGGAGATACTCTTGCCGTACAGGTTGCTCGGGACGTTTGCCTTGCCGGACTTCTTGGCGATGACGACGGTGATCGTGGCGCCGGGCTTCTGCTTACCGCTGGGGTTCCAGCTAATGACGGTCCCCTCGGTGACGGAGTCGTTCTCCTGGTAGCTCACGTCGACTCCAAAACCGGCCATGTCGAGGGCGTTGCGTGCCTGGGCCTCGGTCATGCCGGTCAGATCGGGGACGGAGGTGGTGTCGGGTCCGCTGGAGACCTTGTACGAGATGGTCGTGCCCTTCTCGACTTCCTTGCCGGCGTCAGTGCCCTGCTCAAAGACCTGGCCTTCTTCGGCCTCGTTGGCCTCCTCGGTTGCTTCGCCCTTGAGTCCCACGCTTGCCAGCGCGGCCTCAGCCTGGTCCTTGGTCAGGCCGACGAGCTGCGGAACCTCAACCTTCTCGGAGGGCTTGGGGCCCTTGGAGATCACCAGGTTCACCTTGGTACCCTTGGGCTTCTTGGTGTTGCCGTTGGGGGTCTGCTCGGCAACCTTGCCCTCATCGACATCGTCGTTGTAACTTTGGTCGACGGTGCCAACCTCAAGGCCTGCCTCCTTGATCTGCTCGATAGCGGTCTGCTGGTCCTTGTTAAGCACATCGGGCACCGTAACCTGCTCGCCCCCAAAGAGTCCGGTGGCGAAGGCCACCACAACGCCGACCACGGCGATTGCGGCGACTACGGCGGCGATAATCTTGTTCTTGTTGGACTTGGGCTGATCGACCTCGTAGGAGCCCGTGGAGCCCGAAACGGCGCTGTGGGCGTTGCTCTGGCCGCTCACGCCCGAGACGGGACGTACCATGGCGCGCGTGGAGTCAGACAGCTCGCGGGTCTTGGTTGCGCCCAGGTCGCCGGCGGCGCCAATGATGCGCGTGGGCTCGGAGACGTTGACAGCGCGGCCGGACAGGTAGTTGTTGAGCACCTGGCGCAGCTCATCTGCCGTCTGGAAGCGATTCGCCGGGTCCTTCTCCATGCACTTGAGGATGATGCGCTCCAGATCGGCATCGACGCCGGAGTTGATCTGGCTCGGCGGAACCGGCAGTTCGTTTACCTGCTTGAGTGCAACCGAGATGGCGTCGTCGCCGTCAAAGGGGACGCGACCGGTGGCGCACTCGTACATCACGACGCCCAGGGAGTAGATATCCGAGGTGGGACCGAGGTCCTGACCGCGCGTTTGCTCGGGGCTTACGTAGTGGGCGGTGCCCAGTACATTGTTGTCCTGCGTGAGGTGGCTGTTCTTGGCGCGCGCGATGCCAAAGTCCATGACCTTGATGTTGCCGTCGGGCAGCACCATGATGTTTTGCGGCTTAATGTCGCGGTGGATGATTTCGTGCTTGTGGGCGACCGAAAGCGCGGAGCTGATCTGCGAGCCGATCTGCGCCACCTTCTTGGGATCGAGGGCGCCGTGGCTCTTGATGCCGCTCTTAAGGTCGGTACCGCGCAGGTACTCCATGACGATGTAATAGGTATCGCCGTCCTTGCCCCAATCGTAGACGCCCACGATATAGGGGGAGGAAAGACCGGCTGCTGCCTGGGCCTCCTGCTTAAAGCGTGCGGCAAAGGTGGCGTCGCCGGCGTACTGCGGCAGCATGATCTTGACGGCAACCGTGCGGTCGAGGACCTGATCTTGCGCGCGGAAGACGGTCGCCATGCCGCCCGTTCCCACCTTATCCTTGAGGAGGTATCTTCCCCCGAGGACCCTCTGTTCCATTCCTGCTCCTAACTAACTTATTCGCTCAACGATGTGTGTAGTACCAAATCCATGGCCGCTGGGGCCGCGTGGCGCCTTGCTGCTAGCCTGTTGGCTGCGGTGCGCCACATACTCGTGCTTCGATCACGGGCATCACGCTCCTTGGGCGGCAAGTGCCGCGGTCAGGACGATGCCGGCGATCTTGGCCGCCTTGACTTCGTGCTTGTCGTAATCCTCCAAGGCCACCGAGATGGCGACCGTGGGTGAATCGTAAGGTGCGAAGCCGACGAACATCGAGTTGACGTTGGTGCCGCCGGTCTCGGCCGAACCGGTCTTGCCAGCGACCTTGACGCCCGGAATCTGGGCATCGGTGCCGGTGCCGGACTGGACAACAGCGAGCATAGCCTGCTTGACCTGCTCAGCCGTGGTGGCGCTGACGGCCTGGCCGAGCGAGCGGGACTGCGTGGTCTTGACCACGGTTCCGTCGGGGGCGAGCACCTGGGCCACGAAGAACGGGTCCATGACCACGCCGCTGTTGGCAATGGCCGCCGCCATCACGCAGTTTTGCATGACGGTGGTCTGCGGGCCTGGCGTGTGGTCCATGCCGACGGGCTGGCCGGCGCCTGCCCAGGCGGTCTCCCACTCGGTCATGAGCGAGGGGTCGGCCATGATGGAAGCTGCGGTGGTCAGGTCCTGGCCGAGCTTTTGGCCGTAACCAAAGGCGTTGGCAAACTGGACGAGAGAGTTGGCGCCGACCTCGGTGGCAACTTGGCCAAAGACGACGTTGGATGATACGGCAAAGGCCTGCTGCAGGCTGATGGTGCCGTAGCTCTCGTTGGCATAGTTGGTGACCGGCGCGTTGCCGATATCCATGGAGCTGGGCGCCTTGTAGGTGCTCGTAAGGCTGGCGGTGCCGGTCTCGAGCGCCGCGGCAAGTGTGACGACCTTAAACGTGGAGCCCGGGGTGTAGAGCGCGTTCATGGCGCGGTCGTACATGGAGCCGTCCTCGCCACCGCCCGACTGCATCAGGGCATCGATGTTGGTGTTGTCGTAGGTGGGCGAGCTGGCGCATGCGAGTACCGCACCGGTGCGCGGATCCATGACCACCACGGCGCCCTTAAAGCCCTTGAGCGCCTGCTCGGCAGCCGTCTGGATGCGCGAGTCGATGGTGAGCTTGGCGGTGTTGCCCGGTTGGTTTTGGCCTGCGAGCGACGCGAGGGCGTTGTTCCAACTGGAGTAATCCTTGGAGCCGGTGAGCGTGTCGTTCATGACGCTCTCGACACCTGCGGTGCCGTACTGCTGGCTTACATAGCCCACCACGTGAGCGGCCATGTTTCCGTTGGGGTAGGAGCGGGCGTAGGTGCCATCCTCCTGCTGCAGCGACTCGGCCAGCGTCACGCCGTCGGACGTGATGATGGAGCCGCGCTGGATGTACTTGGAGCGGGCGATGGTGTGGTTGTTGGTCGGCATGTCCTGATAGTCCTTGGCCTTGATGACCTGGACATAGGTGAGGTTGCCGATAAGGATGGCGAACAGCGCCGTAAAGGCGAACACGGCGCGGGTCAGTCGATTGGCGAGCGCCACGCGGCCGAGCACACCGGATTCGGGCGTGTCGAGCAGACGACGGCGCATACGCGAGGCGGCGGAGTGGCTGCCACGGGCATACGAAGACGAAGTGGCGAAGCGCGTGCCGGCCGGGGAGGCCGCCGAGGCGACCTGGTCGTCGGTGATGGCGGTCATGGTGCCGGTGCCGGTGAGTTCGGCCTCGCGACCGGTTGCCTCGTCACCGGCGCGCAGCAAAAGCGCGACGATGATAAAGCTTGCCAGCAGCGAGGAACCGCCCTGGCTCATAAAGGGCAGGGTGACGCCGGTCAGCGGGATTAGGCGGGTTACGCCGCCAACGATTAAGAAAGCCTGGAAGCTGATAGCGGCCGTAAGACCGGTAGCGCTAAAAGCGGCAAGGTCGGACTTGGCACGGGCTGCCGTGGTGAGGCCGCGCACGGCAAAGAGCATAAACAGGATAAGAACGGCGCCGCCGCCCAAAAGGCCCATCTCCTCGCCGATAGCCGAGAAGATAAAGTCGGACTCGACGACGGGGATGTTATTGGCCATACCGTTGCCAATGCCGACGCCAACAAGGCCGCCGTCGGCCAGTGAGAAGAGGGACTGGACAATCTGGTAGCCCTGGCCCTGCGCGTCCTTAAAGGGATCGGCCCAGACCTGGAAACGCACCTGGACGTGCGACAGGAACTTGTAGGCGCCCACGGCCCCCACGGCCAAGAGCGCAAGGCCGATGATGACATACGAGAAACGACCCGTGGCAACGTAGAGCATCAGCAAGAAGATGGTGTAGAACAGCAGGGCCGAGCCCAGGTCGCGTTCGAAGACGACGACGAGCAGGCAAACGCCCCAGACTGCGAACAGCGGCAGCAGCAGGCGCAGGCGCGGAATCTTAAGACCCAAGATCTTGCGGTTGGAGATAGAGAGCAGCTCGCGGTTCTCGGCCAGGTAACCGGCTAGGAACAGCACGATGAAGACCTTGGCGAACTCGCCGGGCTGAATGGTAAAGCCGGCGATGCGAATCCACAGTTTAGAGCCCGAGATCGTGGTGCCGATAAAGATGGGCAGCATCAGCAAGATGATGCCGATGATGCCAAAGGTGTACTTGTAGCGCATGACCACGTCGAGGTTTTTGATCAGCGCAAGCGTACCTACCATCAGCGCCACCGAGATAAACAGGATGACGAGCTGCGAGATGGCGAGCGTGGGCGCCAAACGCGTCACAAACGTGATGCCAATGCCCGAAAGCACAAAGACGATGGGCAGGATGGCCGGGTCGGCGCCGGGAGCCAGAATGCGTACGGCGATATGTGCCGCGGCGAAGGCGGCAAAGAGACCGATCGGAACGGCAAGTGTCTCAAACGAGATGGCGGCGCCTGCGGTGAGCACGTACATCGCATACAGCAGGATGACGGGGAACGCCGAGGCGATGAGTAAGAGCAGTTCGGTATTACGGCGACTCATAAGCGGCACTCCCTTTCTAATTCTTATCGGAGGCTTCGGCCTCGGCGGACTGTTCGGCGGTTTTCTCGGAATCCGATTCGGAGGTCGAACTCTGATCGGTGTTATTGCGGATCGTTTGCGCGTCGATCACCTGACGGGTCTGCTCCTCGTCGATCTGATGGCGGTACTTGGAGATGGTGTCCTGCGCATCGTCGATGCCCGTCTGCTGAATACCCGCCTTCAGGCGATTTTGCGTGTCTTCGGGCAGGTCGGACAGCTCGATGGAGGTCGTGCTCTCGAGCCAGTGCAGCTTAAGGCCGAGCGGCTTGCCGGGAATGCCCCGGTAGACCGCGACGGTGTTCTTGTAGGTGCCCAGGTAGTACGAGCCGGTGATGCCCGCGTAGGCCCAGATGGCTGCCGCCAGCACAAAAGCGATGCCCAGGACGGCGGCAATGGTGATGTTGCGGCGGCGGACGCGCTTTGCCTCGCGCATGACGCCATCGTCAGCCAGGTCAACGACAACCACGGTGACGTTGTCGTGCCCGCCGGCGACCAGTGCCGCGTCAACAAGGTTGTCGACGCAAATCTGCGCGGTCGAGGACTGTGTGGCGATGTTTTCGATATCGCTATCGGGAATCATGCTCGACAGGCCGTCCGAGCACAGGATCAGGCGGTCGCCTTCTTCGATATGCAGGGTAAAGTGGTCGGCATACATGGCGGGATCCGAGCCCAGCGCGCGGGTGATGACCGAGCGGTTGGGGTGGACGCGCGCCTCGTCTGCCGTAATCTCGCCGGCGTCCACGAGCTCCTCCACATAGGAGTGGTCGCGGGTCACGCGGATGAGCGTGCCCTCGTGGAGCAGGTAGGCGCGCGAGTCGCCCACGTGGGCGATAGCGAGCATGTCGTTTTCGATATAGGCGCAGGTTGCCGTGCAGCCCATGCCGGGCTTGCCCAAACCGTTGAGCGCAGCCTCGATGACCGCGGCGTTTGCCGCCTCGACGGCGGCCGCCAGTCGTGCGGCGTCGGCTGCCTGCGGCGCTGTCTTGGCAATGGTCTCGACGGCGATGGAGGAGGCTACCTCGCCGGCGGCGTGGCCGCCCATGCCGTCGCATACGCAAAAGAGCGGCGATTGCACCAGATAGGAGTCTTCGTTATGCGGGCGCACGCAGCCAACATCGGAGCGGGCGCCCCACATGAGCTGCGTGGTCGTGCCGGCGTCGTAGGTCGAGTCGGTCTCGATGCGCTCGTCGGTCAGCGGCTCAAAACTCATGGTCGAGCCGGGGTCCTTAAGTTTGGCCTCCACGGCGGCAACGTCAATCTCGGCCGTATCGCCGGGCGAGACGGTGTCGGCATCGTTGCTTGGGTCGTCAGCGTTAGGCGTGGCGGGTTCTTCGGTTGTACGGTCGGCAGGCTCGTCGTCTTGCGGGGCGACGGCTGCGGGCTCGGGCGTCGCGAGGTGCGCGGGCTCGGGCGTCGCGAGGTGCGCGGGCGCGGGCGTGCTGCGGGGCTGAGAGACATCCTCCGTCGTTGCTGCGGGCACGTCTTCGGCCACAGGCTGCATGGCCTCGGGCGCCGATGCGACCGCGGGGGAGGGAGCCGCCGCAGGTTCCGGTGCAGATGCGGGTTCGGGCGCTGCGGCGGGTGCTGGAGCTACGGGAAACACCGGTGCTGCGGGCTCGGGAGCCGCAAATACCGCAGAGCTCTCGGTAATCGCCGTGGCGACGGGCTCGGCAAAGTGAGCCGGTGCGGGCGTGTCTTGCGGGACCGCGGGCTGCTCGGCAGCGGCGTGCGCGCCGATGGGGGCGGTGCCGCCGTCGGCGTTGCCCTTGGCATCCTCGTCGTCGCTAAGCGTCGGATATTCTTG
The DNA here is from genome assembly GCA_958353395.1 of uncultured Collinsella sp. Lineage (GTDB taxonomy): Bacteria > Actinomycetota > Coriobacteriia > Coriobacteriales > Coriobacteriaceae > Collinsella. The sequence continues at coordinate 7,177 of CATWSG010000019.1, forward strand.
CGTTACATGCGAAAGAGGCAGGGAGAACACGGTGTCCTCGGGCTCCACGGGCGCAGGGCCCGTCGGGGCGGCATGAGCCGGCGCGGCCGCGGGGGCGGTCGATGTTTCGGGCATGGTTGCGGACTTGTTCTCCTCGTCGATCATCGACGGTTCACCTTCATGACCACGTCGCCGATCTGGACTTCGTCGCCCTCGCGCAGCGTTGCGGGCTCCACCAGCTGGCGGCCGTTGACGAGCGTGCCGTTAAGCGAGTTGAGGTCCTCGATAATAAGTGCCGGGCCCTGCAGCGAAAAGCGCGCATGCGAGGCCGAGACAAACGGTTCGTTGATGCAGATGTCCGACGACGGCGAACGGCCGACGATGACGGGGCCGAGCATATCCACGTGGATGCCGCGGATGCCGCGCGGGCCCTTGTCCACATCGATCGTCCAGATGGCCGAGTCGCGGCGCTGGCCGCGGACGAGCCCCACGCCGGTCTTCATGACGGCAAACAGGAAGATGTAGAGCAGGACGACCAGGACAATGCGGCCTGCAAACAGGACGATATCGATGTTCATAAGCGACTATCCCCTAAATTCGAACGTGCTCAGGCCAAACGTCAGCAGGTCGCCGTTGCGCAGCGGGCAGCGCGTGATGCGGCGGTTGTTGACGAGCGTGCCGTTGGTGGAGTTGAGGTCTTCGATCGACCAGTCCGAGCCGGTAAAGGTGAGTTGGGCGTGACGGCGCGACACGTTGGGGTCGCGCAGGGCGATGTCGGAAACCGAGCGCTCGCGACCGATGGTCACCTGTGCGGAGGTGATGGCGTGGCTCTCGCCGCTCACGACGTCGACGAGCTGGGCGAGCGGACGCTGCGGGGCGCGAGGGCTTGCCATGTTGGAGGCGATGCTGGCTGCGGCGCCAAGGCCAACGGCGGCGCCGGTCGCGGCGGCTCCGCCCATGCCGGCAAGCGCGTCGCGCGAGACGGTTTGGGGCACGGGGATGGGTGCGGCGGCGGGATCGGGCACATTGGGCGCAAAGGGGTCGGCCGCGGCAAGCGGGTCGGGAGCGGCAGCGCGGGGTGCCGGCTGCTGCTGCGGCATGGCAGCGGGGTGCTGCTGCGGGGCGGCAAACTGCTGCTGGCCGGCGCGCGGGGCACTGGCGGCACGGCTTGTGGCCGAGCTGTTCTGGCCTAGGCCGTTTTGGTAGGCGCGCTCTTCCTCGTACAGGCGACCGAGCGTGGGGGCATCGACGTTCTCGGCAAAGACCGAGAACTTGCCATCGCGCAGCTGCGGGTCGATCATAAAGCGAACGAGGGGCTCGCCGACAAAGACGTAACGGCGCTTTTCGGCCTGCGCTTTCACAAACTCGCGGACCTCGCGCGAAAGCTCGGGGTAGAACGGGGCGAGCATGGGGTCATCGTCGGCGGCAATCAGGATGGTATAGAGCGCCGGCGCGGTGTTGACGCCGTTGATCACCAGAGTCTGATCCTCCATGTCGCGAGCGGCCTGCTTGGCAAGCTTCTTAAAGGAGAACGGGGCACGGGTGGCACCGAAGATGCCGGCCACGTGGTCCTCGAAGATGTTCAGGAAGTTCACGAAAGATCACTCTCCGTATAGGTTCTTTGGTATCCGAGCAAATAAAGGCATATCCCAACGATTATAGAGGATAGGATTCCCGCAACCGCCGCCTTGGCGACGACCGGGCCCGCAAGGCTGGCAATTTCCATATGGTGTGCAAGACAAAACGACACGGCCGAGCCGATGCCGGCGACGGCAATTGCGACGATGGCGGCAAGGTCCGACCCCTGCTCGGCGCGTTTTGCATGAGCGTTGAGCAGCAGCGATGTTGCCGCGGCCGTTGCTGCAACCAGCACGATTGCAGCGAGAAAGAGCGCGTCTCCCAGCGCTACGGCGACATTGCTAAGCCCCAGTACGCCTCCCGCAGAGAGGGCTGCTGCGGCAAGGCGGGCAAAGAGCGCGCCCATGCTCGTAGCTGCCGCGGCACTTGTCGGACCGAGCCAAAACGCCGCGAAGCCCGCGGCCGCCCCGGATGCCAACAGGGTGTCGCCGGTTAGGCAGCCCAGTGCAAGCGCACAGGTGAGCGCCGCACTCGCGGCCGCCTCGGTGCGTCCCCAGGCGATCCACCAACCGGACATGGCGGCGGCAAAAATGACCGCGACCGGCAGCATCGACAGAATGCCCTGTGCCTGCATGGTGGCGTTGGCCATGAGCACCAAAAAGCCCACGGCCGAGATGGCCGAGCCGATCTGCGGGGCCAGGCCGGCTGCTGCACCGATCGCGATGGCCGCGACGACCGAGCCGGGAAGCGCGGCGACGCCGGCTGTCTGCATAAGCAAGAAGCTAAAGGCTCCACACGAGAGAGCCGAGATGCCGCGCATGGTGTAGTCGTGCGCGTGGCTCCAGCGCGTGCCCGCCCAACCAAGCGCGGGGTCGACCTCGATGGTGTCGCCCTCGTAGCTCGATGGCTCGATACCGTCTGCCGCGCACTCGTCGTCCGAAAGCTCGCCCACCATCTGCTCCAGGCTGCGACGGCCTTCGCGTACGCTCCCCAAGCCGGCAAGGAGTCGGTCGCAGAATGCCTCGATGCTATCGGGGCGGTCTTGCGGCATGGGGGAGAGGGCGCTCATCAGCGCCGCTTCGGCCCCCGGAGGAAAGTGCGGGATGAGCTCGCTGGGATAGGTGGCGCCGCCGATGATGCGGTCGAGCGAGTCGGCAGGCGTGGCTGCCACAAAGGGGGCGCTGCCGCACAGGCCCTCGTAGACCACACAGGCAAGGGCAAAGACATCGGCGCGTTCGTCGACCGTGCCGGTCTCGATATCGAGCTGCTCGGGCGGCATGTAGCCGATGGTGCCGCCGCGCGATCCGCCAAAGCCGCCGGCGGACGACAGCCGCGCCATGCCAAAGTCGGTGAGCTTTACATTGCCCGAGTGGTCGATAAGCACATTGGCGGGCTTTATGTCCAGGTGAAGCACGCCGTTTGCATGGGCAAAGGCAAGTGCCTGGCCCAGCGCGTCGGCAATGGCAGCGGTCTCGTCAAAGGTGAGCGAGTGGCCGTCCACGCGATGCAAAAACTCGGCTAACGACATGCCGTCGACATACTCCATGACCAGGTAGGCATAGGCGGTGTCGTGCGTAAAGTCGATAACCTGCACGATATTGGGGTGTTGAAGCATGGCGGCGGTATGCGCCTCGCGCAGCACATCCATGATGTCGCTGGCGGGCATGCCGGCGCCGTCTGTGAGGGGGATGCGCTTAATGGCCACGCGACGGCGCAGATGCGTGTCGCGGCAGATCTCGATGGAGCCAAAACCGCCGGTCGCAAGCGTCTCGAGCGGCTGGTACCGCTTGAGCAGCTCGCGAGAGCTAGTGCCCTCCAAGGGAACGTCCGGCGAGAACCGGGCGGTATGTTGCGAGAAAAGCGGCATGGCCAACCCTCGTGCGTTTAAAGTTCGTTTGCGAGCGGCGGGCGCAGGGCCGAGCCATTCGCGGTGGCATAGATGCTGCTAGTGTAGCACGCTCAGGTGCATGGGGAGGATGGCGGGATGCGAGGCTGCCTGTCTGGCTTGGCCTTAGCGCTTCTTCTTGCTCTTCTTCTGCTTGCGCTGCTTGCCCTTGCTGTCCTGGGGCTTGTCGGCCTTGTCGCCCTGCTTGGCCTCGGCTGTGGCCTTCTCGGCCTTCATTTTCTTCTTCTTGGTCTCGATGCGGAGCTTTTTGTTGATGCGCGCCTTAAGGAAGGGACCAAACTGCTCGGCATCGCCGCGGACAAAGGTGTCCTTAGGGATTGTCACGCCCTGGTCGGCGAACATGGCCACAAAGATGCGCTCGCCGTCGAGTACGTGGTCGAGCTTGTCAAACGGGAAGAACTGCGACTTGCCGCTCTTGCCCCATACCATCAGGCCGTCCTCGTTGGCAGCGACGCGGCGATAGCGGCCACCCATGGACTCGTCTGCCTCGACGGCGTCGATAAAGTCGCGGGCGAGGGTGTGGTGCAGGTTTTTGCTCCACCAGGCCAAAAAGGCGCCGAATACGATCAGGACGACGCCGAACTTGATCCAGTTGCCGCCGGCCACCAGCATGCCAATGCCGAGCAGCGCGGCAAATGCCGCGGCGACATACAGCGAGCCGCGACGCCTGGGCGAGGCGACCAGGCGGGCGAAGTCGGTGACCAGGTCGTTTTCGTACTGATACTCGTTGAGGTACAGGATGCCGTCGTCGGCTGCGGCCTGCTCCTCGAGCGCGACCTCGACCTGGTCGGCTGCTTCGGAGGGAACGAGGTTGCTCTCTGCGTCTGCCATGCTCTTTGGACTCCTATCGCGGCGGGCTCGCCGTACGGGTTATTATGAGTGCAGTATGCCGTGCGACCGCATGGCCGTCGCGGCAACAAGACTCAGTATACCCGGGGGAGCACCCATGGAATCGTTGTACCGAAAGTATCGCCCGCTCACCTTCGACTCCGTGGTGGGCCAGCAGCATATCGTCTCGACGCTCGAGCACGCCATCACCGAGGGGCGCCTGTCCCACGCGTACCTGTTCTGCGGACCGCGCGGCACGGGCAAGACCACCATGGCGCGCATCCTTGCCAAGGCGCTACTGTGCCGCAACGCCGAGGCGGCGCGCGCCGAGGGCGCAAGCGGCTGCATGCCCGACGGCACCTGTGAGGAGTGCGAGCTCATCGCCGAGGGCAACCACCCCGATGTCTACGAGCTCGATGCCGCAAGCCGCACGGGCGTGGACAATGTGCGCGAGGAGATCATCAACTCCGTCAACTTTGCCCCGGTGCGCGGCAAGTACAAGATCTATATCATCGACGAGGTTCACATGCTCACGACGGCGGCGTTCAACGCGCTGCTCAAGACGCTCGAGGAGCCGCCGGCGCACGTGATCTTCGTGCTGTGCACCACCGATCCGCAAAAGATTCTGGAGACCATCCTCTCGCGCTGCCAGCGCTTCGATTTCCACCGCATCGGCAACGAGGATATCGAACATCGCCTGTCCTACGTGTGTGAGCAGGAGGGCTTCGATTACGACGACGAGGCGCTGGCCATCGTGGCGCGCCATGCCAAGGGCGGCATGCGCGACGCGCTTTCCACACTGGAGCAGCTGAGCGTTTTTGGCAACGGAGCCGTGCACGCGGACGATGCCCGCTCACTTTTGGGCGAGGTTTCGGACCAGATCCTGGGCGAGTTTGCCCACGCCATCGCCGAGCGTGATATTGCTGAGCTCTATGGGCTCATTCGCGCACAGGTCGAGGAGGGCAATGACCTGCTTGAGCTGACGCGCGACCTGGTGGCGCACGTGCGCGACGTGTATGTGGCCTGCGTTGCCGGTGCCCGTGCCGAGCTGTTTGAGGGCGGGGCCGAGCAGGCCGAGGCGCTTGCTGCCGAGGCTGCTGCCTTTGGCGAGCATCCGGCCGACCGTCTGGCCCGCGTGCTGACGGTGCTCGACGATGCCGCGTTGGAGATGAGGGGCGCGAGCGACGTGCGCCTGGTGCTCGAGATCGCCTGCACGCGTCTGGCACGTCCCGAGGCTGATTTAACGATTGAGGCATTGGCCGAGCGTGTGGCACGCTTGGAGGCCATGGTTGCCAACGGCGCCGTGCCGGCGAGCGTGGCTGCTGCTCAGGGCGCCGCGCCTGCAACTGTCGCGGCTGCTCCTGCGACGACGCAACAGCCGACGTTGATCTCGGGCGCCCGAGCTGCCGCTCCGGCAGCATCCGCTGCTCCCGCCGCTGCGTCTGCGCATCAGGGTGGCATGCCATGGGACCGCGGCGCTGCTGTTCCGGTTGCCCAGCCTGCGCCCAAGTCCGCGGCTCCTGTGCCGGCGCCCAAACCTGTAACGCCTGCACCTCAACCCGTTACGGCTCCGGCTCCCGCGCCTGCTGCATCGACCGTGCCGGTGTCCAAGCCCAATACTGCCGCTCAGGTTGCTGCCGCCGGCGCCGCCGAGGCCCCCGCGGTCGAGGATCCCGGCGAGCTCCAGCGCAAATGGGCCGAGGTCGTCGAGCGCGTCAAGGCTCGTCAGGCTTCCTATGCAGGTCTGTTGCTCAACGCCCGCGCCACGGCCGACGACGGCTCCAAGCTCACCGTCTCGTTCCCTGCGGGCTCGACCTTTGCCATCAAGATGCTCGGACGCGCCGACACGCAGTCGGTGGTCCTGCCGACGGTCTGCGCGGTCTTCGGTCGTCGCACCGTCGACTACGTCCTGGATGGAGGTGGCACGCCGGCTCCTCAACATGAGGAGCATTCTCCATCTGCACGGGCTGCGGCATCTGCGGACCCGCAACCCGTGTCCTCGGCGGCCCCTGCATCCTCGAGCGCCAGCGCGACGCAGCCAAAAGCGGCGCCGGTAGCGGCACCGACCCCATCGGCGCCTGAACCCGCTGTGCCCAAACCGGCTGCTCCGATCCCCGCGCCCAAGCCCGCTGCCGCGCCTGCGCCCAAGTCATCCGACCTGGCTAAGGCCCCCTGGCTGCGCTCCGACAATCCTGCCGGCGCTCCCGCCACGGGCAAGCTCCCGACCGAGCCCGCGCCCCGAGCGCCCGAGCGCGCGTCCGCTCCCAAGGCTCAGCCCGCCGAGCCGTCTGCGCCGTGGGAATCCGAGCAGGTGCCCTACGACGACACCATGGTCGGCGGTTTTGCTGCCGATGCCGGCGGGGACGATCTGCCCCCGTTCGACGTGCCGGGTGCGGCGTCCGCGCCCAAGCCCGCTGCAACTGCCCCCAAAGAGGAGGACGCCCCCGCTGCCCCTTGGGAGTCCAACCCCGGCGCCGGCAGTCCCTTCGGCCACCAGGGCGCAGCCCCGAGCATCCCGCAGACCGAGGATGAGGCCAAGGCCCTCATCCGCAGCGTCTTCGGCCAGGCCACCATCTTCAAGCCGGTGGAGTAACCGTGCGGGCGGGCATACTGCTCACGAAGAGGTCTCTTTGTCCGGGCGCATCTGCATTTCGGACATGTGTAGTGTGGTGCCGCGTATATCGCATTCGAGCAGACAGGTACGTGACGGTCGGCCTAGGATGCCGAGGTCGATACGATACGTCGCATGGCTGTCCGTGTACTCGACTTGCTCGGCGTTGACGGTTGCTCCGATTGTCGATAAAGAGCCCGGTTCGGCATCGACAATCTTGAAGCCCTTTATCTTGACCTTGAACTCTTGGTAGAGGGACGGGCTGTTGTAGTAAACGGTTCGGGTTCCGTCGGTGCACTCATCAGTCGCTTCCCATTTGACGACGGGCTGGTCTGAGCCGGCTATCAGCAGTTCTGCTCCAAAAGCTATGGCATGGGTGATGACAACCAGCAATGTCCAGCCGACAAAGAGATAGAGAACCAAATATGCAACGGGGTGTTTTGAGCGGATGTTTTGGAGCACGTCGGGGGCATTCATGGGGCACCTCCAAATTGCTTTCTATGGCAATCAAATTATACCCCGCCGTCATGAGCGCCGCTTCGAGTAGTAGCTCGGCATTTAGCCATTTAGTGGTACGCATTAAATGTCGGATTCCGGCTCTACAAGATTTAGCTTTCAATATTATGCAGATGCGAATTATTCAACCTTGCATAATCTTTGGGCGCGGCTTGCACTCCAGGACATGTATATCGACTGAGGTGGCACAACCGCCCCGCTCGCTGGCCTCGCGCCGTGGTACGATTTTTGAGTTTGAAAGTCCCGCCGCGCTCCGGCTGCCCTTGCAGCTCGGCGTGCGGCCGCACGTAAAGGAGCCATCATGGCCGGTATGAACATGCAGCAGATGATGAAGCAGGCTCGCAAGATGCAGGAGCAGCTTGCCGCCGCGCAGGAGAACCTCAAGTCCCAGACCGTCGACGCCTCTGCCGGCGGCGGCATGGTCAAGGTGACCGTTAACGGCGAGATGGAGCTCGTCAACCTCACTATTGACCCCGATGCGCTCGATCCCGAGGACGTCGATATGCTGCAGGACATGATCATGGCTGCCGTCAACGAGGCCGTCCGCGGCGTCAACGAGCTCGCCAACAAGCAGATGGGCGCCATCACCGGCGGCCTCAACATCCCGGGCATGCCGTTCTAAGACACGCATATATATGAGTGCGAATCACAGTCTGCAAAAACTGCTCGATGAGCTGGGCCGTCTGCCGGGCATTGGTCCCAAGTCGGCCCAGCGCATCGCCTATTACCTGCTCGAGGCCGATGCCGAGGAGGCCCGCCGCCTGGCCGAGGCTATCCTGGAGGTCAAGCAGGAGGTCCACTTTTGCAGCCGTTGCTTTAACTACGCCACGGCCGACGAGTGCTCCATCTGCCAGGACCCGATGCGTGACACCACCCGCATTTGCGTGGTGGGCGAGCCGCGCGACGTCCAGGCAATCGAGCGCACGGGCAGCTACCATGGCCTGTACCATGTGCTGGGCGGCGTGATCAGCCCCATGGACAAGATCGGTCCCGAGCAGCTGCATATCCGCGAGCTGCTGGCGCGCCTGGGCCATGAGGACATCCACGAGGTCATTATCGCCACCAACCCCAATATTGAGGGCGAGACCACGGCGAGCTATCTTGCTCGCACCATCAAGCCATTGGGCGTTGAGGTATCGCGTCTTGCGAGCGGCCTTCCCGTGGGCGGCGACTTGGAGTATGCCGACGAGCTTACGCTCGGCCGCGCTATCGAGGCCCGTCGCGCGATCTAGACGGCGTCAGCTCCACGGCATGTCCCGTCGGCCTGCCGCACGGGGCACTCATAATTGGGCACGCGTTCATGCGTTTGTTGTGCAACAAACCTGCTTTCCATCCGCTTATCGCGTGGATGGGTCCACTCGCACCTCGTATTTGCCCATTCATTGCGCAACCTTTTGGGTTCGCTGATACACTCAAATGTGGATATGAAAGAATGCGCCGCTTTTAAGCGGCGTGTTTTTGTTGGAGGAGAACGCATGCGGCCCGCTAGCACTCAGACAAAGCATGGCGCCGCGGTGCGCATGCGACGCCGGCTGGGCCTGGCGCCTCGGGCGTACGTGCTGCTGTCTTGCTCGCTCGTGCTGGTCATAGCCGGTGTTTCGGCTTATGGCATGACGGTGCCGTCCATGGTGCAGGCGCATGCTGCGCGCGAGCTGCATATTGGGCGCAAGGCCAAAAGCGACTTGGGAACGACAACTGGATATGCGTGGGCGAGCGTGGTCGGGCGCATCGTGTTTGGCGTCGATCCCGCGGACGAGGGCGAGCGGGCGTCCAACGAGATCACACTGGCAAACGGCAAGACCATCGTGCTCAACAACACCAAGGTCATTACGAAGCTTTCCAATAACAGCGTGGCTGCCGTCGTCAATAAGACCGAGCAGCAGAAGGGGCAGGATACGCAGCAGACGGGTAAGCCCGACGGCTCGGAGGGGTCCGGTTCTGGCACCGGCTCGGCGGGCTCGGGCGGCGGTTCCGGTTCGGGCTCCGCCTCTGGCGGTGGATCTTCGAGTGGCGGCTCGACGGACGGCGGTGCCGGCGGGGACGCGGGCTCGGGCGGTCTCTCGGCTGCCGAGGAGGAGAGCATCCACAGTTGGCTCGTGACCAAATACAACATGCTCGATGGCTATGTCGCCCGCGCCAATAGCGTGGTTTCGACCTATAACGCAACGGGCGATACCGGGCCGTGCGATAGCCTGGCCAACGATATGTTCGTCATCCGTGCCGAGTTTGGCCGGCAAACGTTTTCTCCCAAGTCAAAGTGGTATCGGCAATACGCCAACCTATGGGGCTGCTACACCAATCTGTGCCAATGGGTGGGGCATTACGGCGATGACGACGTCGCGCTCAACAACTTCAATACCAAAGTGGCGGCGATCGCCCTATGACGAATAGCCTTGCTTCTAGCGCATCGTGCGCGCTAAACCGCGACCCTATGGTGGGCCTGCGCCTGGCGCGCGTCGACGGGTTTGAGCCGGTCGTCGCCCTGGGCGCGGACGAGCTTCCCGCCTACCTGCGCCGTTTTACGATGCTGTTTGCCGACGACGCCACCATGCGCCGTGGCGGAATCGGTCGCGTGACGCGTGCCGTCAATGCCCAGGGCGAGGCCGTGGCGCTCAAGCAGCTCATCTTGCCGACTCGCGACGAGTTCGATGACGACGCCGCTTATGAGGCGCTGGTCGCTAAGTTTAAGGCGGCGTTTCGCGAGGAATACGAATGTCATCGTGCCCTTTCGGGTCTTAAGGGCTTTCCGCGCTTATACGGGTGGGGCGAGGTTGACGGCGTGCCCGCGATTGTCATGGAGTGGGTCGAGGGCGAGACGCTTGCCCGCCTGCGCCCGCGCCTTGCCGTGGACGATGCCGGGCGTCTGTCGCCGCTCGTGGCGGCGCGTCTGGGTCGCGACCTGTTCGACCTGCTCTGCCGCATGAGCTTGGTGGGGGAGGGGTTCGTCCATCGCGATATCTCGCCCGCTAATATTATGGTGCGCACGGCGCGTCTGTCGCTCGACCGACAGCTTGCCGAAGGCACCTTCGACCTGTGCTTGATCGACTTTGGCTCGTCGCTGGCGCTCGAGCCTGCCTCTGCGGTGGCGGGAACCGGCGGCAAGGCGTCGTTTACCGAGCGCTATGCCACGTTGCGCCGCGCGACGGTGGCCTACGCCCCGCCCGAGATGCTCACCGACGATATCCCCGACCTGCGCATGCTTCGCATGTCGCCGGCGATCGATGTCTATGCAGCGGCGAGTACGGTCTACGAGCTCATCGCCGGCGTCGCGCCGTACGAGGTGGCGCCGGGTGCGCCGGGTACTTCGGGCTCGCGCAAAAAGACGTGCGATATCGCCAGCCCTTATCGCCTCAAGATGGATACGCTGCCCGATTATCCCGTTGGCGCCCACGCGCCCGGCTGCGATTTGACGCAACTGCTGCGACGTGAGCCCGATGTGGCACTTGCCGCCGCCGAGCAGGCACAGCAGATGGGGCTCGAGCCGGGCTCCGAGGAGCTGCGCGACGCGCTGGCATTTGTCGATGCCCAGTTGTTCGACGTGGTCATGGCCTGCCTGTCGTGTAATCAGGGCGATCGTCCCGAGCCCGCCGCGGTGGAGGCGGCGCTTACGACGTTTTGCGACCACTACGCGCAAAACGTCGGCCGTTCGCTTCGCGGCGAGCCACTCACGCCCTGTTCCATGGACGCGTCCGGTCGCGTGGCCCGTCGCGCCGCGATGATCGGCACTACGGCTGTCTGCGGCCTCGTATGGGCCGTTGTGGTGGTGTCGGCGGCGCTGCTGGCGTCTGGTGCTCGTGCGTCGGTTGCCGTGGGGTACATTTCGTGGTCCGGTGCGCTGCCGGGTATCGTTGTCGCGCTCGCGCTGGCGCTGCCGGGCATGGCGGGTATTGCCGCCGGCGCCATGGCGCACGATCGTCGCACGGGGTTCCTGCAGGGCGTGTTGGCGCTTTCTGCCTGCGAGGTTCCGGTACTGATCGCGGTTGCATGCACCGTGTTTTCCCAGCGCGCCGTGGCGAGCGGCTTCGTTGCCGCCTTAATTGCAACCTATGCGCTCACGTGGTTTTTGCTGGCGATGGGGTTTGCCTTTGAGCTTCCCGTCGTGTCAGCACGACGTGCGAAAATTCCTATGGCGACGCCGCTTGCCGGCGGAGCCGCGGCTGCTCGCGCCTTTGGCGGGCCGGCCGAAGTATCCGACACTATCTCTGCGACCAAGGAGGGCTAAGCCATGGCTTCTCAAGCTGAGCTCACCCCGTGCGGGGCAATGTTTGACATCTTTAAGCGCGCAGCGCACCTGAGCCATATCGAACTGTGCGGCCTGGTGCTCTCGAGCCGCCCGCTCGCCGACGGCCGTAGTCCACAGAGCCGTGCCGCCGATCGCTCTTGGGTTTCGCGCTTTATCGTGCGCGCGCCGGTCGGCACGCTGCAGGAGCGCTATTTTGCCGATTACGGCACCTCGGCCGCGCGCATTATGTCGCAGCTGGCCCTGCGCCGTCGCAATCCCATGGACGCCGCGGCCGTGACCAACATGGTGTGCGGTCCCGCTGGCGAGCCCATGGTGCGGGCACTCGAGGAATGCCATCAGGACACGAATCTCTATCGCAATGCGCTCGAGCGCCTGTCGCAGGCGGCTGAACTCATGCCCGCCGAGCGCGCCGAGGCCATCCTGGTGCTGTTTGTCGCCGTGGGCTGCTCGGCAGATGTCCGCTAGTCGGTGACCTATGCCATCGACTACGCTCATGCGACCTGTGGCGGCGCCACGTCGACGCCACGCTCGCTGAGCACATCTTCGGTTGCAGGTGAGCACGAGGCGGCGCCTGCGCATCCGCTGGGACTGCTGCGCGTGCAAAACGGCTACGTGGTGAGCGCCCCGCGCTGGATTCAGCCGAGCGAGCAGGGCGTCGAGATCGGCGCGCTGGCGACGGGGGAGGGCGATATCACTGATGTGGGCGATGACGTCTCGGCTCGCCATGCCCACGTGTGGTGCGATGACCAAAATGTCTGGTACGTCGAGGACCTGTCGTCCACCAACGGAACCGTGGTGGTAAACGGAGCGACGAACGTCTGCACCCAGGTCGAGCCCGGCCGCTCCGCTCGGCTCAACCCCGGTGACGAGCTCAGGCTCGGCGAATCCACCACCTACGCCATCCTCCTCGGCGCCCTCTAACTCATCTCCTAAATAAGTTGCGGTGAAATGGGGACTGTTTAAGGCTGCGACCGGCAAAAACAGTCCCCATTTCACCGCAACTGCTGCGTTGTCCCCGGGGATTGCGTTCGCTGACATCGGCCGTGTGATAGTCACCCGGGGTAAACCTTTACCGCCCGCCTATATTTGCCGAAATTACACTTGACGGCGGGGTACAATAAACCCGCATGCGGATTTCCGTTGCGGGCGCTTCCCATCGCCGGGGCGTGCCCGGGAGCATCCGGCATGCGGCCTTTGCGGCGCTCGGCCATGTGCAAGACGGGTAGCTGGGCCTGTGGAGCGCATTAACCGCCCCGCGCCTCGGCATGCCTTCTCTCCACGCCATGTACCTGCTGCTCAGTCTGCCTGCCAGATGATTGGAAGCAACAGCGAAAATCCCATCACGCCAACATCCCGGCGATCGCCGGGGCCTGTATACCTATATGAGAGGAGAGGGGTATATGGCGCGTAAGTTTAAGTCTATGGACGGCAACGAGGCGGCCGCATATGTTTCGTATGCGTACACCGAGGTAGCGGGAATTTATCCCATTACGCCGTCCAGCCCGATGGCCGACCATGTCGACCAGTGGGCGGCCCAGGGTCGCAAGAACATCTTTGGCACCCCGGTCAAGGTCGTCGAGATGGAGTCCGAGGCAGGTGCAGCCGGTACCGTTCACGGTTCGCTGGGCGCCGGTGCTCTGACCACCACCTACACGGCTTCTCAGGGCCTGCTCCTGATGATCCCGAACATGTACAAGATCGCGGGCGAGCAGCTCCCGGGCGTCTTCCACGTCTCCGCGCGTTGCGTCGCTTCCCACGCCCTGAACATCTTCGGTGATCACTCCGACGTTATGGCCTGCCGCCAGACCGGTTTCGCCATGCTCGCCGAGGGCAACGTCCAGGAGGTCATGGACCTCTCGCCGGTGGCTCACCTTGCCGCCATCGAGGGTAAGACCCCGTTCCTTAACTTCTTCGACGGCTTCCGCACCAGCCACGAGATCCAGAAGGTCGCCATGTGGGACTACAAGGATCTTGCCGAGATGTGCGACATGGACGCCGTCCAGGCTTTCCGCGATCACGCGCTCAACCCTGAGCACCCACACACCCGCGGCAGCCACGAGAACGGCGACATCTTCTTCCAGAACCGCGAGGCCTGCAACAAGGTCTACGACGAGCTCCCTGCCGTCGTCGAGGGCTACATGAAGAAGATCAACGAGAAGCTCGGCACCGATTACGGCCTGTTCAACTACTACGGCGCTCCCGATGCTGATCGCGTCGTCGTGTGCATGGGCTCCTTCTGCGACGTGCTCGAGGAAGTCATCGACTACCTCAACGCTCACGGCGAGAAGGTCGGCCTGGTCAAGGTCCGCCTGTTCCGTCCGTTCTCCATCAAGCATTTTGTCGACGTTCTCCCCGAGACCGTCCAGAAGATTGCCGTCATGGACCGCACCAAGGAGCCGGGTTCCATCGGCGAGCCGCTCTACCAGGACGTCGTCTCCGCTCTCTACGAGGCCGGCAAGACGGGCATCAAGGTCGTCGGCGGCCGTTACGGCCTGGGCAGCAAGGACACGCCTCCCGCGTCCGCGTTCGCTGTCTTCGAGGAGCTTAAGAAGGACGAGCCCAAGCGCGAGTTCACCATTGGCATCGTCGATGACGTGACCAACCTGAGCCTGCCCGAGGCCGAGGATGCGCCCAACACCGCAGCCCCCGGCACCATTGAGTGCAAGTTCTGGGGTCTGGGTGGCGACGGTACCGTCGGCGCCAACAAGAACTCGATCAAGATCATCGGCGACCACACCGACAAGTACGTCCAGGCCTACTTCCAGTACGACTCCAAGAAGACCGGCGGCGTCACCGTCTCGCACCTGCGCTTTGGTGATTCCCCGATACGCTCGCCGTACTACGTGACCAAGGCCGACTTTGTCGCCTGCCACAACCCCAGCTACATCGTCAAGGGCTTCAAGATGGTCCGCGACGTCAAGCCGGGCGGCACCTTCCTGGTCAACTGCCAGTGGAGCGACGAGGAGTTCGCCGAGCACATGCCCGCCGTGGCCAAGCGTTACATCGCGAACAACAACGTCAACGTCTACCTGATCGACGCTATCGACCTGGCCGCCAAGGTCGGCATGGGCAAGCGCACCAACACGGTGCTCCAGTCCGCCTTCTTCGCGCTGGCCAAGGTCCTGCCCGCTGAGGACGCCCTGCAGTACATGAAGGACGCGGCTACCAAGTCCTACATGAAGAAGGGCCAGGCCATCGTCGACGCCAACCATAAGGCCATCGATGCCGGCGCTACCGCCTTCCGTAAGTTCGAGGTTCCGGCCGACTGGGCAACCGCCGAGGATGCCGCCCCCGTCGAGCTCTCCGAGGAGACCAAGTCCGCCATCGCCCAGCAGGTCAAGAACCTGCTCGAGCCCATCGATCGCATGGATGGCGACAGCCTGCCCGTTTCCGCCTTCGTCGGTTGCGCCGACGGCCAGTTTGAGCTGGGCGCCTCCGCATACGAGAAGCGCGGCGTCGCCGTGGTCGTTCCCCACTGGGACGAGACCAAGTGCATCCAGTGCAACCAGTGCGCCTATGTGTGCCCGCATGCCACCATCCGTCCGTTCGCGATGACCGAGGACGAGGCTGCCGCCGCGCCCGAGGCTACCCGCACGCTCGACGCCATGGGCCCCAAGGCCAAGGGCATGAAGTTCACCATGGCCGTGTCCCCGCTCGACTGCATGGGCTGCACCAACTGCGTCAAGGTCTGCCCCAAGGGCGCCCTCGAGATGGTTCCCACCGAGCAGGAGATGGACCAGCAGCCCGTTTGGGACTACATGGTCGAGAACGTCTCCGAGAAGAAGGAGCTCATCGCGGCCAACGTCAAGGGCAGCCAGTTTAAGCAGCCCTACCTGGAGTTCTCCGGCTCCTGCGCCGGCTGCGCCGAGACCGCCTATGCACGTCTGGTGACCCAGGTCGCCGGCGACCGCATGTTCATCTCCAACGCCACCGGCTGCTCCTCCATTTGGGGCAACCCCGCTGCCACCGCTCCTTACTGCAAGGACAAGGACGGTCACGGCCCGGCGTGGAACAACTCCCTGTTCGAGGACAATGCCGAGCACGGTCTGGGCATGGCCGTCGGTTACGAGGCCGTCCAGAAGAAGCTGATCGCCGCTACCCAGGACATCATCGCTGCCGATGGTCCGTCCGATGAGCTCAAGGCTGCCGGCCAGGCTTGGATCGACTCCGTCAACGACGCCGAGGCCTCCAAGACCGCTGCCGCCGCCTACGTTGCCGAGCTCGAGAAGTGCGGCTGCGACGCTTCCAAGGCGATCCTCGCCGACAAGGCTTACCTCACCAAGAAGTCCTTCTGGATCTTCGGCGGCGACGGTTGGGCCTACGACATCGGCTTCGGTGGCCTGGATCACGTCCTGGCTTCCGGCCACAACGTCAACGTCTTCGTCTTCGACACCGAGGTTTACTCCAACACCGGTGGTCAGGCCTCCAAGGCCTCGAACCTGGGCCAGGTCGCTCAGTTCGCCGCTGCCGGTAAGGTGACCAAGAAGAAGTCCCTGGCCGAGATTGCCATGAGCTACGGTTACGTCTACGTGGCACAGGTCGCCATGGGCGCCAACCCGGCTCAGACCCTCAAGGCTATTCACGAGGCCGAGGCCTACGACGGCCCGTCCCTCATCATCGGCTACAGCCCCTGCGAGATGCACTCCATCAAGAAGGGCGGCATGCAGAACTGCCAGGCCGAGATGAAGAAGGCTGTCGAGTGCGGTTACTGGAACCTCTTCCGCTTCAACCCCGAGGCTGCTGCCGGCAAGAAGTTCTCGCTCGATTCCAAGGAGCCCGCGGGCGGTTATCAGGAGTTCCTGATGAACGAGGCCCGTTACGCTTCGCTGACGCGTTCCTTCCCCGAGCGCGCCGAGGAGCTCTTCAAGGAGAACGAGCAGGCCGCTATGGACCGCTATGCTCACCTGCTGAAGCTCAAGACGGTGTACAACGAGGCCTAGGTCTCTCACCGCAGGATCTGAGGGCTGACCTTCGCGGACGTCCTCGGACATGAAAGAACCCCCGCTGCGCACTACGTGCGGCGGGGGTTCTTTCGTCCTGCGGAGTGTCCGCGAAGGTCAGCCCTCAGATCCTGCTACGACTACGTCCTCGGATTGTGTGGCTGAATGGATGACGTGGCTGGTGGGGCCTTTTGTCCCCTTCGCTGTTTCGCGGCTTTGCCGCGAAACCTCGCGCCACTTTGGGGATGGATGGGGGCGTGGTTGTTGCGGCTTCTTATCCCTTTGCTTTTTCGCGCCTTTGGCGCGAAACGCGCAGCGCCTTGGGAAATGCATTGATGTGTGGACGGGGCTGGATTGCGGATTCAAATGGCTAGAGAGATATGGGTGCGAACGAGAAATCGTTATTGGGGTCATCCTTTTCCATAAACTCATCGAGACAAAACGTCATGTAGATTGGAACGTACAGAACCTTGCCCTCTTTGCTGAGATTCTCGTGGCTTAGTACAACGGCCTCGGGAATTTTGTACTCGCCCACACTCATCAGACGATCGAGGGCCGCGTGCGCTCGAACTTTCTTGCCCGATTTGACCTCGATTGGGACAACATGACCGTGGACGCCTTCGATCACAAAGTCAACTTCACCGACCTCACGCGTTTGGTAGTACCATGCATCCGCCCCGAGGGCAACGAGTTCCTGCGCGACCACGTTCTCATAGAGACCACCAAGGTTGGGAGTTTTCATATCAAGATAGACAGCGCGTGCGGTGCTGCCGGGGTATCGCGATGCGAGCATGCCTGTATCAGACTCGTATAGTTTGAAGGCTGTCGTTTTCTCCGTCCTCTTGAGAGGACTCCGTGGCTCCGTCACCCTGGCGACCATCAATCCAACACCTGCGTTAACAAGCCACAGGAAATCCTGCTCATATTTTTTAAGACGAGCTCCCTCACCCAGAGACGAAACAACAAAGCGATGAGACTCCGCCTCAAGCTGAACGGGAATTTGCTCAAAAATCGACCGAACGTTAAACGCTCGAGTCGATGCATATTTTGAGATATCGCTTTTGTACTGATCGACCAGCTGAGTTTGAAGCTCACGTGTGCTCACGAGCGAATAACCCGAATCAATATAATTCTGAACGACCTCCGGCATGCCGCCGCAAACGATATAGGCTCTATAGTTCTTGAGCATCGCCTCATGAATATAGTTTTCGACAGGATGTTTCTCGACAAGGCAGCTGCGAATGCCTGCAAGCACATTCTCGCTTACGCTGTTTGCCCAACAAAACTCTTCAAAATCCATCGGGCGCATAACAATGTGCTCTACATACCCCACCGGAAAAGAAGAGATCCCCTTAAACTCAGTCCCAAGCATAGACCCCGAGAAGACATAGCTAAAGCGCCCATCCTCGACCAACGCCTTCATGAGTGTAACGATCTGCGGATACTCCTGAATCTCATCGACAAAGACAAGCGTATCGCCCTCAACAAGCGGCGCATCCGCAAGAAGGGCTACGCGGTTGATAAAGTCAACGGAGTTCTTTGCGCCAACAAGTGCATTCCTTGCTTCGACATCGAGTAGTAAATTGACCTCAAAATACGAAGCGTAGTTGCTTTTTCCAAACGCGCGAATCGCATAGCTCTTGCCAATCTGACGCGCACCAGTAACGAGTAATGCCTTATTGGAGTTATTCTTCCAGCTCAAAAGCCTATCAGTGACCTTACGGCGTAGCATTAAACCCCCAAATGACAAAAATTGACAGATAGAATCGCCTAAAATCATACAAAAATTGGCAGATAATATTGTCGTAAATATACAAAAATTGGGAGATAGCAAAGGTTCGAATAGGCCTCAAAGCCACTGAAACAGTGCTCTACTTTGCGAAGGGGCTGGAGACGCTGTTGGGTGCGTCTCCAGCCCTCTGATTCTTACTTTGGATCCCGATGGTGGGGTGTTGTCGGTGCTGCTTGCTTGGTTACCTTGTCTCGCCGGACTCCGTGCGTAGGCGGTAGCCGTGGACGAGGTCGCTAATGGCCGGCCAGGGAATCTGGCGGTCGACCCAAAATTGGAGCTGGACCAGATAGCGCTCGGTGGCGCGGGTGAGGGCTGCAAACTGTTCGTGAGTCTCTACCTGGGCGTAGAGGTCGCGGCTGTGGGCGAGGATTGCCGTGGTGTCATCCATTTTGCCGGTGACGTCGAAGGCGCCCGAGAACCAGTCGCACAGGCGCGCGGCGCTGTTGTTGATCGTTGCGAGGTCGGCGGTGCCGTCGTTGGCGTTTTCGTTGGCCTGGGCTCGCAGGAGGGAGAGGACGTCGGCCGCGTTCATGCAGTAGCCGACGGTGAAGTTCCAGACGGCGAATTCGCGGCCTGTGTCAAGCTTGCGGCGGCGCATCAGGTCGATGTCGCGGGGCTCCTCGAGCATCATTTGGTCGGCGAGGGCCTCAAGTGCAGTGGTGTACTCGGCAAGGTCGAGTGCGAGCAGGGTGTTGATATCCATCATCTTTAGGCCTCCGCTTCGATCTCGACGATTTCGTTTTTGATGCACATGCCCTGGTTGTCCCAGACATTGCGGCAGGCGGCGGCAAAGCGCTCGCGGTCGGCTTCGCAGATGCGGGCGAACATGTTGCAGGTGCCAAAGGGCTCGCACACGTCAAAGAAGATGCAGATTGACGACCATCCGCCATACCAGCTCACGGCGCCCGCCGGCTCGTGAAAAACGGGGTTCTCGATGTGCTCATAATTGGCAATGGGGCCCGATACGGGATAGGTTACCTCGGCATCGCAGATCTTGGCCGAAAAGATACGTGACTCGACCGGACAGGACGATTCGAACAGCTTGCATGTCTCGGGAGCCTTGTCCCAGAGCATATCGGCGAGAAACGTCTCGCCATTCAGCGTGATCTTGAGCATTTTTGTCATAGTAAGGACCTCCTCAATCCGTCGCTCAAGGGGTTCGCTGGCGGATAAGGAGAAGACAGCAGCGGGGTCGCCGAACCCAAACTTCACGACAGATCTCTGTCGCCCCAGCCCGCGCTGTTCTTCGCTAAAGTACCATGCCGCAATTGCACGCGCAATATCAGTTTTTGATTTTCTGGAAGCGGCAATCGACGAGACGGCTCGCCGGCTACCGGCCGACGCGCGGCATAGGCGCTCGTCTATTCCTTAAGTTGGATGAAAAACGCCATGTTATTGCAGGGCTGCATACTCGTTCAATAAGTGCATAGAATCTCGTATAGTGCGAGTAAGATTTTGCGCTGTCTGTTTTATGTTTAGCAAAGATACAGTTTGCATAATCTGGTCTAATCCCTGCTCTATTAAAATAAAGTTGCACGTAAATGACGTAGATATGCTTGAGCTGGGTTTCTTTACGCTGAGCGGGCAAAAGCGACCGTTCACCGTTCAACTATTTTCAAAATGAATAAAATGAGCGATAAAGAGAATATAAACCTTAATAAACTCGCGTATCGCACGGGCGCGGGTTATTAATGGGTTGTAGGCCTTTTACAGAAAGGATTCCAGCAATGTCTAAGCCTCTTGGCAAGCCCGATCGTATCGTCGTCGCCCTTGGCGGCAACGCCCTCGGCAACAACCCCGTTGAGCAGATCGAGGCCGTGAGCAACACCGCTCACGCTCTCCTCGGCCTGATCGAGCAGGGCAACGAGATCATCATCACCCACGGCAACGGCCCGCAGGTCGGCATGATCCAGAACGCCTTCGCCGCTGCCCACGACGCCATCGGCACCCCCGAGATGCCGCTGCCCGAGTGCGGCGCTATGTCCCAGGGCTACATCGGCTATCACCTGCAGCAGGGCATCGGCCGCGAGATGCACAAGCGCTATAAGCGTTGGCACGCCGCAACCGTCGTCACCCAGATCGAGTGCGACCCGGACGACCCCGCGTTCAAGAACCCGACCAAGCCGATCGGCCCCTTCTACACCGAGGAGCAGGCCAAGGAGTTCATGGCCGAGGATCCCTCCAAGGTCTTCGTCGAGGATTCCGGTCGCGGCTGGCGTCGCGTCGTCGCTTCCCCCGATCCCAAGAAGATCGTCGAGGCCGACTCCATCCTCAACCTGCTCGACAACGAGTTCATCGTCATCGCCTGCGGTGGCGGCGGCATTCCCGTCGTCCGCGACTACGAGAACAAGGGCTGCTACAAGGGCGTTCCCGCCGTCATCGACAAGGACCTGGGCGGCGAGCTGCTGGCCGAGGACTGCGATGCTGACGTCCTGTTCCTGCTGACCGCCGTTGAGCATGTCGCCATCAACTTTGGCAAGCCCAACCAGGAGGAGCTCGAGGACCTCACCGCCGACGAGGCCGAGCGCCTGGCCGACGAGGGCCAGTTCGGCAAGGGTTCCATGGAGCCCAAGGTCCGCGCTGCTATCAAGTTCGCCCGTTCCCGCAAGGGCCGCACCTGCATCATCGGCGCTCTGGACAAGGCCGCCGAGACCATGGCCGGCCTCTCCGGTACCCGCATCCACGAGTAGTCTCTACTCTGTTGTATCTCTCGTGGGCGCCAGGCAAAGCGCCCACAAACTAGCCTCTCTTCATGAGCCCCGCAGTCCGCTCCGACTGCGGGGCTTTTGTTTCAACCCGGCACTTGGGGACGTTCCTTTCCTACCGGCATCTTGGGACAGTCCTTTTCGACAGCACGAGCGGTCGTCCGCAAAGGCTGTCCCCAACGACTAGTAAAGTCTGTCCCCAATGACTAGTAGGCCCACATGGCTTCGATTTCGTTGAGGACTTCTACGACGCCCCAGCGGCGGGCGCTACGGCTGGGCGAATTGGGATCGTAGACACCGATCTGGTCGGCGTCGTCAATGCCGTAGAGCACGATGTAATGACCCACGTTGGTAAACGTGCCGGGACGCACGGCGGCGATTACGGGGGCACCTGAGCGCAAGGCCTGGGCCATCGAGTCTCGATCGTTGTAGAGCTGCGTCCCGTTAAGCCCCAGCTGCCATGCGCCGCTCGTCATAAATGACCACTCGGTGGCACCGGTGGGGGCATAGTTGCCCGCCTCGGAAAGGGCGCACATATCTGCCGGTGTCATATCGGTGCGTCCCGTTTTAAAGATGTAGACCATGGTGAGGCAGGTGGGTCCGCAGCCGTTTTGGCGGATGGTGCCGCCGGCGTAGGGCAGCTCCGACCATGCGGGGTCAATCTGGTAGATATGCGGCATGGTGCCGGCACTCCACTGCGAACGCGGGGTCGAAAAAGCAAACGAGTAGCCGAGTGCGACCGGGGCTTTGAGGAGCTTTTCCTCGGCGGTGGGCTCTAGACCGGCAGAGCCATGCGAGGCACACGACCCCAGATACACAAAGGCCAGACATGCCATGATGGAGCACAGGGCAAGACGGAGACGATGAATCTGCGGATTGGCGGCCCTGACACGTCCCATCGGCCGTGGCTGCTTTGCGCCGCGTCCGCCGCGGGACTTCGAAAAGAAACGGCTGATGTGATTGTCAGACTTTTGTCGATCGTTTTTCTGCCGCCGAGGCACTTCGGCCCGGCGTTGACAGGTGCCCGAGTATGGGCGATCCGTCTGGCGCGTGTTGGCATTCTGCGGCATAGACGACGAGGAGCGATTCTGCGGACGCTGTGGGTTCTGCGGCCCGTCGTTGTCAGAAACACTCCTGGATGTTGGCGTGGTACGCCCGGCAAGGCGAACGTTTCGCTGCCGTTCGCCGTCATTGTATTCATATGCCATTTGTACCGCCTCGTCTCATATATAACCCGTTCATCCTACAAAAAAGACGTGCAGCAAATGAGCACGTGCGACAAAAGTTCGATAAACGGCACGAACAGGGTGGGCTTGGCGCCATAAAGCGACACCTTCCGCGAGCAATCGAATCGCGCCATCAAAACGGGCGCTCGCACCGAGTGGCGCCCCTCGCCGTTCGTCCCAAAAACGGTGCCGCTCGTTTTGTAGTTCTGCCTTCGGTCGAGTCACAAGCGGCGTTGCTGTGTCAAGGCCGTATCTTAAGGCCACGAAATAAAAGCGCGCGGCAAAACAGGCCGTGCAAGGGGTGACGCCAAGGGGCGTCAAAAAGGAAAGGAGGGGAACAATGGCGGACAAGAACGCAGAAGTTGCAGTCGAGGATAACGGCGGCATGAAGAAAACGCTCTCGCTCTGGAACTTCTTCACCATCGGTTTCGGTGCCATCATCGGTACCGGTTGGGTTCTGCAGGTCGGCGACTGGATGGTCGTGGGCGGCGGTCCCGTTCCCGCTATGATTGCATTCCTCTTGGGTGCAATCTTCCTCGTGCCCGTCGGAGCTGTTTTCGGTGAGCTCACGGCTGCTATCCCCATCTCGGGCGGCATCGTCGAGTATGTCGATCGTAGCTTTGGCCGTACGCTGAGCTACATCACCGGTTGGCTCCTGGCCCTGGGCAACGGCATCCTGTGCCCGTGGGAGGCCATTGCCATCTCGACTCTCGTGTCCGAGATGTTCGGTAGCCTGCCCGGTCTTGAGTGGCTGCGCGCTGTCAAGCTCTACACCATCCTGGGCGCCGACGTTTACCTGTTCCCGACGCTGATCGCGCTCGGCTTTGCAGCCTACGTCATCTTCCTCAATTTCCGCGGTGCCAGCTCGGCCGCCAAGCTCCAAGCCTTCCTGACCAAGGCCCTGCTCTGCGGCATGCTGCTCGCCATGGGCGTCTCGCTGTTCACCGGCTCGCCGGACAACGCCATGCCCGTGTTCTCCCAGGTCGCCGGTGCTGGCGGCGGCAAGGCCGCCACCGAGGGCACTAGCCTGTTCGCCGGCATCGTGTCGGTCCTGGTTCTGACCCCGTTCTTCTATGCCGGTTTCGACACCATTCCTCAGCAGGCCGAGGAAGCAGCCGAGGGCCTCAACTGGAACAAGTTCGGCAAGATCATCTCCCTGGCCCTGCTGGCCGCCGGCGGCTTCTACATGGTCTGCATCTACTCGTTCGGCACCATCCTCGACTGGCATGAGTTTGTTAAGAGCCCGGTTCCCGCGCTTGCCTGCCTCAAGGGCATCAACATGCTCCTGTACCTGGCCATGCTCGTCATCGCCACGCTTGGACCCATGGGCCCGATGAACTCCTTCTACGGCGCCACGAGCCGCATTATGCTCGCCATGGGCCGCAAGGGCCAGCTGCCCGAGAAGTTCGCCGAGGTCGATCCCAGCTCCGGCGCTCCCAAGCTTGCCTGCGTCGTTCTGGGCGTCATCACCGTCGTCGGTCCGTTCCTGGGCAAGAACATGCTCATCCCTCTGACCAACGTTTCGGCTCTCGCCTTCATCTTCTCCTGCGGCATGGTCGCCCTCGCCTGCCTGCGCATGCGCTTCACCGAGCCCGACCTGCCTCGTCCCTACGAGGTGCCCGGCGGCAAGTTTGGCATCGGTCTCGCTATCGCTGCCTGTGCCATCATCATCGGCCTGCTTGTGATTCCGTTCTCTCCCGCCTCCCTCAACATGGTGGAGTGGAGCATCGTGATCGGCTGGTTGGCGATTGGCCTGGCCCTCATGGCTTTTACCAATTCCCGCAAAAAGTAACGCCTAGCCGGGGCGGATCGGGTGCGCGGTGCCCTCTCTCCCGCGCACCGAACCCGGCACCATTTGGGTAGCTTTGTGAGGCCTTAACCCAACACGGCCTCGCCCACTATATGGATCCATAAGGAGGAACCATGTCCACTAAGTATGCAATCGTTGGCGGCAAGCTCATCGACGGTACCGGTGCCGAGCCGGTCGAGAATTCCCTCGTTCTCGTCGACGACAACGGCAAGATCGAGTACGCCGGTGCTATGCAGGACCTTCCCGAGGGCGTTGAGGTTATCGACGCCGCCGGCAAGACCGTCCTTCCCGGCCTGATCGACACCCATCTGCACTTCTCGGGCAACCTGACCGACGATGACACCGATTGGGTTATGCAGCCGCTCCTCGAGAAGCAGGCCGTCGCCGTCAAGCAGGCCTACGACTGCCTCACCCACGGCCTCACTACTGTCTGCGAGATCGGCCGCTTTGGTATCCAGATCCGCGACTGCATCGACAAGGGCGTCTTTAAGGGCCCGCGCGTTCTGGCCACCGGTCTGGGCTTCTGCCGTGTTGCCGGTCACGGCGACTCCCACCACTGCACCCAGGAGCTCAACAAGGAATCCCACCCCTGGGGCGACCAGGTCGACGGTCCTTGGGATCTGCGCAAGGCCGTCCGTCGTCGCCTGCGCGAGAACCCCGATGCCATCAAGATCTGGGCCACCGGTGGCGGCATCTGGCGCTGGGATTCCGGTCGCGACCAGCACTATTGCTCCGAGGAGATCCAGGCCGTGGTCGAAGAGGCAAAGATGGTCGGCATCCCCGTGTGGAGCCACTGCTACAACAACCACGCCGCCGCCTATGATTCCGTCCGCTTTGGCTGCGAGCAGCTGATTCACGGCTTCGATATTGATGAGCGCACCATGGACCTCATGGCCGAGCAGGGTACCTTCTTCACCCCGACGATTGCCTTCCTGCCCACCTGGTACGCCACCTATCCGCCCGTCTACGTTCCCGAGCTGCACGACAAGTACGAGGGCACCCTGGTCGAGAAGGAGCTGCAGCGCAACTACGACTGCCTGCGCGAGGCTAAGAAGCGCGGCGTCGTCATGACGATCGGCTCCGACTCCTTCTCCTTCGTTACCCCGTACGGTACCTGCTCCATCGAGGAGATGTACGAGTTCGTCGACAAGATCGGCTTCACCCCGGTCGAGACCATCACCTGCGCCACCCTCAACGGTGCCAAGATGTGCCACATCGAGGACGAGACCGGTTCCATCGAGGCCGGCAAGTGCGCCGACCTGCTGGTCGTCAACGGTGACGTCGCCGCCGACATCCACGTGCTCAACACCGACAACATGGACGTCATCATGAAGGACGGCTGGATTGTCGAGGCCGGTACCTTCGGCGAGGCAAACAAGTACAGCGCCTAAGCTACCGTTCATCGATGGCTTGATGTAAAACACAGTATTTGATTGCATAATGCAATGGAGAGGGTCGCTTGCGGCCCTCTTTATTGCTATGGGGTGCGTCAGTAAGAAGGGGATGACGGTGGATCTCAATAGGCTGATTCTGGGCAAGAGTTACAACTCTACCAAGGTTTTTCGCACGGCCCAGCATGTGGTTCAGGCTATCCTGCTCGGCATTGTCGTTCCGGCGCTTATCCTGCTGCTTATCTGGGATCTAACCGATAATCCCAATCCTGTTCCGGGCGTTGTCGTTATTGCCGGCATGGTCATGCTGTGCTTCTTCTTCTCGTATGTCTTTGTGGTCCCCGACGACCTCACATCGAGCGCAACCGACCGCACGCTCGCCATCGCATCAAAAATATTCGCCTACACGTCGCGCGGCCTTACGCCCGAAGCGGCCCTGGGCGCCTCTAAAATCATCCTGTCCGAGACCATCGCCTCTGCCATTTGCTTTACCGACGGCAAGCAGGTGCTGGCAAGTTGGGGCGAGGACTCGGCAAAATGCCCTGCCGGCACCCCGGTGGTGCTCAAGACCACGCTCAACGTGATTGAGACGGGTGAGCAGAGCGTGTTTTCGCGTGACGCCTCCAATGAGACGGGCGGCTATTTTCCCCGCCTGCGCGCCGGCATTGTCGCGCCGCTTACCGTGCGAGGGCATTGCGTGGGCACGCTCGAGCTGTATTACCCCCGCCTGAGCAGCATCGATATGCGCCAGACGGCCCTTGCCTCGGGTTTTGCCGATCTAATTTCCACGCAGCTCGCCAGCTTTGAGCTCGAGCGCCAGGATGAGCTCACGGCTCGCGTTGAACTCCGCGCTCTGCAGTCGCAGGTCGATCCGCATTTTCTATTCAATACCATTAGCACGATCGTGTCGCTCGTTCGAACCGAGCCCGACAAGGCGCGATCGTTGCTGATCGACTTTTCCAGCTATTATCGTCAGACGCTTTCCGACTCCGATACGCTCACCACGCTCGAGCACGAGGTGGAACAGGGCACTCGTTATATCAATCTTATGCAGGCCCGGTATGGCGACGGCCGTCTGCGCGTTTCGGTCGACATCGACTTTGAGGTGCGCGACAGCCTGGTACCGCCGTTTATCTTGCAGCCGCTGCTCGAAAACTGCATCAAGCATGCGCAGCGCGAGACCGAGCCGCTTTCTATTCGTGTTAGGGCTTTTGAGACCGATGACGGCTTGGAGATCATCGTCGAAGATGACGGCATCGGTATGAGCGAAGAAGTCTGCGCGCATCTGTTTGAGCAGCATCGCCGAGAGGAGCCCGAAAGCATTACCGCCGACGGCTCCGTCAAGCGAGGCTGCGGCCTGGCGCTCTTCAACGTGCTTCAGCGCATCCATTTCTTTTACGGAGAAGATTCTGGCATGCGCGTGAAGTCCCAGGAGGGCGTGGGAACGCAGGTCATCGTTGAGTTGAACGGCGAGCCGCATGAGCCGGCGCCGCTAACGGTGTAGCACGCGGTTGGATCGAGGGAAAAAGGAGGGGAAGCGCATATGTCTGAAGGCTGGAACATCTTGGTGGTTGATGACGAGCCTCCAATTAGGGCTGAGCTACGCTATCTGTTGGAAAAGGATGCGCGTGTGGGCCAGATTGCCGAGGCGGGCAATGTCACCGAAGCCGTGGAGTCGATTCTGTCGAACAAACCCGACGTGCTGTTTTTAGACATCACGATGCCCGGGCGCTCGGGAATTGAGCTTGCCGAGACGCTGCAGAACCTAAAGACGCCGCCGGTTGTGGTGTTTGTGACGGCATTTGCTGAGTATGCGGCCGACGCCTATAACCTCGATGCCGTCGATTACATCGTCAAGCCGGTCGAGGATGCCCGCCTGTCGAAGGCGCTCGACAAGATCGAGACCGCCCTGGGCGCTCGCCGTGTCGTCCATGCTCCGCGCCAGCCTTTGCGCCTGACGGTGGATCGTGGGGGTAAAAAGGTGTTCATTCCCGTGGCGGATGTCTGCTACTTTGAGGCGCGCGCCGATTTTTGCAACGCCGTCTGCGCCGAGGGAACATACCTGATCAATGAGTCGATTTCATCGCTCGAGCGGCGCTTGGCCTCCGAAGGCTTTATCCGTGTCCATCGCAGCTATCTGGTCAATTTGGAAGACGTGCACAATGTCGAGATCGGTTCTACGGGTCTTATGGAGCTCAGGCTCGATCGCGTAACCTCGACGGTGCCCGTGTCCCGTCGTCGCGCTGCCGAGGTTAAGGCGCACCTGGGGCTTGTGTAGACGGTCCGCATGCCATCGTTTGCCGACGCGGGTTTGGCATGGCCGCGCGGTGGGCATAATGGGTGACATCGAATGAAATCGAAAGGATTATTATGCCCGCGCTTATCACCCATCATCTATTTGGCGAGGAAAGCATCGAGCGCCTGCCGCGGGGCGTCATTACGTCCGACGAGGAACGCATTGCTTTTATCCTGGGCAACCAGGGTCCCGACCCGTTTTTCTTCCACATCCTGACGCCGCGCGTTTCCGACTGCACGCTGCTAGCGCAGGTCATGCATCGCTCGCGCATGTCGCGCCAGTTCTCGTGTCTGCGCGACGGCGTGTCCCATCTGCTCCCGCGCGATGCCAACTTGGGTCGCGCCTTTGCGCTGGGCCTGCTGTCGCACTACGTGCTCGACCGTAATGCCCACCCCTTTGTCTACGAGCAGCAGTTTGGCATTGTCGAATCCGATCCCGAGTTGGAGGATTCGGGCAGCCAGGTCCATGCGGTGCTCGAGAGCGACCTGGACGTACTGATGCTGCAGGTCAAGCGCGACGGGGCCACGGCCGAGGACTATCCGCCGGCGGGCGAGATCGTTACCACAGACCGCATCAATCGCGTGGCCGGCGTGCTGATGAGCTATGTTGCCGGGCGTGTGTACGGTATCGATATCCCGGCGGGGGAGTACGGAGCCGCCGTTGCCGACATGCAGCTGCTCTATCGCGCCATTGAGCCGGCGGGATCGGCCAAGACGCGTGCAATTGCCCTGGTCGAGGGTCTAGTACACGACTACTCCCTGCTCGATGGCCTTGCTCACCGCGTGACGACCGAGCCGCCCGAGCGCACCGGCAATCTGGGCCATCTGACGTGGAAGAATCCCTTTACCGATGAGGTCTCGAACGAGAGCTTCCCCGAGGTCTTTGACCGCGCGCTGGCCGATTACGAGTGCACGGTCGCCCGATTCATCGAAACAGGCGACATGGAGGCCGTGACCGGTCACGTCAACTACAGCGGGCGTGTGCTCGGCGCCGACGAGGAGTTCGACCGCGAGGAATAACAAGTCGCCTCGCCCATACTCTCCAATAAGTTGCGGTGGAATAGTTCTTGCTTGGACTCCTGGAGTCCTTGAATAGGAACTATTCCACCGCAACTGCGTTGGAGCGCGAGGAGTTTGTTCCGGGCAAAGGCCGCGGGTGCCGCTCCCGTCCCTTTGCCGAATCCTTACCGGCGCCTCTGTGCAATTGGGGTACGATGAACTAACTGCATATCGGGCGAATACGAAGGGTCCCTGTCCATGAAATACACCAAGCTCGAGCGTAACTGGGTCATGTACGATGTGGGAAACTCGGCCCTCGTGCTGCTCAATACCTCGGTGGTGCCCATCTACTTTAACGCCATCAATACCGGTGCTTCCTCGGCCGACCTGGTGGTCGCTTGGGGCAACGCACAGACGATTGCCTCGCTGGTCATCGCCATGCTCATGCCCATTCTGGGCGCGCTTGCCGATTACGCCGGCAACAAGATCAAGTTCTTCTTGGGCTTCTTCCTCACGGGCCTGGTTCTTTGCTTGGCGCAGGCTATCCCAATGTCCGCCATGGCATTTTTGACCGTGTACGTGCTGTGCACCATCGGCCTTAACTCTTCTATGACGTTCTACGACGCCATGTTGCCCGACATTACCACCGACGAGCGCATGGACGCCGTGTCCAGCTCGGGCTATGCTTGGGGCTACATCGGTTCCACCGTGCCGTTCATCATCTGCCTGGCGCTTATCATGGGCGGCCCCGTTCTTGGCGTCCCCACCATGCTGGCAACGCGTCTGTCGTTTGTCATCACTGGTGCCTGGTGGCTCATCTTTACCCTGCCGCTCATTCGCACCTATAAGCAAAAGTACGGTCGCGAGCGCGGTCCCGAGGACACCATCGGCCACATCGTGGGCGGCGTGTTCTCCGAGGTTGGACACACCATGCGCGAGATCGCCCACAACAAGACCGTGCTGGTCTACATGATCGCGTTCTTCTTCTACATCGACGGTGTGCACACGGTCATTTCCATGGCAACCAGCTACGGATCGGCTTTGGGCATCGACTCGACCCAACTGGTGCTGGCTCTGCTCGTTACGCAGTTTGTGGCCTTCCCGTCCGCCATCATCTACGGCAAGCTCGCTGGCCGCGTGGGCACACTCAATATGATCTTGGTGGCCGTCGCCGCTTATATGGGCATCGTGCTCTTTGCCGCGTTTTTCTTAAAGACCGCCTTTGAGTTTTGGGTGCTCGCTATTTTGGTCGGCCTGTTCCAAGGAGGCGTGCAGGCACTGAGTCGCAGCTACTTCGGTCGTATTATCCCTAAGGAAAAGTCCAACGAGTACTACGGCTTCTTCGATATCTTTGGCCGTTACGCAAGCGTTATGGGCACCTTCCTGGTGTCGGTTGTCACCTCGCTGACCGGCAACCCGTCGCTGGGCGTCCTTTCTATTGGTGTTCTGCTGGTTGTTGGCTTTGTGCTGCTGATCCGTCTGTCCCGCATGGCTCAGGCGGCACAGTAAACGCGGCCCGGATCGTGCTTGCCCGCGGTGCTCTTTTAGGGTTCCAGACATAAAACATTTCCGTCTATCCAACAATGCCGAGCCCAAGTGGGTATGATGGAATCAGCTAGGTCGCGGGGCGCCGCCTGTGTTTGGCGGCGCCCCGTTTTTGTGTTGTAAGGAGGGCAAGGCATGAATGCCACGGTGGTGATTCCAACGTATTGGGCGGGCGATGATGCCTGTGCAAATGCCCCCGGAACCTATGACCATTCGACAAAGCTCAACGCCGCCAACCCCGAGCTCGACCGCTGCCTGGGCTCGCTGGAGCAGGTGCGCGACATCCCGCGCATTATCTTGCTGGTGGTTTGTCCGGCGTCCGTTACGGCCGACGTATCAGAGCGCGTGCGCGAGATCGTTGACGCGCACCCTGCGCTCAACGTGACCATCGTTACCAATATCGAGGCGTCGCGCATCGCGGACCGTGTGGCGCAGATTGCACCCAAGGGCTCAGGCGAGTGTGTGAGCCTTCGTGGCTATGGTGCCATCCGCAACATGGGGCTGGCTTGTGCCGCCGTGCTGGGCCACGATGCCGTCATCTTCGTCGACGACGATGAGACCGTCATCGATGCCGACTTTATGAAGCGAGCGACGTATGCGCTGGGGCAGCAGACGCGCCAGGGCCTGCCGATTCTGGTCAAGAGCGGTTATTTCTACGACTGCGATGGATCGCCGCTTGCCCCCACCGACAAAGTGGGCATTTGCCATCGGTGGTGGACCAAGCGCATCGAGTTCAACCGTTGGATGAAAAAGGCACTTTCGGGTACCCGCATCTCACGCTCCAATTACGTGTGCGGCGGCCTTATGGCCCTGCATGCCCGCGCGTTTACCCGCGTGGCATTCGACCCGTTTATTACCCGCGGCGAGGACCTGGATTATCTCTTTAACATGCGCATGTTTGGCTACGACGTGTGGTTCGACAACGAGTGGACCGTGCGCCATCTGCCGCCCGAGTCCGAGAAGCGCTCGCCGCGCTTTATGCAGGACGTGTACCGCTGGTACTACGAGCGGGCCAAGCTGACGTTTGCCGCGCACCAAAAGGAGCTCATTCCCGTTACGGCCGCATCGCTCATGCCCTATCCGGGTCCGTGGATTTCGCGCGAGCTCGACGATCGCGTGCGCAAGACCGCTATGGTGCGCAGCATGTTTACCCGCGAGCACGAAGGCTACCTGCGCATCTGGCGTCACGGTATTGCCGAGGCCCGAGCCTATGCGCGCCAAAACGCCGCGAGCTATCTGCGCTTCCAGAGCTTCTGGCCCAAGATTATGGACGGGCTTTGGCGCGACGCCCAACTGATCGACATTCTGGAGGGGGAGTAATGGCCGACCGCCGCGACGGGCGCGACAGCTCAATTTCGTTCTTCCGCATCGTTGCCGTGTTCTGTGCCATCTGCGTGATGGCCTACTTCATTTTTGCACTGGCGACCGGAATCGAACCCATTGCGACGGTTGTCGCCTGTGCTCTGCTCTGCATCTTTCTGTGCATCTTTATCTTTCTGACGCTTAATCCCGATTCGGTGCGCTCGCAGTACACCGAAGAGACACTCTCGGTTGCATCGGCCATGCTCGAGGACATCAAGGGCGGCCTGACGCAGGAGTCGGCGTTGCTGGTGTGCCGTCGCATTCTGCCCGAGACGCGCGCCATGACGGTGGCAATCACCGACGAGAAAAACGTGCTGGCCTGTGCGGGCGAGTTTGAGGAAAAGCTCCTGCCCGATGCACCCATCCATACGCTTGCCACGCGCTACGTGATCGAACACGGTATCGTGCAGTCGTTCAATCGCGTGGTCGACGTGGTGGGTTCGGACGGCTCGCACAACCAGGTCCCCGCCGGCATCATCGCACCTATTAAGGTGGGCGACCGCACCGTCGGCACGCTCAAGTTCTACTATCGCACGCCGCGCGCCGTCGACCGCACCCAGTACGCTCTGGCCTCCGGCTTTGCCGAGATCTTGTCCACGCAGCTTGCCATCCACGAGCTCGAGCTGCA
This sequence comes from uncultured Collinsella sp., assembly GCA_958353395.1. Lineage (GTDB taxonomy): Bacteria > Actinomycetota > Coriobacteriia > Coriobacteriales > Coriobacteriaceae > Collinsella. The sequence continues at coordinate 39,531 of CATWSG010000019.1, forward strand.
AAAGGAGCTTACGGCTCGCGCCGAGGTGCGCGCATTGCAGGCCCAGATCAATCCGCATTTTCTGTTCAACACGCTCAACACCATTGCGTCTTTTACGCGCACCGATCCGCTGCGCGCCCGCGAGCTGCTACGCGAGTTCTCGTCGTTCTACCGCGCCACGCTCGACAACTCGGGTTCGCTGATTCCGGTTTCGCGTGAGGTCGCCCAGACCAAGCGCTACCTCACCTTTGAGAAGGCGCGCTTTGGCGAGGACCGCGTGCTGGCGACCTTCTATGTGTCGGAGGATGTCGAGGACACGCTGGTGCCGGCTTTTGTAATTCAGCCGATTGTCGAAAACGCCGTGCGCCACGGCATGGGTGACGATGAAGCGCTCAAGATTGACGTCACGGTGGACGAGGATGGCGACGACGCGATTCTAATCGCCGTTGCCGATAACGGCGTGGGCATGGACGAGGGGACCGCCGCCAGGCTGTTCGATGAGCGCTCTGCCCGCCCCGACGCCAGCTCCCCGCAGGGCGGCGGTGCCGGCGTGGCCATGCACAATATTTCGGAGCGCATCCATCGCTTTTATGGACCGCATTCCTATACGCGCGTCGAATCGGCGCCGGGCAAGGGCACGAAGGTGCTCCTGCATCTTGATTTGTCAGAGAGTATCTTTGACATTCAAGAGTAAAATAAAAGGCTACGGGTTCAACGCCTTGCGGCGGATGCCCGGCGTAGTTTGTTGACGAAAGGTTTTATCCCTATGCTGCGTGCGATGATTGTGGATGATGAGGCGCCGGCTCGTTCGGAGCTTCGATTCTTGCTCGAGCAGACGGGCAAGATCGGCACGATCACAGAGGCGTCGAGTGTTCGCTCCGCCATCGAGATGCTTATGGAAAGTCGGGTCGATGTCGTGTTTCTCGACATCTCGATGCCCGGCGCATCGGGTCTGCAGCTTGCAGAGGCGCTGCATAAGCTCAAAAACCCGCCGGCGATTGTTTTTGTGACTGCCTATAGCGACCACGCGGTCGAGGCGTTTGATGTCGATGCTGTCGACTATCTGATGAAACCTGTCGAGGAGGCGCGTCTTGATCGCGCCATCGAGAAGGTTATACAGCGCAGCAAGCCCGTTACCGACAGCAAGGTGACCATCGAGCGCATCCCGGTGGAAAAGGGCGGCCGCAAGGTGCTCATCCCCGTGGACGATATCCGCTTTATCATGGCCAAGGACGATTACTCCTGTATTTACACCATCGACGATCGTTTTCTATCGACGACCTCGTTGGCACAGTTCGAGGCCAAGCTGTGCGATTTTGGCTTCTTCCGCGTGCATCGCCGCTATATCGTGAACTTGGCGTGCGTCACGGATGTGGAGACGGTGCCTTCGGGCGCCATCCAGCTGGGCATTACCGGCGTTGACGAGCGCGTGCCGGTTTCGCGCCGCCGCGTCGTGCCGCTCAAGAAGGCTCTGAGCCTGTAGAACTTTGGCCCCGCAGCCCTGTAGACCAAAAACGTCTGCGGAGCCGTGGGGCCTTTTTGTATGTAGATGTTGGATATCGAACCGGTTTTGCGAAAGGGATCCCATGAACAGTGCAGACGCCAAGCGCATCGACATCATCTCGGACACCCACGGCTATCTTTCTCCCGCGCTTTTGGACGAGCTCAAGGGCGCAGATCTGATCATCCACGCCGGAGACCTCACTTCAGAGATGGATTACGAGCATCTATGCACCATCGCCCCCGTGCGAGCCGTGCTGGGCAACAACGACTACTACCGCGATTACGGGCCCGACGTGGATCGATTGGCCCTTTTCACCTACGAAGGACTCAAATTCGCCGTAGCCCACTACCGCGAAGATCTCCCCGTGGGATCCGTAGACGTAGCCATCAACGGCCACACCCACGTAACCAAAGAAGCTCAAGTAGGCCGCTGCCTAGTCCTCAATCCCGGCAGTGCTAGCTACCCCAGAGGCACCCGAGGCCCCACCATGGCCAGAATGCTCGTCAAGGACGGCAAGATTCTCAGCACCAAATTTATTGACCTAGACTAACCGCAACAAAAACGGGGGATGCACAACGCATTTCCCGTTTTTCTTTCAGCAAAAGGTAGAGCTTCAGCAACAACCTTAGACAACCCCGCCGAGGAGAACGGGGACCTCGAGCCGCGGAAGCGGCGAGGAACAACAACAGCTTGAAGCATGTGACGGCAGGGAGGGTCTCCGGGGCTGGGGGCGGGGGTTAAGTTTGTCGCGAGTTCCGCACGCAAAGGAAAGCACTTAATGTGCTTTCCGTCTTGCGCAGGACTGTAGAGCAGCAAACTTAACCCGCGCCAGCCGGCCCCAGAGACCCTCCCGGAGGGCCCAAAAAATTTTTCAAAAAAGTTGTTGCGCGCCAGACAGACTTCTGTGTATACTAATCCCCGCAGCGCACGCGAGCGGAAACAAACGCGAACGACTGCCTGGGGAGTTAGCTCAGTTTGGTTAGAGCGCCGGCCTGTCACGTCGGAGGTCGCGGGTTCGAGCCCCGTACTTCCCGCCAACGCAATTAAAGCCACGTCTTCGGACGTGGCTTTTTGCGTTTAATGGGACATTGATCTCTATCTCTTGTATTCAAAACCATTTCTCTCCCAGTTATATCTCCTATTCGCGAACAAGGCCCAACTGATATATATGTTCAAACAAGGCGTTTGTTGCACAACACC
>CATWSG010000020.1 GCA_958353395.1 uncultured Collinsella sp.
ACCGAGCCGTACGCTTGAACTGAGAAGGGGGAGGCCTCGCGGCCTCCCCCTTTTTACGTTATATACACGTTGTACTTTGAGACCTAGTTCCCCCGTATGTGCTCTTACTGTTTGGCTGTATTTTGAGTCCTTCTAGTGTATTTGAGCGATAATTACTCGCATTGGCGTTAGGGAGGGCTTGATGTTTACCGTATTTGTCTTGGGCAATATTGCTTCGGGTAAGTCGACTGCCTGCCGCTATTTCGAATCTCGTGGCGCTATGCTAATCGATCTGGATGAGCTTGCAAAATCGCTGTATGTTCCGGGCTCTGATACCGTCAATGCTCTCGCGGATGAATTCGGTTGGGACATTTTGGATGAGGATGGCGGCATTCGCCGCAACATCCTCGCTTCTCGAGCTTTTGCTTCTCCTGATTCGGTCGCACGGCTCAATGGCATTGTGCATCCCGTTCTCATTGAACAGCTTTCGCTTAGGATTCTCGATCCGGTTTGTTGTACGGTTTCATCTCCTCGTTATCGCTTTGCAGTGGTCGAGGTTTCTGCTCCGACTGGTTTTGAGGATGCATTTGGCTTGGCTGATGAAATTTTGGTCATCAGCGCCCCTTTGTCAGTTCGTCGCGAGCGCGCTATTCAACGTGGCATGGAGCCATCTGATTTCGATGCCCGTTCTGCTTGCCAGCCCGAAGAGTCTGCGCTGTGCAATCTCGCTACAACTGTGATTGACAATGCGGCAGACGATAACTCGCTCTTTGAACAACTGGACGCATGGCTTTCGCGCCATGGGTTCGGGGATGTAGTGGATAAGGAGGAGGCCGATGCCTAAGACACGTTTCCTTACGTGGTATCGCCTTATACCGCTGGCTACCGTTTTTGCCTTCGGCCTTATCTCATTCGTTTACTCGTATGCTCCTGCCGCTTTCTTTAAGCCGCTGTATCCGATTGACTACGAGGCGTATGTAAAGCAATCCAGTATTTCGCATAATCTGGATCCGTATCTGGTGTGCGCTGTCATTAAGTCTGAATCGAATTGGGATCCCGAGGCCGAGTCGAATCAGGGTGCTCAGGGATTGATGCAGCTGATGCCCGAGACTGCCCAGGATATGATCGCCAAGGGCCTTGTCGACGGTGGCGAGTATTCGGCCGACAACCTTAACGATCCGGCTACGAATATCGAGTTTGGCTGTGCGTATCTCTCGTATCTTCTAGCGTATTTTAACGGGTCGACTGACAGTGCCATTGCCGCCTATAACGCCGGCATGGGCAATGTCGACGGATGGGCGCAGCAGAGTACGTCGCTTCATAATGCAATCACCTTTCCCGAGACGCAGGCGTATCTGATTCGTGTCAATAATGCCTGGGTTCGCTACAAGACCCTCTATCCCGATCGGTTCGTATAGGACTATGCCTGCCGCCTGCGTATACTGCAGATATATGAGTTAGGAGTATCCATGGCGGAATTTGAAGTAGAACGCGTTGGTGGTGAACTTAAGCGCTTTGGCGTTGAAGGCTCTGACGTGCCGTTTAAGGCCGTGTCTCCATATGAGCCTGCCGGTTCCCAGCCTAAGGCCATTGAGTCGCTTGTGCAGGGCGTGAGGGACGGAGACCGCTATCAGGTTTTGTTGGGCGTGACTGGTTCGGGCAAGACCTTCACGATGGCAAAGACTATTGAGGCCCTGGGAAAGCCGACGCTGGTCATGGCTCCGAATAAAACGCTCGCCGCTCAGCTTGCGAGCGAGCTCAAAGAGTTCTTTCCCAATAACGCTGTGGTCTACTTCGTCTCGTACTACGACTACTATCAGCCCGAGGCGTATGTGCCGCAAAGCGATACATATATCGAGAAAGACTCCTCGATTAACGAAGAGGTCGAGATGCTGCGCCATCAGGCGACCGCGTCACTGCTCTCTCGACGTGATGTGATCGTTGTCGCATCGGTCTCGTGTATCTATGGCATTGGCTCTCCTGAGGACTATGCGGGTCTGGCTCCAAACGTCGACAAGAAGGTGCCGCTCGAGCGCGATGACTTTATCCATGCGCTTATCGACATTCAATATGATCGCAATGACTATGACCTGGCGCGTGGCACGTTCCGCGTGCGCGGCGATGTTGTCGACGTGTATCCGCCTTATGCCGAGCATCCGTTGCGGTTTGAGTTCTTTGGCGACGAGGTCGAGCTGATTGCCGAGATCGATGAGGTCACCGGTGAGATGCTTCGTGAGTACGAGGCCATCCCCGTATGGCCGGCATCACACTACGTGACCGAGAAGCCGAAGGTCAAGGCTGCTCTGAAATCGATCAGCGAAGAGTGCGAGAAGCGCGTGGCGGAGCTCAAGGCGACCGACAAGTTGCTCGAGGCGCAGCGTCTGCAGCAGCGCACCGATTATGATCTTGAGATGCTCGAGACGATGGGCTTTTGCAACGGCATCGAGAACTACTCGCGTCATCTGGACGGTCGCAAGCCAGGTGAGCCGCCGTTTACCCTAATCGATTACTTTCCCAAGGATATGCTCTGCATCATCGATGAGAGCCATGTGACGGTGCCGCAGATTCGCGGCATGCACGAAGGTGACCGCTCGCGTAAGGTGACGCTGGTGGAACACGGTTTTCGCCTGCCCTCGGCGCTCGATAACCGCCCACTTCGTTTCGATGAGTTTGAGGCAAGGATACCCCAGTTTATCTATGTTTCGGCCACGCCGGGCGACTACGAGCTGCGGGTGAGCCAAAACGATGTGGAGCAGATTATTCGTCCGACTGGCCTGCTCGACCCCAAGATTGACGTGCGTCCAGTTCGCGGCCAGATTGACGATCTTGAGGACGAGATTCGCGAGCGCGTTGCCCGCAAGGAGCGCGTGCTGGTGACCACGTTGACCAAGCGCATGGCCGAGGACCTGACCGACCATCTGCTCGACGCGGGCATTAAGGTCAATTACATGCACTCTGATACGGCGACAATGGACCGTGTCGAGATCCTGCGAACGCTGCGCGAGGGCAAGATCGATGTTCTCGTTGGCATCAACCTGCTTCGCGAGGGCTTGGATCTCCCCGAGGTCTCACTGGTGGCAATTCTCGATGCCGATAAGGAAGGCTTCTTGCGCAACCGCCGTTCGCTGATTCAGACGATTGGCCGTGCGGCCCGTAACGCCGATGGTGAAGTCATCATGTATGCAGACGTTGTGACCGATTCGATGAAAGAGGCCATCGAGGAGACGCAGCGCCGTCGCGAGATTCAGATGGCATATAACGAAGAACATGGCATTGTGCCCAAGACAGTGCGCAAGGCCATCAACGACATCTCAAGTTTTATTGCCGAGGCCGAAAAAACTGTGGGCTCCAAGGGACGCTCGAAGGGCGACTCTCTTGGTCATGGCGCATTCTATACGCCCGATGAGTCGGGCGAGGGCGGCGTGCCGGAAACGGTGGCGCCCGAGCAGACACTTGCGGAGCAGTTGGAAGAACTGCCGCATGACGAGCTTGTGCGGATTGTCGAAACCATGGAAGAGGATATGCGTAACGCTTCTGCCGCCATGGACTTTGAGGAGGCGGCGCGCCTGCGCGATGCCGTCGTTCAGATTCGGGCGATGCTCGAGGGCGCGTCTGAGGACGAGACGATCGAGCGCTTACGTTCACAGGCCCGCAAGGGTTCCACGTTCGCATCGGGCAGAAAACGCCAGGGTGCACGGTTTAAGAAATAGCGAACAGGCCCCGAGTTCCCTGTGGAGCTCGGGGCCTGTGTCTTTTGCGCACTGGAATTCGTGCGTTAGAGGTCTGCAATCAGGGCTTCGGCACAACGGATGCCGTCGGTGGCCGCGCTCATGATGCCGCCAGCATATCCAGCTCCCTCACCACAAGGGTAGAGGCCCGGGGTCGACACGGCATGGCACGTTCGGTCTCGGGTGACAGTGGCAGGTGAGCTCGAACGAGTCTCCACGCCGGTAAGAACGGCATCGGGGCGGTCGTAGCCTCGTAGCTTTTTTCCGAGTAGGGGAAGTCCCAGGCGGAGCGACTCGACGATATGCTGCGGCAGGGCTTCGTCAATTGCCGTCCAGGTCACACCGAGCGGATAGGTGGGCTTTACCTTTCCGGGCGCCTTGCTGGCGCGTCCTGCGAGGAAATCTCCGACGAGTTGTGCCGGTGCGTTCCAGTTGGAACCGCCTAGGCGATAGGCGGCCGCCTCGCAGGCGCGCTGGAGCTCGATGCCGGCGAGCGGGTCATCGTTGGGAAGGTCCTCAGGCGTGACGTTAACGAGCAGGGCGGCGTTTGCGTTGCGTCCGTCGCGGGCATTGAGGCTGGCGCCGTTGACGCACAGGTGGCCCTGCTCGGAAGAGGCGGCGACAACCTGCCCGCCGGGGCACATGCAAAACGAGAACACGCTGCGGCCGTTGGGAAGATGGGCGACGAGCTTGTAGGGGGCTGCTCCGAGGGCAGGATGTCCCGCCAAGGCTCCATATTGGGCTCGGTCGATGTCGCGCTGCGGATGCTCGATGCGAACGCCCATGGCAAAGGTCTTTTGTGCGAGGGCCACGTTGTGGTCCTTAAGGAGCTCAAAAATATCGCGAGCAGAATGCCCGCAGGCGAGGATGAGGTGCTTTGTCTCGATTGGCTCGTAAGCGGCGTCTTGGGACGATTGGACATCAATACCGGTGATGGCGCCAGACGCGTCGATGTGAATGTCGACGAGCTTTGTTCGATAACGGACGATACCTCCGAGCTGCTCGATGCGCTGGGATATAGCGGTGACAACCGTGGGAAGGATGTCGGAGCCAATGTGCGGCTTGGCATCCCACAGAATATCGCGGGGCGCACCCGCCTCGACGAAGGTTTCGAGGATAAGGCGATGGGCGGGATTTTTTGTTCCCGTATTGAGCTTGCCGTCCGAGAAGGTCCCCGCGCCGCCCAGACCAAACTGGATATTACTCTCGGGGTCGAGGATGCGCTCCTTTAGAAAGAGGTCGATCGCATGCGAGCGGCGAAATGCCGGGTCGCCGCGCTCGATGAGCAAGGGCTTAAGACCTGCTTCGGCGAGCGTTAGCGCGGCGAAAAGGCCAGCGCATCCGGCACCGACAACGACAGGGCGTTCTTGAGGTGCGTCGGAGACGGGGGTGGGGAATGAAGACCCATCGTCTTTTATCGCGCGTACGCGCGAGCGGTCACGCTCGGAAACGCTGTCGACCGCTTCTCGCTCGAGGTGGGGACTGGTCAGCTCAACACGAAAGCTCAGGATAAAATGGACGTCTCGTTTTTTGCGAGCGTCGATTGACTTGCGGTGGAGCTCGATGGACTTGATCTCGGAGTCTTTGCAACGTAGGACGCGCTTGGCGACTCGCTTGCCAACAATGAGGCAGGCATTTTCATCGCCGGCTTCATCGAGCGACGCGTTGACTTGGGTGATTTCAATCATCGAGGTCTCCTTAGAGGCAAGAAAGAGGCCGTCCGGTATCCCAGACGGCCCGAATGCGTTTTTGATTATAGACTGCGCGGCTACAGGCTGCTTGCAGCGCGAATGCCCGAGAGCCATGCCCACGCAAGGTTAAAGCCTCCGCAATCGGCGTCGATGTCGAGCGCTTCGCCGCAGACGTAAAGCGGGGTGTCGACAACGCTGCGCGCGCGTAGACTGGGTGTTGAGATGCTCTCGACAGATACGCCACCACGCGTGACCTGCGCCGAGCGCTCCTCGGCGGTTCCTTCGACGAGCAACTTAAAATGCTTGAGGATCGAGACCAGGTGGATGACATCGTTGGAGCCTGGATGGCACTGCTCGAACGCTGTGCAGACGACGCGGGAGAGTTGCGGGGCGAGCATGCCGTCGAGCCAACGGGGATCGCGGGGCGAAAAGCCGCCGAGCAGCTTAACGCGCCGGTTAAGCATATCGAGCAACTCGTCTTTAGAGAGGTCGGGGAAAACGTCGAGCAGGATCGTATCGCCGCGCTGGATACGACGGGAGAGGTTGAAGACAGCGACGCCCGAGATCCCGAAGGTTCGAAACAGGACTTCACCGTCTTCGTGCCAGAGCTCATTATGATTGCGGGCGAGCGTCAAGCGGGCGCGGACGCGCAGGCCGTCCAACGTCTTGAGTGCCGCCCGATCGCCGACGACCGTTGCCGATACGGGGCAGAGGATGGGGCGCAGCGAAGTGAGGGGGAGGCGAAACGTATCGGCGATACCAGTGGGGTTGCCACCCGTGGCGATAATTACGGCATGTGTCTGCAGGGCCTCGTTCTTGCGAGGGACATCGGCGAGCGCTTTCCGAAGCGAGCGGAGCTCCGATTTTCGGTCGTCGTGCTTTTTTGCCTTGAGCGCCCGCGCTGGACGGTCTATTTGGAGTGCCCAGCCTTCGGAAGCTTTGTGCGCCGAGGCAACGTTGGCTCCGCAGATTAAGGTGATACCTAGGCGGTCGCAAACGTTGAGAAGCGCGTCGCGCACCGATTCGGCGCGAAGGGAGCGCGGGTACAGTCGGCCTTCCTCGGAGGTTGTCATGATGCCCAGCGAGGAGAAGAAACCCATAAGCTCTTGTTCGGGCCGGGGGCCCATAACGGATTCAACGAATGCGGGGTGGTTATACCGCTGTTGATCAATCGATTCGTTGGAGAGGTTGCAGCGGCCGTTGCCGGTCGCAAGGAGCTTAAGGCCGCAGGCGACATCGCGCTCAACGATGCAGACGCTTTTGCCAGCGCGTGCGGCCGTAATCGCGGCGGCGAGGCCTGAAGCCCCGCCGCCGATTACCAGGACGTCATAGAAGGCGCTCGTGTTCACTTAGGCCTCGTCGGTCTCGTGCGGGGTAATAGCCTCGACGGCAGAGACTGCCTTGGGCAACATGCCATCGGGCAGCGCGGTCTCGACCTCGCCCTTATCGCAGGCCTCGGCGAGTGCCGGATTAATGGGAAGCGTGCCCAAGATGTCGAGGTTATAGCGCTCTGCGACCTCGGGGAGCTTGCTCTTGCCAAAGACCTCGATCTTCTTGCCGCAGTCGGGGCACTCAATATAGCTCATGTTCTCGACGATGCCCAGAATGGGGACGTTCATCTTCTCGGCCATGTTGACCGCCTTGGCGACGATCATCGAGACCAGATCCTGCGGGCTCGTGACGATGACGATGCCGTCGACGGGCAGTGACTGGAAGACGGTGAGTGCGACGTCGCCTGTTCCCGGAGGCATGTCGACCAGCAGGTAGTCGATGGGGCCCCACGAGGTCTCGCTCCAGAACTGCCTGATGGCGCCTGCGATGACCGGACCGCGCCAAAGGACGGGGTCGGTCTCGTTTTGGAGCAGAAGGTTGGAGCTCATGACCTTGACGCCGTGCTCGGAGATTTCAGGCAGCATGAGGTTGCCAAGGGCATGGACGTGGCGTCCGCTCATACCGAACATCTTGGGGATAGAGGGACCGGTGATGTCGGCATCGAGGACGCCGACCTTGTGGCCGTGACGGGCAAGCTCGGTGGCGATGGCACCGGTGACAAACGACTTGCCGACACCGCCCTTGCCGGAAAGCACGGCGATGACGCGTTTGACCTCGGACAGCGTATTCTCCTCAAATTGCGACGGCGACGTTTGTCCGCCGGCGGCCTGTGCGTGCTCGCAACCCATGTATGACTCCTTTGTATATGTTGGGGCCGGGGCCCCGCGATGTGACACGAGCGTCATTGTACCCTCGTTTGCGAGCGGGAGTCATTTGCGATGCATTTGGGCCGAACGTGCTTGCAATACGATGGGCCCAAGCGAATGGGTGGGCTTACTGAACTTTGCTGGCGAACTCGAGGTATTGCATGCGCTGCAGCTTGTCGATCGTCGAGGTGTATGGGCTGTCTTCAGATTCCAAGTCGTAGCGCAGCCCGTCGGCACCGAGATAGCCGGCGACATTGATGGTGGGCACATCTGACCTTGTTGCAAGCAGAGCCTTTTGATAGTCGGTGAGCGGGGCGCCAATCTTATTAAGGGTAATGGCTGCAATCTCGTTTGCCCCGACGGTGTCGTAGACGTTGAGCTCGGTATTGCCGGCGATTTCATAGTTAGCCCAGACAAAATATGTCGACTGATAGATACGGAAAGCGTGGCTTGCCGTATCTTCCTGAGGGTACAGCTCGTCGTTGAGAGTCGTTGCGGCGCTCGGCTGATGGTCGCCAAAAAAGACAAGGACAACCGGTCTGCCGATATTGCGGAGCTCGTTGATAAAGTACTCGAGGTCCCGGTCGGATGCGTTGATGCAGGTAAGATAGGTGTTGAGCGCGCTATTGGCACCCTCGCTGGCTCCCTCGACCCAATAGTTTGTCAGCTCCTCGGCGGGAACGGTGCCATAGTCGTAGCCGCCGTGATTTTGCATCGTGACGTCAAAGATGAACTGCGGGGCTTCGTCGGTTCTAAGCAGGTCGAGTATCTTGTCGTAGGTGGCGTAGTCGCATACGCCGGCATGGTAACAGGGCGCACCTTCGAAATCGCCGATTGAAAGAAAGTCTCCAAAGCCCAGCTGCTGATAGATTTTATCTCGATGGTAGTTGACGGGGTTTTGCGGGTGCATAGCGGTAGCGGTATACCCAAGCTCCTTAAGGTCCTTTGCCAGGCTGTTGACGCCATTCATCTGATACAGCTGATAGGGGATTTTGCCTAATCCGACAAAGGCCGTTGTCGCTCCGGTCAAAAATTCGAATTCGGAGTTCGCCGTTCCGCCACCGGCGACCGAAGCGAGCATGGTGCCGCGAACAAGTGTGTCGGGAAGCGAGTTGTAGAATGCGGGGCCGGTGTACCCGGCCGCCTGGAGCTGCTCAAAGCACGAAAGGTCGCTAAAACTCTCGTTCATGACGGCAACAATCGTCGGCTTGATTTCATTGAACTGGGCAACGGCCGCCGCGCGCTGCTCGCTCGAGCCATACGTGTTGTCGTAGGCGGCGGCGAGCTCCTGCTCGATGCTCTGCGCCTCATCGGGCGTATAGTCTTCGGGCCTCTCAATAGGCAACTCGTTGACCATTTCGGTGAACGAAGTGATAAAACCCTGAGACGCATACGTGGTGATGGGCTGCCAACGGTCAAATCCAAAATCCAGCGCCTGCTCCAAGTCGATGCTGGAAAAGCCCGAGAGCCCCACAACGGTCACTAGCAGAAAAGCGCAGAGGTTAGCGGCGATTGCGGGGAAGACATGGGTGGGCGTACGGAGCTTTCGCGGTCGGATAAGCGAAAGAAGCCCCAGGGAAATCTCCAGCAGGGCGAGAGAGGTTACGATTCCGGCGGTAAAGGTAAACTCGTATCCCTCGCTCACTTCCATTGCAGTGCCAAGGGCCAAGATATCGCTTGGCAGGATGGCTTCGCCTTTAAACGTTATGACGAAGTGCTCGGCAATGCCAAGGATGCAACAGACGACGGGCACGAGGGCCATGACGCCTCCATGACGCTGTCCCAGCAGATAAAGGGAGAGCAGAACCGTCGCGAGCAGCCCGACGGAAAACCCGAATGAGTTGGCGGGAATGTGATAGAACGTTTCGTTGCAGGCAATTTCGAGTGAAACGAACGAGAGCGCTGAAACAGCGGCGATGACAAGGATGTCACGGCAAATACAGGCAACCGTTCCCGTCTCAAGATCGGTTTGGTCGATAAGTCCCGAAACCAAGGGCTCGACAAGAAGTATGACGGCGGCAGCACCGAGCGCCGAATAAGAAAGGACCCATAGGGAACTGTCCTCATTTACGAGCAATTGATTCGTAATCCATGCAGCTACCACGCCGAGCGGGATGAGGAGCGTCGCGCACCAAAAGACGCGGGCAATGGGCGGCTTTTCATTGTGTTTGATTGAAAAATACACGCGCACGACGACGGTGGCCACGATAAGGACGGCGATGAATATGGGCAGATTGGCCATGTCGCTCGAAGTGATTTCAAGGGGGATATCTTCGGTCATGGACGTTCCTCTGTTACAGCAAATTAAGTTAATTAAGTTCAGTATTAGATTACTGTAACCTTTCCACGGCATTTCGAGAAACAAAGCACCCGATACGCAAAGCTAAAGGTCTGCGAATCTTGTATTACGAACATCTGTGCGCGTCGAGTGCGCTAAACTCATCGACAGTATGATTCGATGCAATAGGAGGCAAGGAGCTTCCATGTCTGATTCTTCTATCGTTATTCGCGGCGCTCGTGAGCACAACCTCCGTGATATCGATGTTTCCATTCCGCGTGACCAACTCGTGGTCATTACCGGTCTTTCTGGCTCGGGCAAGAGTTCGCTGGCATTTGACACCATCTATGCCGAGGGCCAGCGCAGATACGTCGAGAGCCTTTCGAGCTATGCGCGCCAGTTCTTGGGCCAGATGGACAAACCCGACTTGGATTCAATCGACGGCCTTTCGCCGGCGGTGTCGATCGACCAAAAGACGACGTCTAAAAACCCTCGCTCGACGGTTGGCACCGTAACCGAGATTTATGACTACCTGCGCCTGCTGTTCGCCCGTGTGGGCACCCCGCACTGTCCCGAATGCGGTCGCGTCATTGAGCGCCAGACGACCGACCAGGTTGCCGACAAGGTCTTGGCGGCGGGGGAGGGCCGCCGCGCGTTTGTGCTGGCACCGGTGGTGCGCGGGCGAAAAGGCGAGTACACCAAACTGTTTGAGGACCTTCGCGCCGAGGGCTTTAGCCGCGTGCGCGTTGACGGCGAAGTGCGCTCGCTCGACGACCCTATCGATCTGGACAAAAAGTTCAAGCACGATATCGAGGTCGTGGTCGATCGCATCGTGATCCGTGAGAATTCTCTGGGCCGTATCGCCGAGTCTGTTGAGCAGGCGACCGCGCTGGCTCACGGCAATGTAAACGTGTACATGCTGCCCGATCGTGATGCTCCCGAGGGGACCGAGGGCGAGCTGCTGGAGTATTCGTTGGCCTTGGCGTGCCCGGAGCATGGACACTCCATTGACGATCTTCAGCCGCGTGATTTTTCGTTTAACGCTCCCTATGGCGCATGTCCTGAGTGCGACGGCCTGGGCTTTAAGAAAACCGTTGATGCCGAGGCGCTGATCGAGGACCCCTCGAAGTCCATTGCCGACGGAGTCTTTGGTAGCCTGTTTGGCAATTCGAACTACTATCCGCAGATTTTTGCTGCGGTCTGCAAACACTTTAAGGTGAGCGCTGATACGCCGTGGGAGGACTTGCCCCCTCGCGTGCGTCGTGCATTCTTGGATGGCCTGGGCGATACGAAGATCTCGGTCGACTACCAAAAGCTCGACGGACGTCGCAGCCAGTGGGATACCAAGTTTTCGGGCGTTCGCAACATCCTGTTCGAACGCTATACCGAGACGACGAACGAGAACACCAAGGCGCGCCTGGAGAAGTACATTCGCGAGGAGCCGTGCTCGACCTGCCACGGCGCTCGTTTGCGCTCCGAGATGCTCGCCGTCACCGTGGGCGGCAAGTCCATTTACGAGGTTTGTTGCCTGTCGTGCCGTGAATCGCTCGAGTTTTTTGAGGGCCTGGAACTCACCGAGCGCCAACAGTTTATCGGCGGTCGTATCGTCAAGGAAATTCTGGAGCGCTTGCGTTTTCTGGTCGATGTTGGACTCGACTATCTGACGCTCGATCGTGCCTCGGCGACGCTTTCCGGTGGCGAGGCACAGCGTATTCGACTGGCAACGCAGATCGGCGCGGGTCTCATGGGCGTGCTCTATATTCTGGACGAGCCCTCGATCGGTCTTCATCAGCGTGACAACGAGCGCCTGATCAAGACACTCGAGCGCCTGCGCGATATCGGCAATACCGTTATCGTTGTCGAACACGACGAGGATACAATCCGTGCCGCCGACTACGTGATCGACATGGGGCCCGGCGCCGGTGTCAACGGCGGACACGTAGTCGCGGCGGGAACGCCTGCTGATATCATGGCGTGTCCTGAGTCGATGACGGGCGCTTATCTGACCGGCAAACGAATGATTCGGGTGCCTGATGAACGGCGCAAGCCCGGTCGCGGCTGCCTTAAAATTACGGGCGCTCGAGCCAACAACCTCAAAAACGTTACCGCCAAGATCGAGTTTGGTACGCTTACGGTTGTTACCGGCGTGTCGGGATCGGGCAAGAGCTCCCTGGTTACCGACACCATTGCGCCTGCCCTTACGAATGCTATTCACCGTTCGACGCGCCCTGTGGGTCCGTATAAAAAAATCGAGGGCATCGAGTGTATCGATAAGGTTATCGATATCGACCAGTCGCCGATTGGCCGCACGCCGCGTTCCAACCCTGCTACCTATATCGGCCTGTGGGATGATCTTCGCGCGCTGTTTGCGAGTACGCCGGAGTCGAAGGCGCGCGGCTACTCGCCGGGTCGTTTCTCCTTTAATGTGAGTGGCGGGCGCTGCGAGGCGTGCAAGGGCGACGGGCAGATCAAGATCGAGATGCACTTCCTTCCCGATATCTACGTTCCCTGCGAAGTTTGCGGCGGTAAACGCTACAACCGCGAGACACTCGAGGTCACCTACCGTGGCAAGACCATCTCGGACGTGCTCGACATGAGCGTCACCGAGGCGCTGGCCTTCTTTGGGAATATCCCGCAGATTAAGCGCAAGCTCCAGACGCTGTACGATGTAGGCTTAGGCTACGTGAGCCTGGGCCAGCCCGCCACGACGCTCTCGGGCGGCGAGGCGCAGCGTGTGAAGCTCGCCAAGGAGCTTCATCGACGCCAGACGGGCAAGACGTTCTATATTTTGGACGAGCCGACGACCGGTCTTCATTTTGAGGACGTCCGCCAGCTGCTCGATGTGCTGCAGCGCTTGGTCGATGCGGGCAACACGGTGCTGGTGATTGAGCACAACCTTGATGTCATCAAGGTTGCCGACCGCCTGATCGATATGGGTCCCGAGGGCGGTAACGGCGGCGGAACCGTCGTGGTTTCGGGCACACCGGAGCAGGTTGCGGACTGTCCGCAGAGTTATACGGGCAAGTTTTTGGCGCCTTTGCTCAGGCGTGACCGGGAGCGTCAGGCTCAACTTGATGCTCAATAAATAGGCGATTCAGTTTATGGGCGCCATCGACTCCTTGTGATTCGATGGCGCTTGCTGTGCCGAAGTGACGTATGCAGCCGAATTGGACATATACTTAATCTCTGCGTCCGAATGCGAGGGAAAGGATATGTCATGGCAAAGGCTGTAAAGACGCCAAAAACCAATGCGATGCGCGAGCTGGAAAGCGCCGGCATTTCCTATGTTCTACATACGTACGAAGACGATGGTGATGAGTCGGTGGGCCTGGGGGTCGCGATTTCGGAGCAGCTTGGCGAGGAGCCCGGTCAAGGATTTAAGACCTTGGTCTGCGTGACGCCGTCCAACGACCATGTCGTGTGCTGCATCCCTGTTGCCGATGAGCTCGATCTAAAGTCCGCCGCGCGTGCCGCGGGGGAGAAGTCCTTGGTTATGATGCATGTGAAGGATTTGCTTGCGGCGACTGGCTACGTTCGCGGCGGCTGCAGCCCGGTCGGTATGAAAAAACGCTACCGGACGCTCATTGATGAGACGTGTGTCCTTTGGGATACCATTTTTATTTCGGGAGGCAAGCGTGGTTATCAGCTCGAGCTTGCACCCGATGATTTAATTGCATTTTGCGGGGCGACGGTTGCCGCGATTACGAGAGAGGACTGAGCGATGCCGCAGGAAGAATTGAAGCGCGGAGCTCATTTTGCAAAAGAATCTGCGCCTCAGACACCCTCATCCGAAGCTTCTTCGTCGCGAGATGACACTGACGACATGGGCTCGTCGGACTACTCCACGGTTGGTCGTTCCGCCGGGCTTATGACCATCCTGACTATCGTGTCTCGCGTCACCGGTTTTATCCGCACGTGGGCAATGGCGGCCGCTATCGGCATGTCGCTACTCTCGTCCTCCTATCAGGTCGCCAACAACCTGCCCAATATGCTCTACGAACTCGTGATGGGTGGCATGCTCGTGACGGCGTTTTTGCCCGTGTACATGGGCGTGAGGCGTGAGCAGGGTCGCGAGGCCTCGAACGAGTACGTGGGCAACCTGCTCGGTATTCTGCTTTTAGTGCTGGGTGGCATTTCGTTGCTGGGGACCGTGTTCGCCCCGGGCTTTATCTGGACGCAATCGTTCCTTTCGGGTGACGGTGGCAGCATGGATACCGCTGCGTTCATGTTCCGTTTCTTTGCCATCCAGATTCTGTTTTATGGTTTGGGCTCGGTGTTTTCGGGCGTTCTCAACGCACACCGCGACTACTTTTGGTCGACGTTTGCCCCGGTCCTCAACAATGTGATCGTCATTGCGAGCTTTATGGGTTTTGCGCCCGTGTCCGCACAGTTTGGCGAACGTGCCGGCATCATCTTGATTGCGGCCGGTACGACCCTCGGTGTCTTTGTTCAGATGGCATGTCAGATTCCCGCGCTTGGCAAGCACGGCGTGCATCCCCATATCCATATCGACTTTAAGGACCCCGCGCTGCGCCAGACGATTGCGCTCGGTATCCCGACGCTGCTCGCCACGGTGTGCATGTTTGTCTCGACTTCTATCACCAACGCTGCCGCGCTGGTGGTCCAGCCCGAGACGGGTCCTTCCGTCATCGCCTATGCGCGCCTGTGGTACACGCTGCCCTACGCGCTGATTGCCGCCTCGCTTTCGACGGCGCTCTATACCGAGCTCTCTCATGACGCACAGGAGAAGGATTACGACAGCGTTCGCACGGGCATTTCGCGTGGCGTCGCCCAGATGCTGTTCTTCCTGATTCCGTTCGCACTGTACCTGATTGTCTTCGCACGTCCGCTCAATATGATCTACTGTGCTGGCAAGTTCGATGAATCCGGCGTGGCGCTGGTGTCCGAGTACCTTGTCTACCTGGCGCTCTCGCTGCCGCTCTACGGCGTGGTCGTGTTGATGCAGAAGAGCTTCTCTGCCTTGCTCGACATGAAGCCCTATAGCCGCTATTGCCTGTATTCCGCCATCGGCCAGGCCGGCTCGGTTCTGCTGTTTGGCGTTGTGCTGGGCTTCGGTATGCCGGCAATCGCGCTTTCGTATGTCGTCGACTACGTGATCTTGGTCGGCTGTTCGCTGTGGTGGCTGCGTCGTCGCCTGCGTGGCCTTCAGGTCAAATCTATCCTACATGGCGGTTTCTTTGGCCTTTTGCTCGGTGGCCTAGGTGCTGCCGCAGGCGCCGGCGTCATGTGGGCGCTTGAACACTTTGTCGGGGCACTTGGCGGCTCGATTCTGATTACTCTTGGCTACGTTTGCGTTGCGGGTGTCGCCTCGCTTGTTGTTACCTTTGGCCTTGCCGTCGTCCTTAAGATGCCCGAGGTCTCGGCGCTGCTTCGTCGCAAGTAGGTGCGCGTGGCCGGTCACGACAACATACCAACGCTTGCCGAGCAGGTTTCGCGCGTTCCCACACAGCCCGGATGCTACCTTTGGAAGGATGCCAAGGGCGATGTCATCTACGTGGGCAAGGCGAAAAACCTGCGCGCCCGCATGCGTCAATACGTGACACTGCAGGATGAGCGTCAAAAGATCCCGCTGATGATGCAGCTGGTGGCGAGCTTTGACTACATCGTTGTCGAAACCGAGCATGAGGCGCTTGTACTCGAGCGCAACCTGATCGGCCAGTACCATCCGTACTTTAACGTCGACCTCAAGGATGACAAGAGCTACCCCTTTATCGCCATTACAAAGGGCGACCTGTATCCCGCGATCAAATACACGCGTGAGCGTCATAAGCCGGGAACGCGCTATTTTGGACCCTATACCGATAGCCGTGCGGCACGTGAGACGATAGATACGCTGCGCAAGGTTATCCCCATCTGCTCTGCATCCTGTGCGGAGTGGCGTCGTTGTCGCCGTACCATCGAGTCCCACAAGGGCGAGGAAGACATCGTCAATATGATTTGCGCACAAAACGGGCGTCCCTGCTTTGACTACCATGTCGGGCGCGGCCCGGGTGCGTGTGTCGGCGCGATTTCCCCGGCAGACTATGCCAAGAACGTCAAGCGTGTCGAGCGCTTTTTGTCGGGCCATCGCAAGGATGTCGTCGATGAGCTGACCTCCGAGATGACGGATGCCGCCGAGGCGCTCGACTTTGAGCGCGCGGCACGCGTCAAACGTCGTTTGGAGGTCATCAGGGGTCTGGACGATCGTCAGCAAGTCGTTTTTCCCTCCAGTGTCGATATCGATGTCATCGGGTTCTATCGCGAGGAGACCATCTCCGCCGCTTGCGTCTTCGTCGTTCGCGAGGGCCGAACAGTTCGCACCTGCGAGTTCATTCTCGACAAGGGTCTTGATGTTGACGAGGAAGAGCTCCAGTCGGGCTTTCTTAAGCGCTATTACGACGAGACGGCTGATATTCCAGCTGAGGTCAACCTTTCCGTCGAGCTTGAGGATGCGGAGGCGCTGGGGGAGTGGCTTGCGGGCAAGCGTGAGCGTTCCTGCCATCTCCATAGGCCGCAGCGTGGCGAAAAGTACCGTCTGCTCGATATGGCATCCAAAAATGCGCGCCATGCCCTCATGCGCTACATGATGCGAACGGGGTACGCTGACGACCGCACCAATCAAGCGCTCCTGGAGCTCGAAAGTGCGTTGGCGCTGCCATCGCCGCCGTTGCGTATCGAGTGCTTCGATATCTCTACACTGCATGGCACCTTTACGGTCGCCTCGATGGTGGTGTTTACCAACGGGCGCGCCGACAAGAGCCAGTACCGTCGTTTTAAAATTCAGGCCGAATTGGACGAGGCAAACGACTTCGTGTCGATGTCCGAGGTTTTGGGACGACGCTATGCTCCCGAGCGCATGGCCGACGAGCGCTTTGGCTCGCGCCCCGATTTGCTCGTTGTCGATGGCGGTAAGCCGCAATTGACCGCTGCGATCAAGCAACTTGAGGCTCTTGGGCTCGATATACCAGTTTGTGGCTTGGCGAAGGCCGACGAGGAAGTTTTTGTGCCTTGGGACGAGACTCCTGTCGTGCTGCCGACCGGGTCTGCTTCGCTCTATCTAATTAAACAGGTACGCGATGAGTCCCACCGATTTGCCATCACGTTCCACCGTGAGTTGCGCGATAAAGCCATGACGGTTTCGGTACTCGATGACGTTCCGGGCGTGGGACCCACCAGAAAACGTGCCCTTATGCGCCATTTTGGCTCGATGAAGCGTTTGCGCGCGGCGAGCGAGCAAGAGATCGCGGAAGTTCGCGGCATACCTGCCGATGTTGCCAAGGCGGTCCACGAGGCGCTCGTTGCATGGAATGCCGAGCGCGCCGAGGCGGCGGCTGGCCATTCCGATAGCTAAACACGAGCCTAAACAACTGATATACATGATTGCGCGATTTTCAACCATTTATTTCGCCATGATTGCCTGCTGGTTTCGGGTTTTATTAACGCTAAAACGTTTGACTAACCCAAGCGAAAACCCTGCTATCCTGCGGGTTGACGAAGACTGATATCTCACCTCGCCGATACATACTGTCTGGCGAATCATTTGTCAATGAATTCGGTGAACGGTAGTAAATACCGTTCAAGCGTATGTATGTATCGGTCGCCGAGCGCGGCACCTCAGTTGGGTTCGTCGGTAGGTAAGGTATATATCGTCCGCAAGTTGCGCGGGGGCACGTCTAGGTGCTCCCGAGTAAGATTCTCTATTGATAGGAGAAGACATGGCCATCATCAACAAGGGTATGTCCAGGCGTTCGTTCCTCGGCCTCACCGGCAGCGTCGCTGCTGTCGCCGGCCTTGGTCTCACTGGCTGCGGTGGCAGCTCTAGCGACGAGGGTTCCGCTTCCGGCTCCACCGATTCCGCCAACCGTGGCGGCGGCGTGATCACCGCTGGTTCCGCTTACGCTCCGTCCAGCTTCGATCCCGCCAGCACTGGCTCCGCTGTGGGCCTGGGTGCTAACTGGCACGTCGTCGAGGGCCTCTACGGCATCGATTACCACGACTACAGCACCTTCAACGAGCTCGCCACCGACGATCCCAAGTCTGTGGACGACACCACTTTCGAGGTCACCATCCGCAAGGGCGCCAAGTTCTCCGATGGCACCGAGGTCACCGCTGACGATGTCGTTGCCTCCTACACCGCTTGCGCCGCTTCCGCTACCTATGCTCCGTTCTTCCAGCCCTTCGAGTCCATCGAGGCCAAGGACGCCAGCACCGTGACGGTCAAGACTAAGGTCCCCAACTTCTCCCTGCTCAAGGATCGTCTGGCCATCGTCCGCGTTACCCCGGCCACCCAGACCGAGGAGGATCGCGCCAAGCAGCCGATCGGTTCCGGCCCCTGGATGTACGACTCTATCTCCGATACCGAGATCACCTTGGTTCCCAACCCCGAGTACAACGGTGAGTATGCTGCCGAGGATAAGAAGATCCAGTACAGCATCCTGACCGACCCCACCGCTCGCGTTACCGCTCAGCAGGAGGGCTCCACGCTCGTTATGGAGCTCGTTACCGCTGACGCCGTCGACCAGCTCGAGAGCGCCGGCTGCAAGATCGATAACGTTCAGGGTTTCGGCACCCGCTTCATCATGTTCAACGTCGCCAAGGAGCCTTGGAACAACGTCAAGGTCCGTCAGGCTGTCATGTATGCGCTCGACACCGAGAAGATGGTCAGCAACACCTTCGCCGGCCTTGCCACCGCTGCCAGCTGCTACCTGCCCAAGAGCTTCACCAGCTATCATGAGGCTTCCACGGTGTACAAGACCGACGCCAAGAAGGCTAAGAAGCTCATCGAGGAGTCTGGCATCACCCCGGGTGCCATCACCCTGCGCACCACCGACAACGAGCAGATTAAGGGCATGGCCGCCCAGGTCAAGAACGACCTCGACGCTCTCGGCTTCGATGTGACCATCCAGACCGATACCTCGCCGGCCACTTACGCTGCCATCGACGGCGGCGAGGCCTACGATATCCTCCTTGCCCCTGGCGATCCTTCCTGCTTCGGCGCCGACCCCGACCTGCTGCTCAACTGGTGGTACGGCGACAACGTCTGGATGCAGACCCGTTGCCCGTGGAAGGAGTCCGCTGAGTGGCAGAAGCTCCACGGCCTCATGGACGAGGCTCTTGCCGCCGAGGGCGACGAGCAGCAGAAGAAGTGGAACGAGTGCTTCGACATCATTGCCGACAACGCCGTTCTGTACCCCGTTGTCCACGTCAAGACCGTCTCCGCTTCCTGGGACGATCCGTCCACTGCACCCAACGGCGAGGCCCTCGATGGCTTCAAGGGCATCGGCACGACGAGCATGTCCTTCAGGGGCGTTGCGACCGTCAAGGCGTAAGACTCGCTTGAGTCTGTATGCAGGATGTCGGTCGTTGGGACCGTATCCTCATAGTTGAAACAAAGACCCGGGCGGCAACGATGTCGCTCGGGTCTTGTAATGAGTATCCGTACTCATATACCAGTTGGTCCTACCGACAAAAGAAAGGGGAGAGAACGTGAACAACTTGCTACGTTTGATTGGAAGGCGTCTTGTGGCGCTGCCGATCATGGCATTGGGCGTCACCGTCCTGGTGTTCTTCCTTATGTCGTTCTCCAAGACCGACCCCGCCTACACGGCGTTGGGTGACGGTGCCTCGCCCGAGGCGGTTGCCGAGTACCATGAGAAGTATGGTCTGGACGACCCCTGGCCCGTGCGCTACGTGCGCTATATGGGCGATCTGATCCATGGCGACATGGGCACCTATGGTGCTGCTCGCAACTCCGTTGCCAAGCGCATCTCCACGGCCCTGCCCGTCACGATGCAGCTGACCTTTATCGGTCTTGCTATCGGTGCGGTCGTTTCGTTTTTGCTCGGCGTCATCGCGGCACTGTATCGCGACAAATGGCCGGACCAAGTGATCCGCGTCTTTTCCATCGCCGGCTTGGCAACCCCGTCGTTCTGGCTTGCCGTTCTGTTGATCCTGCTGTTCTCTTCCTACCTTAAGGTGCTCCCGGCATCGGGTGCTCTGCCTCACTTCACCACGAATCCGGTTGGCTATCTGGGACGTATGATCATGCCCGCTATCGCCTTGGCATTTCCGCTGACGGGCCAGATGACTCGTATCGTGCGTACCGCCATGGTCGAGGAGCTCGACAAGGATTATGTCCGTATGGCTCGCGGCGCCGGCGTTCCCGAGAAGGTCGTCGTCGGCATCAACGTTCTTCGCAATGCGCTGATCACCCCGGTCACCACCCTCGGTCTTAAGATCGGTTACCTCATGGGCGGCGCCGTCGTCATCGAGGTTATCTTCAACCTCCCCGGCATGGGCACCGCGATTCTGCAGGGCGTTCAGGGCAACGAGGCGAACCTGGTTCAGGGCGTCGTCATCGTCGTTGCTCTTGCCTTCATCATCATCAACATCGTGGTTGACATGCTCTACCTGCTCATCAACCCGCGCATCAGGACGGTGTAGATTATGGTAAAGATTCGAGAGAAGCAAACCGAGCAGCTCGAGAAGGCTGCCTCCAAGGGGCTCAAGCTCGGTGGCTGGAAGAAGATGACGCTGTCTTCTAAGATTGCAGCCGTCGTGCTGGTGCTGGTCGCCCTGACTGCGATTCTGGCGCCCCTTCTTGCCCCCTATAGCCCGGTCGAGATCTTTACGGCTCGCCAGGCTCCCGGCAACGGATTTATCTTCGGTACCGACGATAAGGGTCGCGACATTCTGTCGCGTATGCTCTACGGTGGTCGTTACTCGCTGATTATCGGCTTTGGCGCCACTGCCATGGCTCTGGTCTGCGGCTCGGTCGTGGGCGCCCTTGCAGCGGTTTCGCGCAAGGCCGTCTCCGAGACGATCATGCGTATCTTGGACATCATCATGTCCATCCCGGGCATCGCCCTCGCGGCCGTCTTCGTCTCCATCCTGGGCAACTCCGTGCCGTCGATCATCTTCGCCATCGGCTTTATGTACACTCCGCAGATTGCCCGTATCGTGCGCGCCAATATCGTGTCCGAGTACGGCGAGGACTATGTCCGCGCGGTCATCGTTTCCGGCGCCAAGGCTCCGTGGATTTTGATCAAGCATGTTCTGCGTAACTGCATCGCCCCGATCATGGTCTTCACCGTTACCCTGGTCGCCGACGCCATCATCTTCGAGGCCTCGCTGACCTTCATCGGCGCTGGTATCCAGGAGCCCACCGCTACCTGGGGTAACATCCTCGCCGACGCCCGCGGCGGCGTGCTCGCCGGCCGTTGGTGGCAGGCGCTGTTCCCGGGCCTGGCCATCATGATCACCTGCCTGGCGCTCAACATCCTCTCCGAGGGCATTACCGACGCCATGGCCGCTGCTCCCTCCGCTGCCCTGGATCCTACCGATTCCTCCAAGCGTCGCGAGGCCGACCTGCTGGTCTCCGACCCCGTTCGCGCCTACAAGGAGCAGGCCCAGTCCCTCTCCGCTCGCCTTGGCGCCCTGCGCGATGTCGAGCTCAAGCGTGACGATCGCCACGTGCCCGACGAGTCCGTTGAGCCGATTCTCTCGGTCCGTGACTTCTGCATCCAGTTTGAGCATCACGGTGATATCAACGTCGTCGACCATGTCAACTTTGACGTTCGTCCTGGTCAGACCATGGGCCTGGTGGGCGAGTCCGGTTGCGGTAAGTCCATCACCACGCTGGCCATCATGGGCCTGACCGACGATGACGAGCATCTTTCCGGCGAGGTTCTCTGGGAGGGCCGTGACCTGCTCAAGATGAGCAAGAAGGAGTGGTTCGGCCTGCGCGGTACCGATATCGCCATGGTCTATCAGGACGCCCTGTCCTCGCTTAATCCCTCCATGCTCATCTCTGCCCAGATGAAGCAGCTCACCAAGCGCGGCGGAACCCGCAGCGCCGAGGAGCTCCTGGAGCTCGTCGGCCTCGATCCCAAGCGCACGCTCGAGAGCTATCCGCACGAGCTTTCCGGCGGCCAGCGTCAGCGTGTCCTGATCGCTATGGCCCTTACCCGCGACCCCAAGCTGGTCATCTGCGACGAGCCCACGACCGCTCTGGACGTTACCGTCCAGAAGCAGGTCATCAAGCTGCTCAACGATCTTCAGGCCAAGCTCGGCTTTGCCATGATCTTCGTTTCGCATGACCTGGCTCTGGTCGCCGAGGTTGCCCATAACATCACGGTTATGTACGCTGGCCAGGTTATCGAGCAGGCACCCACCAAGGAGCTGCTCACCAACCCGATCCACGAGTACACCCGCGGTCTTCTGGGTTCCGTTCTGTCCATCGAGAGTGGTTCGGGTCGCCTGCACCAGGTGCCCGGCGCCGTTCCGAGCCCGCGCGATTTCCCCAAGGGCGATCGCTTCGCGCCCCGCTCGAGCCATCCGCGTATTGGCCTGGACACCCGTCCGGTCTTCAAGCGCGTGCCCGGCACCGAGCACTTCTATTCCGAGCTCCCCGACGAGGTGCTCAAGGCAAATGGTTTGACCCCTCACGCGGAGGTGATGTAGATGAGCGAGACCGCAGTCAACGGCGTCGAGCCGATCATCTTCCTTGATGACGTCCACGTCACCTTTAGGACCCGTACCGGCTCGATTCTGCACCCCAACCTGGTTCACGCCGTCCAGGGTGTAACGATTAAGCTCATGCCCGGTCAGACGATCGGCATCGTCGGCGAGTCCGGTTGCGGTAAGTCCACCACCGCCAACGTCATGTGCGGCCTGCAGGCCCCTACGAGCGGCAAAGTCTACTTTAAGGGCAAGGACGTTACCAAACGTACCGCCGAGGACCGTCGCCACATGGGTCGCGTCATCTCGGTCGTGTTCCAGAACCCGGCCACGGCGCTCAACCCCCGCATGGTCGTTCGCGAGCAGCTGCTCGACCCCATGCGCGTCCACAACCTGGGTACCGAGGCCGAGCAGGAGAAGCGCGTCAAGGAACTCTTGGAGCTCACCGGTCTGCCCAGCTCCGCTGCCGAGGTTCTTCCTGGCCAGCTTTCGGGCGGCCAGCGCCAGCGCGTCGCAATTGCCCGTGCCCTGTCGCTGAACCCCGATGCCATCATCGCCGACGAGCCCACCTCGGCTCTGGACGTTTCGGTCCGCGCACAGATTCTGAACCTGTTGACCGACCTTAAGAAGGAGCTCGGCCTGGCCATGGTGTTCATCAGCCATGACATCCAGACGGTCCGCTATATCTCTGACGACATCATCGTTATGAATGGTGGCAGGATCGTCGAGCAGGGCGAGGCCAAGCAGGTCTTCCAGCACCCCCAGGACCCCTACACCAAGATGCTGCTCGGCGCTGCGCCGTCGCTGCTGCATCCCAAGCTCGGCGAGTAGCCTCGCTTTCCCTCCCGTGCGCCCGGTTCCCTTGCCGGGCGCACCTCCGTTGCGATTTCGAAAGGTTGGGTTCACGAGCCATGCCAAGTGCTCAGGAGCTACAACATCAATTTGGTGAATACCGAGGCGCCATGCCCCGTCCATCAGATTTCGATCTCTTTTGGAAGGATCGCATGGCTGAGGCCGACGCCGTCGGGCTTGACTATGCGATCGAGACGGCATCGGTCGCCGATGCCGCGACCTGCCAGCTTTTCGACCTCTGGTATACCGGCATGTGTGGCGCGCGCCTGCATGCCAAATACCTTAAACCCGTCTCGGACGAGCCCGTGCCATTGGTACTTCAGTTCCATGGGTATCCGGGTGCAAGCCGCAGCTGGTTTGAGCAGGCGTCGTTTGCGGGCATGGGCATGGCACTCATCGCCCTCGACTGCCCTGGCCAAGGAGGTCCCTCCGAGGACATTGGTGGATTTGAGGGCACGACGGTCGCGGGCCATATCGTCGCCGGTATCGACGGCGACCCGGCCAACCTCTACTATGTCCGCTTGCACCAAGATATTCGCATCCTGTGCCGCATCGTTCGCGAGCTCGAGGGCATCGATCTTGCGCGTGTGTTTGTGAACGGCGCGTCGCAGGGCGGCGGTTTGGGCATTGCGACCTGTGCGCTTAACAGCGAGCTTATCAATCGCGCCGCCATCCTCTATCCCTTCCTGTCAGATTTCCGCCTGGTCTGGGATTTGGATGCCGACGACATTGCCTACGAGGGCCTGCGCTATTGGTCTCGCTGGTTTGACGAGGACTCGACTCGTATTGACGAAGCCTATGCCAAGCTGGCGTACTTCGATTCCAAGAACTTTGCCCCTATGGTCAAATGCCCCGTGCTGTTTGGCACCGGCACAGCCGATATCGTCTGTCCGCCAGCGACGCAGTTTGCGGTCTATAACAACCTGACCTGCGAAAAGCGTCATGAGTTCTTTGAAGGCTTTGGCCACGAGGAGATTCAGGATTTTGACGATCTGATCATTCCGTTTTTCTGCAAGGGAGGGGAGGCTCATGTCTAAGTGCGAGAGCAATGTTGACGAGCTGATTGCCCCCGGGCTCGTGGGAATTCCTGGAACGGTTTCGTCAAGGCTCGCAGAATATCGGGACTGGCGCGGTGATGTCCAAGCAGATGTTTCTGATTTAGAGACATGCGCTTCGAATCTTGAGATTCAAGGCCTGTCCATTACGGCGATTGACTTTGTTAACCCCTGCGCCCGTTACTCGGAGGTCTCCTTTGAGCTCGGTGACGATGCGATTCACGCTCGTTTGATCGAGCCTGTCGGTCGTGCCCGAGTATCTGAGCGCGTGCCGTTGTGCCTGATGTTCCACGACATCGATCGGCCTGTGCGCGGCTGGCATCACATGACGAGATTTGCCGCCATGGGGTATGCCGTCCTCGCGCTGGATGACGATGTTGCTGGTGCGGACGACCTGCAGCGGGGGATTTCTTCGCCCGCTTTTGTCGAGCGCGTCCGTTGGGGTTGCGCGCTGGCGAAGGTGGCGCGCAATCTTGATGGCATGGACCCCGACCGCATCTTTGCATGGGGCGAGGGTCTTGGCGGCGGAGTCGCGCTGGCGGTTTCTGCTCTGGACGAGCGGGGCCTCGCCTGCACGGCGGTTGCCAATCCGCTTCCTGGCGGCCTCGAGGCGCTGTCGTCTCGGGTGCGCGGATCGGTGCTCATGGGCACATCGCTTATGGATACCGTGAGCGATCCCAAGGATCAGTTTGCCGTATTCAACGGTCTTGAGTGTGACCGGAGGCATATCATCTATGCAAAATACGCTCACGAGCGCATCAATGCGTTCGAAAACGAAGTCGTCGACTTCTTTAACCAAACGTTCTACCCGTGTTCTTTGGCCTAGACGGCCTGGACACTGCCAACAAGAGTGGGCGGCATAGGGCTGCCCGCCAGACAACTAAGGAGATTCTTGTGGCAACTCAGAAATTCACCGGCGTTATCCCTCCCGTCGTTGTTCCCGATACCGAAGACCACCAGCTCGATGTTGCCTCCTTTGAGCGCAGCATCAACCGCATGATCGATGCCGGCGTCGATGGCTTGTTCTTCCTGGGCTCCTCGGGCGAGGTCGTCTTCTCCACCGACGAGCGCCGTCGCCAGATTATCGCCGAGGCCGTTCGTATCGTCGACCACCGTGTGCCTGTTCTGGTCGGCATCATCGATACCGAGACCGAGCGCATGATCGAGCACGGCAAGGTCGCTCAGGAGCTGGGCGCCGATGCCCTCGTCGCCACCTGCCCGTTCTATGCCCTGCAGGGCATGACCGAGGTCGAGGAGCACTTCCGCATCCTGCACGAGGAACTCGACCTGCCCATCTTTGCCTATGACATTCCCGTCTGCGTTCACACCAAGCTCCCCTGGAAGCTCCTTGCCAAGCTCGGCGCCGAGGGCGTCCTGGCCGGCGTCAAGGATTCCTCGGGTGATGACATCTCGTTCCGCTACCTCGTTCAGGAGAACGAGAAGAACGGCCATCCGATGAGCATCCTCACCGGTCACGAGGTTGTTGTCGACGGCGCTTACCTCGGTGGCGCCGACGGTTCTGTCCCGGGTCTTGCCAACGTTGAGCCCGAGGGCTACGTGCGTCAGTGGAAGGCCGCTCAGGCTGGTGACTGGGCTACCGTCAAGGCCGAGCAGGATCGCCTCAATGAGATTTCGCACATCTGGGATGTCACTTCGGGCGTCCAGGGCTATGCCGGTGGCGTCGGCGCCTTCAAGACCGCTATGAACCTCATGGGCATCTTCGACAGCCCGACCATGCCGCGCCCGGTGAAGGCCATGACCGGTGAGAACGTCGAGGCGATTAAGAAGGTCCTCCAGGACAACGGTCTCCTGTAAAGCTTCCCCGGGCACCCGATCTTGGGGCTCAAGCGGTCGAGCGTGACCCATTAGGTCAACGCCCGACCGCTTTCACCCCAACCTCGGGCACCCGGGAAACCTTTACCAAGCTGCGGCGATAACGCAGCCTTCATTTCCTGTAGTTGTTTTTTATCTCCTAAGGAGAGCGACATGGAGAACAAGTACGTCTGCTCTGTCGATATCGGCGGAACTAAGATTGCGACCGCCATCATGGAGTACCCGGCTGACGGTAGCGTGCCCCATCCCGTTTTTGAGGCCGAGGTTCCTACCGAGGCCCAGGAGGGCGGCGAGGCCGTCTTCCAGCGTATCGAGGCGTCCATCAAGGCTGCTCTCGAGGCGAATCCCGATGTCGAGGTCCTTGGCGTCGGTATCGGTGCCGCCGGCGTCGTCGATCCCAAGACGGGCGCCATCGCGTATGCCAATGAGATCATGCCCGGCTGGTCCGGCGTTCAGTTGGGGCCGCGTCTGCGCGAGGACCTCGGTCTTCCCGTTGCCGTTGTAGGCGACGTGCAGGCTCATGCTCTGGGCGAGGCCCACTGGGGCGTCGGCAAGGGCAAGTTCTCCGTCTTGTGTCTTGGCATCGGTACGGGCATCGGCGGCGCATATGTCGAGAACGGCCGCGTGATGCAAGGCTTCCATGGTGCTGCCGGCCATATGGGCCACATCGAGTGCTCGGCTGCCGCCGGCATTCCCTGTGCCTGCGGGCGTTCCGGCCATCTTGAATCGGTTGCTTCGGGCACTTCCATTGGTCGTATGTACGATGAGCGTTTTGGTCGCGTCGACCCCAGCCGTCCTTCGGTCGGTCGCGATGTGAACGACCTGTGCCGTGCGGGCGACGCAAAGGCGACCGAGGTCATCCATGACGCCGGTTTTGCGCTGGGTGCCAGCTTGGGCTCGCTCGCTAACATCCTGGACCCTGAGGTCATCGTGCTTTCGGGTGGCGTGATTCACCAAGGTCCCGATTGGCGTTCACAGACGTGGAAGGATTCGGTACACGAGGGCTATGCCAGCCAGGCGCTCGATCCGCTTCAGGACACGCCGATCCTCATCGGTTCTCTGGAGGGCGATGCTCCGCTCATCGGTGCCGCCGAACACCTTCTTGCATCGTTGAAGTAAACATAACTACCAAGTGCGCCTTCTGAGGTGCCGCAGATTGACGTGAAAGAGGAGCGAAGCGTACTTCGGTACGCGAGCGACGGTTTGAACGTCAAGGTGCGGTGTCTCAGAAGGCTGTTTTGAGAAAGGTTGAGTCGAACATGACCGTTGATCCTTTGATCCAGTCCCTGAAGGGCAAGCTCGTCGTGAGCGTTCAGGCGTATATGGGCGAGCCGCTTCGTACGCCCGAGACCATGGCTCAAATGTCTCGTGCTTGCGAGCTCGGCGGCGCCGCCGCCATTCGCTGCCAGGGCCTTGCCGACATTGCCGCCATTAAGGGTCGCTGTGAGGTTCCTGTTATCGGCCTGTGGAAGGATGGGCACGAGGGCGTTTACATCACGCCGACGCTGCGTCACGCTCGCGCCTGCGTTGCTGCCGGTGCCGATATCGTGGCGATCGACGCCACCGATCGTCCGCGCCCCGATGGCAAGACGGTCGAGGATACCTTCCGCCCGCTGCACGAGGAGGGTGTGCTCCTGATGGCGGATTGCGCCACCATCGAGGACATTCGCCGTGCGGTTGATATGGGCTTCGACCTGGTATCCACCACGCTTTCTCACGGTGTCGCCGCCATCGACTGCACCATGGCCGATGGCCCCGATCTGCCGCTCCTGCGTCAGGCGACCGAGGAATTCCCCGGTCTTCCCATCATCTGCGAGGGCCGCGTGCACACGCCCGAGGAGGCCCGCGCCGCGATTGATGCGGGCGCCTGGGCCGTTGTCGTCGGCACCGCCATCACGCACCCCACGAGTATTACAAGTTGGTTCAAGGCTGCGCTTGAGGCGTAAGACAGGTCTCGTATCCGCTTGGGGCGGTATACTCAATAAAGGCAATTGATCGCGCGGGATCCGCTGGCCGGGTCCCGCGCTTGTTTTAGGAGGCGCACATGCAAAAGGGAGATGCTATGGATGCGGCGGAGCGCTCGGAGCGCATCCCCGATATCGTCATCATCACCGGAATGTCTGGATCGGGCCGAACGCAGGCCATGCATGTGTTCGAGGACATGGGCTACTTTTGCATCGACAACTTGCCTCCGCGTCTGATCGCCCAGCTTGCCGAACTCGTCGGCATCAATACGGGCGTGGGCAGGCATCTTGCCGTCACCTGCGACCTGCGCAGCCAGGGCTTGTTCGATGAGCTGCTCGATGCCGTTGCCGCACTCGAGGAGCGCGAGATGAGCTGTGACATCGTGTTTCTCGAGGCCTCTGACGAGGTGCTGATCCGTCGTTATAGCGAAAACCGCCGCCGCCATCCCATTGCCAAGCCGGGGGAGACTACGGCCGATGCGATTCAGCGCGAGCGCCTGCAGCTGCAGGGCGTGCGCGATCGAGCCGATATGATTATCGATACGAGCCGCTTGCGCACCTCTGCCCTGCGCAACAAATTGCGCATGGCGTTCTCCGAGCTGTCCGACCAGCAGCTCATGGACGTTCACGTGTTCTCGTTTGGCTTTAAGCACGGCATGCCCGTCGAGGCGGACATTATGATCGACGTTCGTTTCCTGCCCAATCCGTTCTACGATCCCGAGATGCGCACCATGACCGGTCTCGATAAGAAAGTCTCTGACTTTGTTCTGGACCATCCCAAGACCCAGGAGTTCTGGAAGGCTTGGACACAGCTGCTCGATACAGTCATGCCCGGCTATATCGCGGAGGGCAAGCCACAGCTTTCTATTGCCATCGGCTGCACGGGCGGTCAACACCGCAGCGTTGCCATCGCCGAGGCCACGGCACGTTATTTGGAAGGCGCCCAATATCACGTGAGCATTTCCCATCGCGACCTGTCGCGCGCCAACACGAAAGCATAGGTCTGCATGTCGTTTACCGCCGAGGTGCGTGACGAGCTCGCGCGCTGCGAACCCGAATGTGAATACTGCGATTTGTCGACGCTTGCCGCCCTGACGCGTGTGAGCGGTACACTTTCGCTGGCCGGCTCCGGGCGGTATCGTTTGACGGTCGCGACCGAGACGGGTGCCGTCGCGCGCACGATGATCACACTGACGCATCGCATCCTTAAGCTCAAAACGGAATTCACCGTTCGTAAATCGGTCTTGCATAAGGTCCGTAACTATCTCATTACCCTGCCCGATCAACCCGACCTGGACAAGGCTCTGGTGCTGCTGGGCATTCTAGACCGCAGGGGAGGGCTCGTCGCTGGTGTTCCCCGGCACATCGTTGCCCGTCCCTGCTGCAGGCTTGCCTACATCCGCGGCGCGCTCATCGCGGGCGGCTTCGTGGCCGATCCACGCGGCGATTTTCATCTGGAGATCGCTGTGCAGGGCGAGCAATATGCCAAGGGACTTTGCGATCTGTTGGAGCAGATTGGGGTCCATGCTCGTGTTAATGCACGGCGGGGGTCATATGCCGTGTACATTAAGAGCGCCGAGGAAATCGAGCATCTATTAAAGCTGATTGGTGCCAAGCGCAGCGTTGCCGAGATTGAGGAGGCGCGCGCGGTCAAGTTGGTTAAGAACGATGTGAACCGTCGCGTGAATGCCGAGCTCGCCAACCAGACCAGAAGCGCCGGTGCTGCCCAACATCAGCTTGCGCTTATCGATGAGCTCGAGCAGCGTGGCCTTCGCGATGCGCTTCCGGATGCCTTGGCGGTCTTTTGCGACCTGCGCGAGCGCTATCCTGATCTGTCGCTGCGTGATTTGGGGGAGATGGCTGACCCTCCCTTGTCGAAGTCAGCCCTCTACCATCGTGTTTTACGGCTTGAAAAGCTCATTGAAGCAAACAGGTAGTTTGAAGTAACGACTTATATATGGATTTAGCTGCTATTTTAGTCTTTAAAACGTTTTAACGTAAATTTGATTTTCAATTTCGAGCATTCTCGTGAAATTCAAGTCAAAAAAAAGGTATATTAGGCGAGTGGTTAGTTTGTGGGCCTCAACGGCGGGCGCTGTAGCTCGCGGGGGCCTTACGAAAGGAGACACAATGGCAGTAAAGGTTGCTATTAACGGCTTCGGTCGCATCGGTCGTCTGGCTTTCCGTCAGATGTTCGGTCATGAGGGCTCCGAGATCGTCGCTATCAACGACCTCACCTCTCCCGATATGCTCGCTTACCTGCTGAAGTACGACTCCACGCAGGGCAACTACGCTCGCGATCACGAGGTCGTTGCTGGCGAGGATTCCATCACCGTTGACGGCAAGGAGATCAAGATCTACAAGGAGGCCGACGCTAACAACCTGCCTTGGGGCGGCCTTGACGTCGACGTCGTTCTCGAGTGCACCGGCTTCTACACCAGCAAGGCTAAGGCTCAGGCCCACATCAACGCTGGCGCCAAGAAGGTCGTCATCTCCGCTCCGGCCGGCAGCGATCTGCCCACCATCGTGTACAACGTCAACCATGAGACGCTGACCGCTGAGGACAACATCATCTCCGCTGCTTCCTGCACCACCAACTGCCTCGCCCCGATGGCCAAGGGTCTGAACGACTTCGCTCCCATCGTGTCCGGCATTATGACCACCATCCACGCCTTCACCGGCGACCAGATGCCGCTCGACGGCCCGCAGCGCAAGGGCAACTTCCGTCGCTCCCGCGCCTGCTCCGAGAACATCGTCCCGAACACCACGGGCGCTGCCAAGGCCATCGGCCTGGTTCTCCCCGAGCTCAACGGCAAGCTCATCGGTGCCGCCCAGCGCGTCCCGACGCCGACCGGCTCGCTGAC
This sequence comes from uncultured Collinsella sp., assembly GCA_958353395.1. Classification (GTDB taxonomy): domain Bacteria; phylum Actinomycetota; class Coriobacteriia; order Coriobacteriales; family Coriobacteriaceae; genus Collinsella. The sequence continues at coordinate 30,902 of CATWSG010000020.1, forward strand.
CAACCTCTACGCCGTCGTTGACAAGAAGGTCACCGTCGACGAGGTCAACGCTGCCATGAAGGCCTACGCCGAGACCATCCCCGAGACCTTCGCCTACAACGAGGACCAGATCGTCTCCCGCGACATCGTCGGCGAGACCCACGGCTCCATCTTCGACGCCACTCAGACCATGTGCTCTGACCTCGGCAACGGCCAGACCCTCGTTCAGGTCACCTCTTGGTACGACAACGAGAACTCCTACACCTCTCAGATGGTCCGCACCATCAAGTACTTCGAGAAGTTCGTTGCTTAATTTAGCTTTTAGCGAATAGCTCGTTGAGCGTCTAAAGAAGGGCGCGGCCTTATAGGGCTTACACCCTAGGGTCGCGCCCTTTTTATAAGAAATCGTCTGCCGTAATGGGAGGCAGACACGTACGAAAGGTAGAAGCAAACATGGCCTTTACCAAGAAGACCGTCCGCGACATCGATGTCGACGGAAAGCGCGTTCTCGTCCGCGTTGACTTTAACGTGCCTATCAAGGATGGCGTCGTTGGCGACACCACCCGTATCAAGGCTGCCCTGCCCACCATCAACTACCTCGTTGAGCACAACGCTCGCGTCATCCTCATGAGCCACCTCGGCCGTCCCGAGGGCACCGGCTTCCAGCCCGAGCTGTCCCTCGAGCCCGTCGCCAAGAAGCTCGCTGAGCTCTCTGGTCTCGACGTTGCCTTTGTCGCTGACACCTACGGCGAGAAGGCTGCTGAGGCTGTCGCCGCCGTCGAGCCGGGTAAGGTCCTCGTTCTCGAGAACGTCCGTTTTGACAAGCGTGAGAAGAAGAACGATCCCGAGATCGCCAAGAAGCTCGCTTCCTATGGCGACGTCTTCGTTCTCGATGCTTTCGGCACCGCTCACCGCGCCCAGGGTTCCGTCGTGGGCCCCGCCGCTTACCTGCCTGCCGTCGCCGGCTTCCTGCTCGAGAAGGAGGTCGACACGCTGACCGGCATCTTCGCCGAGCCCGAGCGCCCCTTCGTCGCTATCGTCGGCGGTTCCAAGGTTTCCTCCAAGATCGGCGTTCTCGATCACCTCATCGACTCCGCTGATACCCTGATCATCGGTGGCGGCATGGCCTACACCTTCTTCCTGGCTCAGGGCCTGTCCGTCGGTCAGTCCCTCAAGGAAGAGGACTGGGTCGAGCGCGCCGGCGAGATGCTTAAGAAGGCCGAGGAGAAGGGCGTCAAGATCCTGCTCCCCATCGACAACCGCGTTGCCGATCACTTTGGCGAGGACGCTGTCCCCGAGGTTGTCGCTTCCGACGCTATCCCCGACGATCGTGAGGGCATGGACATCGGTCCTAAGACCGAGGAGCTCTACGCCGAGGCTGTCAAGGGCGCCAAGACCGTGTTCTGGAATGGCCCCATGGGCGTCTTCGAGTTCGACAACTTCGCTCACGGCACCCAGGCTATCGCCGAGGCTGTCGCCGAGGCCGACTGCACCTCGATCATCGGCGGTGGCGACTCTGTCGCGGCTGTCAACAAGTTCAACCTGGCCGACAAGATGAGCTGGATCTCCACCGGTGGTGGCGCTTCCATGGAGCTCGTTGAGGGTAAGGCCCTGCCCGGAGTGGAGGCGCTTCTCGATGCCTAATCGCACCCTTCTCATCGCTGGTAACTGGAAGATGAACAACGACGTCGCCGAGGCCGCCAAGCTCGCCGACGAGCTGGCTCAGGCTCTGCCCGAGGTTCCGGCTGGCGTCGAGGTGCTCGTCTGCCCTCCGACCATCGACATCACCACGGTTCATGACCGCATTCAGGCTGCCCCCATCGCCCTCGGTGCACAGAACGTGTACTGGGAGGCCAAGGGTGCCTTCACCGGTGAGTCCTCTTGCGACATGCTCAAGTCCGCTGGCTGCACCTACTGCATCATCGGTCACTCCGAGCGTCGTGACTACTTCCACGAGACCGACGAGGATCAGAACAAGAAGGCCAAGGCTCTCGTTGCCGCCGGTCTTGTTCCCGTCTTCTGCTGCGGCGAGTCCCTCGAGGTCCGCGAGGCTGGCACCTATGTCGAGCACGTCGTGAATCAGGTCAAGGCTGGCCTTGCTGGTCTTGAGATCACCTGCCCCAAGCAGGTCGTCGTCGCCTACGAGCCCATCTGGGCCATCGGCACCGGCAAGACCGCTACCGCCGAGGACGCTCAGGAGGTCTGCGGCGCTATCCGTGAGACCCTCAAGGAGATGTTCGGCGAGGAGCTCGCCGACGGCATCCGCGTTCTCTACGGCGGTTCCGCCAAGCCCGGCAACATTGCCGAGCTCGTCGCCAAGCCCGACGTTGATGGCGCCCTCGTGGGCGGCGCTTCGCTCAAGGCTGCCGACTTCGCCTCTATGGTCGTCAAGGCAGGCGAGTAGGACATATGGCACAGCGTCATCTTCCTGCACTCCTGATTATCATGGACGGCTGCGGCCTGGCTCCGGCTGATGGCGAGAACGCCGTCGCCGCTGCCAAGACGCCCTTCCTTGATGGCCTGTACGAGAAGTATCCTCACACCACGCTCGGTGCTTCGGGCGAGGACGTGGGCCTTCCCGACGGCCAGATGGGCAACTCCGAGGTGGGTCACCTCAACATCGGTGCCGGTCGCATCGTGTTCCAGGAGCTTTCGCGCATCAACAATGCCATCAAGGACGGCTCCATCGCCAAGAACGAGGTTTTCGTCAAGGCCATGGACGATGTCAAGGCTGACGGTAAGACTCTCCACCTCATGGGCCTTATGAGCCCTGGCGGTGTTCATTCTCACATGAACCACGTCGAGGCTCTGGTCAAGATGGCTGCCGAGCACGGTGTCAAGACCGTTCGCGTCCACGCCTTCATGGATGGTCGCGACGTTGACCCGCAGTCCGGTGCCGGTTACATGAGTGAGTTCTGCGCCTTCCTGGCTAAGATCTCCGAGGAGACCGGTTGCGACGCTCGCGTTGCCACCGTCTCGGGCCGTTATTGGGCCATGGACCGCGATAATCGTTGGGAGCGCATCCAGCGCGCCTACGACGTCATGGTCAACGCGTCCGATGCCGATACCGACCCCGTTGCCGGTATCAAGGCCTACTACGAGAAGGATCCGCGCGGCGACGAGTTCGTCGAGCCCTTCGCTGCCCACAACGAGGGCATTCACGAGGGCGACGCGGCCATCTTCTTTAACTTCCGTCCCGACCGCGCTCGTCAGATGACCCGCGTGTTCACGGACAAGGAGTTCGACGGCTTTGAGCGCGAGCAGATCAAGCTTTCGCACTTTGTGACGATGACCGAGTACGATCCGACGTTTGACGTCGAGGTCGCCTTCCCCAAGACGTTCCCCGAGAACGTTCTGGCCGACGTTATCGCCGCCAATGGCCTGAAGCAGCTGCACACCGCCGAGACCGAGAAGTACGCCCACGTGACGTTCTTCCTCAACGGCGGCATCGAGGAGCCCAAGGAAGGCGAGGAGCGCGTGCTCGTCGCTTCCCCCAAGGTTGCTACCTACGATCTGCAGCCCGAGATGAGCGCTCCCGAGGTTACCGAGAAGCTCGTCGCCGCCATCAACGAGGATCGCGCTGATTTCTACATCGTGAACTTCGCGAACTGCGACATGGTTGGTCACACCGGTGTCTTCGACGCTGCCGTTAAGGCTGTCGAGGCTGTTGACGATGCCCTGTCCAAGGTTGTCCCGGCGATTCTCGCCAAGGGCGGCTTTGCACTGATTACCGCCGACCACGGCAACGCCGATCACATGTTTGACGTTGCTTCCGACGGTTCCAAGCATCCGTTTACGGCTCACACCACCAACCGCGTGCCGTTCATCATCGTTGATGAGAAGGCACAGCTCACCGGTATCGAGGACGGCCGTCTTTCCGATATCGCTCCGACCATGCTCACCATGGCTGGTATTGAGCCTTCCGCCGAGATGACGGGCCGCGTGCTCGCCACCGAGGCCTAATAGAAAACAAATACCGTTTTCTAGTAAGGGGGTTGTCCACAACCGGACAACCCCCTTTTTGGTATTTCTGCCATTTCCGCCCCGTCCTTGAGTGGCAGGTAGGGGAGAGCGGGGGATTGTGGTACAGTACTGGAGTTTGAACTGTTCTATTAAGGAGCTTATCTATGGGTCCGTTCCAGATTCTTCTGTTTGTCGTTTGGGCTGTCTCTGCCGTGGCGCTGACGATTCTCGTCCTGATGCATTCCGGTAAGGGCACCGGCGTTTCGGATATGATCGCTAGCTCGCTGTATAACTCCAGCTCTGCCACGGGCGTCATGGAGCAGAACCTCGATCGCCTGACGGTAATTATGGCCGTTGTTTTTGCCGTGTGCGTCGTCCTGTGCATGTTCTTCTTCCCGCAGGGCATCGTCGGCTACTAAGCATCGGCGTATATACGATTGCAATGGGTCTCGCAGGTGCGGGACCCTTTTTGTTTACATATTTGTAACAGAGTCAAAATATCCCCACATACTTCGCCCAACTAAAGAAATTCTCGACCGTTAACCGGAATTAGCCCCAAATCGTGCATATAATGCGCTACTGTATTGCGAAACGTTGGTCCGTTGTGCATAACCAGCCATAGCAGCGGGCGGCGTTTTGATGGTTCGGATCGGATTGTCTCGACATATGTCCGACTGAACATTTCTTTGTCCTATCTCATAAGGAGGATGGCATGGCTGATTCTATGTTCCACCAGCCCGTTATGGGTCGTCGCGCCTTTGTTGGCGGCACCCTCGCTGCGAGCTCTATGGCTTTTCTTGCCGCATGCGGCAAGAAGGGCGGCGACGCTTCCGGTTCTGAGTCCGGTTCGACGCTGAACTTCTACATCAACAACCCGGTCTGCATCGACCCCTACAATGTCCAGGAGGACCAGGGCACTCAGGTCGAGTACCAGCTCTTTGACGCTCTGACCTCTTATGACGCCGAGAAGGGCGAGATCGTTCCGCTGGCTTGCGAGTCCTTTGAGGCCAACGACGACGCCACCGAGTTTACCTTCAAGATCAAGAAGGCCAAGTTCCACAACGGTGACGACGTTACCTCCAAGTCCTTCAAGCTCGGTTGGGAGCGTCTGGTCAACACCAAGTCGGCCATCGCTACCGAGTACGGCCCTTCCGAGGTCTCCTATCACCTTTCCATGGTCGAGGGCTATGACGACCTGCTTGCCGGTAACGCTACCGAGCTCAGCGGTGTTACTTGCCCCGACGATGAGACCCTCGTCGTCAAGCTGTCTTCCGCTTACGCCGACTTCCCCTTCGTCGCCTCTCACCCGGCTCTGGCCCCGGTTCCCGAGTGCGCCGAGTCCGATGTCAAGAGCTTCTACCTTGCACCGGTCGGTAACGGCCCGTTCATGATGGATGGCAAGTGGGAGGATGGTCAGGAGATCAACCTCAAGAAGTTCGACGATTACTATGGCGACAAGGCCAAGATCGATGGCATCCACTTCCAGGTCATCAAGGACATGGAGACCGCTTACAAGGAGTTCCAGGCCGGTAACCTCGATGTCTGCGACGTTCCCGTTGCTCAGATCGACGCTGCCAAGAAGGATCGCGGCGTGTCCAAGGACGGCTACACCATGGGTGACGGCGAGCGCATGCTGCTCGGCGCCGAGCCTTCCACCTACTACCTGACCTGCAACAACACGGCCGAGCCGTTCAACAACGCCGACCTGCGCAGGGGTATCTCCCTGGCCATCAACCGTGAGGCCATCTGCAAGACCATCTTCAAGGGTACCCGTACCCCTGCCGACGGCATTGTTCCTCCGGGCATCGATGGCTACAAAGAGGGCGCATGGGAGTTCTGCGCCTACGACGTCGACAAGGCTAACGAGTACCTCGACAAGGTTGCTCCCGCTGGCGCTAACGGCGATCGTGGCATTAACGTGACTCTGTCCTACAACCAGGACGGTGGCCACAAGGAGATCATGGAGTCCATCATCGGCGACCTCGCCAAGGTTGGCGTTACCGCTGTCTCCGATACCCCCGAGTGGTCTGCCCTGCTCGAGCAGTATCAGAACTTTAACTATCAGTTCGGTCGTCTGGGTTGGATTGCCGACTACCCGATCATGGACAACTTCCTGTATCCGCTGTTCCACTCCGACTCCCTCGGTGGCGACAACCGCTCTGGTTACAACAACCCCGAGTTCGACGCCAAGGTCGATGAGGCCCGTACCACGGTTGACGACGAAGAGCGCGTCGCTAAGATGCAGGAGGCCGATGCAATGGTCGCTGCCGACTGCCCGGTCATCCCGGTGATGTTCTACACGCACACCATCGCCGGCTCCGATCGCATCAAGCACCTCTATGTCGATCCGCAGAAGCACGCCGATCTGGGTACCGCTGAGCTCGCCTAAGAGTTTGCAGCTTCCGTGAGGGTCAAGTATTTACGTAGACCTCATGGGAAACATACAGTTCTCCCTAACCTGGGGTAAACTGGCTGATGGTAATTTTGGGATGCCGGTCTGGCGATCGGCATCCCATTTAGGTTAATCCCTAGATAGGGGAGTGGTATGGGTAAGTACATCGTTAAACGTGTGCTTCAGTTCATCCCGGTGTTTTTGGGCGTTACGCTGATTTTGTTCGCCCTCCAGAATATCGTGCCGGGAGATCCGATCAAGCTGATCGGTGGAGACAAGGCTCTGTCCCCCGAGGTGGAGCTTCAGCTTCGCGTCCGCTATCACCTGGTCCAGTCGGACGAGGACGGCAACGCGATCCTTGACGAGAACGGCGACCCCGTTCAAACGTCGCTCGTGGACCGTTACTTGTATTACATGAACGGCCTGCTTCATGGCGATCTGGGCAATTCGTATCAGCGCAAGCTGCCGGTTACGGAAATTTTTGCCCAGAAGTATCCGTATACGGTCAAACTTGCCGCGTGCGCCATCGTGCTCGAGGCAATCATGGGTATCGGTGCGGGTATCATTTCGGCGGTAAAGCGTTATTCCTTCTGGGATATTTTGGTAACGCTCACCACGTCGATCCTCGTTGCCGTCCCGGCCTTCTGGCTCGGTATGTTGCTGCAACTGTTCTTTGGCGTCATTCTCAAGGACGCCACGGGCGGTGCATTCTCCATGCCGATCTCGGGTGCCGGCGGTGCCAGCTCTCAGTATCAGGATTGGATGCACTATGTGCTTCCGACCATTACGCTGGCTTCGGTTTCGACCGCTTATGCTGCACGCATTATGCGCTCGCAGCTGCTTGACGTCATGAACCAGGATTACATCCGTACGGCAAAAGCCAAGGGTCTCTCCAATCGCGCGATCATCATTAAGCATGCGCTTAAGAATGCACTCATCCCCGTCGTTACCTATATTGGTGTCGACTTTGGCGGCATGCTTTCGGGCGCCATCCTGACCGAGACGGTCTTTAACTGGCCCGGTATCGGCTATGAGGTCTATCGCGCCATTAGCATGCGTGACTGGCCCATCGTTATGGGCGGCGTTACGCTCATCGTCGTCGTCGTCATGGTGATCAACCTGCTCGTCGACATTAGCTACGCATTCCTCGACCCGCGCATCCGCCTTGGCGGTCCGTCGGATAAGGCCTAAGGGAGGTACGTCTCATGCAGGAAACTGATTCTCAGTCTCAGGAGCAGGCTACCGCCACCAAGGCCGCATCTGCTCCCGCCAAGTCCCGCACGCTGTGGGGCGACGCTTTTAAGCGTCTTCGTAAGAACAAGCTCGCCGTTATCGGTGTCTGCTGGATCATCATCGTCGTTGTGGTTGCCCTGACCGCAGATCTGTGGGCTAAGCCCTGGCTCGGTTCGCCGACGGCTTCCGACTCGACCACCATGGCCCAGACGTCGCTGATGGCTCCGTGTGCAGAGCACCCGTTTGGCACCGACGCCCTTGGTCGTGACATTCTCGTTCGCGTTATCTACGGTGCACGTGTTTCGCTTTCCGTCGGTATTATGGCCACTGCGATCTCCACGGTGATTGGTCTGGTCATGGGTGCTCTGGCCGGTTTCTACGGCGGCATCTGGGATACGATCATCATGCGCTGTGCGGATATTTTCCTGGCGTTCCCGTACGTGCTTTTCGTTGTCGCCATGATCGCCGTTATCGGCCGTGGTCTTCAGAACGTCTTTTTCGCCATCGGCATTCTCGGCTGGCCTTCGATTGCGCGCGTCTTCCGCTCTGCAATCTTGACGGTCAAGGAAAACGACTATGTTGACGCTGCGCGCGCGATGGGTGCATCTGATGCTCGTATCGTCGTGCGTCACATCTTCCCGAACTCCGTCGCTTCCATCGTGGTTTACGCGACCATGAACATTGGTGGCGCCATTCTGACCGAGTCCGCTCTGTCCTTCCTCGGCATGGGCGTTATTCCGCCTACGCCTTCGTGGGGCTCCATGATTCAGGACGGTCAGCAGTATCTTCTGACTGCTCCCTGGATGATGATCATGCCCGGTCTGGCAATTCTTTCGACGGTGCTCGCCTTCACCCTGCTGGGTGACGGTCTGCGCGACGCCCTCGACGTCAAGATGAAGGACGCATAAGGATGAAGAAGAACAAGAACTATGTGGACCTGAAGGACCAGCCGGTTCCCGAGGGCCAGCATCTGCTCGAGGTCGATGACCTTAAGATGTATTTCCACACCGAGGATGGCGTTGTTCGCGCTGTCGACGGTGTCTCCTACACGCTCGATCGCGGCGAGACCCTGGGTGTCGTCGGTGAGTCCGGTTCCGGTAAGTCCGTGACCGCCATGACCATCATGGGCCTCATCTCGATGCCTCCGGGAAAGATCGAGGGCGGCGACGTTCGCTATCGCGGTCGTTCTATCCTCGAAATGACCGAGGAAGAGATGCAGCACATTCGCGGTAACGACATCGCGATGATCTTCCAGGATCCTATGACCTCCTTGAACCCGGTCTATAAGATCGGCAAGCAGGTGGGCGAGGGCCTTCGTCTGCACCGTGGCTACTCCAAGCAGGAGGCGCTCAAGCGCGCTACCGAGCTTTTGGACCTCGTGGGTATCCCCGAGCCCGAGAAGCGCGTCAATGAGTATCCGCACCAGTTCTCCGGCGGTATGCGTCAGCGTGTCATGATCGCTATGGCTCTTGCCTGCGATCCCGATATCCTAATTGCCGACGAGCCCACGACTGCCCTGGACGTTACCATTCAGGCTCAGATTATTGAGCTTATGCAGGAAATGCAGGAGAAGAACGGCAACGCCATCATCATGATCACCCATGACCTGGGCGTTGTCGCTGATATGGCCGACAAGATCATGGTTATGTACGCCGGCCGTCCCGTCGAGTTCGGTACTGCTGAGGAAATCTTCTACGAGAGCCGCCACCCCTACACCTGGGGCCTTATCCGCTCCATCCCGGAGCAGGCCATCGATGAGAAGAAGCCGCTTACGCCGATTCATGGCAACCCGCCTTCGCTCATGAACCTGCCCGAGGGCTGTGTCTTCTCTCCTCGCTGCCCCTATGCGACGGATAAGTGCCGCAAGCAGCGCCCCGAGCGTTTTGTTACCGAGTCTGGTCACTATTCTGCGTGCCACTACGCTGGCGACCCCGAGTTCCTCAAGAACGCTCCTGTGACGTCCCGTACGCGCAAGGATTCCAAGAAGGGAGGCGAGGCGTAATGGCAGATACCAACGAGCGTACTCCGCTGCTGAAGGTCGAGCACCTCTCTAAGGAGTTCCCCGCTGAGTCCGGCATGTTCGCCAAGCGCTTCTCCAAGCGTGTCGTCTCTGCTGTAAACGACATCTCTTTTGAGATTTATCCGGGCGAGACCTTTGGTCTGGTTGGCGAGTCTGGTTGCGGTAAGTCCACCACGGGCCGCACCATCATGCGTCTGACCAAGCCGACCGCCGGTAAGGTGTTCTTCCAGGGCAAAGATGTTGCCGAGATGAGCAAACACGAGATCAAGGACATGCGTCGCGAGATGCAGTTTATCTTCCAGGATCCTTATGCTTCGCTGAATCCCCGCATGACCATCGGCGAGATCGTCTCCGAACCCATGACCATTCACGGCGTGGGCACCAAGGAGGAGCGCATTGAGCGTGTCCGCGAGCTTCTCGACGTTGTCGGACTGAACCCCGAGCACATCAACCGCTATCCACATGAGTTCTCCGGCGGTCAGCGTCAGCGTGTCGGCATTGCCCGCGCGTTTGCTCTGAAGCCCAAGCTGATTATCTGCGACGAGCCGGTTTCCGCTCTGGATGTGTCCATTCAGGCCCAGGTTCTAAACCTGCTCAAGGAACTGCAGGACAAGTTCGGTACCGCGTATCTGTTTATCGCTCACGACCTGTCCGTCGTGCAGCACATTTCCGATCGCGTTGCCGTTATGTATCTGGGTAAGATGGTCGAGGTTTCGGACTGGAAGACGCTCTATAGCGAGCCTCACCATCCGTACACGCAGTCGCTGCTGTCTGCCGTGCCGGTTCCCGATCCGGATATCCAGAAGACCCGTAAGCGCATCATCCTCGCCGGCGATCCGCCGTCACCGCTGGATCCGCCGACCGGCTGCCGTTTCCACACTCGCTGCCCGATCGCGCAGAGTATCTGCTCTGAGAAGCTTCCCGAGTTTAAGGAAGTCGCACCGGGTCACTGCTGCGCCTGCCACTTCGCGGAGCCGTTCCCGATCAAGGAATCGCACATCGACCTGTAGTCGGTTGTTCTCGTCCGGGCCCGCCCTGAAGTTACTTTTCAGAACGTCCTCGGACATGCAAGAAACCCCCGCTGCGCGCTACGCGCTGCGGGGCTTCCTCCGTCCTGACGCTCCTATTTGG
>CATWSG010000021.1 GCA_958353395.1 uncultured Collinsella sp.
AGCGGTCGGCGGGGCCATTGTGGCTCTTGACAGCGGATTGGGTCATATGAGCGAATGGCACCGCAGGCGGATGCCGACAGCAAGACATCCCCCCCTCAATACACCCTCATGCCCATTTAAATAGCAAGGGGCCCGTATCTGTTGGGATACGGGCCCCTTTCGGCCATGACCTATCTCAGCAACAAAGACTACTGCGGTGAGCGCGGTAGAACTCGATCGCACCATCTTATCCGAGCCGGGACACGCTTGCATAGCGTGGCGCGTGACGGTTGCAAAACCACCCCATTTGAAACAAAGGCAAAAAAGTACTTGCAAAGACGCGTTCCGACATATAAGTTGAAAAAAGACCGCCGTTGCGGTTTTAAGTAGATCGAGCATATGAAGTTTGAGTTTTAGCGTGTAAGAGAAGGAAGATCGGCAAAGTACAACCCCAAACGCAATGACAACTTAATGAGGTAACTGCCACATGTGAGGCACCCAGGGCATTGCTGTCTCGATTTTGAGCACGATGCCTTCCGCCTTGCATGGGCCGTTCCATCCCACCCCTGCAGCAACTGCCTCACGGGCTCATTGAAAACCGCATAGCACCCCAACGTCAGCACATCACCCACGGCAAGCACATCACTCACGACAACCAACACATCAACAAACAGCACGAACATCAACCGATTGGAGAAGCTATGACAAACCGCCACGCTGAAGACGGCGATAAGAAAAGCATTCTGGATGCCCGCATTGAGCGAGCATATGCAAACGAATATGACGCCGCCTTTGCCGCCGCGACCATCAAGAACTACGCGTCGCTACCGCTCGCGACGATCTTGGCCGACCACCCTCAACTGCTGAAGCGCTGCACAAAGATCATGGGCGACCCCGACATTCGCAAGCTGACAGACCCCTATGCCCCAAAACGCGACAACGATTCGTACGTTCTTACCGTAGGCTGCCTAGCCCATATGCTTACGGCGCTCGACACGAAACTCAAGCTCGAATGGGAACCCGACGAGCGTCATGAGCTCGAAAGCAAGCGGAACACCCTGCGCACCGCACTGTTCCTTCCGTTGGACGGCCTCAAGCGCTGCAACGTCGAGCTCAATACACAGGCGCGGCAAAAGCCCGGAACCACAGGGCAGAAAACTCCAAGACCCCATGCGGCCATCGTCGACCGCAACCGATATAACCGCATGACCGCGCACTTTTCCGCCGAGGGAGCAGCCATAAGGACGCTGATCGACCTGCTGTGCCTCCTGAGCATCAACGAGCTATTTGAGGGCTATCTCGCCCTTGTTCCCGCGACGGCACCCAAGTCGGTAGCAAAGATCATCGAGACCTGCAGACGCCAGTTTGAGCGCCATCGCAATGGCAGCGAGATGAACGCCAGCATCGCGCAGTACTACGCGGCTCATTACAAAAATGACGGATGTGCTCCTGTCGAGCATCAGCTGCGGCTCGCCTACACCACGCCCGCCGCAACGCTCCATCGCTTTGGAGCCCTTGGCGCTTGCGAGCCGCACGAACAGGCAGCCTGCCCCACAACCGAGCTCGATCTCAGGCTCGGACGAACCCTGTAGCCCGCCAGCCCCTCCGCGGGCAACAATCCTATTCCACAACACAACCAACAGAAAGGAGTCCTCATGGACACCAATCATTCCCCCATCATCAGCCCCCTCACCATGCGTGAATCCGCCCGAGGTATCACGCTCACCAGCATTTACGATGAGATGCTCGCCCGTCGCGAGCTCTCCGTCATGGGAAACATCGAAACCCCGATGGCCCACGACCTATGCCAGCAGATCCGCCTGCTAGATGCCACCGACCCCAGCCGCCCCATCACCATATTTGTCGCCAGCGCTGGCGGAAGCGTGCGATCGGGTCTTGCGATCTATGACGCCATGCGCCTCGCATCGTGCCCCATCCGCACCGTCTGCCTGGAATTCGCCGCGTCCATGGGCGCCGTGATCTTTATGGGCGGCGACAATCGCCGTATGGCGCCCCATGCAGAGCTCATGATTCACGACCCGCTGATCCCCCAGGGGGCAGGCGGCTCGGCACTTGCGCTGCAGGAAACCAGCCGGCGTCTTATGCAGACCCGCAAGACCCTCACGCAAATCCTCTCGGACCGCAGCGGCCTCACGCCCAAGCGCATCCAGTCCCTCACTGCAAAAGACACCTACCTTTCGGCCGAGCGCGCCGTCGAGCTCGGCTTTGCCCACGAAATCCTCTCGACCACCAAGGAGGTCGCCCATGTCTAACCTCACCAGCCGCCTCGCCGCATCTGAGTCCGCATCGTCCACCATCCTCGCCAAGGATCGAACGCTTTCCTGCGACACCCGCCAAACGGGACTCAACAACAACGCACTTGTGATCGGCCCCTCGGGAGCCGGCAAGACCCGAAACGTCCTCAAGCCCAACCTGCTGCAAATGAACGCAAGCTACATCGTGCTCGACACCAAAGGCACGCTCTGTCGCGAAGTGGGACCCGTGCTGGCAGCCCACGGCTACCGCGTGCAATGTCTCAACTTCGCCGACCTCAACACCGTCCCGGCCCTTGCGCCCGGCATCGAGCGCTGCGGCTACAACCCCCTGAGGCACATTCGCCGCAAGGCGGACGGCAGGCCCAACCAGCAGGACATCCTCTCGGTGGCAAAGGCCATCTGCCCCATCGAGGACAACAACCAGCCTTTTTGGGATCATGCGGCGGCAAACCTGCTGTCGTGTCTTATCGCCTACGTCACCGAACAGCTACCCGCCGACGAGCAGACGATCAGCTCGGTCATCAAGCTGATCGAGCACCTGCAGGACGGTGCCACGGGTCGATTGTTTGACGACCTGATCACGACCGACCCCCAAAGCTATGCCCTCTCGCTATGGCGGCGCTACGCCATTACGCAAAATGCCGAGCGCATGCACGCGAGCATCGTCGGCATCCTTGCCGAAAAGGTCATGTGTCTGGGATTCGACGGTGCGGCACAGCTCTATCGTGAGTGCCATCAGGTGGACTTCGCTTCCATGGGACACACCCCCTGCGCCTTGTTCGTAACCGTGAGCGATATTGACCGCAATCTCGATCCGCTGACCGGCCTCTTTATTTCGCAGGCGTTTATGGGCCTCATTCGTGAGGCCGATAGGCAGCCCGACGGCAGCCTGCCCGTGCCCGTGCGCTTTATGCTCGATGACTTCGCAAATCTGCAGATCCCCCAGATCGACAACGTGCTCTCGATTATCCGAAGCCGCAACATCTGGGCAACGCTGCTGCTGCAGTCGACCAACCAGCTCGATGCGCTCTATGGCGAGGCACGCGCACGCTCCATCATGGGCAACTGCGACACGCATCTGGTGCTGGCGTTCCAGGATCCCGAGAGTGCCCGGGTGTTTTCCGACCGCGCCGACGCGCTGCCCAGCACGCTCATGGCGACGCCGATCGATCGCTCGTGGCTCTTTGTGCGCGGTCGCACTCCCGAACAGGTCGAGCGCTTTAGGCTCGAAGACCATCCGCTCTACGGGGAGCTGCCCGAGGCGCAGCGAGACCATGCGGAGGCCGAGCTCTAGACGCAGGGCCCTCGCAGCACGCGACGCTCCGGCGAAGATCCTTAAAGGCCGTGCGCCCCGGGGCCACGGCAAAGCAAAGGGGCCCGCATCCGATGGGATACGGGCCCCTGGCTATAAGGCGCGATGCGTTAACAGCAGCGACTACTTACGGTGAGCGCGGTAGAACTCGATGAGCGCCTGGGTCGAAGCGTCCTGCTCGGCCTTGGCGGCGTCGTCGTGGAAGGCCGGGGTAATCTGCTTGGCAAGCTGCTTGCCCAGCTCAACGCCCCACTGGTCGTAGGAGTCGATGCCCCAGACCGTGCCCTCGACAAACGTGATGTGCTCGTACAGTGCGATGAGCTCGCCGAGTGCGAACGGGGTCAGCGTGTCGCCGAAGATCGAGGTCGTCGGACGGTTACCCTCAAAGCAGCGGGCCGGGACGATCTGCTCGGGCGTGCCCTCGGCACGAACCTCGTCGGCCGTCTTACCAAAGGCGAGCGCCTTGGTCTGGGCCAGGAAGTTGCCCAGGAACAGCTCGTGGACATCCTGGCCGCTGTCGGTCGCAGGGTTGGCAGTGTTGGCGAAAGCGATAAAGTCGGCCGGGACCACCACAGTGCCCTGGTGCAGCAGCTGATAGAAGGCATGCTGGCCGTTGGTGCCGGGCTCGCCCCAGAAGATCTCACCGGTATCGGAGGTCACAGCGCTGCCGTCCCAGCGGACGTGCTTGCCGTTGGACTCCATGGTGAGCTGCTGCAGGTAGGCCGGGAAGCGGTGCAGATACTGGCAGTACGGAAGCACGGCGTGGCTCTTGGAACCGAAGAAGTTGACGTACCAGACATTGAGCAGGCCCATCAGCGCGACGGCGTTGTTCTCGAGCGGGGTGTTGCAGAAGTACTCGTCGATAGCGTGGAAGCCTTCGAGGAACTGCTGGAAGCGCTCGGGGCCGAGCACGACGATCAGCGACAGACCCACGGCGGAGTCAACGGAATAGCGGCCGCCAACCCAGTTCCAGAAACCGAAGGCGTTGGCGGGGTCGATACCGAAGGCCTCGACCTTCTCGAGTGCGGTGGAAACGGCGACGAAGTGCTTTGCCACGGCCTCGGCGTTCTGCTCATCGGAGCCGTCGATGGCGCCCTGAGCCTTGAGCTGCTCGAGCATCCAGGTCTTGACCTCGCGGGCGTTGGTGAGGGTCTCGAGCGTGGTGAAGGTCTTGGAGACGATGATCACGAGCGTGGTCTCGGGATCCAGGCCCTTGAGCTTCTCGGCCTGGTCGTTGGGGTCGATGTTGGAGATGTAGCGGCAGTCGATACCGGCGTCGGCATAGGGACGCAGAGCCTCGTAGGCCATGACCGGGCCCAGGTCGGAGCCGCCGATGCCGATGGACACCAGGTGCTCGATCTTTTTGCCGGTAACACCCTTCCACTCACCGGAGCGCACGCGCTCGGCGAAGGCATACATGCGGTCGAGGACCTCGTGCACGTCGGCGACGACGTCCTGGCCGTCGACGATGAGCTGGCCCTTCTCGGTTGCCGGGCGGCGCAGCGCGGTGTGCAGGACGGCGCGGTCCTCGGTGGTGTTGATGTGCTCGCCGGAGAACATGGCGTCGCGGCGCTCCTCGAGCTTCACCTCGCGGGCAAGATCGCACAGCAGCTTGACGGTCTCATCGGTCACCAGGTTCTTCGACAGATCGAAGTGCAGGTCACCGGCGTCAAAGCTCAGCTTGTTCACGCGCTCGGCATCGGCGGCGAACCAGGCCTTGAGGTCGATACCCTCGGCCTCGAGCTTCTCCTGATGAGCCTCGAGCGCCTTCCAAGCGGCAGTCGACGTAGCATCGATAGGTGCGGCAACAGTTGCCATAGAGTCCTCCTCAGCATACGGGCGCACGCCTCCATGCGCCCGGACATTCAGATGCCACTATTCTAGCGCAGGTCAAGACTATAATCAGCGAGCGTTGCCAATCGGCCCCCAAACGGCAACCGACCAAATAGGGACAGGTTTATTTTGGCAGGTCAAACGCTTTACCAATCAAAAATAACCCGTCCTTTTATGGCAAATATTAGGCCGCGGCGCAGATGCTACCGAGCAATTCACGCAGAGGAGACCCGATGCCCTCCAGCAGTTCGGGCGCGATAATGGCAAAAACGGGAACCTCACCGGTGCCCACGACAGCAGGCGCCTTGCCCTCCGAGAGAATGCATCCATAAGGGACAAAACCGTCTTCGCCGGCATCGAGCGCCGCCATGCGACGCGCGAGCTCGCGCGCAAAGCCAGCAGTATCGGCATCGCCAATCGCCAGGACAAAGTCCACGCCTTCGTCGGTCGCCAGGGCCACGGCTTCGTCGATCAGTTCGTCTCCCCCGTCGCCCCCAACCGAGCCGCAGCGGAAAAGTACGCGCTCGAGTAGGGCTCGATCAAGCGAGCCAAGTGCCGCCGAGACAAGCTCATCGCGCGTATGCTTGTCACCGCCCAACACGACCAGCGCCTTGGTGCCCCCGTAGTGAGCGACCAATCGTCCGCACCAGCGAGCCACGTCTCCATCCACAACAAGGCGCGTCGGCATACCAAACCCGTAATTGACCATCTTTCCCACAGCCCTTCCGTGCACATAGGCGGTATCAATCGTTAGGCTCATGCTACGAAGCGAGCTTTTCCGAGCTGTTTCGCACTCTTTAGAGCTGCGTTAAAACCCAATCCAACCGCACGACCATACCTACCAAAACAAACCAGTCCCTTTTTGACGGGTTTTGACGATGTCCGGACGAGCGGGTATTATCGAACAGATATTCGATAAGAACATGTGTTTGATGGGAGGACGCGTGGGGCACGAGCGTCACACCTATATCTGCATCGACCTCAAGACGTTTTACGCTAGCGTCGAGTGCGTCGACCGCGGACTCAACCCGCTCACCACCAACCTGGTCGTTGCCGACGAATCGCGCGGGCGCACGACCATCTGCCTCGCCATCACACAGGCCATGAAGGACTTAGGGATTCACAATCGCTGCCGTCTGTTTGAGATTCCCGACGGCATCGACTACATCAAAGCCGTACCGCGCATGCAGCACTACATGGAAGTGTCGGCGCAAATCTACGGCATCTATCTGGAATACGTGAGCCCGCAAGACATTCACGTCTATTCAATCGACGAATGCTTTATCGACGTGACGCCCTATCTAGACCTCTACCATACCAATGCCAAAGGCTTTGCCTGCACGCTGCGCGACGAGGTCTTGAGGCGCACGGGCATCACGGCAACGGTCGGCATCGGCCCCAACCTATTCCAGGCCAAGGTAGCGCTCGATATCACCGCCAAGCACGTACCCAGCCGCATCGGCATACTCGACGACGAGACCTTTCGCAAAGAGATCTGGCCCCATCGTCCCATCACCGATATCTGGGGCATCGGCCCCGGCGTGGCAGCACGACTCGAAAAGTATGGCGTCTACGACCTGATGGGTGTCGCCGCACTCGACGAGAACCTGCTTTACGACGAGCTCGGCGTCAATGCCGAATATCTCATCGACCACGCCTTTGGGCGCGAACCGACAACCATCGCCGATATCCAAGCCTATCGCCCGCAAGCAACTTCGACCACCACAGGACAGGTGCTCTCGAAGGGTTATGCCTACGAGCAGGCCTACACCGTCTTGCGCGAGATGGTCGACAACGCCGTGTTGGACTTGGTCGATAAGCACGTGGTGTGCGACAGCATCTCGCTCTTTGTAGGCTACGCGAGCGAGCGCGCCGACATACGCCGCCTCGACGCCAGCGGCACAGCGCAATATGTAGACGGATGCGGGCATTTGCGTTCGAGCACGTCGAGCATCGAACCCGCCGCAACCGCCGGCCCCGAGCTCGCACCCCGTGCGCCCAAGCCCGTCCAGCGAGATGGCGAACGGCGCCGCCTGGTGCGCGAGGCGCAGGCAATCGATGGCATCTTTGTGGGAGAGCATGGCGGCAAACCGCGCGGTGGCTATGCCGCACTCTTTGCGCACTCCAACGCTTCGCGAAAGCTGCCCGAGCGCACCAATTCGTTTAAGAAGATCATGGGCTATTTCGATGAGCTTTGGGCGCAGACCGTCGATCCCAAACGACCGGTCAAGCGCATCAACCTGGGATTTGGCAATCTGGTACCCGAAGAATTTGCCACCATCGATCTGTTCAGCGATATCGAGGCGGATGAGCGCGAGCGCGACTTGGCGCGCGCCGTGTTGGCCGTAAAAGGCAAATACGGCAAGAACGCCCTGGTCAAAGGATTGAGTTTTACCGCCGGCGCCACCGCACGCGAACGCAACGACCAAGTTGGAGGACACCGTGCCTAAACCCAAACAACAGCCCGTGCGCCCGCCGACCGCCTTCGAGCGCCTGGCGGACCCCGAGGGCAGACGCCGCGCCGCCGACCCCAAGCTCACTGCCAACGGTGCCGTGCGCGCCAACCGCGCCGCACAGTTTATGCCCTTTGCCGCCCTCACGGGATACTACGAACTCGTGCGCAAGCAGGAAATCACCGTCGAACCAAAATGCGAACTCACGGAAGAAAAAGCCCTCGAGCTTTCAAAAAAGCTCGAGGGCCTCAAACGTGGCGACTTGGTGCGCGTCACCTATTACGATACGTACGGCTATCGTAGCCGCACCGGCATTCTCGACGAAGTGCTTCCCGCGTTCAAGCTGCTCAAACTCAGGGATATCGCCATCGACTTCGACGATATCCAAGACATTGAGCTACGCGGACGAGCCTAGCCAAGGAAGCGCATCCAGGGCGGCGCTTACAGCGTCATGACGTAGTAGCCCGCGTCTTTCACGGCCGTCTCGAGGACACCACGATCAACCGGCTGTTTAGAGCGCACACGTGCCGTGTGATCCGCATACGTCACCGTTGCCCACACGCCATCCAGCGCATTCAGGGCATTGGCCACGTTCTGAGCGCAGCCGTCACAGCTCATGCCGCCGATGAGCAGCTCATCGCTATAGGGATAGTGCGATGCATCGGTATCCACCACAACAACCTTTTTGGTTTTCTTGCCGCTCGTACCATCGCTGCAACAACTCTTCCCGTGTGTCGAAGCGGCAATGCGACGCAGTCCAAAAAACATGCCGACGGCAATGACGGCCAGCACGATGAGATTCGCAGGGTTGAGCAAGTCGCTCATGCGTTCCCCTTTCAAGTAGCCCTATCTAGATACCCCCATGGGGTGTCCCCATCTTAACCCAAAATCATGTCGGTTCGGTCAATTAGTTTCCCTATTCAAACTTTTTTGTTGACCATGGCTTACTTTCGTGTATAAGTTTTCCTAGGCTAACAGTTTAGATCCGTAAGGAGCGCCGTGACCCGAACCATAGACATCCCAACGTTTCAGGCAGCAGTCGTGCGCAACTGCTCTCCCACGCTCGCGGGCATCAAGCCGGCATCGCTCTTTACCTATCCAGGCACCTACGCCCACGGGGACGGCTCGACCGCAACCGAAACCATCACAGAACGCCGAGCACGCCTGCTCAACGTTATCGCCCAGTGCAATCGCGAGCTTGACCCGTTCGGTATCCACCTGAGTGTTTTGGTCTGGCGGCCCTGCGGAGCGCTCGTGTATATGTACCGAGCCAAAAGCCTCACCACCTATTTCGCAGACCCTCGCGCCCAAACGGCGCTCGCCTCGGAAGGCTACGACACGAGAGACCTTTCGACATGCCTTGTGCATTTGGCATCACGCATCACGCTCGCGAGCAATAACGTCGCGGAATGCGCCTGTAGCCAGACTCGATGCGCACTACCTCAGCAAACTAGCTGCAGCAACGACTGCACCTGCGAGTTTCCGCACGAAATAGGCTACTTCCTTGGATACCCCTACGACGACGTACACGAGTTTATCGTCCAGCGCGGCGAGAACTACAAGGTCTTTGGGGCCTGGAAGGTCTACGAAAATGTCGAGCAGGCGCTTGCGACGTTTGATGCCTACCGTGCCTGCACCCAATACCTCACCCTTGTCTATCAGCAGGGCTGCAGCCTGGCGCAACTTGCCCAGGCAACCCGATAGAACGTACAAGCTGCGGCCAGCGCCGCACGACCGAAAGGACAAAACATGAGCAAGATCACCGTCGTCTATTGGAGCGGCACGGGCAATACCGAGGCCATGGCAAACTTTGTCGCCGAAGGCGCCACGTCCGCGGGCGCCGAGGCCGAAGTCATCCCCTGCGCCGACTTCTCTGCCGACAAGGTCGCCGACTATGATGCCTTCGCCTTCGGCTGCCCCGCCATGGGCTCCGAGGAGCTTGAATACGATGAGTTCCAGCCGATGTGGAACGAGGTCAAGGAGACTCTCGGCGACAAGAAGGTCGTCCTCTTTGGCTCTTATTCGTGGGCCGAGGGCGAATGGATGGACAACTGGAAGGCGGACGCCGACGAGGCGGGTGTTAACGTCGTCGATTCCGTCATCTGCTACGACGCCCCCGACGATGAGGGCGAGGCGGCCTGCCGCGCCCTTGGAGCCGAGCTCGCCTAGCGGCAATGAGCTCCGCCCGTAACGCGCTCTGCACCAAAACACATTCGCGTCCCAACAAAAACGGGAGCCGGATCACATCCGGCTCCCGTTTTCTGCTATGTCAGTCATATAAAGCGGCTACGAGATATTGCCCAAGAACGCCTTGGTGCGTTCGCTCTTGGGATGGTCGAAGACCTCGCTCGGCGTGCCCTCTTCCACGATAACGCCGCCGTCCATAAAGACCACGCGGTCGGCGACATCGCGGGCAAAGCCCATCTCGTGCGTCACCACGATCATGGTCATACCGTCACGTGCAAGATCGCGCATGACGCCAAGAACGTCGCGGACAAGCTCGGGGTCAAGCGCTGACGTAGCCTCGTCAAAGAGCATCACGTGTGGATTCATCGACAGGGCGCGGGCGATCGCCACGCGCTGCTGCTGACCGCCTGAGAGCTGGCTCGGCATAAAGTCGATGCGCTCGGCCAGGCCGACCTTGGTCAGCTCCTCGATGGCAATCTTCTCGGCCTCTTCCTTGCTGCGCTTGAGCACCTTTTGCTGCGCAAGCATGACGTTCTTTTTGACCGACAGGTGCGGGAACAGGTTGAACTGCTGAAACACCATGCCCAGGTGCGTGCGCACTTTGTTGAGGTCGACACCCTTGGCGCACACGTCCACGCCCTCAACGATGATCGAGCCGCTCGTGGGATGCTCCAGACGATTGATGCAGCGAAGCATCGTCGACTTGCCCGAGCCCGAAGGGCCCAGGACCACAACGACCTCACCCTTGTGCACATCTAGATCGATATCGCGCAGGACCACGTTATCGCCAAAGGCCTTCTGGAGGTTCTTGATACTGACGACGACCTCGTTCGAGTTATTGGTTTCGCTCATGATAGGACCTCCTTACAGACCGGCGATGTGATCGGCAGGCGTCGCGACAACCTGTCCGGCGCTCTTGGCGGGACGCTTCTTCTTGGTCTCGGTCGTGCCCAAAAGCCTCGCCTCAAGACCGCTCACCAAGCGAGCGAGCGGCAGGGTGATGACCAGATAGAACAGGGCGGCAACCACGTACGGTGTAATGGAGCCCGTCGTGGCCACGATGGTACGGGCGTTCATGACGATCTCGACCACACCCACGGCCGCAAGCAGCGACGTATCCTTGTAAAGCAAGATAAACTCGCTGGTCAGCGTAGGCAAAACATTGCGGAACGTCTGCGGAATCATAACGTAGAGCAGCGTCTGGAAGGCATTCATGCCCAGAGAGCGAGCAGCCTCGTTTTGGCCCTTGGGGATCGACTGAATACCGGCGCGGAAGATCTCACACAAATAGGCAGACGAATTCATGGCCATGACGATGACGCCGAGCACGTAGTCATCAACCTTGACGCCGGCCAACGGCAGACCGAAGAACGCGATATAAATCTGCAGGAACGCCGGCGTACCGCGGATGATATTCACATAGATGCCAGCAAGGCAGCGCAGGATGCGCGACTTGGAGATGCGCATGAGCGACAGGGCAAAACCGAAGGGAATTGCCAGCGGAAACGCCACAAGCACGATCGAAAGCGACATGAGGAAGCCCTTGAAGACGATCGGCAGGCTCTGGACCAAAATGACCGGGTTCAGGAACAGGCGCAGGAACATATTGGAGTTCCAAGCCTCGACCCACGGCTGCTCCTTAAGGTCGGCCAAGAAGTTATCGAAGGCCGTCACGCCCTTGATCTCCACCGACGGAATCTTGGAAATCTTCTTGGTCGACCCGTCAGCGAGCGTATAGGTGCCGCTAAAGGCCTCATCGCCGCCCTCGACGGGGAAGGTCACGCCGTAGACCTCAACACGGAAAAAGCCGCCGGCCGGCGCCGTCTCGCCAAAGTCAATCTTGAGCGTCTGGCCGTCAGCCTTGCACGTGGGTTTCATGGGCGTACGATCCATGAGGTCCTCGCCCGAGAGCATCGTCAATCGCGTGTCATCGGTACCAAACGTCGTGCCGTCGACAAACGTCAAAGAAAGACCGCTCAGCTCCTCGTCGGCATCGGCCTGAACTTCCCAGGTAATGCGCGTCTCGGTACCGCCGACCACAGCGCTGCCCGAACCGGTGTTGGGTCGGGCGGTAATCTTTGCGGTCTCAAGCGCCTGGGCGGTCGTGGGCGCATATGCCCCCACACACACCAGCGCGAGCGCCACGGCCATGACGCAGACTAGCTTTTGGAGCAAGGCGGGCAGTGGAAAACGCTGCTCCACGGCCCCTTTGTTCAGTCGAGACAAGGTGGCTCCTATCGTAGAAGTTGCCGGCAAAACGAGACGGAAATGCTCTCCGTCAAGAGAAGCGCAAAGGCCCTCTCCGCCAAAGCGGAAAGGGCCCGCGAGCAATCAAGTAGCTATTTTACTTGATGTTGTACTTAGCCATGAGGGCGTCAACGGTACCGTCGTCGGTCAGGTCCTTGATGGCCTGGTTGATGTCGTCCTTGAGCTTGGTGTTGCCCTGGTTGATGGCGATGGCGTACTCCTCGCCGGTGCTAATCTGCTTAATGGTCTGGCAGGTGTTGAACTGCTCGGCGGTCAGCTGGCTGGCAACGGAGCGGTTGGTGACTACGGCGTCGCCCTTATCGGACTGCAGGGCGCTGAAGCACTCGGTGGCGTCCTTGTAGGGGACAATCTTGGCCTTGGGGAAGTTCTCCTGGGCAAAGGACTCGGCGGTCGAGCCAGACTGGACGATGATGGTAGCATCGGCGTTGTTGAGCTTCTCGCTGTAGTTGTCGGCCGTGATGTCGGTGTTATCGACCTTGGTCACGATAGCCTGATCGTCCATGTAGTAGGAATCGGAGAAAGTGACTTCCTTCTCACGCTCGGGCGTGTCGGTGATAGCCGCGATGGAGACGTCATATTTGGCGCCCGAAGCGACGCCCGGAACCAGCGTGTCAAAGTCATTGTTGACATACTCGACATCCAGGCCCAGCTTGTCGCCGATAGCCTTGATGAGCTCAAGGTCAAAGCCCTGATAATCGCCGTTGTCATCCTTGTACTCAAACGGAGCGTACTCGGCAGAGGTGCCGACGGTCAGCGTACCGTCCTTGACGAGCGCGTACTCCTTGGAGCCGTCGACCTTCTCGACCTTAGCGTCGTCAGAGCTGCTGGAACCGGCATTAGAACCAGAGGTGGCGTTGGACGAGCCACAGCCCGTCAGAGCGAGGGCGAGCGCCATAGCACCCGTGGCGGCAAATGCGCCAAGCTTCTTCAGCTTCATAATCAGTCTCCTTCCAATGACCCCACGTGATTCAGAGGTCTGCAAAAACTGAGGGTTATTATGCACCCGCTTGGAAGAATCTGCAATTAGAAAACTGATTGAAACAAACCCATAACGTGAATGGAGCGTCCCACTTTATGGCAGCCATTACTGCTGCAATGACCTTAACAGTTTGATTTCAGCCGCATAACCTGCAAGTTCGTTCGGTGTCTCCAAAATGAATGGCAATGCGCGCAAGCGACCATTCGATACAATATTCTGCATAACCTGCATACCGCCACCAAATTCCTCGCTGCCAAGGTATCCCTTGCCGATGCACTCGTGACGATCTTTATGGGCGCCGCAGGGGTTCTTCGAATCGTTGATGTGTACGGCATGCAAGCGATCGATACCCACCACGCGGTCGAACTCGTCGAGCACGCCGTCCAGATCATGGATGATGTCGTAGCCGGCATCGCTCACATGGCAGGTGTCCAAACAAACGCCCAGCTTATCGGACAGCTCTGGGCACTTGGCGGCAACGCCCTCGATAATGCACGCCAGTTCTTCAAAGCTACGGCCCACCTCGGTGCCCTTGCCTGCCATGGTCTCAAGCAATACCGTCGTCTGCTGTCCCTCAAACATCACCTGGCACAGCGTGTCGACAATCATCTGAATGCCGACGTCTGCCCCCTGTCCCACATGCGCACCGGGATGAAAATTGTAGTAGTTGCCGGGCAGCGCTTCCATGCGCTGCAGATCCTCGGCCATGGCCTCCAGGGCAAACTCGCGCGCCCGCTCCTTAGCGGAGCAGGGGTTATAGGTATACGGGGCATGAGCCACGAGCGGGCCAAAGTCGTTTTGCTCCATAAGCTCGCGCAGGGCCGCCACGTCATCCATGTCAAGGTCTTTTGCCTTGCCACCGCGCGGGTTGCGCGTAAAGAACGCAAAGGTATTGGCGCCAATGGACAACGCCGTCTCCCCCATCGCCCGATAGCCCTTCGTCGTCGAAAGATGGCACCCGATCGTCAGCATCTCCAACTCCCCCTCATCAGTTGCGGTGAAATACGGTCTATTGGTGCCTTATTTTGGCGCAAACAGACCGTATTCCACCGCAAGTTATAAAAGGGGCATCAGAGATGTGGGCCGCCAGGCACCACGGGCGCCGGCGTCATGATCCCCTACGCGTCAGCGCCAAGTCCTAGAGGGCTAGACGGATTGCATCGATGATGTGCGCGCAGCGCTGCGTGGCGGCTAGGGACATGATGGGGCTTTCGAGTTTCCCCGCCTGAATGAGCTGCGTCGCATGCTGGATTTCGCCGTAGAAATCATCGACCTCAAACGGGGCATTTATTTCGAGCGTTCGCCCGTCGGAGTACTTCACATGGGCGAGCTCGGGGCGATGGAGACGCTCGATTTCCAACGAACCCCGCTCACAGGCAATCGTTAAGCGGCTTTCATATGTTGCTTTGCCGTCGCACACCATATGAATGGGTATACCGCCGACGCTCATATGGATCTCGTCGGCCCAATCGACGCGACCGCCCGATACGTCACGCCAGCGAACTTCACGGGACGAAACCTCGCACGCGCCCGCGAGCAAATCCTCAAACCAACCAACCGCATAGCAGCCCATGTCATATAGACAGCCGCCCTGCAACGGATCAAGCAGATAGCCCGAAGGAGACTCGCCGTAATCGAGCTTTTGCACGCTTTCAATCGAGACAATACGGCCAAGCTCACCCGACGCAAGCAAGTCCTTCACGCGAGTGCGCATCGGGCAAAACCGATTCTTCATCGCCTCCATAAACAGCACGCCGCGCTCGCGAGAGATGGAGGCAATCGAGAGAGCCTCTTCCTCACTCAAAACGGCCGGCTTTTCGCACAGCACGGCCTTTCCGGCGCGCAGCGCGCGACAGGCCCAACGCGTATGCATGCCATGCGGAAGAGCCAAGTAGATTGCGTCGACATCGGGGTCGGCAATCAGCGCGCCATAAGCCGCGTCGCCGTTATTGTCGACCGAGGCATGGCCATGCGCAGCATCGATCGAAAACGCTCGGCAAAATTCCTCGACATGTGCAGGAGTGCGGCCGGCCGCAGCCACAAGCCGTGCCCCGTCCACCTCCTTGAGCGACGATGCAAATCGATGCGAAATGTGCCCGGCGCCCAAAACGCCCCAACGAACCTCACGCAAATCATCACATGAATCTCGATGACCCACGACAGCCCCCTTCAGTTGCGGTGAAATAGTTCCTGTTTGGCCCCTATTCTGCCGCAAACAGGAACTATTCCACCGCAAGTTATAAAAGGGTCATGAGGAGCGCGTTTTGCCGAAGGCCTTAAGCACCGCCGTCACGGGACCAGGCTGGAAACGTCGGCGCACATCGTCGAGACGCTCGGGAATATCGATGTGCTGCGGGCAGTGCCGCGCGCATTTGCCGCATTTGACGCAATTGCTCACCAACTTGGGCTCGCTTGTGCGCACCGCGCTCGCCGTAAAGTATTGAGACAGCCCCGTAAACCAGCTGTGCGCATAGCTTGCGTTGTAGGCGGCAAAACATCCAGGGATATTGATGCCTTTAGGGCACGGCATGCAATAGCCGCATCCCGTGCAGGGCACACGGTTCGATTTCTCAAACTCCATCAACACGCGCGCAATCGTGTCGAGCTGGTTGGCCGTCATCGAATTCGGCAACGCGAGGTCTGCCAGTGACGAATTCTCGTCCACCTGCGCGGTATCGGTCATACCCGAAAGCAACATGGTCACCTGGGGATGATTCCACACCCACGAGAGCCCCCAAGCGGCAGGCGTATGCAAATGCCGATCGCATGCACCATCGAGAACAGCGCGCGCCCGCGGAGGCAATTTGCCTGCCAAGCGTCCGCCCAAAAGCGGCTCCATCACAAACACCGCGAGACCTCGCTCGGCGGCGGCCATGAGCCCCGCCGTTCCCGCCTGATATCGTTCTCCAGCGTAGTTGTACTGGATCTGGCAAAAGTCCCACTCATACGCATCGAGCATCGTAAGGAAGTCCGCCGCGCTGCCGTGGTACGAAAAGCCTATCTGACGAATACGCCCTGCAGCCTTTTGCTGCGCGATCCAGTCCTCGATGCCCAACGCCACCACACGTTCCCACTGGGCGGGCGAGGTAATGTTGTGCATGAGGTAATAGTCGATATGGTCAGTCCGTAGGCGGCGCAGTTGCTCGTCGAAGAACCGGTCGAAATCCTCCGCGCATTTGCACGAAGCATGCGGCAGCTTGGTTGCGAGCAAAACCTGGTCGCGCAAGCCCAGGCGCTCAAGCGACGCACCCACGCACGCCTCGTTGCCGGGATAGAGATAGGCCGTGTCCAGGTAGTTAATCCCCTGCTCCACCGCACGGGAAATGATGGCATCGGCTGTCTTCGCATCCGGACGTCCCGGCGCACCGGGAAACCTCATGCAGCCCAGACCCAGAGAGGATATTCGGTTACCACTTTTAGGGTCAACGCGGTATTGCACGGCCCCTCCCCTCCCATCGAAGCCCTGACAAGGCGAAACAAACCCGTCACGTCATCGAAACACATCGGAATCGCAATTGAGAACGTATCGTAACGCAGCAGAAATCGAGCCGTCACGGCACCGCTTTAACATCAGCAAAAAGCCCGATGAAAGGAGCCGGGCATCACCACGTGCGAGGACGCCTACCCCTACCCCGGCGAGCAATACATCCTCTCGGTCGACCGCCATCAGATCGAAGTCATGGACCATCTGGACGAGCTTCCCGCCACAGGCGCCGTCATCTTCTGCACCTTCCCCAAGGTCCGCGATGGCGTCGGATACCCCGCCCGCGTCTTTGCGGTCTGCCCCGCGGCATAAGCGCACAGCGCAATAGTTTCTTTTTCATAACAGCCGCCCCGCGCACCCACCAATCACCCTGGCAGCATACAATCCATCAGGCGCCCCTTACGCGGGCGCCTTTTACATGGGGAGATGATTCACATGCAGATCAACAAGGTCGCCTTTATCGGCAAGGGCGGCGTCGGCCTGCTCTACGGCAGCATGATTGCCAAGGCCCTCGGCAATGACGCCGTCGAATACGTTATGGATGACACCCGTTTTGAGCGTCACGCGAACGACGCGCTCACCGTCAACGGCAAGCCCTGCGATCTCACGTCCGTCCGTGCCAGCGAGGCGACGCCCGCCGATCTGGTCATCCTGACAGTCAAGACCACCGGTCTCGACCAAGCACTCAAGACTATGGAGCGCGTCGTGGGACCCAACACGCTCATCGCCTCGCTGTGCAACGGCATTACGAGCGAGCAAAAGATTGCCGAACGCTTTGGCTGGGAGCATACCGTTCTTGGTATCTGCCAGGGCATGGACGCCGTGTTTCTCAACGGCGCGCTCACCTTTACCAATGCGGGCGAAATCCGCTTTGGCGCGGCGGCCGGCACGAACCCCGCAACCATCACCGCAATCGACGAGCTCTATACGCGCTGCGGCATCGCCCATACCGTCGAGGACGACATCGCCCACCGCATGTGGGCCAAACTCATGCTCAACGACGGCATCAACCAGACCTGCATGGCCTACGGCGGGACCTACGGAAGCGCCACGGAGCCGGGCTCCGAGCAGCGTCGCTGCTTTGTTTCCGCCATGCGCGAAACGCTTGCGGTCGCCAACGCCGAGGGCGTTGAACTGACCGAGGCAGACCTGACGCAAATGGTGCACCTCATCGAGGGAATCGACCCCGCCGGTATGCCCTCGATGGCTCAAGACCGCATCGCAAGGCGCAAAACCGAGGTTGATGAGTTCGCGGGCACCATCTGCCGCCTCGCAGCCAAACACGATATCCAGGCACCGCAAAACGAGTGGCTCTATCGGCGCATCCGCGATATCGAGAAAAGCTGGTAGCGCCGACGCGCCGCATTCAACAGCCTTAACAGCAAAACCGCCGCAAGGGAACCTTTCCCCTGCGGTGGCCTTCATCTTCGTCTATGACCGGCGGCCGATCTCACAACAGTTAGCGTTGCGACCCCGGCACCTCGTCCTCATCGTCGCGGCAAAGAACCACGCCTGCGCTTCCCAGCAGCGTGGCCGCGATCAGCGCGCCGACCACGATAGGAGCAGCCCCGCATGTCCCCTGCATGCCCGCGACGAGCGCGGCCGTGGGACCAAGGCAGCCAAGCATCAACGCGACGGCGGCAACGGCAATATCTCGAGCATTCACAAGACCACTTCCTCCAAGAGAAAGACCTTATTTCTCAAGAACCAGTGTGCCCCGCATCCATACGCCCAGCGTACCGCCACGGTAAGGGCTCTGTTAACTCAAACGCATACATAGAACGGACGTCCTTACGTTGCCCTAAAGCTCGGTAAAGACGCCCGTCCGCCAAATATCCGTGATGCAGAAAAATTACCAACCGGTGTAGTAATCGGTGGTTCCGGCAGCGCAGCCGGAGTCATAGACCTTGCAATCACCCTTGGAGCCCGTAAAGGTCGAGCCCTGGGCCATATCGCCCGCGGCAACAACGTAATAGCCGTCGGAATCGCGCCAGAAGCCCTCAGAATCCTGAGTCCATTCGCCCGTGCGATAGTGATAAAGCACATTGCTGCTGTAATAGGTCTCGCGGCGCCCGTTGTAGTTATTGACACCCGCAGAGCGCGTCAGGCCCGATCCGTTCGCGTAGGACGCGGCAGACGCGTAAGACGGAGTGTAACCGGCGTTGTAGTACGAAGCCTGGGCGGCCTCGGCAGCCTCCGCCTCGGCGGCAGCCTCGAGCGCTTCGCGCTTGGCATCCTCAAGCGCAGCGCGCAGCTCATCGAGCTCGGTCGACTTGGCGTCGACCTCCCCCATCGTCAACAGGCTACCCGCACCGTCGATGCAACCCTGCAGCACAGCATGCTCGTCATCGGTAGCATAGTCGCCATACATATTCATAATGATCTGAGCGCGCATCTCAAGGGAATCGCGCTTGGCCTCCATCGAGGCGTTCCACTCCTGCATGGAACCATAACCATCGCCGCGATAGTCAACGGGCTGCACCAGCGTCGCCTCGGACGGCGTAGGTCCAACCGTATCGGATAGTATTGCCGCGTGGGCATCGGTTGCACCGGCGCCCGCCAAAAGTGCCACGGTCAGAGCGGCGGAAAGGGCGGCGGCTTTCGGTTTTCGTGAATCGATCCTCATGTAGCTAGAAACCTCCGTAGTGCGTTTTTGCTGCGTTTGAGCTGCGTGTGATTCGATCGCGCTGCATAGTACCCCGAGCAAATCGCGACCTGCGGTTTTACTCAAAAGGCGCACGTCAATTGCGTAAAACTCACATCCTCTTAACAGGAGTTTTCCACATCTCGATTGCATAAAGCATGCCAAAAACCCTGTTTTTGCACCCGCTCTATGCAAAAAAGGCGCCTGTGCAACCATTGTTCGCACAGGCGCCTTGAGCAGGCATTTTATGCAGTTATACCTATCGAGTCGCAAGGGGTCCTTGCACAAGTCGCCTTACTCGTCCAGCGCGGCGAAGGCCTGCTTCAGATCCCAAATGATATCCTCGGCGTTCTCGGTACCGATGGAAAGACGGATTGTGGAGGGCGTGATGTTCTGCTCGGCGAGCTCCTCGGCAGAGAGCTGGGAGTGCGTAGTGGTAGCCGGGTGCACGACGAGCGACTTGACGTCGGCCACGTTGGCGAGCAGCGAGAAGACCTGCAGATGGTCGATGAACTTCCAAGCTGCCTCCTGGCCACCCTTAATCTCAAAGGTAAAGATCGAGGCACCGCCGTTGGGGAAGTACTTCTGATAGAGCTCGTGATCGGGGTGCTCAGACAGGCTCGGGTGGTTCACCTTGGCGACATGGCTATCACCAGCCAGGAACTCAACGACCTTCTTGGTGTTCTCGACATGACGGTCAACGCGCAGCGACAGAGTCTCGGTGCCCTGGAGCAGGATCCAAGCGTTGAACGGGCTGATGCAGGCGCCCTCGTCACGCAGCAGGATGGCGCGGACATAGGTTGCGAAGGCGGCGGGACCGGCAGCCTCGGCAAACGAGACGCCATGGTAGGAGGGGTTGGGCTCGGCGATCTGCTCATACTTGCCGCTCGCCTTCCAATCGAAGTTACCGCCGTCGACGATCACACCGCCCAGCGAGGTGCCGTGGCCGCCGATGAACTTGGTTGCGGAGTGGACGACGATGTTGGCACCATGCTCCAGCGGGCGGAACAGATACGGGGTGCCGAAAGTGTTGTCGACGACAACCGGCAGACCGTGCTTCTTGGCGATCTCGGAGATGGCGTCGATGTTGGGGATGTCGGAGTTGGGGTTGCCGAGCGTCTCGAGATAGATGACCGTGGTGTTGTCCTTGATGGCGCCCTCGACCTCGCCCAGGTTATGAGCGTCGACAAACGTGGTCTCGACGCCAAACTGGGAGAGCGTATGCTCCAGCAGGTTGTAGGAGCCACCGTAGATGGTCTTCTGGGCAACCACATGGTCACCGGCCTGAGCAAGAGCCTGCAGGGTATAGGTGATGGCAGCAGCACCGGAGGCGACGGCGAGACCTGCCACGCCACCCTCGAGTGCGGCGATACGGTCCTCGAAGACGCCCTGGGTGGAGTTGGTCAGACGGCCGTAGATGTTACCAGCATCGGCAAGACCAAAGCGGTCGGCGGCGTGCTGGGAGTTGCGGAACACATAGCTCGTGGTCTGGTAGATAGGCACGGCGCGGGAGTCGGATGCGGGGTCGGCGCTCTCCTGGCCAACGTGAAGCTGCAGGGTATCGAAACCAAAGGTGTGCTCGGGGTTGTTGATGAACTGGCTCATGATGATCTCCTTGATCGAACAAAAGTAAACAAATTAGAGAGAAGTAAGTCGCTGTCTCCTGATCACACCAACGGGCGCAAACAGGAGCCCGGCATTCGTCTTGGTAAGCATTTCATATGCGGGCCTCCTTTCGCATCCCGGTTCCGTGGTCGGTTTAATTACCTACCGCCTTTGTGTGTTTTGAATAGTACGAGCATTGTTTCGCTCGGTCAATCACTTAAAAGCGCTAACCTGTTATCGGTTTTGTAGATAACGCTCGAAAGGACGGCGCCGATGACCCTCCAGCAGCTTCGTTTTCTGATCGCCGTGGCAGAGTCCGGCTCAATCAACGCCGCAGCTCAGCGCCTCTATACCGCTCAGTCCAACATCTCAAACGCCGTCAAAAGCCTGGAGCAGGAACTCCACCTGGAGATCTTCACGCGCTCCAGCCGCGGCGTCACGCTCACCAACGACGGCACCGAGCTTTTGGGCTATGCGCGCCAGGTCGTAGAGCAGGCCGATATGCTCGAGGCCCGCTACGAGGACGGCGGCACCCCGCAAGCCCGCCTCGCCATTTCCGCCCAGCACTACGCCTTTTCGGTCGAGGCCTTTGTCAACGTGGTCGAGCGCTGCCGCGACAGCAAGTTCGAGTTCATCATGCGCGAGACCACCACGTCGCAGATCATCGATGACGTCCGCGCGTTTCGCAGCGACATCGGCATCCTGTATCTGGACGACTTTAATGCCCGCGTTCTGCAGAAGGCTTTTGCCGATGCGCGTGCGAGCTTCCATCCCCTATTCGACGCGACGGTCCACGTCTTCGTTAGCGAGCGCCACCCGCTTGCCCGCCGCCCGCAGCTGTCCCTTGCCGACCTCACACCCTATACGCGCTACAGCTTTGAGCAGGGAACCTCAAACTCCTTCTATTACGCCGAGGAACCTTTTAGCTATATCCCTTGCGACCGCAACATACGAATCTCGGACCGCGGAACACTTACTAACTTACTTATCACGTCGAACGGTTACACCCTGTCGACCGGTGTCCTCTCCAATGAAATGCAATGGGGTATGGCATCGATCCCGTTAGCAGACGCCCCAACGATGCACGTAGGCTATATCATGCACGACGAGCGCAAGCCCTCTCCCCTCTTGCAGCAATACCTCGACGAGCTCAACCGCATCATCCATGCCAACTAACTGTCGGAAGACGGGGTAGAAATCGTAGATTGCTAGCCCCCGGCGGACATGGCGCTACAATGGTCACTCACACGAAACGTACCCAACGAAAGGAACCATGTGAAGGTCATCATCTATACCGACGGCTCGGCCCGATCAAATCCGGGACGCGGCGGCTACGGCGCCGTGCTCAAATACACCAACCCCGCCGGCAAGACCTTCACCTCCGAGCTTTCGCGCGGCTACGCCAAGACCACCAACAACCGCATGGAGCTCATGGCGGTCATCGTGGCGCTCGAGGCGCTCAACCGCCCCTGCGAGGTCGAGGTCCATTCCGATTCGCAGTACGTCGTCAACGCTTTCAATAAACACTGGATCGACGGCTGGAAAAAACGCGGCTGGAAGACCGCCAACAAGCAGCCTGTCAAGAACCGCGACTTGTGGGAGCGCCTGCTCACCGCAAAGAGCAAGCACAAAGTGGAGTTCATCTGGGTTAAGGGCCACGCCGGCCATGAGCTCAACGAGCGCTGCGACGAGCTTGCCACCACGGCGGCCGACGGCAGCAACCTCGATATCGACACCGGCTTTAACGAGAGCGACCTGTAATAGCGTTTTCGCGCAGCTTTATATCCCCACGCGCTACACTCATCCTGTAGACCAAACAACGCAAGGGGGACGTATGCTGCGCATCGCGACCATCGGCACATCCATGATCACCGACGACTTTATCCAAGTCGTCAACGCCAACGACCAAGCCGCGTTTGTGGGCACGCTTTCGCGCGACGCCAATCGCGGTACTGCCTTTACCGTCGAACACGGCGGCGAACGTAACTTCACCGCACTTGACGAGCTTGCGTCCGCCGTCGACGTCGACGCCGTCTATATCGGCAGCCCTAACGCACTTCACTACGAGCAGGCCCTTGCCTGCATCGCCGGTGGCAAGCACGTCATCGTCGAGAAACCCTTCTGCGCCACCGAAGCGCAGGCGCTGGAAGTCTTCCGCGCTGCCGAGGCAGCAGGTGTCGTGGCTCTCGAGGCCATGCGTCCCCTCCACGATCCCGCCTTCCACGCCATCGAGGACGCCCTGGGCGAGATCGCCCCCATCCGCCGCGCCTCATTGCGCTTTGGCAAGTATTCCTCGCGCTACAACGAGATTCTCGCGGGACGCGCCACCAATATCTTCGACTGCAATATGGCATCGGGTTCCCTCATGGACATTGGCGTCTACGCCGTCGAGCCCATGGTCGAGATTTTCGGCATGCCCTCCGGCCTTACGAGCATGACTACTTTGCTCGACCCCACCACGCGGCAGCTCACGCACGGCCCCATCGACGGCTGCGGTTCCATCCTCGCCAGCTACGGCGGTGGCCGTATCTCCGTCGAGCTCGCGCACTCCAAAATTACGAATGACCTGCTGCCCTCGCAGATCGAAGGCGAGCGTGGCACTATCCAGATCGACCATCTGTCCACGCCCCGCAACGTCCGCATCGACTATCGCGGCGATGTCGTACGCGGCTCGGCGACCGAGGCACCGCGCGAACAGGGCGACAACGGCCGCGTGCTCGACCTGCCCAAATCGAGCAACACTATGGAATACGAACTCACAGACTTTATCACCGCCATCGGCGGCATCGATAACGTTAAGGAAGAGATTTGGGAGACCCCGGCAGGACGTCACGAGCTTGGCCACTACCGCGATGTCACGCTCGTCTCACTGCGCATCATGGATGCCGTGCGCCAGCAGGCCGGCATAACCTTCCCGGCCGACGCAGGCAAGCAGGCATAGCGATGGGCTTCTTCGATACGTTCTTCTCCAGCGTCACCGGCGGCAGTCGAGAGCCTCAAAAACCATCAAACGTCGAGCTCGAGCTGCGCCGCAGACTTACCGTACTCGCAAGCGACGAGGCCACTCAAGACACTCCCCTGCGCTATTTCCTGCACTGGACGGGGCAAGTCCAAGGCGTTGGTTTTCGCTTTACCAACACCAACCTCGCGCAGGCACGCGCACTCACCGGCTGGGTGCGTAACATGGAAGACGGCTCAGTCGAGATGGAGATACAGGGAGCTCCGGCAGACATCCTATCTCATCTCGAGGCACTTCATGCCTCCTACGAGCGCATGGGAACGCGTTTTCGCCTTGTAGATGCCCAGGCCCGAGCCCCACTTGCCAATGAAGACGGTTTCAGTCCTCATTATTAGTATTGTGTGCTAAATACGGTATCATTTACCTACGACCGTTGATAGAAAAGAGGCGAGGCGCATGGCGGTGCAAAGAAGGAATACCAAGCAGCGAAAGCTGGTTCTTGACGCCGTGCGCCAAAGCTATAACCATCCCACCGCCGACGAAATCTACAACGTCGTGCGCGCGCAGGATGACAAAATCAGCCGCGGTACGGTCTACCGCAACCTCAATCTCTTGGCCGACGCCGGCGAGATCCTCTCCATCAAGACGCCGGGCGGCAGCCGCTTCGATCGCACGATCGAGCCGCACGCACATATCATCTGCACCTCATGCAGCCGCGTCATCGACGTACCGCTCCCCTTCGATGCCCAGCTCGACGCCAAAGCGTCCGAGCAAATCGGCTGGCACGTCACGTCGCACTACACCATCTTCGAGGGTCTCTGCCCCGACTGCCGGTAGATGTTCGGGACATGCCTTAAAATCCACCTTTCCGCACTTTGCAGCAAAAAGTAGATTCCTAGACATGTCCCAAACGTCTACTCAGCAAGTAGACGACGCAGCTCTTCTTCGACCGTGCGCACGTAGCGGACGCGGTCGTTAATGCCACGCATAGAGGGGTTGCAGCTCTCCATCAGATAGGGATGGCCCACGACGTTGAGCATGTCGCGATCGTTTTCGTTATCGCCAAACGCCATCATCTCATCGGGCGAAATACCCAGGGCACGACCGTAATCGGCAAGCGCGGAGCCCTTGCCCGAACCGAAACCGATAAAGTCCGTCCATTCGGTTCCCGACGTCATCACGTCAACACGGTCGCTAAAGAGGCGCTCGAAATACTCCAGGGCCGCCGGCTGATCCACCTCGGGCGTTTGGAAGGCAATCTTAATGACGTCCTCGTCGATGTCCTCGGGGCGGTCGACCACCGCCACATCGCAGTGGACCTCATAGCGCAAATGATCGACGAACGTATCGTTGCCGCTCATGGTGTAGAGGTGTCCCTCACACGAAAGGGTCACGTCGGCATGGGGATACGCAACCACGGCATTCGCGATATCCATAGCAAGGCTACGCTCCATGGAACGCTTGACAACAGCACGCCCCCCGCTCATCACCAGGGCTCCGTTTTCGCATACATAGGCGAGCTCATCGGCCACCGGGGCAAACAGGTAGCGCAAGCTAGCATATTGACGGCCGCTCGCCGGCATAAACACGATACCGCGACGATGCAGTTCATCGATGAGTTCAAAGGCCTCGGAACGCGGCTCGCGCTCCCCCGGATGCAGCAACGTGCCGTCCAAATCGCATGCAATCAGCTTGATTCCTTCAAGACCCATATGCTTCCCCAAAGCCTCCTATCAACAGCAAGACGGACCTTGATTGGTCGCCCCTCAAAGCCCGCCTTGCGTATACACGCGCTTAGCCGCGCGTCTTTTTTACGATGGTAAAGTCGGGAGCCATGCTCACGACGGCCTCCGCCGCACTCGACGCAAAGCGCCGGTCCGAATCGAGTTCACGGGTAACCGTCGAGAGCCGAACGCCCTCGACGCCCCGGAGCATGCGGCCCAAAACAGGCTGCACCGGCGTATACATGCGCACGGTATACTCGTCCGAATCGCCTCGAAAAAGCGGCGCATGCATATTGCCGATCTCCCAGCACGCATGCGCGAGCGCAATCGGATCCATGCGGTCGACTTCGACCAAATAAACCTCGGCGCTGCGCAGGCGCACGACAACCGCCACGGGCACCACGCCCGAACGGTCAATGGCGAGCACGTCGCCGTCGGCAAGACGACCACCGTCGGTAACATCCAGCCGAACATCGACCGTGCGCCCCAGCTCCGTCACGCCCACAAACGCGCATACATCAGCCTGGTCCCAATCGAGCAGCAGCTCGTCAACTTCAAAGACGCCGCCCAGCTTCCGACGAAGCAGGAGTTCATAGGACGGATCGTTGAGATTTCCCAAGCATGTCGTCGAAACCAAGCGTTCAGGCATACTCTAACCCTCGACCTCGACGAGCTCGATATCAAAGTTGAGGTCCTTGCCGGCAAGCTCGTGGTTGGCATCGAGCGTCACGGCCTCGGGCGTCACGTCAATGACCACGGCGGGAACGGGCATGCCGCTCGGCGTGGACAGGAAAAGCTTCATGCCCTTCTCGATCTGCTCGATGTTGGGAACCTGTTCGGCCGGGAAGGTAATAACCATCTCGGGATTGTGCTCGCCGTAGGCATCGGCAGCAGGAATGTGCACGGTCTTCTTCTCGCCCACCTGCATGTCGACAACAGCGGCGTCGAAGCCCTTGATCATCTGACCGGCGCCGCAGGTGAACTCCAGCGGCTCGCCGCGATCGTAGGAGCTATCGAACTGCGTGCCGTCATCGAGCGTGCCGCGATAATGGGTCTTGACCTTCTTGCCCTGGTTGGACATGGTAACCTCCGTGATAAGGGCGGCGCACAACGCGGGCCGCCGTGAACATATGGCGCTAACTATACCCTAGTCATACAATTCAATGACAGTTTGCAAAGAAACGCTGCAACCGGAGGAACCATGGCATATCCCGTATTTGACCTACACTGCGACACCGCCGACCGAATCGGCTGGGCCACGCTCGATCTCGACCTGCGCTTTACCGCCGGCACCGACGGTTATTTCCCCGGCGACGAAACGCATCCGCAAGATTTCGACCTCATCGAGGGCAACGCCTGCGCCATCTCGCTCGCAAAGATCGGCAACACGCCGTGGGCACAGTGCTTCGCCACGTTTGTCCCCGACGAGATTCCCACCGCCCACGCCGCGCGCTTCCAGGCGCAGATCATGGCGCACATGAGCGGCCAGGCAATGCTCAACCACGACCGCATGGTCAACGTGCGCAGCGCCGCAGACATTCGCCCCGCGCTCAAGGACGGCAAGGTCGCTTGCATCCACACCATCGAAAACGCCACGTTCTTTGCCGAGGACCCCGCGCTGATCGAAGTGCTCAAGAGCTTGGGCGTACTCATGTCATCGCTCAGCTGGAATGCGCAGGGACCGCTCGCGAGCGGACACGATACCCACGCCGGCCTCACCGCCGCCGGCATCGAGGCACTTACGCAGATGGAGCACGCCGGCATGGTACTCGATGTCTCCCACCTCAACGACGAGTGCTTTGACGAGGTTGTCGCCCACGCCACGCGCCCCTTCGTCGCCAGCCACTCCAACTCCCGTGCAGTTTGCGGCGTTAAGCGCAACCTCACCGACGACCAGTTCCGCACCATTCGCGACATGGGTGGCATCGTCGGCCTCAACTACTGCAGCGAGTTCCTTTCCAACGACGCAACCGACAAGACCGCCGCAGGCGTCACCTTCGACCAGCTGGCGGCACATATCGAGCACTGGCTCGACCTGGGCGGCGAGGACGCCATCGCGCTCGGCGGCGACTGGGACGGTGCCACGGTGCCCGCTTTCCTCTCCGATGCCAGCAAGATGCCCGAGTTCCAGAACATGCTTTCCAAGCATTTTGGCAAGACCGTGATGCAGAAGCTCTGCAGCGACAACGCGCTTGCCTTCTTTGAGCGTTATTAATTTCACATCCCTTGAGCGGGCCGACATGCCGAACGGTCGACATGCCGGCCCGTCCCCAATCTGAAGGACCGCTTTTGACGCAGCAGTTTACGATTTCCGTATCCCGACCGGATGGGACGCCCATCCCCGTCGTCGTTACCAAAAAGCGCGTCAAGAACTTCAACCTACGCGTCACATCGAGCGGTGAGGTCCACGCCAGTGCACCGCTCGGCGCCAGCCGCGAGCGTATCGAAGCGTTTGTGAAGCGCAACAGCGCCTGGATTATCAGTCGACTTGCCCAGCGCGAGCAACGTCAGGCGACGGCGCGAGAGCCGCTCGGTCCCTCGTCCATCATTGCGCTTTGGGGCAAACCCATCACCGTTCAGGATGCACTCGACCACAACTTTGCATCACCCGCACCGCGGCCCAAGCAGGCCACCTTCGCAAGTTTTATGGGTACCGACGAGCCAGACGAACGTCCGCAGGCCAAGTGGAACGCGACCCTCGACGGCTTAACGCCCAGTGAGATCCAAGCCCATATTGACCAGCTCTATACGTCCGAGGTCACCACGGCGCTGCGCGATATGGTGCGCGCGTACGAAATCGCAATGGGTGTCGCCGTTTCCCGCGTTTCCGTGCGCAGCATGAAAACGCGCTGGGGATCATGCACGCCCAAAACCGGCGCCATTCGCATCGCACGAGAACTTGCCGCCTACCCCGTCGAGTGCCTTGACATGGTTGTCGCCCACGAGCTCGTCCACCTGCTCGAGCCGAGCCACAACCAGCGGTTCCACGTCCTGCTCGACACATACTGCCCCAACAATAGAGCTCTGTCGCAGCGGCTCAAGCAGCCGCCCCTCAACAAGCTCTAGCGTCGACTAGCGCACGCGCTCGATCTCGACGCCGCAGCTTGCCAGGGGAAGACCGACGGGAGCCCAAGGCTTATCGAGCTTAACGTGCACGCCAAGCAGCAAGGGGTAACGACGCAGCAGCATCTGGGCCACACCCTCGGCTGCCGCCTCGATGAGTTTAAACGTATGCTCGCGCAGATAGCCATCGACATCGTGGCACACCGAGCCGTAGTCAATCGAAGCGTCCAGGTTATCGTGCTCCCCCGCTGCACGCAGGTCGGCATAGAGCACCAAGGACACGATGAACTTCTGGCCCAGCGCGTTCTCTTCGGGATACACGCCGTGGTTAGCAAAAACCTCAAGACCTTCAACGGTGATGCGGTCGGCATGGCGCAGATCGTCATAGCTCACGTGGGGTACCGCCGTTGCGGTGGATATTTCGCCCCTTCCACGGCGGGCGAGCTCGGCGCCTTCAGTCTTGGTTGCATTCTCGGGCAGTTTCTTGTTGCTCATCGCGATCGTCTCCTTCGTTTAGAACCCCGACCGCGCAAACTAACTACACGCGAATCGACAGGTTCTTTTTATCATCGCTCCAGTTGCAAGCATTGCGCGCGGGGCATGCAAAGCAGGCGCGCGACGCTTTGTCGGCTGCATAGAGCAGACGCTCAAGCGGTTGGCTGTTCACGCGCAGCTTTCGATGGCCCAGAATGGCCGTCTTAATGGCTGCGGCATCGGCCGGCTCAAACGCCACGTCATCGGGCATGCCGCCGAGAATCGCATCAGCGACGCGTTCGCTTGCAACATCATGGGATATACCCGATTCATACTGTTCATCTTTGCCGATATCGTGAAGAAGTGCCGTGGCGTAGACGACCTCGCGGTCAAATTCGAGCTGTTCCTCGAGATTCTTGATCCACATAATGCGAGCGACATCGAGCAGATGGTCAATACCATGGCGGCAGAAGATGCGCCCCGATTCCAACTGTGCAATGTTGCCCAGGTGCCGACGGAACAGCCCGTTGGCACAAATGTAATCAATGCGAGGCATGGCACCAAAGGGAGTCAGGCCCGAAGCCATAAAGCCGCGACGCGACGTCCCCTCATCGGTCTTCGATGTAAAGTCGTTGACGACCCTCATGCTAACGGCCCAGCATCCTAAAGAAACGCTCCTCGAGCGCGGGATCGGTCTCAAAGACGCCGCGGCGAGCGAGCGTCACGGTCTTGGTGCCAGGCTTTTGCACGCCGCGCATGGTCATGCACATATGCTCGGCTTCCATGAGCACAATCGCTCCCTGGGGAGCGAGATAATCCATGAGAGCGTCGGCAACCTGCGCACACAGCTGCTCCTGCAGCTGCAGACGGCGGGCATAAACCTCAACCGTGCGAGCGAGCTTAGACAGACCCGCCACGCGACCGTTAGGGATATAGCCGATCGCAGCCTTGCCATAAAACGGCAGCAGATGGTGCTCGCACAGCGAGTAAAACGTAATGTCGCGCTCAATAACCAAGTCGTTCGAAGCGACGGCAAAGGTTTTGGACAGGTGCTCCTCGGCACTCTGGTCCATACCGCCGGCGATCTCACCATACATACGGGCAACGCGCGCCGGGGTCTCCAGCAGGCCCTCACGAGTTGGGTCCTCGCCTATGCCCTCAAGCAACAGCTTAATGGCGGCCTCGACTTTTTCCTGATCGACCATCTGGGCCTCACTTTTCCGATTTTGCGTTCGCGCTATGGTACCACGCCCTTTGGCATCGGCCACAAGCTACATAGTATGGGTCGAATAGACCGGATCGTCCCGCCAAAGCTCCACAGCGTCGCAAAGCGCAACGCCCTCGCGCGCAGCACGGGCGCGCGTGGCGTTCATATCAATCACGCGCTGATTGCTCGAGCCCCTAAAGCGCAATGAGATATCGTACAGATCCTGAACAAACGGGCCGTCCACCAACATGTCGAGGCAGGCCAGGATACGGTCCGTCACCTCGGCATGATGACGGCCACCCGGCATAAGCTCCTCGAGCACGTCGCCGGTAAAGCACCAAATGGTCTTGCCCGACCCCTCGGGATAGGCCGCACGCACGCGTTCGATAAAGTCAACAAGTCC
Organism: uncultured Collinsella sp.; assembly: GCA_958353395.1. Taxonomy (GTDB): domain Bacteria; phylum Actinomycetota; class Coriobacteriia; order Coriobacteriales; family Coriobacteriaceae; genus Collinsella. The sequence continues at coordinate 30,851 of CATWSG010000021.1, forward strand.
CGCCTGATTCTCGGGCTCCATAGGCTCGCCGCCCAGAATCGTCAGGCCATCGATAAAGGGATGGTCGAGGCTCTCGATAATCTTGTCCTCGACGGCACGATCGAACGGCTCGCCCGCAGCAAAGTCCCACGCGACAGAGTTAAAGCAGTTCTTGCACCCACGACGGCACCCACTCACAAACAGAGAAGTACGAACGCCTTCCCCATCAGCAATGTCGAAATATTTAATGTTCGCGTAGTTCATAGGTAACTCTCCCGGGAGGCCGGGACATATCATCCCGTCCTCAAACATTCTCGGCCTTCGGCCTGCGAAACTGCGGGCGGGACGATATGTCCCGGCCTCATGCAAAGGGTAACTCAATGAACGAAGAGAACATCGAGTATAGGGTTCGAGGTCCAATAAAAACTTTGTTGCAGCTCAACCGCCATCGCAAGTAAAGCGTTGTTGCAAGTCAACTCATTTCCGCTTAGAACTTCGAGGAGTGAGCAGACCGCATGCCGCATCTCAGCTACGTCAACTTGGCTGAGCCGAGAGGGCCGCTTGGGCTTTTGCTCGATATGAGTTCCGCGCGCAAAGAAGGCCACTTAATGTGGCCTTCGTCTTGCGCAGGACTGTCCGAAATAGCGAGCAAATGCCCAAGCGGCCCTCCCGGCTCAGCCCCGGAGCGGTATTAGAGATGCAGCACGCGGTCGCGGATCTCCTCGGTTCGACCCTGGTTCCAGAACTGGGTACCGATGTAGCCACACGTACGACGGGCGACGTTCATCTTCTCCTGATCGCGGTTGCCACAGTTGGGGCACTCCCACACCAGCTTGCCGTCATCCTCGACAATCTTGATCTCACCGTCGTAGCCGCACACCTGGCAGTAGTCGCTCTTGGTGTTGAGCTCGGCGTACATGATGTTGTCGTAGATGTACTGCATCACGCGAATGACAGCCTTGAGGTTGTCCTGCATGTTGGGAACCTCAACGTAGGAGATGGCACCGCCCGGCGAAAGCTGCTGGAACATACCCTCGAACTTGAGCTTGTCGAATGCGTCGATCTCCTCGGACACGTGGACGTGGTAGCTGTTGGTGATGTAGCCCTTGTCCGTCACGCCCGGGATGATGCCAAAACGACGCTGCAGGCACTTAGCGAACTTGTAGGTCGTCGACTCAAGCGGGGTACCGTACAGCGAGAAGTCAATATCGCTTTCGGCCTTCCACTCGGCGCACTTGTCGTTCATGCGCTGCATGACGGCCATGGCAAAGGGCGTGCCCTCCTTCTCGGTGTGGCTGTGGCCCGTCATGTACTTGACGCACTCGTACAAGCCGGCATAACCCAGACTAATGGTGGAGTAACCGCCCACGAGCAGCTTATCGATCGTCTCGCCCTTCTTCAGGCGGGCGAGGGCACCGTACTGCCAAAGAATCGGTGCGGCGTCAGAAAGCGTACCCATCAGACGTTCATGACGGCACAGCAGGGCGCGGTGGCACAGCTCAAGGCGCTCGTCGAAGATCTTCCAGAACTTGTCCATGTCCTGATGCGAGCTCAGCGCGACATCAGGCAGGTTGATGGTCACGACGCCCTGGTTAAAGCGACCATAGTACTTGGGCTTGTTCGGGTCGTAGTTCAGCGCGTTGGCAACGTTGTTAAAGCCGTTGCCCGAGCGGTCGGGCGTCAAGAAGCTGCGGCAGCCCATGCAGGTATAGCAGTCGCCGTTGCCGGCGGTCTCGCCCTTCGACAGCTTGAGCTCGCGCATCTTCTTCTCGGAGATGTAGTCGGGAACCATGCGCTTGGCGGTGCACTTGGCAGCCAGCTGGGTCAGGTAGAAGTACGGGGAATCCTCGTGAACGTTATCGTCCTCGAGTACATAGATGAGCTTGGGGAATGCCGGGGTAATCCAAACGCCGGCCTCGTTCTTAACGCCCTCGTAGCGCTGGCGAAGCGTCTCCTCCACGATCATGGCAAGGTCGTGCTTCTCCTGAGGCGTACGGGCCTCGTTAAGATACATAAAGACCGTCACGAACGGCGCCTGGCCATTGGTGGTCATAAGGGTCACGACCTGATACTGAATCGTCTGGACGCCGCGACGAATCTCATCGCGCAGGCGATCCTCAACAACCTCGCGGACCTTTTCGGGAGATGCGGAAACGCCGAGCTCCTCGAGCTCGCGGGCGACCTCGCCGCGAATCTTCTGACGGCTCACCTCAACAAACGGAGCAAGATGGGTCAGCGAAATCGACTGGCCGCCGTACTGGGAGGAAGCAACCTGAGCGATAATCTGCGTCGCGATGTTGCAGGCGGTCGAGAAGCTGTGCGGCTTCTCGATCAGCGTGCCCGAGATAACGGTGCCGTTCTGGAGCATGTCCTCCAGGTTCACCAGGTCGCAGTTGTGCATGTGCTGAGCAAAGTAATCCGAATCATGGAAGTGGATCAGGCCCTCATTATGGGCGTCCACGATCTCCTGGGGCAGCAGCACGCGCTGGGTCAGGTCCTTGGAAATCTCGCCGGCCATATAGTCGCGCTGAACGGAGTTGACGGTCGGGTTCTTGTTGGAGTTCTCCTGCTTGACCTCTTCGTTATTGCACTCAATCAACGACAGGATCTTGTCATCGGTCGTGTTCTTCTGGCGCTTCAGGCTCTGAACATAGCGATAGATGATGTAGTGGCGGGCAACCTCGTAGCAGTCGAGACGCATGATCTCGTCCTCGACCAGATCCTGGATCTCCTCGACCGACACGGTGTGACCCGCGTTCTCGCATGCCTCGGCGACGTTTTGCGCCGCGTAAACCACCTGGCGGTCGGTAAGACGAGAGCTCTCCTCGACCTCCAAGTTTGCGGCGCGGATGGCATTGACGATCTTATCGATGTCAAAGACAACCTCGGTGCCGCTGCGCTTGATGATCTTCATCCTCTTGCCTCTTTCGCATCGTAGCCTCATCGCGCTTCAGAGCCAAACGATACCCGGCAGGGCTTGCCCCTGTCTTGCGGCGCCGTCGCGCAATCTGTGTTCTCGATAAACCATAAGCCTCCATGCGGACATTCCCTGGAGCCGATCAAGCGGCTCAAGGACACGTTCAAAAGAGGCAGTTAAGGTCTTCGTTCTCTGTCCGCCATCTATCATACGACAAAGAGGCATCTATATCCTGTATTCTTTTTTAAGGTCAAACACAACATATAGTGTTTCAGCAGGTCAAAGCAATTAGTCATTTTGCAGACGCATTAAAAATGAGGGGTTCTTGGCAAGTCGGTAAAACGTTACCAACACGGCTACCTGCATGGCAGTTATAAAACCCCCTTAGTCAAGCCGCTGACAAATCCTACCAAAACCAAGCCGCTCACGCCAAAAGAATCCAAAAGATTGTGCTTGACCAACATGTTGCGGTCACGATCGGCCAGGACGTATGCAATCTGCCGGCACCTCTATGGGATGCGAAGACCATCGCGTACAGACCTTGGATCAATATTTGGTGGCTTATTTGGCGGCGTGCTTGGTGGTAAAACAAAACAGCCCAGAGGACATAGCCTCTGAGCTGCGAACATTTGGTGGGCGTTAGAAGATTTGAACTTCTGACCTCTTCCGTGTCAGGGAAGCGCTCTCCCCCTGAGCTAAACGCCCAAATGGAGCGGACAACGGGGCTCGAACCCGCGACCCCAACCTTGGCAAGGTTGTGCTCTACCAACTGAGCCATGTCCGCCTGCGAGGATTTAATATACGGGATGATCCACCCAAATGCAAGAACTTTTTTTAAAAAGTTTTGCGACGCTCTCGCGAGGGCATCAGTCGTCACGAAAGGCACGGACAAACGCAGGCTCGCAGCGAGATGCCCCTACATCTCACCGAGCATGATCCAGGCAGAGCTGTCCTGCGCGAGCCTGCCGTCTGCAAGCGGTGATGAGGTGAGCAGGACCCTGCCCGCCGGCAGCTCCACGGGTGCTGCACCGAAGTTCGTCACACACGCCCAGCCGTTATCGCGGCGATAGGCGATGACGCCGCCCTCAGCGCCCTCGGCACCATCCGCAAGACCGGTGCGCCCGTCAAGATCGAGCCACGCAAGATCGTTGGCGCACCCGCGCAGCTTGCGCCGCAGCCAGAGGGCGTCACGATAGAGCGCAAGCATCGATGTCGGGTCCACTTCTTCCCTATCGGCAGCATAATCGGAAAACCATGCAGGCTGCGGCAGATGGGGCGCCGCATCGGCGTCTGCCGGCGAAAACCCAAACGATCCGCCATGCGCGGGATCGTCCGCCGCCACCCACGGCAGGGGCACACGACAGCCGTCGCGCCCCTTCTCACGCTTCGGTCCGTGCGTATTGGTCGCAGTAGGGTCTTCGAGTGCAGCCCACGGGATATCAGCCACCTCAAAAAGGCCGAGCTCCTCACCCTGATACACGTATGCCGAGCCCGGAAGCGCCAGCTCAAGCAAAAGGGCCGCCCGCGCGCGGCGCTCGCCGAGTTCACGGTCCTCGTCATAAGACGACCCGTCGCGCAAGAGCCAGTCGAGCGCAATCTGGTGGTAGCGCGTCGCCTTGATTTGCGGCAGGGCATAGCGTGTCGCCACGCGCGGCACGTCGTGGTTTGAGAGTACCCAGGTCGAGGCGGAATCGGATTCGACGGCTGCCTTCAAGCCCTTCTCGATTGCAGTGTGCATGTCATCATAGGTCCAAGTGGCCTTGGCAAACTCAAAGTTGAATGTCTGGCCAAGCTCGCTGGGACGCGCGTAGAGATACTGGCGCTCGGGCAGCACCCACGCCTCGGCAACGGCACTGCGCGGCGGATTATAGCGGTCGAACACGCGGCGCCACTCGCGATAGATCTCGTGGACCTCATTGCGGTCCCACAGCGGATGGGTGCCGTCGTCAACCATGTCATCGCCCTCGGCGAGATGCCACCGGTCGAGGTCATCGCGGTCGAGATCCTTGGCGAGACCCTGCGCCACATCAATGCGAAAGCCGTCGACGCCTCGATCGCTCCAAAACGCCAGGACGTCGCAAAAGAGCGCGTGAACCTCAGGGCATGACCAGTCAAAGTCCGGCTGCTCGGGCGTAAACATGTGCAGATACCACTGACCGTCCGCAACACGCGTCCATGCGGGGCCGCCAAAGTTGGCATTCCAATTGGTGGGAGGCAGCTCGCCATGCTCGCCGCGACCATCGCGGAAGATATAACGGGCGCGTTCGGGCGATCCGGGGCCGGCGGCAAGAGCGGCTTTGAACCAGGGGTGCTGGCTGGATGAATGGTTGGGCACGATGTCGACGATGACCTTGATGCCGCGCGCGTGAGCCGCAGCTATCATGTCATCGAAGTCGTCAAGCGAGCCGAGACGTGGGTCGACATCGCAGTAGTCCGCCACATCATAGCCGCCATCGACAAGAGGCGAAGGGTAAAACGGGCTCAGCCAGATGGCCTCGATACCCAGCCGCTCAAGATAGTCCATCTGCTGGGTAATGCCCGCGATATCGCCCAGACCCGAACCAGTCGAATCCTTAAACGAGCGCGGGTAGATCTGATAGATCGCGGCATCGGACATCCATGAGCGCGAAGAAGACTTTTCTGTAGCCATGGGGCGTATCTCCCTTGCAACGAGGTTATGCGAGATGCCCACGATGATACGCCCAAAGCGGACATTCGCGGCAAACAACGCCACAGCCACGACCCAAAACGCTCGCCCCCTCTCGGGTTCGAGCCTAGGAGATAGGTACAAAAAAAGCCCGGCTACCGTAGTAGTCGGGCTGTTGCGTTTGGAGCGGACAACGGGGCTCGAACCCGCGACCCCAACCTTGGCAAGGTTGTGCTCTACCAACTGAGCCATGTCCGCATATGTAAAACAAAACGGGCGCCGGAGCGCCCGGATGTTGCCTGGAGGCGAAGCCCGGATTCGAACCGGGGGTAAAGGCTTTGCAGGCCTCTGCCTTACCACTTGGCCACTTCGCCGAAAAAGGACCGCCTAAACGGTCCGGAAATGCAATGGAGCGGACAACGGGGCTCGAACCCGCGACCCCAACCTTGGCAAGGTTGTGCTCTACCAACTGAGCCATGTCCGCTTGCGGGTTATTAATTTACGCGAGTTGTCCAAAAGACGCAAGTACTTTTTTCAAAAAACTTGTCTGCCGCATGTTCTTAGTAGCTAAACGCGCTAAAGCGATTGGCTAGGCACACGATTCCAGCGCTCCGCTAAACAGCTTCACCATCTGTACGCGCGTGCCGGCGCCGTCCGTACGACGAGCAACCTCCACGTTATCGACGAGCATACGCATAAGCTTGATGCCACGGCCGCGCTCCTCGGATGCGACCGGCTCGCTCGTTTCATCGATAGAATAGCCGGCACCTCGATCAAGCACCTCAACCACAACGCGATCGCCATAGGCCTGAACCGTCAGGACGCACCCGATACCGCCCGCATGGTCATAGGCATTACCCAGCGCCTCCCCCGACGCCAATGCGACATCGTAGCGCTCGTCACGGCGCAACGGAAGCGATTCAAGGAGTTCGGCGATGCGATGTCGGTAGTATGGAAGATTCTCGATACCCTGACGGACCTCGACGCTCTTACTCCAGCGAGGCAGCTCCCCCACCGGAATGGCGGGAATAGACTCCCGTGCCGGCCCCGCGACATGAAGGATATCGACAAGACGAGCAATCTCCAAAAAGCGAACAACTTCACCCGATGCATTGACGAGCGAAAGCAGGCCTTCTCGCCTCATGAGCTCACGAGCGCGCGTAAGCAGGAATGCCAAGCCCGTCGAATCGATAAAGCTAACAGCCTGACAGTTGATGACAACACGACGCACGCCGCGGCCAATCAAAGCATCCAACCGCCGACGCAGCGCAGGCACCGTGGCGATGTCGATATCGCCTGGTGGCGTCAAAACCGCTATGTCATTCCACTCATTCATACGACCATGGTTCCCCAAAAAAGCCCACTCGATGCATTCGTTTCCCCAACCGTACGGATTCAGCCCGCCCAGCGTCGTCTATGAACGACCCCGTAAAAACTCAAGGGACACCAATGCAATGTCATCGTCCAGCGCCGATTCGGTAAATCGGTCAAGCTCGCCCAAGACCTTGCCGCAGATTCCCGATACGCCCTCACCCGAGACAGAGAGCAGAAGGTCACGAAGGCGCTGCTCACCAAAGAACGCTCCGGTGCGGTCGCGGGCCTCAATCGTTCCGTCCGTATACATGAAGAGCATGTCGCCGGGAGCGAACGTAAACACGCCTGTCTCGTACACCATGCTCTCAAAGGCACCGATTACGCCCGATTGGCATCCAAGCAGCTCGACCTCTCCCCCACGGGCCTCGCCGCCACCCAGCGGCATCGACTCTGGCCTAATGACCATGGTCGGAGGATGGCCCGCCGAACAATACGTTGCGCGTCCGGCTTTAAGGTCAATCTTGGCGATAAAGGCCGTCACGAACGTCTCGACCCTCGAAAAGCCCATGAGCATGCTGTTAAGGGAGCGTGCCATGCGGGCCGGGCCAGCGCCCTCCCAGGCATATGCCGTCAGGGCCGTCTTGACGAGCGCGGACATCGATGCGGCCTCAATGCCTTTGCCAGACACATCACCCAAAATCATGACGGCGCAGTCGTCGGGAAGTCGGATGAGCGTATAGAAATCGCCGCCGACCAACGCCGAGTTCGTGGCCGACAGGTACACCGAATCGGTTGCGATACCCGGAACATCCCCCAGGGAATTTCTCATGCCGATCTGGAGGGTCTGAGCGATATGGCGCTCCTCGCGCTTTTGAGATTCGCCTTCGTAGATCAGTTCAAAGTCATGCGCCAAGTGCACCAAGTAGTCATATTCAAGGTCATCAATCGGCTCTTGGCTACCATCACGAAGCAGCAGCGCGCGCGTCGTCGGGCTCTTCGCAACAGAAGCAGGAACAATCGCGTCGTTACTGTGCTTGCCATCACCCTCAGAGCGCGGGCGCCCCGCCTCGATGCCGGAGTCGACGTAGAGGCCTTGACAAGGCAGACCATGCGCCCTAAGCCAGCCTCCCATAGGCATCGATTCGTCAACGCGAGTTATACGAACGTGTTTAAGGTCCTCGGCACTCGTACCGCCCAAAACAGATGCCTCAAAGCCATCAGGGCCAGCCCCCAGACATGCCGCTGGCGCCGTCGTGGAAAAGAAAAGCTTCTCAGGGTCGTCCGGCAAGGCAACGCGACTGCCGCCTTCAAAATCTATGACGTAGGAATCCAGACTGGCGTCATACTCAACAGGGCAAAAATGGCAGTTAAGCATATTGCAGATCTCGGACGATACCGCCTGGGTAGCCGCGGCAGAATCGTCTAGAAAGGTAAACAACTCATCACGCAAGACATTGAGCGAGCGGCCAAGCTCGGCCGTGCGACGGGAGCGAAGGCTCGATGCCATGCCGACCAGCTGGATAGACAGGTAATCGCAAATGACCTCGAGCACATTAACGTCATAGGCAAGCGGTGCCTGAGGGCGTTTCCAACCAACTTCCAGCACGCCAAGGATCTGCGTACCGTAAAAAACGGGAAGACAGATCTCGCTGCGGTACGGAGGCATATCCTGCATACGCAACAGGTGCTTAGAACGATTGTCCAGGTCCATAAACATACCGGAGGCGGCCTTATCACCCTTAAGGTCCTGTTGAATCGACAAGCGACAGGCACGCGACTCACGAAGAACATACGTCGGAATGCCAGCGCCATACGGCAAAAACTCAGGCAGGTAGCTGTCGTACAGCTCCTTGGAAACACCGCGAAGTTTAAAACCGCCGCTCTCAGAAAAATAGATAGCGGCACCCGAAGCATCGAGCGTTCCTACAAGCTGGTTCAAAACGGTATCAAGTAGGCTGGGCAGCTCATCGGAGCCCACGGTACTCATAATGACCGAGAGCGTGCCAGAGAGGCGCTTGTTAGCCACTCTAAGCTCCGAAAGAGCACGCTTGAGCTGACGGTCGTGCGAATACTGTTCTTCGATGCTATGGAGCGCCACCAGGACACGTGGCGCGCGGCGCCCAAAGATGCGTGGAGGCGTTACGGAGCCCGCACGAACCAAGACGGGGATAAAGGAGCCGTCGCTCAGCTTGAGCATCAGTTCGTTCTCGGAGCCATCAGTTTCAAATGGCAGACGATGTTCCGTCGCACGTTCAAAAGCGGACGAGTACAGGACGTCTTTAACATCTCCACCAATGACGTCGGCGCGTTCCTCGCACATCAAACCAAGTAAGCGATTATTCACATGCAGAATGGTTCCGTCGAGCTCGCAGATGATGACAGCATCGCTCGTGATCTCGACTAGTTGGGCAACGTCTGCCCACTCGTTGTGTTCAAGCGTTTCCATCGTGGACCCCGCCGTCTATCGGTAACAAAAAAGCCTCCGAAGAGGCTTCTCAAATGCGATGGTGTCGGAGGCGGGACTTGAACCCGCATGACCAAAAAGCGGTCACTAGCACCTCAAGCTAGCGCGTCTGCCAATTCCGCCACTCCGACATGCTATGTTGTTGATTCACGGTTCGTTTTGTTGGACCCGCGCGTTCAACGAGGAAGATAATAACCTATGATTCGAGAACTGTGCAAGCACTTTTTTCAAAAAAGTTTACGAATTTGTAAATGCGCTGGTAGATCTATATGTTCGGCCCCGAATCGGTGTTGCCTCCCGGCGCGTCCTCGGGCATGAGCGATATTTTGTTGCGCACTTCGTGCTGCAAAATATCGCTCCCCCTGCGGAATGCGCCGGGAGGCAACACCGATTCGGGGCCTGCAAATACATGCTTCAGGCACAGTTCTCAAACATGTTCTGGGGGCTGATGCAAATTTGGTGGCTCGGCTTTGCCGAGCCCTTATATAAGGAGGCCGGAGCCAAAGCTCTGGCCTCACTCAATTTCTCATCAGATTAAGTAGGCGATCAAGGAATCGCACTCCCCCTGCCGAGTTACCGCAGGGCCCGCCCTGAAGTTACTTTTCAGAACACTCCGCACTGATATTTTCTGTATTGAAGACGTCGATGATGCACCCGTATACCATTG
>CATWSG010000022.1 GCA_958353395.1 uncultured Collinsella sp.
CAGTCCTGCGCAAGACGAAGGCCACATTAAGTGGCCTTCTTTGCGTGCGGAACTCGCGACAAACCAAAACCATCTCGCCAGCCCAGCGATCATGGGGTCCCAAGGTTTTCAAAAAAGCGGTCGGCGCGCAGTGCGCCGACCGCCGATATATGGGGTCTGATATTTTCTACCAGCTAGGGCCTCTTACTCGTCTAGGAGATCTTCTGGTATGTCGTTGCCGTCGCCTAGATCGACAGGGGTTTCTTCGGGGGCGGAGCCGTTTTCTGTGGCTTCGCCTTCGGGCTTCTCTTTGGCGGCTGTCATGCGGGCCACGGCGCAGATGCGGTCGTTGTCGTCGACGGTCATCATCTTGACGCCCTGGGTGGCGCGGCCAGTCTGGCTGATCTCGTCGGTCTTGACGCGAATGACCGTCGCACCCTCCGTCACGATGAACAGCTCGTGCTGCGGGCCCACCGTCTTCATGGCCGCGAGGTTACCCTTGCGCTCGGTCATTTGGATGGTGTAGACGCCCTGGCCGCCGCGATTCTGCTCCGGGTAGTCCGCAACCGGCGTGCGTTTGCCGTAGCCGCGCTCGGTAATGACGAACAGATCGCCGTTGCCGTTAGTGACTTCCATCCCCAGAACGCTCACGCCGTCCTTCATGCTAATGCCGCGAACGCCGCTGGTATCGCGGCCGGTGGCGCGCACCTGCTCCTCGGAGAACATGATCGCCTTGCCCGCGGTGGTGGCCAGGATAATCTTGTCGCCCTCGCGCACGCGGCGCACGTTCAGCAGCGCGTCATCGTCACGCAGGTTGATAGCGATCAGGCCGTCGCGACGGCTGCGGTCATATGCGCTCATCACGGTCTTCTTGACCATGCCGCTCTTGGTGGCAAACATCAGGTACTCGTCGGCCGGGAACTCGCGGCAGCTGATGACGCTCGCGATCTTCTCGCCTTCCTCGAAGGGCAGCAGGTTGACGATCGCGGTACCGCGCGCCTGGCGCGTACCCACCGGCAGCTCGTGCACCTTCAGGCGATAGACCTTGCCCTTGCTCGAGAAGAACAGCACGTACTCGTGCGTGGACGCGATGAACATCTCATCGATAACGTCGTCCTCTTTGAGGTTGACGCCCGACACGCCCTTGCCACCGCGCTTCTGGGCACGGTAGGCAGCCACTGGGATACGCTTAACGTAGCCGGTGTGGGTGATGGTCACGACCATATCCTCGTCGGCGATGAGGTCCTCGACATCCAGGTCCTTCTCAACCTGGCTGATTTCGGTACGGCGCTTGTCGCCAAACTTCTTGGAGATCTCGCGCATCTCTTCCTTGATGACGCCCAGAATCTTCTCCTCGTGCGCCAGCAGGTCCTCGTAGTAGGCGATGGCGCGGCGCAGGCCGTCCAACTCTTCTTGGATCTTGTCGCGCTCCAGGCCGGTCAGGCGGCGCAGCTTCATCTCGAGGATGGCCGTGGTCTGCTCGGGCGTAAAGCCAAAGCGTTCGATCAGTCGGCTGCTGGCCTCGGAGTCGGTCTGCGAGGAGCGGATGATGCTGATGACCTCGTCGATATGGTCAAGGGCCATCAGGTAGCCCTCGAGGATATGCGCTCGGGCCTGGGCCTTCTTAAGGTCGAAGCGGGTGCGGCGAGTGACTACGTCGACCTGGTGGTCTATGTAGTGCTGCAGCATCTCGCGCAGGCTCAGGCATTTGGGAACGCCGTTGACGAGTGCCAGGTTGTTGGCGCCAAAGGTCGTCTGCAGCGAGGTGTACTTATACAGATTGTTGAGCACGACCTGCGGAATGACGCCCTTCTTGAGCTCAATGACCAGACGGATGCCCTTCTGGTTGGACTCATCGCGCATATCCGAGATGCCCTCGATGCGCTTGTCGTTGACGAGCTGGGCGATCTTCTCCTGCAGGGTGCCCTTGTTGACCATGTAGGGAATCTCGGTAAAGACCAGGCGGCTGCGGCCGGTCTTGGTGGACTCCACATGTGCCTTGGCACGCACGGTAATGGAGCCGCGGCCGGTCTCGTAGCTCTGCTTTATGCCGGCACTGCCCATGATGATGGCGCCAGTGGGGAAGTCCGGACCGGGCATGATCTGCATGAGCTCGTCGACGGTGGCGTCGGGGTTGTCGATCAGGTAGCAGGTGGCCTCGATCGCCTCGGTGAGGTTATGTGGAGCGATATTGGTGGCCATGCCGACGGCGATGCCCTGACTGCCGTTAACCAGCAAGTTGGGGAAGCGCGCAGGCAGCGCCACGGGCTCGGCGAGCGATTCGTCGTAGTTGGGCTGCCAGTCGACGGTATCCTTCTGCAGGTCGCGCAGCAGTTCCATGGCGGGCTTTGCCAGGCGGCTCTCGGTGTAACGCATGGCCGCCGCGCCGTCGCCGTCGATGTTACCGAAGTTGCCGTGACCATCGATGAGCGGCGTGCGCATGGAGAACCACTGCGCCAGGCGAACCATGGCCTCGTAGACCGCGGAGTCACCGTGCGGATGGTACTTACCGATAACTTCGCCGACCGTCCAGGCCGACTTCTTATGTGGGCGGTTGGGGTAGATGCCGCTCTCGTTCATCGCGTACAAGATGCGGCGGTGCACCGGCTTTAAGCCGTCGCGCACGTCCGGCAGGGCGCGCGCCGTGATGACCGACATCGAATACTCGATGAACGACTGCTTCATCTCGCGACCGAACTCCGAAATCTGGAGCTGGCCGCCGTTGATATCCTCGCCGGCCGAGGCGCCGCGATCGACTTCGCCAAAGCTCTCCTCGAGCTCGGCGTCGTCGTCTTCTTCCTCATCATCATCGGCATCGGGGTTATAGGCGTCCGGGTCGCCGTCCTCGCCCTGCTCAGCACGGGCAAGCAGGCGCTTCAAATCATCGGGCATACCGGCATCGCCGGCCTCGTCCATACCCTCGTTATTGTTGATATCGTCTGCCACGTTACCTCCTCTTAAGCGTCAAGGAAACGCGCGTCATGCGCATGTTTTTCAATGTACTCGCGGCGATAGCCGACCTCGGAACCCATGAGCTCTCGCACGGCGCGGTCCGCCACCACGGCGTCCTCGATCGACACGCGCTGCAGGATGCGGGTCTTGGGGTCCATCGTCGTCGAGGCAAGCTGCTTGGGGTCCATCTCGCCCAGGCCCTTGTAGCGCTGGACGGTATAGCCCTTGCGCTTTTTGGTGATCTTGCCGTCCTTGGCCTTGCCGTCCTCGTCGTTATCGTCGGGGTTCAGGCCCAGGCTCTGGATGGTGTCGCGCAGGATCTCGTCTTCGGGCTGGCGGCCGTTGGGATACACGTAGTGGATCTTGTTGCGCACCTTAATGCCAAAGATGGGCGGGCAGGCAACATAGACGTAACCGGCATCGATCAGCGGACGCATGTACTTGTAGAAGAACGTCAGCAGCAGGATGCGGATATGCGCGCCGTCGACGTCTGCATCGGTCATGATGATGATCTTGTGGTAGCGCGCCTTGGTGATATCGAAGTCGCCGCCGTCGCCGGCACTCGTCGTGACGCCGCAGCCGATCGCGGTAATCAGCGACTGGATGGTGTCACTCGAGAACGCGCGATGGTCACCAACGCGCTCGACGTTCAAAATCTTGCCGCGCAGGGGCAGAATCGCCTGGATGTCTCGGCGACGGCCGTCCTTGGCCGAACCGCCTGCCGAGTCGCCCTCTACGATGAAGAGCTCGGTCAGCTCGGCATCGCGCACCGAGCAGTCGGCGAGCTTACCGGGCAGGGACGCCGTCTCGAGCAGGCTCTTGCGGCGGGTCGCCTCGCGCGCCTTGCGGGCGGCATTGCGCGCCTTGCAGGCCTGCTGCGCCTTCTTGACGATCTCGCGAGCGGGCTTAGGGTGCTCCTCGAGGTAATCGGCAAGGCCGTCGGTCACGATCTTGAGCGTCAGCGCGCGCATATAGGAGCTGCCGAGCTTGGCCTTGGTCTGGCCCTCAAACTGCGGATCGGGCAGCTTGACCGAGATAACGGCCGAAAGGCCCTCGCGCACATCGTCGCCGGTCAGGTTGGCGTCTTTTTCCTTGAGCAGGTTCTGCTTGCGCGCGTAATCGTTGATCACGCGGGTGAGCGCGGTACGGAAGCCCTCAAGGTGCATGCCGCCTTCGGGGGTGTAGATGTCGTTGGCAAACGACATGACGTTCTCGCCGTAGCCGCTATTCCACTGCAGGGAAACCTCGACCTCGCCCATCTTGGCCACAGGCGCGTCCGGGTCCGATTTGCCCTCGATGTAGATGGGCTCCTTAAAGGCCTCGGGAACGTCCTTGCCCTCGTTGAGGAACTTGACGAAGTCGATGATGCCGCCCTCGTAGCAAAACTCCTCCACGTGGGGAGTCGCTTCGCGCTCGTCGGTCAGCACGATTTTGAGGTTCTTATTGAGGAACGCCGTCTCCTGCAGACGGTTATGCAGCGTATCGAAATCGTAGATGCAGGTCTCGAAGATCTCGTCGTCGGGCCAGAAGGTGACGGTGGTGCCCGTCGAATCCGAGGTGCCCACGACCTCCATCTTCTTGACGGTCTTGCCGCGCGAGAACTCCATCTCGTAGGTGTTGCCGTCGCGACGAACCTGAACGACCACGCGCTTGGACAGTGCGTTGACGACGGAGATGCCAACGCCGTGCAGGCCGCCCGAGACCTTATAGGCCGAGTTATCGAACTTACCGCCGGCGTGCAAGATCGTCATGACGACCTCGAGCGTCGGGATCTTTTTAACAGGGTGCTCGTCGACGGGGATGCCGCGCCCGTTGTCGACGACCGTGATGGAGTTGTCGGCGTGGACCGTCACCTGGATCTCGGTGCAGAAACCGGCCATGGCCTCGTCGACGGAGTTGTCAACGATCTCCCACACCAGGTGATGCAGACCGCTGGCGCTCGTCGAGCCGATATACATGCCCGGGCGCTTACGAACGGCCTCGAGACCTTCGAGAATCTTAATCTCGCCGCCATCGTAATCGTTTTCGTTTGCCACACGTCCTCCTTCAGTCAAGAAAATGTGTACAGCCTTACTAGTTTATCGTAAAAAAATACCCTCGGGAACGAGGGTATTTGGCTCTACAAGGCCACCAGATGCGATTTAAGGCTCTTTTTTGCTTTGCACGCCCTTGGCCCACTCGGCACTGGCTCTCATGGCATTCTCGAGGGCCTCGCGCAGTTTTTGGTCTTCGATGGGCGCCACTTGGCGCTCAATCTCGGTGCGCTCGGCCTCACTTAGGTCGGCGTGCGGGGCCGGCGGGCGCTCGGTCGTCGCCGGGCGCAGGCGCTGCTTGGCGGCGGGCGGCGTGTGACCGGGCGCGGTGGTTTTGAACACCAGGCCATCCACATGCGCACCGGCGCGCTCCATGCGCGCGCGGATGATCTCGCGCAACAGCGTCATTTCCTGCGTCCACGAGGGCGAGTCGAGATACACCAGCAGCTCATTGGACTCGGGCAGGTAGCGCAGGCCCGTCACATGCCGCCCCTCGCGCGTGCCCGAGCACACCGCGTTCCACGCGCGATAGACCGCGCGCGACTCCTCGGCAGCCTCCATCTGCGCGCGGCGCTCAGGTGTTGCAGCCGCCAGGATGCGCTGGCGCTCTGCGTTCAAAAATCCACTGAAGGCAACCGTTTCGCTCTCGCGCTCGTAATTAGCACGTCTCACCCATGCTCACCACCTTGGCTCGATCAAGCAGGTCATCGGTAAAGTACCCCAGGTTGGTCGTGGTTATGACCGTCTGGATATCATCGCCGATCAGCCGCAGGAAAGCACCGCGGCGTTCGCCGTCGAGTTCGCTCATCACGTCGTCCAAAAGCAGCAATGGGGCGGTGCCCAGGACATCGCGAGCCACGGCCACCTCGGCCACCTTCCAGGACAGTACCAACGTTCGCTGCTGTCCTTGGCTGGCAAATGAACGGGCGGAGCGACCCGCAACGGTAAACTCAATCTCGTCGCGATGCGGTCCCACCAGCGTCACGCCGCGGCGAATTTCCTCGTCGGCGCGCCCATCAAGGGCAGCCAGCATGCGCTCGTACGCCCAGCCCTTCAGCTCTTCGCGATCCTCGACCTGGGGCAAATCCCCCAGCGTGGACGCATAGGACACGTTGGCGGCTTCACCGGACGCCACTTGCCCGTAGGCAGTACGCACATGGCCCGCCAGCCGGTCGAGCAGGGCCAACCGGTGCACGAGCAGAGCCGCGCCCGCGCGGGCAATCGAATCGTTCCACGCGCCGAGCATCTCGCGGCAGCACCAGGCCTCCTTGAGCAAGGCGTTACGCTGGGTCACGCAGCGACCATAGGTGCTCGCAAGATCGGCATAGCGTGCGCTCAGTTGCATGCCAAAGTCGTCGAGGGCGGCGCGGCGCACACTGGCGCCTCGCTTAACCATGTCCAGATGGTCGGGGCAAAACAGCACGCTCGGCAGAACCCCGCGCACACCGGCGGCAGAGCATCTCTTGCCGTTGCGGCTAAACGAGCGTTTACCGTCCTCCGCGCTCAATCCCATATCAAGTACGCGGCCGTCGCCCTCGAGCCTCAGCTCGATCTTGCACGAGCCCACGCCATCATGGACGAGCTCGGCTGCGGTCGGATGCCTAAACGAGGCGCCGCTCGTCAGCAGCTGCAGCGCCTCTATGAGATTGGTCTTTCCCGCCGCGTTGGGTCCCGCAAGTATCGTCACGCCCTCGTCCAGGGCAAGACGATAGCTCTCGAAACTGCGGTAGTGCGCGACGGAAAGATCGCGGGCGAACATGGTCATGGCGCAGCGCTAGATGCGAACCGGCATGACCAGGTACAGATAGTTGATCTTGTCGTAGGACTTGAAGATGCCCGCCTGCGAGTAGCTCTTGAGCTCCAGCGTGATCTCCTTCTCCTTGGACAGGGCATTGAGGCAGCCGAAGATGTAGTGGTAGTTGAAGGCGATGGTACCCGACTCGCCCTCGGCCTCGACATCGATCGTCTCCTGCGCAAGGTCCTGGTCATTGGAAATGGAAGACAGGCCCATCTGCCCGTTCTCGACATCGATCTCGAACTTGACGGCGGGATTGGCGCTCGCGATAACGGCTACGCGCTTGAGGGCGGCGTTAAAGGCGGCGACGTCGATCTTGACGCTCGTCACGCACGAATCGGGGATGAGCTGCTTGTAGTTGGGATACACGCCCTCGATGCGGCGCGACACGTAGGTGGTGTTGCCGGCCTCGAAGACGACTTGGGTGTCGGTAGCCCCGATCATGATGGTCGCCTGGCTGGCCATGATGTTCAGCGCGTCGTTAAAGGCGTCGGCCGGAACGTTGAGCTCAAAGGAGCCTTCGAGGGTCGAGGTCTCGACCTGCGTATCGCACACGGCCAAACGGAAGGAATCGGTCGCCACCAGGCGCACGGTGTTGTTCTCGACCTTCATGTGCACGCCGCCCAGGATGGGGCGGGCCTTGTCGGTCGAGGTGACGCGCCACACGCGGCCGACCATTTCGGACAAGATATCGGTCGGCAGCTCCACGGCGCTCTCGATGGCATAGGCCGGAAACTCGGGGAAGTCATTGGCATCGAGCGTGTTCAGCCTAAAAGAGCTCTTCTCGCAACTGATCAGCACTTGGCGCTCGGACAGCTCAAAGGTGACCGGGGCATCGGGGAGGGTCTTGGTGATATTGGAGAGCATCTTACAGGGAATAACCATCTCGCCCTCTTCTTCGACATGCGCCGCGATGCGATGACGGATCGAGATGGTGTAGTTAGAGGTCTGGAATTCCAAGATGCCGTCTTGCGCCTTAACGAGCACGCCCGACAGGATGGGAAGGGTGGATGCCGAAGCGACACCCTTCATTACGACGCCGATGGCTTGTGTAAGCGAGCTCTGGCTGACGGTGAACTTCATCTTTTAATACCTTTCTATAGATATAAATATCTTAATAATAGTAATAGCACTGACGAAACTGTTGATTACTCCCAAAGACGCAGGTCAGACCCAGAAAGAGAATCGACAGCAACCTGTGTGCAACAGGGGTGGTTTTCCACGTTCAAAACCTGCGCAAAACTTTTCATCACCGCGGGTTGGGTTTTAGACACCTTATGCCCGTGGTTTCGACAAGTTTTCAACAGGTGTCTCTATTTCCCTACGAGCGCAGTGTAATTTTATCGCGCAGCGACTTGAGGTCTTCGGTGACGGTGCGGTCTTCCTGGATCATCTTCTGGACCTTTTTGTAGCTCGTGCTGACGGTCGAGTGGTTGCGGTTGCCAAATTCGGCGCCCACCGCCGTGGTCGTCATCTCGCACATCTCGATGGCCAGGTAGATAGCGATATGGCGTGCTTTGGCGATATTGGCGTTGCGACGCGGGCCGATGAGCTCCTCGTGCGTCACGCCGTACTGCTCTTCGATGACGGACTGAACCGTCTGGACGTTGATCTTTTTGGCCGATGTGTCGAAGTACTGGCTGGCGATGGCATCGATATCGTCAAAGGTGAGCTCCCCGCCCTCGCGCTCGCGGTCGCCCGCCTCGCCGGCGCAGCGCTCGCAGAAGCTCTCGAGTTCGCGGATGTTGGTGCCTGAGACCTCGGCCATGTGTTTAAAGTGCTCGTCGGTCAAGTGTCCGCCGTCGCCCCCATAGGCCGCCAGCAGCGAGTCGTCGCCTGCCTCGGGAGCGGCGACGATGGTGTTCTCGTAATAGCGCTGCAAGATCTTGTATTTCATCTCGTAGCTGGGCTCTGCGACCAGGCAGAGCATGCCGGCGTTGAAGCGGCTGGTCAGACGCTCGTCCATGCTCAGGTCCTTGGGGGCGCGGTCTGCCGCGATGACGACCTTCTTGTTGTTGCGGATGAACTCGTCCATGAGCTGGAAAAAGTAGTCCACGCTCGCGCGCTTGCCGATGATGTTTTGGATGTCATCGATGATGAGCACGTCCACGCCGTGGTACGCCTGCATGATGGGGGCGTTGCTCTTCTTTTGGCGGTCGAACTCGGTCATCAGGTCGTCCAGATATGCCTGGGAGTTTGCATACTTGACCTTGATCTCGGGCGACTTCTCGGCGAGCTCGTTTTTGATGGCAAGCAGCAGGTGCGTCTTGCCCAGGCCCGATTTGCCGTAGATGAACAGTGATGTGCACGTGCCGCGCTCGTCCGCGAGGGCGGCAAACTTGAGTGCCGAGCGATAGGCATGGCTGTTTTCGGGGCCGTAGACAAAGTTCTCAAAGGTAAATTTTGAGTTCGCGGCGAGCGGGGCTCCATCCGTATTCTGCTCGGCCGGCACGGTCGGCGCCGGTATGGGTGAAGCGGGGGTCGCAGCTTGCGTGGATTTAGTCGGCGCTCCGCCCTTCATCTGGTTCATCATGCGACGAAAATCATCGGCCGAGAGCGTGTTCTTGATTGCAATGCCCGAATCCGCGCCCGCCGCTGCGTCGTGAGCGATAGGCATGTGCGTGACGGGTGCGTTCGTTGACGTCGCCGCCGCGGTCGGCAACGGTGCCATGGTTTCACGGGAAACATCGCTGTGCTGGTGCTCGATTGTCGGCACGTCGCCTGCGGAGGCCGGTGCCGCCGGGGAAGCGGCGGGAGCCGTGGCAGGCGCCGTCGCGGCAGCGGATTCCGTCGCGGCGCCTTGCGGTGCCACGATGTCGAGCGCGATCGGTGCAAAGGCGATTTCTTCCAGATAGGCCTCAATAGTCGGCTGATGCTTTTTGAGCTGCGCGATGGCAAAGCGCGAGGGGGCCTCGATCGTGAGCGTATCTTCGGTCAGGCTTATGGCGCGCGATTGCCCCAGCATGTTGATGAGGCGTGCATCTTGGCCGTCGCGCTGGCAAAAGGCGATGGCATCCCCCAGGATGATGCTTGCTTCCTCGTCCACTGTCTCTCCCGTTCTTTAGCTCTGAGCTCGCACGCGAGCGGCGCCGAGTTCGGTCAGATGGTATTTCTGGCCATGCTTGATGACCAAGCCGGCCTGCGCCAAGTCATTGAGCGTGCGTGACCAAGTGGGGGCCGAGTTTCCAAACGCCCTCGCCAGATCGGTTGCACCGCACGCTTGATTTTGCGCCAGATAGCCCAGCGCGGCGTTGCCGCGATCGCTTACGAACACGTCCGGTTGTGGCTGCGCATGCTGATTTGCTGCATTAGGATACATCATTTGAGCTGCTGGTTGTTGAGAACTCTGCATCGGTGGCATTTGCTGTTGAAAACTTTGAGGCCACTGTTGGTAAGGCTGCGGAGGCATCTGCTGGGCCCAGGGGTTGTACTGCTGCTGCGGCATCTGCTGGTACGGCTGCTGATATCCTTGCTGGTACTGCTGCGGGAACTGCTGGCCGTACCCCAGTGGCGGTATCTGCTGATATGGATATCCCTGTTGGTACGGCTGATAGCCCATTTGCTGGCCACCCGGTGCGCCCGTCGCCTGCTGCATTGCTGCTGCATCCTGATCCGCCAGCGGCACGGCCTCTGGCATGTTTGGCGGCATCGACATCGATGTCGCCTGGGGCTCTTGTGTGGGAAGCATTCCGGGCTGCTGCATCTGCCTCACGGGGGGCTGCATCTGCTGCGTTGCCATGGGCTGCTGCGCAAAAGCTCCCGGCAGGGGATATGTGGGCTGCTCCGTCTCGGGCCGCACGGCAGCACCGCGTCCGCCGGCACGCTCGATTTCCTGCACTCGTTTAGGGTTCAGGCTTACCGTAACCACGGTGCCGTTGCCCATGTTGTCCTCGATGGATACGGCACCGCCGGCGTTTTCCAAATACTCCTGCACCATGGGAAACCCTGCTCCGGTTCCACGGATATAGCGCTTCATCTTGCTGTTTGCGCTGGTAACGCCAAAGTCGAAAGCGCGTTCCTTGTCGTCGATGCCGGGTCCTTGATCAGCAAAGCGGATGGTGTCTCCGCCGTCCAGAATCGAGATGATGGGCTCGGCAAAGTGTGCGTGGATAAAGTTTTCGACAATCTCGCGGATGACCATGAGCGAGATATGGCCACCTTGTTCTTTCATGCACTGGTAGACGGTGTTGGTCGTCTCTTCCAAATACGTGCGGACATCTTGCGGGTCAACGACGATCACCCGCGGTGTCGACAGCATGTCGTCATAGACGGCGATGCGCGCGGCGTACATGGCTTTTAGCGCCTGCGTGGTCGTCTGCTCGCCTTCCGCATGCTCTTCGCGCACGCCGGTGATGTGCTCGTTGTCGGGTGCCGGGTCTCCGGAATCGACCATGGTGTAAAAGTCGTCAGACATGCCGCTCGCAATCTTTCAAAAGGTTTCGAACAAATAGTAGCTCACCGTGCAACGTTTCTCATCTTTCGACAAACTTTCAAAACCTGTTGAAAACTTTGGAAAACGGACGAAAAGTTCTCAACATTGCCAACATGACCTGTTGAAAACTCGATGAAATATCGTGAAAAGTTGCCATGAGGCGCAAATTTCGGTTGTGCTTATGGGGGAACCGTGTGAACTGCGCAACCTTTTACCTTTGATTTCTTGACATTTGAACATTGATTTCCCTACAATCTTCAAGCTCACGTGTCTATATCTGCGTCCGCGTCCCCGCGGACACTCGAAATGCAGCAGGAGGAACTTAAGATGAAGCGTACGTATCAGCCTAATAAGCGTAAGCGTGCCAAGACCCATGGCTTCCGTGCCCGTATGGCCACTAAGGGTGGTCGTGCCGTGCTCGCCCGTCGTCGTGCCAAGGGCCGCAAGCGTCTCACTGTCTAGCAGCGATACACACATCTCGCATGAAGACTATTAAGTCTCGGCAAGATTTCGAGCATGTGTTCAGTCAGGGGCGTCGTTTCAATCACCCTCTGATTCGAATGACCATATGTGAATCGGTTGGCGAAGGCGACTCCGGAAGGGTCGCCTTCGTTGGTGCTAAGCGACTCGGTTGTGCCGTCGTGCGCAACCGATCTAAGCGTGTGATGCGCGAGGCCGCCCGCAGCTGCGGATTTCCCGTTGCGGGTTATGACATCATCTTGTTTGCAACTCCCAAGACGAGGGTTTCCTCGCCGCAGGAGATGGACAAGGCGTTGCGTTCGCTTATGAAGCGCGCCGGCGTTGCCGGGGAGGAGCGATGAGCAATCACGTTTTGCGACGTGTTGCCATCGCTCCTATTCGCATATATCAACAGGTTATTTCGCCCTTATTGCCTGACGCCTGCATTTATTACCCAACGTGCTCGCAATACGCCGTCCAGGCGATTGAGAAGCTCGGTGTTTTGAGAGGCTGCTGGCTTGCCGTGAGGCGCATCGCTCGCTGCAATCCCCTGCACGTCGGCGGTTATGACCCTGTGCCCTAGTGGGCACTCGCTATCGGAGGAAAACTTACATGTGGGATTGGATCGTTAACATCCTTTTCGAGCTGCTCAAGCTCATCCAGACCTTTGCGGTCGACTGGGGCCTGTCCATCATCATCCTGGTGGTCATCATCCGTCTGCTGCTGACGCCGCTCATGCTCAAGTCGACCAAGTCGACGGCTCGCATGCAGGTGCTGCAGCCCAAGATGCTCGAGATCCAGGAGCGCTATGCCGACGATCCTCAGCGTCAGGCCGAGGAGATGCAGAAGTTCTACAGCGAGAACAAGTTCAACCCGATGGCTGGTTGTTTGCCGCTGTTGATCCAGATGCCTGTCCTGTTCGCCCTGTTTACGTTGCTGCGCAACCTGCCGCAGTACTTTAACGACGGCACGTTCTCGTTCTTCAACATCCTGCCCGACCTGACCACCACGCCGAGCGCTTCCTTTGCCGATGGCTTTATGGTTGCGCTGCCTGCGCTGGTCTGCCTGATTCTGTTCGCCGTCCTGACCCTGATTCCGCAGCTCTATATGTCGCGCAACCAGACCGGCCAGCAGGCTCAGAGCATGCGTATGATGGCTGTTGTCATGACGGTCATGATGCTTTGGATGGGTTGGAGCCTGCCCGTTGGTGTTCTGCTGTACTACGACGTCTCGTCTGCTTGGCAGGTTATCCAGCAGATTTTTGTGACGCAGAAGGTTATCGAGAAGGCCAAGGCCGATGAGGAGGAGCGTCTTAAGAACGCTCCGCTGCAGGTTGAGGTCACTCGTCGAGAGAAGAAGCCGCGCCCGCACAAGAAGAAGTAGTGGGATATCAATCTTATTTAGGTACCTAACTTTTGGAGTACGTTATGTCTGAAGAGATCATCGAGGATATGCTTGAGGAGGTTGCCCCGCAGGTCGCGGGCGATTATCCCGAGATTGCACAGCGCTACAAGGCTGGTGAAGAGCTGACCGATGAGGAGCTCGACACCATTGCCGATGTTGCGATTTCCATCCTGCGTTCCATCCTTTCGCACTTCGATGCCGCCAACTCTCCTATCGATGAGTATGAGGGCGACGAGGGTGAGCTGATTTTGGATGTAACGGCTCCCGACCTTGCTGTTCTCATTGGCCGTCATGGTCGCACCCTTGATGCCCTTCAGGTTATGTTCTCTTTGCTGGTGAGCCGCAAACTTGGCTTTAGGTATCCGGTTGTAGTGGACGTAGAGGGATACAAGAGTCGCCGTCAGGACAAGGTTGCTTCCATGGCTCAGTCTGCTGCCGAGCGTGCCATCCGCACTCATAAGAGTGTTTCGCTTCCGCCCATGAATGCCTACGAGCGTCGACTGGTTCACATTGCACTTCGTGGCAATGATGCCGTCGATACTCATTCTGAGGGTTCTGACCCTGATCGCCATGTGGTGATTGTTGCTCGATAATCTTCTCGAGCTTATGCTAAGGGGACGTGGTTTCCACGTCCCCTTTTTTTGTCAAAAGTTCTCGATACACTGATTTTTGTCAGAAAGGAGCTTTCGTTGTTAGTACTTACTGGTCAGCAGGCTGACGAGATGTTGAGTCGTCTAACTTCCTATTGCAAAGAGTATTCCTTGAGCGTAACTGATGTTGAGCTGAGGAAATGTATTCAGCATTTGGATTTGGTTCTAGAAACAAATAAGACAACCAATCTCACCCGTATTCTTAACGTAGAAGATGCTGCAGTACTTCATATCCTCGACTCACTTGTTTTGCTCCCCTATATCAACAAGGCTCCTGAGGGAGCTTTGCTCGATATGGGAACAGGTGCGGGCTTCCCTGGTATTCCATTAACCATAACCACGCATCGTAAAGCTACTTATATTGACTCTGTTGGCAAGAAGGTTGATGCGGTAAATTCCTTTGTCCATGCTCTTGGATTGAAACATGCCCATGCAGTTCATGATCGTCTTGAAGAATATGCTCGGAGCCATAAGAAGCAGTTCTCTGTTGTAACCGCCCGCGCACTGGCCCCTCTACCGATTCTTGTTGAGTATGCGGCTCCGTATCTGAAGGATGGAGGGCTATTTGTTATAACCAAGGGCAATCCTTCGGATGAGGAGCTTGCTTCCGGCGTGTCAGCAGCTAAGATTTGCGGCTTCACTTTGCTTCTGAATGACGCAATTGATTTGCCTGAAGGCTTGGGTCACAGGGAGTTCATTGTTCTTAAGAAGAGTCATCCAGCATCCGTTTCATTGCCTCGTGCAAATGGCGTGGCAAAGAAGAATCCGCTTGCCTAGATGTTTCACGTGAAACATAATGGATACTAACAACTTGCAGTGTTTCACGTGAAACATGGCGGTTGATATCGATTCGGAATGTTTCACGTGAAACATCCTCCGTTTGACAGCTTTAATACACACCAGGAGGGACCGTGGGATTTCGCGACGTTAAGCGTTCAAAGAGCGCAAAAGACACGCGTATCATTGCAATCATCAATCAAAAAGGCGGCGTCGGTAAGTCAACGACGGCTGTAAACCTTGCAGCAGCACTGGGTGAGCAGGGTCGTAAGACACTGATTGTCGATTTTGATCCGCAGGGAAACAGCACCAGTGGATTCGGAATTGAAAAAGAAGACCTTGATCACTGCATCTATGATGCATTGTTGAATGATGTGCCAGCAGAATCACTTGTTCTTGATACAAATTGCAAAAAGGTATTCGTAATTCCAGCTACAATTCAGCTTGCAGGCGCCGAAATTGAGCTCGTAAGCGCAATTGCACGTGAAACCCGCCTCAAAGATTTGCTTGAGCCGATTCAGGACGAGTTCGATTTTATTTTCATTGACTGTCCTCCTTCGCTCGGCCTGCTTACTATCAACGCTTTGACCGCAGCAGACAGCGTTTTGATTCCGATCCAGTGCGAATATTACGCACTCGAGGGCGTTACGAAGCTGCTTGAGTCAATGAAGATGGTCAAATCAAGGCTGAACAAGGGCTTAGACACCTATGGTGTGCTTATGACCATGTATGACTCGCGTACTTCACTATCGAATCAGGTTGTTGAGGAGGTTCAATCGTACTTTGGTGATAAGGCGTTTAAGACGCTAATCCCCCGTACGGTTAAAATCTCCGAAGCTCCGTCTTTTGGAGAACCAGTAATTACCTATGCACCTCAAAATAAGGGTGCAAAAGCATATATGAACCTTGCAAAAGAGGTGATCAAGCGTGCCTAGTGTAAAGAAACGTGGCGGATTGGGACGTGGACTGAATGCTTTGGTCTCAGAGGCCGAGTATGAGACCGGCGGTTCGGCTGCATCGGCTTCAAATGCTGCATCTGAAACAAAACTACCTATTGAGGATATCGTTCCCAACCCTAATCAGCCGCGAATTCACTTTAACGAAACTGAACTTCGCGAGTTGAGCGAGTCAATCCAAGAACATGGCGTTTTGCAGCCGCTTTTGGTTCGTAAGCATGGAAACGGCTATGAGATCATCGCTGGTGAGCGTCGTTACCAGGCGTCAAAGCTTGCTGGCCTTGAAGAATTGCCAGTCATCATTAAAGAGGTAAATGATGAAGAGATGCTGGCTCTTGCTCTTATCGAAAACCTTCAACGTTCAGATCTGAATCCCGTCGAAGAGGCTAAGGGCTATCGACAGCTCATCGATGCCAGCGGTATGACCCAGGAGGCATTGTCGAAGGCAGTAAGCAAGTCACGCTCTGCAATTACAAACTCGCTGCGTCTTCTCGATCTCCCCGAAGTAGTTCAGCAGATGATTTTTGAGGGTAAACTTACTGCTGGTCATGCACGTGCGATTCTTGCAGTTCCCTATGAGGATGCTCGAATTCGACTTGCAGAGAAGGTTGTTGCAGAGGGCCTTTCCGTAAGAGCGACAGAAAATCTTGCTCCGTTGTTTTCTGCCGGAGAGACACCTAAGACGCCGAGGCCTGCAACCCCTCAGTCTTTTAAAAAGGCAGCCCGCGTGCTTCGTCAGGTTTTTAATACCAACGTGCGTGTGAAGAGCTCGCGTGGAAAGAATAAGATTGAGATTGAGTTTAAAGACGAGGAAGAGCTCTCTCGTATTCTTGGCGAAATGATTCAGTTTGATCAAGGAGGCCAAGATGAGGAATAAGATTTTAACAGCGATTGCATTGGTGACGACTGTCGCGGCTGGTGCCTTTGCTGGCTATAAGATCGCGACAGACGATGAACTTCGAGGTCGTTTGCTTCGTAGCGCGCAAGATATCGTCGATACTTCCAAAAAGAAAATGGATGTTATGACGGAAGATGTTGCCATGCGTACTGCTCAGGTAACGAAGAATCCCAAGATTAATCAAGGTTGGGTCAGCAACCAATGGGAAAATGTAGGCTATTAGGTACCTAACAATTACTCAGCATTTTTTGAGGTGTCCTTGTATGATTCATGAGACAAGGACCCCTTATTTTGGCTGTAAAAAATGGGACAGGTAGCAGCTGATTCAAAATTAAGGTCAATAAATGAAACGACCCCGGTTGCATATTCTGTAACCGGGGTCGTTCGATGTTTCACATGAAACGTTTTGGGATGCGACTCCCCTATGCGTTCTTCTGAACTTTGAAGCGCTGCTTCAGCTGTCCGCAAGCGGCGTCAATATCGTTACCACGGGAGTTACGAATCGTGGTCTCGATGCCACGGGACTCAAGACGACGCTGAAGATCCTCAACCTTATGAATCGGCGACGGCTTGAGCGGGCTACCCTCGATGTCGTTAAGCTGAATGAGGTTAACGTGGCACAGCGTTCCCTCGCAGAAGTCGCAGAGCGCCTGCATTTCGGGATTCGTATCGTTGACGCCTTCGATCATGGCATACTCATAGGTCGGGCGGCGGCCGGTCTTCTCGGTGTAGAGCTGAAGCGCTTCGTGAAGGCGAAGCAGCGTGTACTTCTTAACACCGGGCATGAGCTTATTGCGCGTCGACTGGATGGCGGAATGCAGGGAAACGGCAAGCGTGAACTGCTCGGGGATATCGGCAAATTTGCGAATACCGGGAATAACGCCGCTGGTAGAGACGGTGAGGTGACGAGCGCCGATACCGATGCCATCGGGGTCGTTGAGGATTCGCAGCGCCTTGAGAACCTCGTCGTAGTTGGCAAACGGCTCGCCCTGGCCCATGAAGACAACGCTCGTGGCGCGCTCGCCAAAGTCGTTGGATACATGAAGTACCTGGTCGACGATCTCTTGAGCGGTCAGAGAGCGCTTGAGGCCGTTGAGACCGGTAGCGCAAAAGGCACAGCCCATGCCACAGCCTGCCTGGGTGGAAACGCAGACGGAAAGCTTGTTACGACGGGGCATGCCGACGGTCTCGACGGAAACGCCGTCGTGGTACTCGAGCAGATACTTGCGAGAGCCATCTTTGGAAACCTGCTTGGTGAGTTCAGTCGGCGTGTCAAAGGCAAAAGCCTCTTTAAGCTGCTCGCGGAAAGCCTTGGGAAGGTTGGTCATATCGTCAAACGAACAAACGTTCTTCTCAAAGACCCATTCGATGAGCTGCTTCGCGCGGAAGGCGGGCTGGCCAAGCTCGGCCACGAGCTCGCGAATATCGTTTTGGCTCAAGTCGCGAATGTCCTGAGATTTAGTCCTGGGATTCATGGAAGCCTTTCGATTTTGGGGAAACGTAGAGGGTATCGCTACAATATGGTATCAGCTGCAGAAATTATAGAGGAGGAGTCTGCCCATGCCGGGTAAAAGCCTAGAGAACATGCACGTAGCGGTCTTGGCGGGCGGTCATTCCGCTGAGCGCGAGATCTCGCTCAATTCGGGAAAGAACGTCGTGGTTGCCTTGAAGGAGGCCGGCTACACTTCGGTGGAGCTGCTCGACACGGCTGCCGATGATTTTATGGTAACCATGGCGACCGGCGGCTTTGACGTGGCGTTTATCGCCATGCACGGTGCCGGCGGCGAGGATGGCGCCATGCAAGGCGCCATGGAGACCCTGGGTATCCCCTACACGGCTTCGGGCGTGCTTGCCAGCGCCTGCGGTGCCGACAAGGAGGTCTCTAAGCTCCTGTACGCCAAGGCGGGCATTCCCATTGCCCCCGGCCTTGCGCTCGAGGTGGGCGATGAAGTCGATATCGATCATATCGTCGAGGTTTGTGGCGAGCGCAGCTTTGTGAAGCCGGCCGTCAACGGTTCCAGCTATGGCATTTCCCTGGTCCATGAGCCCTCCGAGCTGCCCGCGGCAATTGCCAAGGCGTTTGAGTACGGCGACAAAGTGCTGGTCGAGAAGTGCATCGAGGGTACCGAGATCACCGTCGGCGTGTACGGCGAGGACGACGTGCGCGCCCTGCCGATTGTCGAGATTCGCAAACCCGAGGACTGTGAGTTCTACGATTTGGACGTGAAGTATGTCGACCCTACGGACATCCATCGTATTCCGGCGCAGATTTCACCCGAGAATTACGCTCGCGCTCAGGAGCTTGCCTGTGCTGCTCACAAGGCCCTCGGTTGCCTGGGCATCTCGCGCAGCGATTTTATCGTGAGCGAGGACGGCCCCGTCATCCTCGAGACCAATACCATTCCCGGCATGACCGATACGTCGCTGTATCCGGATGAGATTCGCCACACCGACGACATGACGTTCCCGCAGGTCTGTGACAGCCTGATCCGTATGGGCCTTCGTCGAGCGGGCATTGCATGCTAATCGAGGACGCGGTTTCGTCAGGAACGCCGCAGTTTGTCATCGACTCCTATGCCACGCTTGCCGAACGCGCCAAAACGCAGTCCTTCGGCCTTATCGAGGAAGATGTGATTGTCCTCGATACCGAGACCACAGGTCTTTCGGTTCAGGACAACGAGCTGATCGAGATCTCGGCGGCCCGCCTTTCGGGCCGCGAGATCGTCGACCGCTTCGATACCTTCGTGCATCCCAAGCAGCTGATTCCCGCCGAGATTACCGAGCTCACGAGCATTACAAATGCCGATGTGGCAGATGCCCCGTCGGCCGTTGAGGCCGTCGCTGCTCTCGCTGATTTTGTCGGTGGTTGCCCGGTGATCGCACACAACGCCACGTTCGACCGCTCGTTTATCGAGTCGGTCAAAGGCGGCGTCAACGTGAGCGATATTTGGATCGATTCGCTGGCGCTGTCGCGCATCGCGCTTCCGCGCCTGGCCTCGCACAAGCTGTCTTTTATGGCCGATCTGTTTGGCTGTGACTCGGTATCACACCGTGCCAATGCCGACGTCGACGCCCTGTGTGGCGTATGGCGCGTGTTGCTCGTGGCGCTCACCGACTTGCCCCAGGGCCTCATGGCGCGCCTAGCCGACATGCATCCGGATGTGCCTTGGTCCTATCGTCCTATCTTCTCATTCTTGGCAGGGCAGAACCCTGGTTCTATCTTCTCTCTCAGCGCCGCTCGTGCTGACGTTCTCAAGGCCGATCGCGCCGACGATCGGGTGGACGCCGACGAACTGCCGGTCCTCAAGATGCCGAGTCGTGAGGAGATTGAGGCAGACTATGCGCCAGGTGGCCTGGTCAATCGCATGTACCCCACCTACGAGCCGCGTGATGAGCAGATCGCGATGGCGCTCGAGGTCCGCGATGCGCTGGTCACGGGCACTCATCGTGTAATTGAGGCGGGCACGGGCGTCGGCAAATCGATGGCCTATCTGGTGCCTTTTGCCGAGGCGGCACGCCGTAACAACATCACGGTTGGTATTGCGACCAAATCGAACAATCTTGCAGACCAGCTCATGTACCATGAGCTGCCAAAAC
Organism: uncultured Collinsella sp.; assembly: GCA_958353395.1. Taxonomy (GTDB): domain Bacteria; phylum Actinomycetota; class Coriobacteriia; order Coriobacteriales; family Coriobacteriaceae; genus Collinsella. The sequence continues at coordinate 19,933 of CATWSG010000022.1, forward strand.
TTGCCGAGCAACTGGACGGTGGTCTGTCATTTTGCGCTCTCAAGGGGTATGACCACTATCCGTGCCTGCGCAAGCTTGAGCGCATGAGCCGCGGCCAGGTCGAGATTACCACCAAGCGCGATCCGGCGGACACGCTCACGGCGGTCGCGGTCATTATGGCGTACGTCTGCCAATCAGCCGATGGCGACCTCGACTCGCTTGGCATTCGGTGGCGCAGCGTCAACCGCCCCGACTTTACGACGGCCTCGCGCGAGTGTGCTCGTCGCCTCTGCCCGTTTTTCCCTGATAAATGTTTGGTCCACGGCGCTCGTCGTCGTGCGGCGCATGCCGATGTGGTGGTCACCAACCATTCCCTGCTGTTCCGCAATGTCGCGGCCGAGGGCAGGATTTTGCCTCCGATTCGTCATTGGGTAATCGACGAGGCCCATTCCATCGAGCGCGAGGCACGCCGTCAGTGGGCGCGCGTGGTATCGGCGGACGAATCACGCGTTCTGTTTGAGCGTCTGGGTGGCTCGAGCACCGGCGCGCTAAGCCAGGTTTCCCGTGATTTGGCAACCTCCGAGGGCTCTACGCTCTATCTGGGCCTTACTGCCAAGGCGACGTCGACGGTTGCGCGCGCGAGCATGGCAATCGCCGACGTGTTCGATGGCGTTCGCGAGCTCGGCCGCCGTGCCCGTGGGGGTTATGATAATGCCAATCTATGGATTGGCCCCGAACTGCGCGAATCTGACGACTGGCATGATTTCTTACAGTCGGCCTACGTTGCCATCGACGCGTTGGAACAGGCTGACAAGAGCGTCGACGCGCTGGTGCAAGCCGTCGCCGCCGACAAGCCCGAGGTTGTTGTCGACCTGGGTGATATCTCGCGCCGCTTGCACGAGCTGGCCGAGAACCTCAAACTCATCATTGATGGCACCGATGAACACTACGTGTATTCGCTGCAGGTCAATCGCAGGTTGCGTGCCGGCGGAGAGTCAATGACCGCAGAGCGCATCGACATTGGCGAGGCCTTGGCAACCGAGTGGCTGCCCGAGGTTCACACGGCTATCTTTGCCTCGGCGACCATGACGGTGTCCAAAAGCTTTGAACACTTTAACCACGCGGTCGGCCTCGATCGCATCGGTGCTTCAACATCCTCATCGTTGCACTTGGACTCGAGCTACGACTTCGATTCGAACATGGCTGTAGTCGTTGCGGGTGATATCCCCGATCCGCGCGATCGTGAGAGCTATCTTACGGCGCTCGAGCGCGTGCTGGTCGACGCCCATCTTGCCATGGGCGGATCGGTGCTCACACTGTTCACCAATCGGCGCGACATGGAAGACCTGTACGCCCGCGTTGAGCCCAAGATGGCCCGTGCGGGTCTGGAACTCAACTGCCAGCAGCGCAACTCATCTCCTCGTCGCCTGCGCGACCGGTTTATCAGCGAGCCGACTTCATCGCTTTTTGCGCTTAAGGCCTTCTGGGAGGGATTCGACGCCAGCGGCGAGACGCTGCGCTGCGTCATCATTCCCAAGCTGCCGTTCTCGAGCCCTACGGACCCGCTCTCGTGCGAGCGCAACCTGCGTGAAGACCGCGCTTGGGCGCGCTATTCGCTGCCCGAGGCGGTGCTCGAGGTCAAGCAGGCGGCTGGCCGCCTTATCCGCTCGTCGACCGATTGCGGCGTGCTGATTCTGGTCGACCCGCGCCTGGTGACGAAGGGCTACGGAAAGAAGTTCTTAACGTCGCTGCCCACGAGCTCCTACCAGCGCATCGAATCGGCGCAGATCGGGCACTATCTGCAACTGTGGCGTGCACGCCACGAGCGGCGGCGCTAAAGCGGACAGACGAGGGTTTTTGCCATATCGCACAGACGCTTTGACAGGGCGGGGTCATCCAAGATGCGGATGGCTCCGCCCGCTGCGATTATCTGGCTCAGTAGCCAACGCTCGGAGCCGTAATGCACGGTTACCGTTGCCGTGTCTGCCCCGCTGCGCTCGATTAGGGTGATGCCGGCCCAGTCCAGATGCTCCGCCATATCGAATGGCATCAGGAGCTTTGCGCTACGCTGCGTCCGGGCAAGGGAATCGTGGAGGGATGCGACATCCGGTGCGTGAGGCACGACGGAGTCTTCCGTCAAGGCGAGTCCCTCGATTTTATCCATGCGATAGGTGCGCTGCTCATCGACTGTGATGTCCCAGGCAATCAGGTATGTTTGGTCGCCGTTTGCCGTAATGCGCAAGGGGTCGACCAGACGCTCGCGTGGCCGTGCATCGTCCATCGAGCGATACGAGATGCGGCAGCGAACGCCGTCCTGAATGGCGCAGCTCAGCTGCTGCCAGTGCGACCCGTGGTTGACGGTGTCAAGGACGCGCTGGTTATAGCCGAGCTCTTCGGGTAGAAGGGCATGTCGAATCCGAGCTGCCGTCTGCGGCTCGATCCCCAACGATTCAAGTTCATGGTTGAGCACAGCGCCCTCGGCGGCACTCAGGCGCAGCGGTAGCACACGCCCGGCGCCACCGGTGAGGACCACACGCTCGCCGCGGCATTCGCAGATGATGCGCGCGCCCGATTCTCGGTCCGCGAGCGTCGAGACGATCTCGAGAATCTCGTCGAGCGACATCCCCGTGATGCCAAAGCGACTGCAAATCTCGGTTCGTGTCATGCCGCTCTCGCCGGCGGCGTAGAGGGCCTCCATGATGTCGATGGCGCGCGAGAGTCTCTGCTCGCTGGTGAGTTTACGCACGGGCATACTCGTGCACCGTCCTTTCGATGAGGTGGTTCCACGCCTGCTTGAGCGATTTGGGGGCCATGGGCCTCATGCCGTCCATGGCGTGGGCCATGCAAAATGAGGCGGCGGCTTCAAGGTCGCGCACGTCAACGGTCCAGGTCCATCCTGCATCGGTGTGTGTGAGCTCACCTCGCCCACGCGTGAGGCCGTTGATCATATCGATCTGCGTCTGAGGGGCGAACGAGAACGTAGCTGCAACGGGCGGTCGGTCGGCAAAATCGAATTCAAAGAACAGATAGTCGTTGAGATTGAAGTCCGCGGGGATGGCGTAGGCCTTCGAAGGACGCCAAGCACGAACGATACGGTCACAGCGGAATGTCCTGATGTCGTCGGTGGCATTGTCGAGGCCGCAGAAATACGCCACGCCCTCGCGCTCGAACATGCCGTAGACGCGGACGGTACGCTCTTTCTGCTCGCCGCGTCCGTTCTGATATAAAAATCGCAGCGCACAACGCTCGGCAAAGGCGCTCCAAACCGCATCGACGGTGGGAGAGCGGCTGATCGGCGCCTCGTCTACCGTCGTCCTGCCGGTGAGGTAGGCAATTTTGGAGCGAATATCGGCAAGCGGCGCGGCAAAGGTGGAAGAGCCGGCCGCTAGCGTCTGGTCGATGGCGTTGAGTAGGATGTCGGCGTCGTCTGCGGTGATGAGGCCGCCTGCTGCAAACGTGTGCTCGCGGTCGATTGTCCACGAGCTTTCCTCGGTCTCCTGCGCACCGGCGGGGCGAACCTCCTTGATTAAGATGCCACGCTCGAGCAGTTTGTCACGATCGCGCCGAAACTTGCGCTTATCCGAGTCGATATTGCCCGAGCCATATCCCAGGTCGGAATCCAAGACGATCTGCTCGGTCGTCAACGGTTCGGGGGAGCTGTTGAGCACAAAGAAAAGATTGAGGATGCGCTGAGCCGTTTTATCGAAACCGGGCTCCGAACTTCCCTTTTTAATTGTCGCGGTCGCGTCGCTTGCCGTCATAGAGTCCTCGCATGAGAAGGTGGTTTGCTGCCATGATTTTAGTCCGATATGGAGATTAGGCTATATCCTTGTCCGCTCGGGGCGTTAAGATGGCCCGAATTCGGTCGTTTGCGCTCGCTCGGGGTATACTTTCGACTATATACGGTTCTAATGTGCATGCATTGGGCCTATTTGTCGGATTATGGATGTGGAGCGCACATGGCGAACACCCAGAACTATATTAACCACCTGCTGCAGAACACCGGCATTACGCCGGCATGCAGCGAAGAAGAGCGCTTGGCTGCCGAGGATATCGCTCAGATCTTCCGCAACCACGGCTTTGACCCCGAGGTTCAGGAGTTCAATGCCCCGGCGCCCAGTAGGTTGGCATTTGCCGTTACCGGTATTCTTGCGTTTGCCGGCGCCCTGCTGATGGGCATCGGCGGCGGTATCGGCTTGGTCGGCACCTTGCTGGCCATTGTCGGCGCCGTTCTTTACGTGCTCGAGCGCACGGGCCACCCCGTGGTTTCGCGCCTGGGCAAGACGGGCGTGAGCCAAAATGTCATCGCCTACCACAAGGCCTCGGGCCCGCTCGCGTCTCCGCGCAACCGCCCGGTGGTCGTTGTCGCACACTACGACTCTCCCCGTGCTGAGCTGCTCGCCCGCGAGCCCTATGCTTCGTATCGTGCGCTCATCGCCAAGCTGTTGCCCGTTGCCACGGTTGCCCCTGCTGCCGTTGCCATCCTGCGTATCCTGCCGCTCCCCGGCGCGCTCAAGGTTCTGCTGTGGATTGTCGCGATCCTCGCTTCCCTCGTTGCACTTGCCAACGCGGCAAACATCATCTCTAACCGCCACATTCTTCCCTATACGTCCGGCGCGGTGTGCAACAAGTCTTCTGTCGCCGCTATGCTCGGTGTCATGGACAACGTTGCTCCCTTCCAGGGCGAGAACGAGTTTCCCGACGATGTTCCGTTCGATACCTATTTTGGGGAGCAGAAACGTCGTGCCGAGGAAATGGCGCGCGCGGCGGCGGAGTATGCCGCGGCCCAGCAGCAAAACGACTACGGCAACACCATCGAGTACGAAGAGCCTACCTACGCCGAGGACGAGTTCGGTCAGCCGATTGCTCCCGACGCTCAAGCCGAGCCCGAACAGGGTGAGGCTTTCGACGAGCAGATCGAGGGCTTTGAGGGTGCGTCTGCCGACGAGACGCTGATCGGCGCCATCGTGCCCGAGAATCAGAATCAGGCTGCCCAGGCCGAAGAGTTCAATGACGAGGTTCCCGCTGCTGAGCCGGCGGAGGAGCCTGCCGCGGCCGAGCCCGAGCCCAAGCTCTATCGCAACGCCGCCGGCAACATCCGCTTTGGTTCGGATGCCATCCGTGCGCTCGGAATGCTTCCCGAGTCCTGCACGCTCGATTACGAGGAGGGCGAGGAGCCGACGTTTGAGCCCGAGCCTGCGCCCGTTGTCACTGCGGATGATGAGTCTGCCGCGGTTACCGCTGCCGTTGCCGAGCCCGAGGCGGTGTCTGCGATCGATCCCGCGGCAGGACTGGACATTTTGGCTCCCGCCGCGCCGGCGCAAGACGTTGCGGACGAGTCTGACGACGATTACGTTGAACAGCCGAGGCGCGTGTCTTACGAGAGCGATACTGATTTCTCTGCCGAGATTCCCGCGGCAACGCCCCATGCCGATATTGCATCCGCGTTCTCTTCGATTGGCGCCAGCGCTTCCAGCTTCTTTAAGGGTGCGCTTGCAAAGGGCAGGAAATTTGTCGACGATTTCGAGGAGAAGCGCGCTGCCGCACGCGAGGCTGCCGAGCAGGAGGCTATCGCTCAGCAGCAGGCAGCCGAGGCGTCACGTGAGCGCGCGGCGCAAGAGTTTGAGCAGAACGAGGCTATGCAGTCCGGGCCCGTCGACGCTGCCGAAGCTACGACGTCCTCTGAGTCCCAGCAACCGACGTCAGCGGATGTTGTTGAGGCAACAACGTCTTTCGAGGCTCAGCAGCATGTCGATAGCACCATGTCGTTTGATGCCGCGCAGTTCGATTCCACGATAACGTTTGAAAAGCAAGGCACCGCAATTGCCGAGCCCCTTCCTGTTTCCGATGAGCAGGGCGACGCGGCAGACGATGACGAGCCCATTGATGCTGCCGAGGACGAGTCCGTCGAGGCCAACTCTGACGAAGAGCAATACGCGGCAGCCGATCAAGGTGATTCGACCGAGGTCGAGCAGGAGGAAGTGCCTGCGGTTTCCGAGACTCCCGAGACGGATGAGTCGAGGCCTTACTCCACGCAGATTTTCACCATGCCGACCCCGAGTGGTTCCGGTGCCACGGTTGCCAATGTCGCTCCCACCCAGGACGAAACGGTCGATTCCCTTATGGCCCAGATTTCCTCCCAGGCATCGCCGCGTCCGCAGATGAATGTTCCCGATCCGGCGTCGGCACCGTCGCCTGCACCTTCCTCGTCTCCGCTGGCTTCGGTCCCCGATCCGTCGCTGCCGTCTATGAAGCAGGCAAACGTTGCGTCTCGCACGTCGCTGTTCGACCTTCCCGATCCCTCTGCCCAGGTCAACGACCCCTTTGCTACTGCCCAGGGTCCCGAACCCACATCGGCACCCGTTGCGCCTTCTATGCCCGTTGCGTCGGGCGCGCAGCCGATCGAGACCATTTCGGCTCCCGCCCCGGCGGCACCCAAGTCTCGCAAACGCGGCCTGGGTGGCCTGTTCGGTCGTAAAAGGAAAAACGAGCAGGACAGCATGAGTGATTGGCTGGGCGTCGAAGACGATTACGATGCCAAGAAGTCCGGTCGCGGTATCGGTTCGTGGGATAACTTCGAGGACGATAACGATGGCTGGAAGGGCGGCGCTACGTCTTCCGATGGCGCTTCTTCCGAAGATATGCTCTCGGCTGTCGCCTCTATGGGCGATGATGAGCTGCTCGGTCACGATATCTGGTTTGTGGCAACGGGCGCCTCGGATTGTGATGGCGCCGGCATGAAGGCCTTCTTGGCTTCGCATCGCGATAAGCTCCGCGGCGTATTCTTCATCAATCTTGAATCCGTCGGCGCCGGTAGGCTTTCGGTGGTGACGGTCGAGGGCGAACAGCAGCTGCTCAAGGGCGATCGCCGCATCATGAACCTGGTCAGCAAGGTGTGCAAGTCGTTCCATGTCGATTGTGGCGCGCTCGAGATGCCCTATGCCAAGACCGATGCCTATGCCGCGCTCGAGGCGAGCCGCCGAGCCCTCACCATCGCCGGCGTGGACGGCACGCGTCTGGCTTGCGCTCGTACCGAGGACGACCTGCCCCACAATGTCAACCCGACGAACATTGCCACGGTATCCGAGGTCGTTACCGAGGTTATCCGCCGTTCGTAGGCGGAGCTCTAAGGAGTCAACGTGTTTTCGTATATTAAGCGCCATTGGCCTGTCTACGTGATTTTGACCTTGATTGCCATTGCGTTAGGATTTGGGGCTGCCTACATCGTGGGTGCAAAGGGCTCGACCCCCGCCTCCGCAATCAGCGAAGAGGTGGAGCAAGAACAGAGTACGGGTGCCGATGGGATTCCTGAGTCCGAGCAGGCAATCGTTGATGGTGGATCTTCGTCTGCAGAGTAGATACGGCGATTTACATGATTGAAAGCGGGCGAGCCAGGGGACTGGCTCGCCCGCTTTTTCATCGCGCTAGCGCTTCTTTGGGGTCGACCTAAGGCGAGCGAACCATAGGGCTGCGGCACCCGAGGTCAGGAGCGCGGTGATGCAAGCGGCGATGGGAGCTGATCCTGTTGCCGGTAGGTCCTGCGGTAGGGTACAGCGTTGAATGACACGGTCCTCGTCATGTGACTCAAGTTTATCGCCGCCGCCGTTGCGGCAAAGATCGACGCGTGCGCTGTTGGTGAGTGCGGTTTGGGGCGTATAAGCCGACGTCGCCTGCATGTGCACGATTGCGCCCCGAGCGTCTGTGCCAAGGATTGCTTTGGCATCGTCAAGGTCGTCGTGCTCATCTTTGAGATCATCGCGGGTCCAAGAATCCGCATCGCTTCGAGTCGTAAAGTCGGCGGCTACCGCACCGTATTCAATTCGAATGCCCGTTACGACGGTATTGGATGCAAGGTCGAGTTCTTTCGCCTCGAGTGTGGTGGATTCCGTGGTCGAGATATCCGCCTTCCAGAGGTGCCAGCCGTCATACTTGACGAGGCGACAGTCCTCACCAAGGCTCTCTTTTACTTCGTCGGACTCAAGCCAAGGATTTTCGTGCCCATCGTCAAGTGTCGCGTTTGCCGGCTCATCGACGTCTGTCGAGTCCAACGGCGTCGTGCGATACCATACGTTGCACAGACCGTTGAGGTCGCCGATGGCGACGGGGGTTTCGATTGAGATGAATCTCGCCGTGCCGTCTTTGGCGCACTCAAGATCATCGGTAATCGTAAACTCATCAACCCAAGTAGCGGAATCGTTTCGAGCATCGATGGTATAGGAGAAAAGCCCATCACTATTGGTTTGCGTCGTGGCGCGGTTTTTACCATCGCCGTTAGCCAACAGGCCCTTTTCGATAGGTTGGACAAGTTCCTGACGCTTGTCGACCTGTCCCTTGATCTCGATGGGCGCATCCTTCATCGCGACGGATTGGACTTCTCCCGTATCCTTTATTTCAAACGTTATTTCCTCGGCAAGGTCATAGGTCCGCGGAGACATCATTTCGCGCAACGAGTAGGTGCCGGGTGCAAGATATTCGACGCGGTGTGGCTTGTCGGATGAGGTCCAGGAGTCTATTTCGGTTTTATCGGGACCATATAAGGTGAGCTGTGCGCCTTCCACTTCCTGCTCACCGCTTGCATCGACCTTGGAGATATCAACCTTGGTGTAATCGTCGGATACGTTAAGCCGTGCTTCTACAACGGGTGTTTTCTGGTCGGCATAAGTAAGGTCGACAATATGGGATGTCCGATCGAGTAAGAAGCCTGCCGGCGCTTGAGTCTCGACAACCTCGTAGCGTGCGGTGCCAGATCCCAGCGGGAGGTCGTCCGCGCGTGCTTCTCCAGTTTCATCCGTCGTGACGGTAGCGACAGTCTCACCGTCGAGCGCGGCAATGCTACCGTCGGGGCGCACGATATCACCCGAGGCACGGATCTCAAAGACGGCGCCCGCGAGGCTGCTGCCGTCTACGGCATCGGTTTTAACGATCCTAATGTTTCCGGTCGCGGCGTGGTCATAATACGAGGCGATTGCAACGGGCGTTAGGTTCATGTCGGCGGGTATGTTTACCTCGATCTCCTCGCCGACAAGATAGGGCTCTTTGGCCGAGGTTTCGCGTACATAATAGGTGCCCGGCACGAGCGATTCGGGCAGTGTGACGGTCCCGGTCGCGTCAGTCGTAAAGGTGTCCATTACGTTATGTGCTGGATACCAGCAAGTTTGTGAGACAGGTTCGTGATTGCTGTCTAGGAGTTGGAAGGTGAATCCGGCTAGTGGAACAGAAGCGCCTGTTTGGGCATCGCGTTTTACAATCTGGAGATGCGTCGACAGCGCGTGGTTGTCCACGATATATTGAAGCTCGGCGCCGTTGGAAATCTGATTGGCCCCGACGGTCCATTCCCCTGCACGTTTAAAACCCTCGGGGACGGTTTCCGGAACCTCGCGAACCGTGTAGCCGGCACGGTCGTATGGGACGGCTCCGTGGACACCGGCGGGTCGCTTACCTGTGCCGAACCATGCTTCGGGCTGGTCTTTGGTGGAGGCAAAGCCATAGATGTTTGTGGTCAGTGTGCCAACAACCTGCTGAGAGCTGTTGCTGACAACCTCAAAGACAACACCACCCGCCGGCTGCTCCAGGCCGGATTGGTCGCTATTGCCGTAATCCTTGAATTTGGAAATCTCAAGGTCAAAAGCAATGGGGATATCGGAAATGCGAGATTCGATCTCGACCACGCCTGAATCGCCGAGCTGGTCGGCTCCAACGGTATAGGTCCAGCTGTCGTTGGATGGCAGGTAGCCCTCGGGGGCTTTTGATTCGTAGATGGTAAAGGTTCCTAAGGGGACATCGGCGAGGGTGGCCCGACCGCTTTCGTCGGTCGTGAGGATTTGCGCCCATCCAGGGGTTGATTGTGACACACACGTGAACTCTGCTCCTGCGAGTGAAGATCCCACCTGGGGGCCGGCATTCGTCGCGGCATCGAGTTTTACGATACGCAGGTTGATGGTGCCGGGCTGTTCATCAATGGCGACCTGTCCACCGTCATTCCCCGTGGTAAAGGCGATGCGATCACGACGGGGGACATAGCCGGCCGGCGCTTTCGTTTCAACTAGGTAGTATGCTGTGTTGGACAGAAGTGTTGCTTGCGCTCGACCGTTGCTGTCCATCTGGACGGTGCCGACATGCGCGTCGCTGGCGCTCTCAAAAATATCGAATGTTGCCCCGTCAAACTGATAAGTATTGTTTCCGCTGGTAATGGCGGCGTTTGCAGACTGCTTTTGGAAGGAAACAGAGACCGCCGGCAGTACATAGAGCATGTCTTGACGTCTGCTGCCGCCCGATACGGTTCCTAGATAGCGCCGCGCGCGGTGCGGGGCGGCTTTGATGCTTCCTGATTTTGCGCTGTCGTGGAGCCACCGCGCAGCCGCCACGACTTCATTGTCGGCGGTAAAGTGCCCGCTCTTGGTTTTGCCCTGAGCGGTCGTGTAGGAGTAGGTACCGTCGACATAGGTAGTGCCGTTGAGCATCCATACGGCAAGCTGGGTGGCGGCGCGGGCGCGATCGGGTGAAAGATGGTAACCGCCAAACGACGTGGCGGTAGGATATCCGTGACAAACGATTGCCGCGAACTCGTCGTCGAGCCACACCCAGCCTTGATCAAAGTTGAGCCATGGGCCGCCCGGCTTGGTGGGGCCGGGGCGCTCCTGGTTCATGCAGTAGGCAATCGAGGCGTCTTGAGCTTCATACTTGCCGATGAAGAAGGGTCCACAATCATCGCTAATAGTGCGGAAGCCGAGCTGGTCGTAGCCATCGACGGCAAATGCGGCTCCCGGTGCCAGGCAGCTGAAAAGCAGGAAGAGGAGCAGGAGCAGCGGACCTGTTGCGATTGCGCTGTGGACAGAGTGCGTGGGTGCGTTGGACATGGCTGCTCCTTATCCCTCGTGCGCCGCACGGGGAGGCTGCGGCGCGTAGGATGAGGCTACCCCCGAGGTTCATGTGGGTAAGTACCGGAGCCTGACCAAAAGCTTGCCCAATTCCTGACAAATTGAGCTCAAATACAACAATCAAGCAAAAGTGCAGGTAGAAGATAGGGAGAACTGAAGGTCAAAGGTCCTCATCTCCACAATTGACGCGATTTTCAAACGAATCTCCACAGCTAAAACAAGCATCGCCACCCTTGTATCGAACAAGACAACCGCGTTATACTAGCCAACACACAAGCGGGCATCGCCAAGTGGTAAGGCATCAGCTTCCCAAGCTGACACTCGCGGGTTCGAGTCCCGTTGCCCGCTCCAGCTAGAAGCACAAGCACGGCACCATTACGGTGACGTGCTTTTTTCAATAAAGCGCCGGGACTCGAACCCGACAGGGTGCGAGCGTAAAGCAAACGCGAAGCGTTTGTAGCGAGCAGGCGAAGGCGCCGACAGGCGCCTGAAGCCGGTGCGGATTTGCGAAGCAAATACGCGGATGTCCCGTTGCCCGCTCCATCGAGTGCGGGAGACATGGGGACGGCCAATTCAACAAAGTCTTCCCCCGCGGCTTCGTGAGGCTGAGGGGCTCGCCTGAAGCCGGTGCGGATTTGCGAAGCAAATGCGCAGACGTCCCGTTGCCCGCTCCATGGAGCAAGGAAGATTTCGGGAATGGTAGATTCAGCCCGCTTTGCCCCCGCATTTCACCGGGTCTGGGTATGCCACTGAAGCCGGTGCGGATTTGCGAAGCAAATACGCGGATGTCCCCATGGCCGCTCTTGCGGCAAAATGTTAGGTTAATGCCTGCTGCCCATACTTGCACCTGCGCACGGTACAATGGTTGGGTTACGACCAACGTGCCAATAACCAAAAAGGAGCCGCTATGATCGATCGCTATACCCGCCCGGAGATGGGACACATCTTCTCCCTCGAGAACAAGTACGCCATTTGGCAGGAAATCGAGGTTCTGGCCTGCGAGGCCCAGGCGGAGCTCGGCAAGATCGGTATTTCCAAAGACGAGGCCCAGTGGATCCGCGACCATGCCAACTTTGAGAAGGCGAAGGTCGATGAGATCGAGGAAGTCACGCGCCACGACGTCATTGCCTTCCTGACCAACATGAAGGAATACATCGATGCCGATGTTCCCGAGGGCGACCCCAAGCCCAGCCGCTGGGTTCACTATGGCATGACCAGCTCCGATCTGGGCGACACGGCTCTGTGCTACCAGCTCACCCAGGCCTGCGACCTGATCATCGAGGACGTCAAGAAGCTCGGCGAGATTTGCAAGCGTCGCGCCTTTGAGGAGCGCAACACGCTCTGTGCCGGCCGCACTCATGGCATCCACGCCGAGCCGATGACCTTCGGTATGAAGTTTGGCTCTTGGGCCTGGGAGCTCAAGCGCGATCTGGATCGTCTTGAGGACGCCCGCAAGAATGTTGCCTTCGGTGCCATCTCGGGCGCTGTCGGCACGTACAGCTCCATCGAGCCGTTTGTCGAGGAGTATGTCTGCGAGCACCTGGGCCTGGTTCACGACCCGCTGTCCACGCAGGTTATCAGCCGCGACCATCACGCCTATCTCGCCGGCGTTCTCGCCACCACCGCGGCTACCTGCGAGCGCATCGCTACCGAGGTCCGCAACCTGCAGAAGACTGATACGCTCGAGGCCGAGGAGCCGTTCCGTAAGGGCCAAAAGGGCAGCTCCGCCATGCCGCACAAGCGCAACCCCATCACCATGGAGAAAGTCTGCGGTCTGTCGCGCGTCGTGAAGTCCAACGCCCAGGTTGCCTTCGATAACGTCGCCCTGTGGCACGAGCGTGACATTTCGCACTCCTCTGCCGAGCGCGTCGCCCAGGCCGACAGCTTCATCGCCCTCGACCACATGTTCCAGTGCCTCATCCGCGTTATCGACGGCCTGCAGCTGTATCCCGCTCGCATGATGGCCAACCTCAACAAGACGCGCGGCCTCATCTTCTCCTCCAAGGTCCTGCTGGCCCTCGTCGATACGGGCATCACCCGCGAGGATGCTTATGCCATCGTGCAGGAAAATGCTATGGCCACTTGGCACGAGGTGCAGGATTGCGTCTCCGGCCCCACCTTTAAGGAGCGTCTCGAGGCCGATCCGCGCTGCACCGTCAGCCAGGAGAAGCTCGACGAGATCTTTGATCCGTGGGACTTCCTCACTCGTATCGACACAGTCTTTGATCGTCTGGAGCAGCTGAGCTTCGAGTAGGTTCGGGCATAACGTTAGATTTTTAGGGCGCTTTGCTGGTAATGTGTGTTGCCGGCAAAGCGCCTCGTTGCATTTAGGGAAAGACGGGGATAATAGTCGTCTCGAATAATATTCTGAGAGGGGATCGCATGATTTCGTTTGATTACAAGCCTCAGGGCGTGTGTGCTCGCAATATTCATCTTGACCTTTCCGATGACGGCAACAAGGTGATGGGCGTTGAGTTTACCGGCGGCTGCGACGGCAATCTCAAGGCTATCTCCAAGCTGGTCGAGGGCGCTCCTGCCGATCGCGTAATCGAGGTTCTCGCCGGTAATACCTGCGGTATGAAAAAGACCTCCTGCGCCGACCAGCTTACACGCGCTATCGAGGCCGCTCGCGCCGAGATCGCCTAATGGGTATCGCCGATCACATCAAGAACGGAATATCGCGTCGCGGCTTTGTACTCGGTGGGGCTGCCGCGGGCGCTGCCACGGTGCTTGCCGGATGCTCGAAAAAAACGGGCACCAGCGATGATGCCGCCGGCGAGCCGCAGGTTATCAAGGATGATTCCAAAATCATCTCGATTACGGATGAGTACGAGGCAGTCGACATCGATCTTGAGCCGGCGGCGTCATGGACGCTGCCTCTGGGTACGCTGCTGTACTACTGCGACGGCGATTACGCCGCGGCGATGATGGCGCCCGCATCGGCACTGCACGCCAACACACTCGGTGTGCTCAACCTGGGCGATGGCTCGCTTACCACATTAATCGAGGATCCTATCGAGGGCACGGGATATGCATTCTACGATGTCCGTGCCGGCGACAGCGTATTCGCGTGGGTTGAGATGAACTTTGCCAATTCATCGTGGAAGCTCTACGGTCAAAATCTGTCGGGCGCTTCGCTCTCTGGCGACGTGGTTGAGCTCGATCGAGGTGGCAAGGACTATGATCCGCCGCTGTTTACGGCGTTCGGGTCATCAGTCATCTGGTATAAAATGCCCTCGGCAGGTGGCAATAAAACGAGTAGCGATTCGTTTTGCTATCGTCGCTCGCTTGATGAATCCAAGGCCGAGACAATTTGGAAATCGACGGGTCGCTTTGCATCGGCCCCGCGCGCGAGCGACGGCATTTTGACCATCTCGCCGCGTGTCCGCAACGACGAGGGCGTCTACTACGGCATAACGGCAATCGATCTGACCGACGGCAACAACACCAAGCGTGCCCAGCTAGTCCTTCCCTCGTCAGTCTCGCCTTTCGAGGCCGTATATATGGGCGATACCTTCGTGTTTTCTATCGAGGCGACCTATAGTGGCGTGGGCAGCCTGGGCAACATGGGCACGTATATTGGTAATGAGGGAGGGCCGTACCTCTTTCTGTCACGCGAGCCGCTCGCATGTGCGGCTGGCAAGAAGAATAAATACCTTGTTAAGGTACAGGCATCGCATTTCCTGATCGACACCTCTGCCAAGACCTATGGCTCGCTGCTGTCGCCCGACCGCGCTTTGGAGTATGGCGATTATCCAGCTACGGCGGGAAAATCGGACTCATTCCTTACGTACGCCACGGTGCGCAACAGCCAGGGTATACCAGAGACAGTCACTGCACGCCTATTCTCTCTTTAAGCTTAGAGGGGTTAAAAAGGCGCCAACAGGGGAATAAACGCGTTGTAATTGTGAGTACCGCCCGCCGAGCTGCCGCGTCATAGCGGCATCCGGCGGGCTCAGGTGCGTTAAAATGGGCTTGTTCTTAGCTAATTGAGACAGGGGGGCCGTGTTATGGCTTCAGATGCAAAAAAGATTCTGCTGGTCGAGGATGAGAAGGCAATCCGTGACGCCGTCGCTGCCTATCTCGAGCGCGAAGGCTACTGGGTTGTGGGCGTCGGCGACGGTCAGTCCGCGATCGAGGAGTTCGAGAAGCATCAGTTCGACCTGGTCGTGCTCGACCTTATGCTCCCCAAGATCCCCGGCGAGCGTGTTTGCCGCACCATTCGCGATACCTCGGATGTCCCCATCATCATGCTGACGGCTAAGGGCGAAATCGAGGACCGTATTATCGGTCTTGAGCTCGGCGCCGACGACTATCTGATTAAGCCGTTCTCGCCGCGCGAGCTCGTCGCCCGCGTTCGCGCTCTGTTCCGCCGTGCCCATCAGGCCGACGAGCCCGCCGTCGAGGTGCTCGACTTCGGCGATCTGGTCATCGATATCTCGGGCCACAAGATCTTGGTCGAGGGCAAGGAAGTCGATCTGACGGCTTCCGAGTTCAAGCTGCTCACCACGCTTGCCCGCCATCCCGGCCGTGTGTATAACCGCATGGAGCTGGTCGAGAAAGTGCTCGGGTATGACTTTGAGGGTTACGAGCGCACCATCGACAGCCACGTGAAGAATCTTCGCGCCAAGCTGGGCGATGATCCCAAGAAGCCCAAGTGGCTCTACACCGTCCATGGTGTCGGCTATCGCTTCGAGGCTCCGGCCAAGACCGATAAGTCGGACGAGAAATAGGGAAATCACATATGACACCTGCGCGCTTTGAAATCGGACAAAAGCACAAGCAGGAGAGCGAGGCGGGTTCCAAGGCTAGTTGGAACACGCCTCGTTCCGATTCACGGCCAACGATGAGCTATCCCTCGCGCATGGCACTTGCTTTTGCTCTGACATCGCTCATGACGGTATTGGTGCTGGTGGGCGTAGTCTCCGTTGTATGGGGTACGGTTTTTACGGATTACACGCGCTCCAATATTGTCGAAATTGCCAATTCCGCTGCCGAAAAGTTGGCAACGTCATATGAGGAAAACGGTTCCTGGACCGCGGGGGAACTGCGTACGGTCGCGACATCGAGCTTGGTGTCCGACGATCTTGGTATGCAGGTCGTCAATAAAAAGGGCGTCATCGTCTACGACGACTCGTGGCCCTCGGCAAGCGCTACTGCCGATGTACGCGAAAATCAGGCGACGACCGACGACACGAGCGGCAAGAGGGCATCGCACAGCCCAGTCTCGTCTGCTCCCACCGATTCCAATAGTGTTGCCAACGTTGAGATCGTGACGTCCTCCGGCGAGCACGTGGGCCAGGTCAAATTGTGGGCGATTGGCTCCGATGCCCTGCTTACCAGGGCAGATTCAGCATTCAGAGAGAAGACCTTTAACGCCATGGCCCTCGCCGCGGTTGTTGCAATCTGCATTTCGGTCGTTATCGGATCGCTCGTGTCGCGCATGCTCACCAAGCCGATTCATCGCATCACCAGTACCGCAAAGCAAATCCGTGACGGCGACCTGTCGGCTCGCACGGGACTGCGCGGTGATGACGAGATCGATCAGCTGGGTGAGACCTTCGATGAGATGGCCACTTCGCTCGAGAAGGATATGAAACACGAGAAGCGCCTGACCTCAGACGTTGCACACGAGCTTCGCACGCCGCTTATGGCCATGCTCGCAACGGTCGAGGCCATGCAGGATGGCGTGTATCCCACCGACGATGAGCATTTGGAGACCGTTGCTTCCGAGACGCGTCGCCTGGCTCGTCTGGTGCAGCAGATGCTCGACCTGTCGCGCATGGAAAACAGCACGGCTCCGCTCAACCTTGAGCCGGTGGACATGGTTCCTTTCGTGCGTTCCATCGTCAATGCCCAGGAGCGCCTGTTTGTCGACCGCGATCTGCGCCTGCGTTTTGCGGACGAGACCCAGGGTCACGACGATGTCGTCGAGGCCGATCCCGACATGATCACGCAATGCGTCATCAACCTCATGAGCAACGCCATGCGCTACACCCCCGAGGGCGGTTGGGTCGTGGTGTCGGTGCTCAGTGATCGCAAACATGTCAGTATTGCCGTTTCGGATACCGGTATCGGTATTGCCAAGGACGACCTGTCGCGCATCTTCGGGCGATTTTGGCGCGCAGATGCCAGCCGCGCCCGCGAAGCCGGCGGCCTGGGCGTTGGCCTCGCCGTGACCAAGCAGATCGTCGAGCGTCACCATGGCTACATATCCGTGGAGTCGGAGCTTGGAAAGGGTACGACTTTTACAATTCATCTGCCCCGCGAGCACACGGCAGACGCGGCATCTACTACAATGGAGCACTAGCTTTTCGCTATTCGGTGAAGGAGGGGCCGCGTCCCTGCCGCTCCGAGTTTGCGAAAACATGCGGGAAAGAACCCGCATTTCTGTCGTATTTAGGTAAGGAGTGACTCACGTGACAACGATGGAGCGTCGTCCGGATTCCCGTGGCAAGGTTCGTGATATTTACGATGCCGGTGAAAACCTGCTGATGGTCGCCACCGACCGCATTTCTGCGTTCGACTTCATTCTTCCCGACGAGATTCCGTTTAAGGGAGAGGTACTCAATCGCATCTCGGCATTCTGGTTCGATAAGTTTGCCGACATCGTCCCCAACCATCTCGTTTCCATCGACCCGGCGGATTTCCCCGAGGAGTTTGCTGAGTATCGTGACTACCTCGCTGGCCGCGCCATGCTGGTTAAGAAGGCCCAGACGATTCCTATCGAGTGCATCGTCCGCGGCTATCTGACCGGTTCGGGCAAGAAGACCTACGACGAGAACGGCACCGTCTGCGGCATCCAGCTGCCTGAGGGCCTGACCGAGGCTTCCAAGCTTCCTGAGCCGCTGTTCACGCCGTCCACGAAGGCCGAGATCGGTGACCACGACGAGAACATCTCGTTCGAGCGTTGCTGCGAGATCGTGGGCGAGGACATCGCCACGCAGATTCGTGACCTTTCCCTCAAGATCTACAAGGCTGCCGCCGAGTACGCCGCGACCCGTGGCATCATCATTGCCGACACCAAGTTCGAGTTTGGTGTCATCGATGGCAAGGTCACGCTGATCGACGAGTGTCTCACGCCCGACTCCAGCCGTTTCTGGCCTGCTGCCAGCTACGAGGAGGGCAAGATCCAGCCTAGCTACGACAAGCAATTCGTCCGCAATTGGCTCAAGGCCAACTGGGATATGACGGGGGAGACCCCGCACCTGCCCGCCGAGGTCATCGATGGCACGTCCGAGCGCTATCGCGAGGCCTTCCAGATCATCACGGGCTCCCAGTTCACAAGCATGAAGGAGAACGCATAAGTGAGTACCCGTAGCGCCACGAACAAGCGCACGCAATCCCACGAAGTTACCGGGGTTGCGCGCAAGTCTGCCGCATCTGCTAAGCCCGCCCGCCAAGCAGCGAGCTCCGTTCGCGTCGTGCCGGCTTCGTCTAAGGCACGCCGCAAAGAGCTCGAGAAGGGCGAGAACCTCGAGGGCCTCTCTAAAGAGGAGAAGCGCGCCCGCAAGGCTAAGCAGCGCGCCAAGGAGGACCGCATCTATACGGTGTCGAATATCCTCCTCAAGCAGGACGAGGACTACACCAAGCGCCGTCGCATCTGGTGGATTGTGCTCGCCATTGGCATGGTGCTCGTCGTGGCAATTTGGGCCTCGCTGTACTTCGCTCCCGCTGGCATGGTGTCCAGCCCTGTCCAGATGGTCGGCATTGTTTTGTCCTACGTCATCATTTTGGGTGACTTTATCTATGACTTCGCTCGTATTCGTCCCTTGCGCAACATGTACCGCGCGCAGGCCGAGGGCATGTCCGAGAACAAGCTCAACGCTCTTATTGAGCGCGCGGCTGCCGAGGAGGACAAGAAGGACTCCAAGAAGAAGTAGCGTTTGCATACATACTTATCGCTAAGATATAAGGCGCGTCGTTTTTGCGGCGCGCCTTTTTACTGTTCTATAGATAGATGGAGTGGCACATGATTCGAGCTGCCCTGACGGTCGAAGAGGCTCTGGAGGGCATGAAGGCCCTGGAGCCCAAGATTAAAAACTACGCGCGCCTGGTCGTCCGCAAGGGCGTAAACGTCAAGCCCGGCCAGGAGGTCGTCGTTCAGTCTCCGGTCGAGTGCGCGCCGTTTGCGCGCGTGGTGGTCGCGGAGGCCTATGCTGCCGGCGCCGGCCACGTGACGGTCATTTGGGCCGATGATGCCGTGACGAGGCTCACGTACGAGCATGTCGAGAAAAGCTATTTTGAGCAGACGCCCGAGTGGAAGCGCATGCAGCTGGATTCCTTGGCCCAGGATGGTGCCTGCTTTGTCTTTATCGAGGGTGCGGATCCTGCGGCCCTTAAGGGCATCGATCCCGCTAAGCCCGCTGCAGCTTCTAAGGCAAGGAACACGCAGTGCAAAGTTTTCCGCCGTGGACTGGATTACAACATCAATCCGTGGTGCATCGCCGGCGCTCCGGTCGTGGCTTGGGCGCACGAGGTGTTCCCAGGAGACGCCGATGAGGTTGCAATCTATAAGCTGTGGAATGCGATTCTGCACACCGCGCGCGCCGATGGCCAGGACCCAGAGAGCGACTGGGAACTCCATGACGCCGCATTCGAAAAGAACCTGCGTTTCCTGAACGACAATCGTTTCGACTACCTGCATTACACCGCGGCAAATGGAACCGATCTGACGATTGGCATGACGAAAGGTCACGAGTGGGCCGGCGGCAAGGGCAAGACGCCCGATGGGCACCCCTTCTTCCCCAACATTCCCACCGAGGAAGTCTTCACCTCGCCCGATCGCATGCGTGCCGACGGTATCGTGTACTCGGCCATGCCGCTCATCCATCACGGCAATAAGGTCGAAGATTTTTGGATTAAGTTCGAGGGCGGCCGCGTGGTGGACTACGACGCCCGCGTGGGCAAGGCAACGCTCGCAAGTATCATCGATACTGACGAGGGCGCTGCTCACCTGGGAGAGGTCGCGCTCATTTCCAAGAACACGCCGATCCGCGAAAGTGGTGTTCTGTTCTACGATACGCTCTATGACGAGAACGCTAGCTGCCATCTCGCGCTAGGTGTCGGTTTCCCCGAATGCATCGAGGGTGGGTATGACATGTCCAAGGAGGAGCTTCTGGAGCATGGCGTTAACGTCTCGAGCACGCACGTCGATTTTATGATCGGCACGGACGACATCGATATTGTGGGCATTACGCCTGATGGACGTGAAGTTGTGATTTTCCAGAACGGCCAATGGAGTTGGGAATA
Organism: uncultured Collinsella sp.; assembly: GCA_958353395.1. Lineage (GTDB taxonomy): Bacteria > Actinomycetota > Coriobacteriia > Coriobacteriales > Coriobacteriaceae > Collinsella. Next base: position 40,041 of record CATWSG010000022.1, read on the forward strand.
GTCCCAGACCGTGGTACAATGCCACCCGCGGGCCGTTAGCTCAGCTGGCAGAGCAGGGGACTTTTAATCCCAAGGTCCAGGGTTCGAACCCCTGACGGCCCACCCAAAGATTGTTGAGACGGTCAACTTCAGTTGGCCGTCTTTTTTGTCGCCCTTTCATGGGTTCGAACCCGTCGGGGCGCGGAGCTGAGTAAACGCGTGAGCGTTTGCCAGCGCAGCGCGCAAGGCGCGAAAGCGCCGCAGCGGCCGCCTGCGAAGCAGGCTGAACCCCTGACGGCCCACCCAAAGATTGTTGAGACGGTCAACTCCGGTTGGTCGCTTTTTTGTTGCCGGTGCACGGGTTCGAACCCGTATCTAGCTATATATAAGAACGCTTGGCGAACAAAACCCGCCTTTTACCGATGGGAAACAAATAACTGATGCCTTTGGAGTAAAGTAGCGCTCCAGAGATGACCGATGTCTCAATACACATAAAACAGCTGGTCATCGCCAATATCAGAAGCCAATGCTTCAGTTTTAACCTCAGTGATGCGACTGAGGGACCTATTCATTTGTGAACAAAATATGGAGTGCGCGATTCCCGCCCACGGCGCCCCTCCG
>CATWSG010000023.1 GCA_958353395.1 uncultured Collinsella sp.
TAATGGATGGAAACGGATGTTCTATCGGGACACACATTTTGTCCTATAAGCCTAAAACCAGCAGGTCAAAGCTAATTTTCGGGACCAAATACAAATCTGTCGGCTCCCTCCTATAGCGCACTTTGCCACAGAAAAGTGCGAGACTTCGGTATGCGGTATCAAGCAATCGTTATTCGGGTCTTTAGGAATCCGCGTGATTAAATACACGGCAATGGGTACATAGCCAGTACGGTAAGTCCCCGAGGCAGATTGGAGCCACGTATGGATATCAAGGTTTCTGGACGCAAGACGACGGTAACCGATGCTCTGCGTGCGCATGTGGATGAGAAGATCGGCGAGGCGCTCAAGGTTTTCGATATCGAGCCCATGACGGTCGACGTTGTACTTCGCTATGAGAAGAACCCCTCGAACCCCAACCCGGCAATCGTCGAGGTCACGGTTCGTGCCCGCGGTTCGGTGATTCGCGTTGCCGAGCACGGTGCAGATATGTACGCCGCCATCGACCTCTCCGCCGATAAGGTCACCCGCCAGCTGCGCAAGTTCAAGACCAAGGTCGTGGACAACCGCCAGGGCGGTGCCAGCGCCGCGGATGTCGCGCCGGTCGAGCGCGTCGAGGATCTGGCCGACCTGCTGCTGCCCGAGGAGGAGGACGACCTGCTCGTCCGCGAGAAGGTTATCGACGTCACCCCGATGACTGAGGAGCAGGCGCTGGTGCAGACCGATCTGCTCGGCCACGACTTCTACGTGTTCGAGAACGCGACGACCGGCCTTATCAATGTGGTGTATCACCGTAAGAATGGTGGATATGGCATCATCAAGCCCCGCATCGAAACACTTGACGAGTAAAATACGTTAACTTGCATGAGTTAACGGTTGGCGGCCATCCCATGCGGGTGGCCGCCTTTTTACGTAAGGAGTCGCTTTGATGGACAAGGCCGCATCTACCGGTCATTCGGACCGTTGCCGCATCGTCGTCGATACCTGCTGCGACTTTAGCCCCGAGGTCGCCGCGAACCTCGATGTCGATATCCTGGGTTTCCCCTTCATTATCGATGGCGAGGAGCGCACGGATGACATCTGGTCGAGCATCACGCCCAAGGAGTTTTACGACCGCATGCGCGCTGGTGCCCGCGTGTCCACCTCGGCTGTGTCGCTCGGTCGCTATATCGAGTTCTTTACCGAGTGCGCCAAAGAGGGCACGCCCACGGTCTACCTGTGCTTTACCTCGGCGCTGTCGTCGAGCTACAACTCCGCGTGCCAGGCGGCAGATGCCGTGCGCGCCGAGTATCCCGATTTTGAGCTGTACGTGGTCGACAACGCTCTGCCCTGCGCGACCGGCGCGCTCTTGGCGCTCGAGGCCGTGCGCCAGCGTTCGGCGGGACTGACCGCCAAGCAGCTGGTCGATTGGGCAAACGAGGCAAAGACCTACGTCCACGGCTACTTTACGCTCGAGAGCTTCGACGCACTGGCTGCCGGCGGCCGCATTCCGCCCGCGGCGGCGCAGCTCACGGCAAAGCTCGACGTCAAGCCCGAGCTCTCCTACGACCTGGCCGGCTCGCTGTCGCTGATCGGCGTCAACCGCGGCCGCAAGAAGGCGCTCAAGTCCATCCTCAAGTCGTTCCGCGAGAACTACGTGCCCGATCGCACCATGCCCATCGCCATCATGACGGCCGATGCCGAAAAGGATGGTGACTGGCTCGAAGCCGCCATCCGCAAGGAGGAGGGTTGCGCCGACGTCACGATCATTCGCGGCTCCGTGGGTCCCACCGTCGGCTCGCACGTGGGCCCCGGCATGGTGGGCTGCGCGTTTTGGGGTAAGAACCGCGCCGACAAGGCGTCGCTTTCCGACCGTATCGCCCGCCGCGTGCGCGGTCAGTAGGCAAGCGCTGCGTCCGTAATCGCCCTCGACTCACAGCCCAAACGCTGGCACCGAGTATTCAACCTGGTAACAACACCCAACCCAAAAGGAAAGGTTTCATGGCAAACAAGCTCTCCGTCGCATTCATTGGCACCGGAATCATGGGTGCCCCCATCGCCGGCCACATTCTGGACGCCGGCTATCCCGTCACGGTCAACAACCGCACCAAGTCCAAGGCGGCGGCGCTTATCGAGCGCGGCGCCGTCTGGGCAGATACGCCGGCCGATGCCGCGGCGAACGCCGATGTCGTCTTTACCATGGTGGGCTATCCCTCCGAGGTCGAGGAACTCTACCTGGCGGGCGACGGCCTGCTCTCGTGCACTAAGCCCGGCGCGGTCTTGATCGACCTCACCACGAGCTCGCCCGAGCTTGCCCGTGACATTGCCGAGGCCGCCCAGGTTTCTGGTCGCATGGCGTTTGACTGCCCCGTCACCGGCGGCGAGTCGGGCGCTATCGCCGGTACGCTCACGGCTATCGTGGGCGCTACCGAGAACGACATCGCGCCGGTCCGCGACATCCTTGCCACCTTTGCGGCCAACATCTGCTGCTTCGACGGCGCCGGCAAGGGCCAGGCTGCCAAGCTCGCCAACCAGGTGTCGCTGGGCGCCTGCATGGTCGGCATGGCAGACGCCATGGCATTTGCCGAGTTGAGCGGCCTTGACCTGGAGAAGACCCGCCAGATGATCCTGGGCGGCACCGGCAAGTCCGGCGCCATGGAGAGCCTGGCTCCCAAGGCGCTCGACGGCGACTACAAGCCCGGCTTTATGGTCGAGCACTTTATCAAGGACCTGCGCTTGGCGCTCGCCTATGCCGACGACCGCGAGCTTGCGCTGCCCGGTGCCGACGTGGCCTTTACGCTCTACGACATGCTCGACGCCATCGGTGGTGCCAAGCTGGGTACCCAGGCCGTCACGGTCCTCTATAAGGAGGAGGCCGACGCCATCGCCGCCGGTCTGGACTGGTCGCAGTATCGTCCCGAGGAGCATGGCGCTCACGAGGACGGCTGCGGTTGCGGCGAGCATGGCGACGATCACGAGTGCGGTTGTGGCCACCACCACGACGAGGGCCACGAGTACTGCGGCGGCCACGGCCATGATGACGGCCACGAGTGCTGCTGCGGCCACCATCACGGGGAGTAGCGCCCATGAGCTGGACGTTCGTGGTGCTTGCGCTGGTGCTCTTTCTCTTTGCGATCTACATTGGCTTTTTGTGCGGCCAGTGGGCGTGCGAAAAGCGTGTCATCACCAAGCGCGACTACTGGATTGCCAACTTTGCGGGAGCGGCGGCAGTCGTCCTGCTGACCTGGGTGTTCTCACTGTTCCCGCTGGTGCAGTTTGCGCCGATCGGCTGGCTCGGCGGCTTTATCGCCGGCCTTAAGATGAGCTTTGGCGAGTCCGTCGGTCCGTGGCGCAAGCACGACGAGGTCTTTAACGTCAACAAGGCTCACCGTGCCGCCGCCGACGCGGGCGACGCCGAGGAACGCCGCCGTGCGCGTCGCAATGGCGCGGCCGATCGACAGCTCATCTCGGTCACCGATGACAGCAAGGGTGCTGGCAAGCACGCTAAGAAATAGTAAGAAGAGGTAACTATGGCAGAAAACAAAGACGAACAGCTCACCGACGAGGAGCTGGCACAGCTTCAGCTGGCAGAGGAGAACGAGAACGCCGTCGACCGTCTGGTCAAGGAACTCGGCTGCCCCACGCGCCGCATCCGCCAGTTTGCCGCCCGCGTGCTGCACCTGCTTGCCGAGCGCGATCCGCAGCGCGTCGTGCCCTGCGTGCCCGCGCTGATCGAGGCGCTCGACCGCCCCGAGGCTCAGACCCGCTGGGAGGCCCTCGATGCCCTGACGGCGCTCGCCACCACCTGCCCCGAGCAGCTGGGCGATGCCTTTGAGGGTGCCGAGACCGCACTGTTCGACGAGATCTCCTCCACGCTGCGCTATGCTGCCTTCCGCCTGCTGTGCGTGTGGGGCGCCACGAGCGTCGAGCGTTCGCGCGAGGCTTGGCCCATCCTGGACGAGGCCATCCAGTGCTACCACGGCGACCTCGAGTATCGCGACATGCTCGGTTGCCTGTACGAGTTTGGCCAGGGCGAGATTGACGCCGAGGTCGCCGAGAAGCTCGCGCTGCGCCTTAAGTTCGACGCCGAGAACGGCAAGGGCAGCTATCTCAAAGCCCGTTCGAGCGAGATTTGCGAAATGCTTGTTAAACGCTTTGACCTTGATCTCTCCAAAAAGAAGAAGCGTGCTAGCGTTAAAAAATCTGACGACGCCGAAAACGAGGAGTAACAGATTATGGCGCACGATGTAGTCCTGATTCCCGGTGACGGTATCGGTCCCGAGATTACGCAGGCCATGCGCCGCGTGGTCGAGGCCACCGGTGTCCAGATCAACTGGAACGTCCAGGAGGCCGGCGCCGGCGTCATGGACGAGTTTGGCACGCCGCTGCCCCAGCACGTGCTCGATGCGGTCGCCGAGACCAAGGTTGCCATCAAGGGTCCCATCACCACACCGGTCGGCACGGGTTTCCGCAGCGTTAACGTGGCCCTGCGCAAGCACTTCGACCTGTACGCCTGCGTGCGCCCCTGCCTGTCGCAGCCGGGCGACGGCTCGCGCTTCCGCGATGTCGACCTGGTTATCGTGCGCGAGAACACCGAGGACCTCTACGCCGGCATCGAGTTCGATGAGGGCGCTGCCGAGGTCGAGGAGCTCTCGCAGCTCGTCGAGCGCTCGGGCCAGAAGACCTTCGCCGCTGATTCCGCCATTTCAATTAAGCCGATTTCCATCGCCAAGAGCCGCCGCATTGTGGAGTATGCCTTTGAGTATGCCCGCCGCTGCGGCCGCAAAAAGGTGACGGCCGTGCACAAGGCCAACATCATGAAGGCGACCGACGGCCTGTTCCTGCGCGTGGCGCGCGAGGTGGCCGCCAACTATCCCGATATCGAGTTCAACGACAAGATCGTCGACGCCACCTGCATGGGTCTGGTCCAGAACCCCAACGACTTCGATGTCCTGGTGCTGCCCAACCTGTACGGCGACATCGTGAGCGACCTGTGCGCCGGCCTGGTGGGCGGCTTAGGCATGGCCCCCGGCTCCAACATCGGTGCCGACTGCGCCATCTTTGAGGCTACGCACGGCTCCGCGCCCGATATCGCTGGTCAGGATATCGCCAACCCCACGGCCGAGATCCTCTCTGCTGCGATGATGCTCGATCACCTGGGCGAGAACGACGCGGCCAATCGCATTCGCGCCGCCGTCTCTGCCACGCTCGACGAGGGCGAGCAGGTTACCGGTGACGTGCGTCGTGCCCAGACCGGCTCCGTTGAGGGCGCTGTGGGTACGCAGGCCTTTGCCGATGCCGTTATCGCTCACCTGGCCTAAGGCATGCACGCTGCAAACGCCTAAATAGTACTTAAGTGTTTGCGTATAACCTAAGAATCAATACGCCCGGCGCTCTGTCGGGCGTATTCTATTGCGGACTATGTTTCCTAACAAGGAGTAACTGATATGGGTCTGATTCAAAAGAAGGACGAGAAGGACGAGATCGACGGCATCCAGATCATCGAGCGCGGCGAAGGACCCGACGGTGATGAGGACGAGAAGATCGATCTGGTCGCCGGTACGTCTGCCGAGCACATTGCTGCCGGTACGACGGCCGAGGAGGAGGACGCCCGCCTGGAGGCTCAGATTGCCGCGGATGCCGCTGACGAGAATCTGATGCCCGAGGAGCAGGACGAGGACGACGACTCCGACGAAGACGACCATACATCCAAGCACAAGAAGACGATGATTGCCGCCTTTGTGGTCGCTATCGTGATCGCTGCGGTGGTCGGCTTCTTTATCGGCAACGGTGGTTTTGGCGGCAAGGGTGTTGGCTCGGCGACCCTCACCGAGGACCAGCTCGATTCGACCGTGGCAAGCTATAGCTACAACGGCAAGAAGAGCGACATCACCGCGCGTGAGGCCATCGAGAGCCAGTACAGCCTCGACACCGTCAAAGATAGTGACGGCAACTATACTGCTCCTTCTGCCGACGTCATCCTGTCCTACGTGCGCAACAAGATCCTGCTGGATGCTGCCGAGGACGAGGGCATTACCGTTTCTTCCAAGGAAATGAAGAAGTACGCCGAGGATTCCATCGGCACCTCCGACTACAAGACCATGGCCACGCAGTATGGCGTGTCCAAGGACCAGGCCAAGCAGATCGTCCGTCAGTCCGCGACGCTGCAGAAGCTCTACAAGAAGAAGGTGGGCGATAGCTCCGCAAGTATGCCGACCGCCCCGACCGAGCCTTCTGACGGCAACGAGGAGACCGCGAGCAAGGACTACGCCGACTACATCATCAACCTTGCCGGCGACGAGTGGGATAGCGAAAAGGGTACCTGGAAGGACGCCGATAGCACCTACGCTAAGGCCTTCGCTGACGATGCCTTTACGGCCGATAGCGCTACCTATAAGCAGGCCATGACCGCCTATTACACCGCCTACCAGCAGTATTCCTCGCAGGCTTCGAGCGCCAGCTCCAAGTGGACCGAGTATGCTAACGGCCTCTACGCCAAGGCCAACATCAGCATCTACGGCCTGTTTGCGTAAAGAGTTGCACGGCTCATCGAGCATCTAGCCGATAGACAGCAAGTAGCCCGCCAGTACGGAAGTCGTTCTGGCGGGCTATTTGCGTTGAGAGCGTGATCGGCAGTTTAATTATGGCTATTCATCTTTAAGCCCAAAAAGACTATCGGCTTCATCGTCGGATATATATTCCAGTACATCGCCTGGTTGGCAGTCGAGTGCCCGGCATATCGCATCAAGAGTTGAAAAGCGCACGGCAGAAACCTTGCCCGTCTTGATGCGCGACATATTGACCTGGGAGATGCCCACGCGTTCCGCAAGCTCTTTGGATGAGATCTTGCGTTCGGCAAGCATGCGGTCGAGCCGCAGAATAATCATGGATTCCCCCTAGAGCAGCTCGTCATCTTGTTTTTGCAGGATATACCCGTAGCGGAAGATGCTGGCAATCAGGCAAATAATCAGGCCTGCAAAGAGCATAGAAGGCTCGAATAACTGGCCGGCGAACGCATCCGTAAAGCTGCCGCCAAATCCTGAGAGTATCATTCCCGTGATTACGGCACCAAGAAGCCTCACGGCAACGCCGCCGATAAGGAATAAATTTCCTACTCGACGAAGTGTCTGGTTACATTCAAGGTCAAAGGGCCTGCCTTCCTTTTCAATGTTGAAGAAAAACCTGCGCACGCTTATCGCGATGGTAAGCGCGAGACATGTCATCAAGAGGCTCCCTATGGCAGTGTGACCATCGTGTGCAACGAGCATAAGTGGGGCCTGCGCATCGGTACCGACGATAGCAAGGCACGGCCCTTCGCCGGCTTGAAGTTCTACGGATTGGAGACACGACCCTTGGGAGAGGCCAGGCAATATGAGTAGAAGGTCAATCGCAATGACTGCGAGAAGTCCCAGAGCGAGCGCGGTGGTAATGCAGATCGTGGCCCATTTGCAGATGCGAGCGAGCTTCCTCAGTTCGGCTATCGTCTGTTCGCGGCTGATGGTTTCATTCGATATAGATGCGTTTCGATGGACCATAACCCCTCCAATCGGCGTTTTGTATGATACTTGTATCATATCAGAATTAACGATAAACGATAAATAATTACGGATAATGAGTAAGTAATGATTGAAAACGATTAGCGTGAGCTATTAGCTCATTTTGGATGCTGGAGTTTGGCGCGCGGGGGATGAGGACAAATGCCAAAACTTCCCGTGATCGTTCCCGTGATTGCGCAAGCGCTCCATTGTGTTTCCCTAATTCATATGGGAAAACAGCTGCAAACGATTGCAAGTAACCGGTTAACGGTCGAAAACTACCGTTCACCGATAATCTCAAAACTGGTTCTAACTGGTATTAAGTCAAAAAGACCAATTCACATATCTTCACAATGACCTGCAATTTTTCTACACGCTATTTTTAGCCGCCCTGCGTTGTTTAGACACAGGAAAAGATCCGATCTTTTGCCAAAGCATTTCGAAACGGTTTCAAAACCGCAGGTAGAAGTGTTAACGACCGGTAAACGGTCGATTTATCACCGTGAGCGGTGCAAAAACGTTTTACCGTATGAATCAACGAAAGCGACCTCTTCTGGGGTGATATAGTGACAACAACACATCACGTGGTTACTACCAGTTTAGAAACCACTGGTCTTCAAAGAACGCTTTCTAAGAAGCTTTAAGGGCGAGTGCCCGCTGGCTTCCGAAAATCATCGGACTCAGATCGTACACACCTTCGGAAGGGAAATTTGAATGGTTGGCTTTATTCTTACCGGTCATGGACAGTTCGCACCCGGCCTTGCAAGCGCTATCGCTATGGTTGCCGGCGACCAGCCTGCTTTTACCGTCGTTCCTTTTGAGGGCGACCAGGCCGCATCCTACGGTGAGGATCTCCGCGCCGCTATTACCGCCATGCGCGAGGAGTGCGATGGCGTGCTTGTCTTTACCGACCTGCTTGGCGGCACCCCGTTCAACCAGTCGATGATGATTGCCCAGGATGTCGACAACGTCGAGGTTCTGACTGGCACCAACCTTCCCATGGTTATTGAGCTTCTGTTCCTCCGCGGTAATGCCACGCTCGCCGAGCTTGGCGAGCAGGCCGTGACCGTTGGCCAGACGGGCATCACCGCCCAGACGGTCGCATCCGTTGCCGGCTCCGAGGAAGAGGATATCTTCGGCGACGAGGACGGCATCTAATGGCCGATTTCGGAGCCAACGTCCTGAGCTCCTCGGTCGCCCTTTTAGGCCTGCTTGTCATCATGGGCTTGATTTACACCATCTGGTCGCAAATCAACATGAAGAAGAAGCAGAAGTACTTCAAGGAGCTGCACACCGAGCTCAAGCCGGGTCAGGAGGTTCTTTTCGCCGGCGGTATCTACGGAACCGTCAAAGGCATCGAAGGCGAGAAGGTCCAGATCAAAGTCCGATCCGGAGCCGTCGTAGATGTTTCGCGTTACGCGATTCAGGAGATCAAGTAACTGTCGTCAGCAAATATCGAAAGGAAGCTGATCAACATGGCAGAACCCAACATTCTTCTTACCCGCATCGATAACCGACTGGTTCATGGTCAGGTTGCCACCCAGTGGAACTCCACTCTGGGCTCCAACCTCATCCTCGTCGCCAACGACGACGTGGCGTCCAACACCATGCGCCAGAACCTCATGAAGATGGCCGCTCCCGCCGGCGTCGCTACGCGTTTCTTCTCCCTGCAGAAGACCATCGACGTCATTGGCAAGGCGAGCCCGCGCCAGAAGATCTTCATCGTGGCCGAAACACCGGAAGACGTGCTCACGCTCGTCAAGGGCGGTGTGCCTATAAAGAAGGTAAACATCGGCAACATGCACATGTCGGAAGGAAAGCGCCAAGTCGCCACCTCCGTCGCAGTTAACGACGAGGATGTCGCTGCGTTTAAAGAGCTGCAGGAATTGGGGGTGGAGTTGGAGATCAGGCGTGTTCCGAGCACGCCTGTTGAGGACACGAGCAAGCTCTTCTCGTAATCCTCGTGATCCACGTTGTCAGGAGTGAAACCCTGACGTTCTGTACGTGATATCCAAAGTGCGTACATACATTTTGAAAGGAGGAGCAAGATGGAATACTCGATCATCCAGATCGCTCTGGTCTTCGTTGTTACGTTCATCGCGGCAATCGACCAGTTTGACTTCCTCGAGTCTCTCTATCAGCCCATCGTCACCGGCGCCGTCATCGGTCTTATCCTTGGCGACCTCAACACCGGTCTTCTCGTGGGTGGTACCTATCAGCTCATGACGATCGGCAACATGCCGATCGGAGGCGCCCAGCCGCCTAACGCCGTCATCGGCGGCATCATGGCAGCCATTCTCGCTATCGCCACGGGCCTCGAGCCCAACGCGGCAGTCGGCCTCGCCATTCCGTTCGCTCTGCTTGGCCAGCTTGGCGTTACCCTGGTCTTCACGCTTATGTCCCCGCTTATGTCCACGGCCGATAACATGGCTCACAACGCGGACACCAAGGGCATCGAGCGCCTGAACTACTTCGCCATGGCTCTGCTCGGCCTGATCTTCGCTGTCGTCGTCACCCTGTTCTTCATCGCTGGCGCTACCATCGGTCAGACCATCGCTTCCGCCATCCCGACTTGGCTGCAGACCGGTCTCTCCGCTGCAGGCGGCATGATGCGCTTCGTCGGCTTCGCCGTCCTGCTCAAGGTAATGATGAACCGCGATATGTGGGGCTTCTTCCTCATGGGCTTTGGCCTCGCGCTCATCACCGTTGCCAACGATTCGCTGGCAACCCCTGCTCTGCTCATCCTCGCTCTCATCGGCTTCGGCATCGCTTTCTGGGACTTCCAGCAGCAGACCGAGCTGAAGGGTGCAGCTGTTTCTGACGGAGGTGACTTCGAAGATGGCATCTAATGAGTATGTGATCCCGGAGCACTACGAGGATCTCACTCCTGCTCCGCAGCTCGACCAGAAGACCCTCAACAAGATGGCTTGGCGCTCCTGCTTCCTGCAGGCCTCGTTCAACTACGAGCGTATGCAGGCCGCTGGCTGGCTCTACTCCATCATCCCCGGTCTGGAGAAGATCCACACCAACAAGAACGACCTCGCGGCTTCCATGAGCCACAACCTGGAGTTCTTCAACACCCACCCGTTCCTCGTCACCTTTGTTATGGGCATCGTGCTTTCGCTCGAGCAGAACAAGGTTGACATCCCCACGATCCGCGCCGTCCGCGTCGCCGCAATGGGCCCGCTCGGTGGTATCGGTGACGCCCTGTTCTGGCTGACGCTCGTGCCTATCACGGCCGGCATCACCTCCAACATGGCCATCAACGGCAACGCCGCTGCACCGATCATCTTCCTGGTGATCTTCAACGTCGTCCAGTTCGCTCTGCGCTTCTGGCTCATGAACTGGTCCTACAAGCTTGGCACCAGCGCTATTGACGCTCTGACTGCCAACATGCAGGCCTTCACGCGTGCCGCTTCCATCATGGGCGTCTTCGTCGTCGGTTGCCTGGTCGTCACCATGGGTGGCACCCAGATCAACCTCCAGATCCCCAACGGCACCACCCGCGGCCTCTCCGCTACTACCGTGATTGTCTCCGAGAAGGAGGCCGAGAACTTCACCGGTATGGAGGGCATCGATACCGAGACCGCTGAGGCCGGTACCATCGCCATGACCGATAAGGACGGCAACGCCCTTACCGCTTCCGATGCCGACGGCAACGCTGTCGAGTGCGGCGTCACCGATCTGGGCAACGGCATGGAGTCCGTGACCTACGGCACCGTTACCGAGGATCCGGTCAACTTCTCTGTTGCCGACACCCTCAACACCATCGTCCCGAAGCTCGTCCCGCTTATGCTTACGCTGCTGCTTTACTACATGTTCGCTAAGCACAGCTGGACCCCGACCAAGGGCATTCTCCTGCTCTTCGTCCTTGGCATCCTGGGCGCTGGCCCGCTTGGTCTCTGGCCGAGCATCTGGTAAGGCTCTAGCTTGAGGGGTGTGTCCCTACGCGGCTCACACCCCGACCCCTTAAGCCATGTGTATGTTAAAAGCCGCGCGCTCTTTCGAGCACGCGGCTTTTGTTTTCTTGATGATTCGGGTGTTGCAGACTGATAATGCTTAACACCCTAGGTAGTTAGCCGAATTCGAGCAAAAGGGAGGATAGGATGGCGATCGGAGCGCGTAAGCAACCGCTGTACGATCAGCTGGTCGATATTCTGACCGAAAAGATCGACCATGAATATCGCGCCGGTGACATGATTCCTTCCGAGCGCGAACTTTCGGAGCGCTATGGTCTCTCGCGCACTACGGTACGCCTGGCTCTGCAGGAACTGGAGCGTTTAGGACTGGTGGTTCGGCAGCACGGTCGCGGTACCTTTGTGACCGACCGTTCGGCAAAAGCAACCAATCTTATGCAGTCCTACAGCTTTACCGAGCAGATGCGCGCGATGGGTCGCGACCCCGAGACCACGATTCTCGAGTTTTGCGAGATGGAGGCCGATAAGAATCTGGCCGAGCATATGGGATTGCGTATCGGTGATCGCATTTTTAAGCTTAAGCGCCTTCGTTCTGCCGATAACATGCCCATGATGGTCGAACGCAGCTATCTACCGGTTCGTCAATTTCTGTCCCTAAAGCGACCACTGCTGGAGCGTAAGCCGCTTTACGATGTGATTGAGCAAGACTTTCAGCAAAAGATTCGCGTGGCCGAAGAGGAGTTCTATGCGAGCATAGCCCGTCCCACCGACGCCCACCTTTTGGGAATTGTCGAGGGCTCGCCTGTGCTCGATTTGGTCAGGACTACGTATAACGAGTCAAACGAGGTTGTGGAGTATACACTCTCGGTTGCTCGTGCCGATCAGTTTAAATACAAGGTTTACCACCAGCGTAGCAACTAGTGTACGCATCGTTTCCATATGATGATTCTTTGCATTTAACTGGTTACTACCAGATAACCAACCGAAGTGTATAATTGCACGTCAGAGGATTACTTCTAGAGAGAGGTATTAGAAATGTTCGAGAAGAGTGTCGAGGAGCTCACCGAGCTCGGCGCCCAGATCACCACGGCCGAAATTGCTCAGCAGCCCGAGCTTTGGCGTGATACGCTCAACATCTATCGCGAGAACAAGGAGGCCATCGAGGCCTTCCTGGCCGAGGCTCGCGCTATGGGCGAGGGCCGTCTGTCCGTTGTCTTCACCGGTGCCGGTACGTCCGACTACGTTGGCGATACCTGCGCCCCGTACCTGCGTCACGCTGGCAACACTGATCTCTACGACTTTAAGCCCATCGCCACGACCGACATCGTGAGCGCTCCGCGCGACTTCCTGCGCGCCGAGGATCCCACGCTCGTGGTTTCCTTTGCCCGCTCTGGCAACAGCCCCGAGAGCCTTGCCGCCGTTGCCGTTGCCAAGGAGCTCGTCCACAACGTCAAGTTCCTTAACATCACCTGCGCTCCCGAGGGCAAGCTCGCCGTCGAGTCTGCCGATGATCCCAATGCGCTGACGCTGCTCATTCCGCGCGCCAACGACAAGGGCTTCGCCATGACCGGTTCTTATTCCTGCATGACCCTGCTCTCCACCCTTATTTTCGACACTGCCTCTGACGAGCAGAAGGCCGAGTGGGTCGAGACCATCGCCAAGATGGGCGAGGAGGTTATCGCTCGCGAGTCCGAGGTCGCCGATTACCTCGCTGGCGACTTCAACCGCGTGACCTACCTGGGCTCCGGCTCCTTTGGCGGCCTTGCTCAGGAGAGCCAGCTTAAGATTCTCGAGCTTGCTCACGGCCTGGTTGCCACTTCTTACGATACTTCCATGGGCTATCGTCACGGACCCAAGTCCTTCGTCGACGATAAGACGCTCGTCTTCGTGTTCGTCAACAACGACGCCTACACCCGTCAGTACGACATCGACATCCTCAACGAGATCGGTGGCGACAAGATCGCTCAGCACACCGTCGCCGTTCAGCAGGAAGGTGCCACCGTCTATGAGGGTGAGTCCTTCACCTTTAAGGGCTACGAGGCACTTCCCGAGGGCTACCTTGCTCTGCCGTTCGTGATGTTTGCCCAGGCTATCAGCCTGCTCAACTCCGTGCGCGTGGGCAACACGCCCGATACGCCGAGCCCCACCGGCACGGTCAACCGCGTGGTTAAGGGCGTGACGATTCACCCCTTCACCGCTTAATCGCGTCCCCCTGTAAGGGCGCCCGTCCGCTCATAACGGCGGGCGGGCGCTTTTTGTTTTACGTGTGCTGGGTATAAGCATCACCACAGTCAACTGCTTTAGAAGCAAGGAGTGCATATGAGCACGTACGCAATTAAGGCTGACAAGTTCTTCTTGCCGGCAGGCCCGCAACTGGGCGGCTATCTTATGGTCGAGGATGGCGTCTTTGGCGCCTGGCAGGCCGACGAGCCCTCTTGCGAGATTAAGGACTACATGGGATCGTGGATTGCGCCGGGTATGGTCGATACTCACATCCACGGCTTCTACAACCACTCAACTACCGATAACGATCCCGAGGGCATCGATATCAGCTCGACCGAGCTCGCCCGTCGCGGTACCACCAGCTGGCTGCCCACGACGTTCACCGATGGCGTCGAGCAGATCAAGGACGCCTGCGCCGCTATCGCTCAGGCGGACGAGGGCCGCGGCCCCGACTTCTGCGGTGCACGCATTCAGGGCATCTACCTGGAGGGCCCCTTCTTTACCATGAAGCATGTGGGCGCGCAGAACCCCGCTTATCTGATTGACCCCTCTGAGGAGGTCTTCGACCAGTGGCAGGAGGCTGCGGGTGGTCGCATCGTTAAGAGCGCCATGGCGGCCGAGCGCGACGGTGCCGCTGCTTATGCGGCTGCGCTGAACGCCAAGGGCGTGGTGACCAGCATCGGTCACTCCGACGCCACCTACGATGAGTGCATCGCCGCCATCAACGCCGGCGCCAGCTGCTTTACGCATACCTATAACGGCCAGCGCGGGCTGCATCACCGTGAGCCCGGTGTCGTGGGTGCTGCCATGTCCACGCCCGAGACCTACGCCGAGATCATCTGTGATGGCAAACACGTAAACCCCGCTGCCATCAAGGCGCTGCTGCAGGCAAAGGGCTGGCAGCATACGGTGCTCATCACCGACTGCCTTGGCTGCGGCGGCATGCCCGAGGGCAGCTACACCAGTGGCGGCATGGACGTCATCATGAAGGACAACCTGTGCTGGCTCGCCGACGGCAAGAGCATTGCCGGCTCGGTGCTCACGCTTGCCCAGGGCGTCAAGAACATCGTCGACTGGGGCATCGCCAGCGCCGATATCGCCATTCGCATGGCAACCGAGGTGCCGGCACGCTCCGCGCACATCGAGGGTAAGTGCGGCAGCATCATGCCGGGTCGCGACGCCGACTTTGTCGTGTTCGACCATGAGCTCACCCTCGTCGAGACGTATGTTGGCGGCCAGAGCGTCGGCAACGCCTTTACCGAGTAACGATAGAAAAAGACGGCGGGCCCGAATCTGCTCGGACCCGCCGTATGGGTTAAACGCTCAAAAGCACCTTCACAGTTACAGCTTGTTAGCGATCTTCTTTGCCGTGCGCTTAACGCCGGCCACCAGGCCTCCCGCAGGATGCTCCTTCTCGTATGCTAGGCGCTTTTCGCGCTTGGCGTACTCTTCGACGATGATGTCGCCATACTCGTCTTCGATCTTGTCGAAGAAGTCGACGGCGCCCTTAATTTCCTCAGCGGTTGGGTGTCCCTTTTGGACACCGCCGGTGAGTTTGAACGGCCCCCACGTATCAAAGCCGGGGCAGCCGTAGACACCCATAAAGATGGCCTGCCTCATGCGGCAGATGCCATCGATATCCTTGCCGTACCACTTGTTTTTGCCGCCATAGGTCATAAGGCCAAACACCTTGTCCTGCGGCTGCAGCACGTTCGTGAGCACGCGTGCCATGTCCTTGTCGATCTCGGAGTAATAGATGCCCGTGGCGACACCGATCAGATGGTATTCGTGCAGGTCGGGATACTCGTTTTTGCCGAGCGCCTTGACGTCGAGGGTATCGATCTCGGGGTGTGCCTCGACGATGGCGTCCACGAGCTTTTTCGTATTGCCGTGATGGCGCGAGGCGTAGAGGATGATGGTTCGCATAAGAAGGCCTTTCAGCTGTAATTGCATCAATGTCTGTATGGTACCCCGTTGCATGGCTGGGATACCGGACGCATCGATGAACGTGCGGGTTTGTCCTTTGGTTAGGGCCGAGACGGGTACTTGCGAGCAAAAAGCAGTTGTTCGAAAGGATGGGCAATGGAATACGCTCTCTCCAACGATTCGATTTCTATTAAGGTGTCCACGGCTGGTGGTTCGTTTACCTCGATTGAGGCTGGAGGTCGCGAGTACTTGTGGCAGGGCGATCCCGCCGTGTGGTCCGGCCAAGCACCGATTTGCTTCCCGATTTGCGGAGGCTTGCGCGACAACAGCGCCATGACGTTTGCCGGGCATCGCGTGAAGCTCGCTCGCCACGGGTTTGCGCGCAAACAGGAGTGGAAGCTGCTGAGCCAAGACGAGAACGAGCTGGCGATGTGCCTGGCTTCGGAGGATAACGCCGCGCTGCTGAGCGATTATCCGTACCCGTTTAAGCTTGTCGCTCGTTATACGCTTGAGGACGCCGCCGTGCGTGTCGCCTATGAGGTTACCAACGAGGGTACCGAGGACATGCCGTTCTTTATCGGCGGTCATCCCGGCTTTAGGTGTCCGCTCGATGAGGGCGAGGCCTATACGGACTACGAGTTGCGCTTTGAGAAAGACGAGGCTGCGGAGCTTTGCACCGCTGTCCCTTCGACTGGCTTGATTGACGTGGCAAACCGCTCCAAGAACCCCATGGTGGGGAAGACGCTGCCTCTGTCACATGAGCTCTTCGATTTTGCGGAGACCATCTTTGACGTGCTCGAGAGCCGTCAGGTCACGCTTTCCAAAAAGGGCGAGGACAAGGGCGTCCGCCTGAGCTTTGAAGGCTTCCCATATCTCATTGTGTGGAGCAAGCCCGAGGGCGATTTTGTGGCGGTTGAGCCTTGGGGCGGTCTTTCGACCTGTTCCGATGAGGACGATGTGCTTGAGCATAAGCGCGGCTGCCTTGTCGCCAAGCCCAAGGAGACCGTCGTTCGCTCGTTCACGATTGAGATTCTGTAATTCCGTTTTGTCGACTCGTATCGCGAGGCACAAGGAGCCTGCGAGATAAGGAGCTAAAAATGATCCTCACCGTTACGATGAACCCGTCTGTCGATACGCGCTATCAGCTCGATGAGCTCGTCATCGACGACGTCAACCGTGTGACGCCCGAAAAGACCGCCGGCGGCAAGGGCCTCAACGTGGCCCGTGTCCTTGGTCAGTTGGGCGACGACGTTGTGGCAACCGGCCTGCTTGGTGGCCATATGGGCGCCTATATGGCCGAGCTCATGGACGCTAACGGCATTAAGAATGATTTTGTGCCCATCAAGGGCGAGACTCGCATTTGCCTCAACATCCTCCACGCCGGCAACCAGACCGAGCTGCTCGAGAGCGGCCCGACGATTGCCCCCGAGGAGCTCGATGCCTTTACCGCCAAGTTCGCCGAGCTTGCGAGCAAGGCCGATGTCGTTACCATCTCGGGTTCGCTGCCCCGCGGCGTCGAGGCGGACTACTACGCCAAGATCACGGGCATTGCCGAGAACGCCGGCGCCAAGGTGCTGCTCGATACCTCGGGTGCCTCTCTCGAGGCCGCCCTTAAGTCCGAAATTAAGCCCGAGCTGGTCAAGCCTAACCTGACCGAGATCAACGGCCTTCTGGGTACGAGCTTTACCACCGACGATGTGGACGAGCTCCGCGCCGCGCTCGCCTCTGATGCCCGCTTCTCCGATATCCCCTGGGTCGTCGTGTCCATGGGTGCTGCCGGCTCCGTTGGCTTCCACAATGGCCGTGCGTTCCGCGCAAAGACGCCCGACATCCCTGCCGTTAACGCCACGGGCTCTGGTGACTCCACTATCGCTGGCTTCGCGCATGCCATTGCTGCTGGCGCGGACGACGAGACGGTGCTGCGTACCGCCAACACCTGCGGCAAGCTCAATGCCATGGATCCCATGACCGGCCATCTGGTCATGGACCGTTGGGACGAGGTCTACAACGGCGTTGTCGTGACCGAGCTGTAAAAGCCTGGGCGTCGGCCCCGGCATTGCTTGCTAGCTCATGTCGACGACAAGTGCGGTAGCATTATGCTGGGGCGCGACGCCGAGTTTGTCGTGTTCAATCCCGACCTTACCCTGGTCGAGGCGTATGTGGGTGGCAACAGCGTCGGTAACGTGTTTGCCGAGTAGCCGCCAAAGAAGCGATCCGAGAGGGGATTTAGATGATTTACGGTGCATTGGGCGATATCGAGGAGTATCGCGGAATGCTCAAGGGCCTCGACGTGCTGATCGACTGGCTCGAGGAGAACGACCCGGCGGAGCTCGAGGTCGGCAGCCATCCGATTCTGGGCGACAAGGTCTTTGCGAACGTCATGGCGCCCACGACGCGTCCCGAGGCCGAGGCTCACTATGAGACGCATCAGCGCTATCATGATCTGCAGATCGACGTCGAGGGCCGCGAGGCCTTTAAGGTCGCTACGGGTAGCCTGACACTGGTCCAGGAGTTTGACGAGAAGGACGACTACGATCTGGTCGATTCCGACGCTTCGATTGCCGGCGATCTTGCTGACGATAAGTTTGCGCTGTTTGTTGCCGGCGAGCCTCATATGCCCACGCTCGAGTTCCCGGGCGATGGCGCGCAGCCGGTCAAGAAGATCTGCTTTAAGCTGCTTGCAGATGCTTACTGGGAGGAGTAGCGAGCTACTCGGCTGAGCTGTTCGTATGCTGGCGTGATTCCATTGAGGGGCGCGCTTGAGCCCCGTTAATCGCGGTTCCCTTGGGGATTGCGGTTGGCGGGGCTTGTTGTTGAGTAGGGGAGTTGCCGGCGGCGTTGTGCTTGGATTGGCGGATATGCGCCCGAAATTGGCAACAAAAAAGCCGCCCGAAGGCGGCTATCTTGTGCAATGGAGCCAGCGACCGGGCTCGAACCGGTGACCCCCGCTTTACGAGAGCGGTGCTCTACCAACTGAGCTACGCTGGCGGCCATATGGTGACGCAACTGAGGCGTCAACGGCTGTCTATGATACGGGACATCGCAAATCCGCGCAAGTGTTCTGACGGCTTTTCTCACTTTAAATGCACTAATATTAGAGGCGTGATGTCTTGCTCTTACGGGTCTCAAGCAGAATGGGGCAGCGATGGCACAACCCAAGATCCTTCTTACACGTATCGATGACCGTTTCATTTACGGGCAAGACGTTGAGCTGTGGAACGAAGCCGTGGGCTCCAACCTTGTCCTAATCGTCAACGACGAGATTGCGGCGGATTCGCGCCAATGGGCACCCATGAGGGTGGCGGCGCCAGAAGGCGTTTGGACAAGGTTTTTCTCGGTGCAAAGGACCATCGACATCATTCATACCGCAACGCCGCGCCAATTGATTCTGATCATGGTGGCCTCACCCGCCGATGCGCTCGCGCTGGTTAAGGGTGGCGTGCCGATCACCAAGATCAGCATTGGCCATATGCAGGCAGGGGAGGGCAAGCGTCCTGCAACGCCCGCAGTTGCCGTAGACGACGCAGATGTCGCTGCTCTCAGAGAACTGCAAAAGCTCGGAGTAGAGCTGAAGATCCGCTACCTCCCCAGCTCCAACCCCGACCCCGTCGGCAATCTGTTCAACTGACCCCTTTGGGACGGAGGAAAATGGATCATTTTTGTCCTTGCGAGGGACGCGTGCGATGCCGCCTGCCAAAAACTATGCCCATTTACTACGTTTGATCGGCTATCGCCGAGCATGTCGAATCTGAGAAAAACAAAACCGCAGGTAGACGGCTCGCGAATTTAACAAAAACCGGTGCATGGTCGAGCATTCCGGGCTAAACGTAGTAAATGGGCGTAGTTTTGATGTGTCACTCATACAGTCACAGCGAAAATGAGCCCAAAAGATGAAAAACGCCCGTCGGCGGTGTGCCGGCGGGCGCTGTTGTGCGATATGTTGCGCTGTGGGCTTAGTGCCTCATAAAGTGGTATTCGATCACATTGCTGTAGGGATGACCCGGGCCCACAATGCCCTGCGGGAACAGCGGCTGGTGCGGTGTGTCGGGGTACATCTCTGCCTCGAGGGCAAAGCCGGCGCCCCAGCCATAGTTGGCATCGTCCTTGGCGTGCTCGTCGCCCAGCCAGTTGCCGGTGTAGAGCTGCACGCCCGGTGCGGTGGTGTAGTAGTCCAGCTCGCGACCGGTCCACATCTCCTCGACATGCAGGGCGCGGCGCAGGTTGCGACCGTACTGATAGTCATCGATGCACAGGCAGTGGTCGTAGCCGCGTGCCTGCTTAATCTGTGGATCGTCGGCCTCCATGCCAGGCGCGACGGGGCGCAGCTCACGGAAGTCAAACGGCGTGCCCTCGACCGGAGCAATCTCGCCGGTGGGGATGTTCTGCTCGTTGATGGGCAGGTAGTGGGCGGCGTTGGCAACAAAGAAGTGCTCGCAGTCCATGCCGGCGTTATGGCCGGCAAGGTTAAAGTACGTGTGGTTGGTCATGGACACGTAGGTGGCGCGGTCGCTCTCGCAGCCGTATTCGATACGGAAGCAGCCGGTGCGCGTCACGGTAAACGCGGCCGTAAAGGTGCGGTTGCCGGGAAGACCCAGCTCACCGTCCTCAAGCGAGGTGGTCATGCGCACGGCATTGTGGACCTCGTCGAGCTCAACGTCCCACACGCGCTTGTGCAGGCCGTGCTCAAGGTCGCTGTGCAGGTTGTTGACGCCCTCGTTGGCCGGCATATGCCAGTCCGTGCCGGCGATGGTGATCGTGGCACCCGCAGTGCGGTTGGCCACGGGGCCGATGGTCGCGCCAAAGCAGGCGGGGTTGTCAAAGTAATCCTCGAGCTTATCGAAGCCCAGCACCACATCGCGCACGTTGCCGGGGATGTCGGGCACGTCGATGCCCAGCACGGTGGCGCCAAAGTCCATAATGCGAACGCAGATCTCGGGCCCGTTGAGGGTGTAACGATGAACGGGGGTACCGCACGGCGCGGTGCCGAAAAGCTCGGAAGTGATCATTTGGTTCCTAACATCGAGGTATTTCCGACAAACTGTAGCGCGAACAGGCGAGATTATCACTACACCCCACTAAAGCAGGGGGTATTTTTCTCAAAAAAGTGATGATTGAGCTGTACGGGCGTTCATTTTTGACACGCACGGGTCTGATACAATTTGTTCGTTACTGTTTGAATGATATGCACGCATAGAACGGCGAGGATTCATCGTGATTAAGGCAGAGCGACAGGATAGGGTTCGTCAGCTGCTCGAGGAGCAGGGCACGGTCTCGGTCAAGGAGATTTCGGATGCACTGGGTGTCTCGGATATGACGATCCGCCGCGATCTCGAGGAGCTTGCGAGCCTGGGCGAGATCGAGCGCGTGCACGGTGGAGCCCGCAGTGCACAGGGCCGTCCCCACGCTATGCTGCGCCATGAGTACTCACACAGCGAAAAGCGCACCAAGCATGCCGAGGAAAAGCTGCAGATTGCACGCCGTGCTGTGGAGCTTATCGAGGAAGGCTCGACCATCTTTTTGGGCACGGGCACTACGGTGGAGCAGATGGCCTCGATGCTGCCGGCGTGCCGCCTGCGCATCGTGACCAATTCGCTTTCGGTGTTTAACCTGCTCGAGGCGCGCGAAGACTGCGAGCTGTGCCTGGTGGGCGGCGTGTACCGCCGCCGCACTGCCGCCTTTGTGGGCCCCACGGCCGAGGATACCCTGCGTGCGCTGGGCATCGACGCGGCGTTTATCGGCGCAAACGGCATTTTGGACGGCGACGTGTCTACGTCTAACATGGAAGAGGGCCGCATCCAGCAGCTCGCCTTTAGCAAGGCCGACTCGCGCTATCTGATCGCCGATTCCAGCAAGATTGGCAAGCGCGACTTCTACACCTTCTGCCGCCTGGACAATTTGGACGCCGTGGTGTGCGAGCCGGGCATCGCCGCCGAGGATCGTGCCGCCATCGAGGAACATACGCGGGTCATCTGCTAGCTAATGCTACAGACGATACTTCTGCCCCTGCCGGCGCAGGGGTTATCGCTTCACAATGACGCGTAAATAACTTTGGGCAACAAGGATGAGGCTATTCTGGGATATGACTAGACTCCGTATTTCATCTTTATGTCCCTTGAGAATGAATCGTAGTCTTCATAGAGCCCCTCTCTGCTTTCATCCTCGGCGTGGTTTACACGTTCAAGGAGCTTATCCTTTGGAGCCTCTTTTGTTATTGCGGCCTCGCTATCGGGTAATGTGGATTGCAAGAATAGTTCTAGAGCATGGACGTCTTTGAGTATGTAGCCCGTCGAACGACCCGCTCCTGTTTTTTCGATTGCGCTGCAACTAACAAGCTGGCCGAGGGTTCGTTTAACGGTAACCTCGCTGATATCGGGGCAGTTGGATCGGATGTCGGATTTCTTAATGACACCGGGTCTCTGTTGAAATAGAACGGCGATGCGCGCTTGCTTCGACATGGGACGAGTGCTTGATTCAATTAAGGTACGCTGCTCGAGCTGTCGGTAGGCGGCCAGGGTTGTTCCGAGCATGAAACGGATAAAGGGTGCTTCGGTGTTTTGATTTTCATTCCATCCAGCGGAGCTTGCAGCGAGGGCGTTGTAGTAGAGCGCCTTGTTGTCTTCAATAAGTCGTTCGATGCTGATGTAACGCGCAACGTCGTATCCAGTCTTTTCGAGTAGCAGCGTTGTAAGGAGCCGGCTCATCCTGCCATTGCCATCGTTGAAGGGATGAATGCTGACAAAATCGAAGATGAAGCGGAATGATATAAGGAGGGGGTCGCAAACTTGACGAGACAAGGCGTCGTTGAGGGACCGACAGGCTTCTTCGATAAGTCCGGGGGTTGCTAGGGCCGAAGGCGGCCTAAAGCGCACAAATCGATTGCCTTGATCGTCGATGGAGATGATTTCGTTATCGCTATCTTTCCAATGGCCCCCATACGAGATTGCTGTGTGTACCATGAGGTCACGATGCAACTGCAGAATGACCGATGGCGTTACGGGAATGGAATCGTGTTGCTCGTGAATAAGCGACAGCACATCTCGGTATCCAGCGATTTCTTCCTCTGCGCGGGAGCTTGGCTTGGCGGAATACGCCATGATCGCTTTGAGTCTTTTTTGGGTGGTAACAATTCCTTCAAGTCCGTTGGAGGATTGGGTGCTTTGGATCTTAGCTTCCTCCATAAGGGACGATAGAAGTTCGGGTTTGACTTGACTCAGAGCAAGCTGTCGGCCTTTATGCTCGCGTATCGAGAGGAGGAGGTTGGTGATTGGAGTTGCTTCGAGTTCCGCTGGGACTGTGGTGTAATCGAACTGGCGCATGCGGCTCCTTTCGGTATCACGAACACACTTTCGATATCATAATACCATTAAATGATACCGAAAGTATGTTCGTGATACCGAAAACTAGAAACCATGCTTCATAACTGCTTGGAAAGTTTGGATTTGACTATCTTATTGTCTTGATCTGTAACATCTAGACGGTCAAAAGTGGTCTACATGTTACAGATCGAGATTGTTCGGCCCGGGCCACCCGTTCGTCTAAATCTGTAACAGCTAGGGCCGAAATACTCGACTAGATGTTACAGATCGAGACGAATGATCCGCTCGGGCCCACCAAAACAAAAAAGCCGCATGCGAACCCGTGGAGGGATTCGCATGCGGCCGACAGGGGGTATGCGGCGGAAACTAGGCCATAAGCAGGCCGGTCTCCGCGACGTTCTTGTACCAGTACGCGCTCGCCTTGGGATAGCGCTTCTGGGTCTCAAAGTCGATGTAGAACAGGCCGTAGCGCTTGTTGTAGCCGTTGGTCCAGGAGAACTGGTCCTGCAGCGACCACACAAAGTAACCGTCGACGTTTACGCCGCCGTCGATTGCCTTGAGGATCCATGCGAGATGCTGGCGCATGTAGTCGATACGAGGGGCGTCGTCGATAAAGCCATCCTCGAAGTCGTCCTTATAGCCCATGCCGTTCTCGGTGATGTAGATCTTCTTGTAGTTGGGGTAATCGTTCTTAATGCGGAGCAGCAGGTCGTAGAGGCCCTCGGGATAGATGATCCAGTCCCAATCGGTGGTGGGTACGCCTTCGCGCACGCATGACTCGCCCACGCCCTTGAGGAACCAGCGCGAGGAGCCCTTGTCGCCGGTGCCATTGTGGTTGATGTCGTTTTCGCCCTCGGCGGCACGCAGGAACTGGCACTTGTAGGTGTTGACGCCCAGGCAATCGTTGTAGGGGAGCGCGGCGGTCAGCGCGGCGATGTCCTCGTCGCGGACGTCGAGCTCGCCGCCGGCGATATGGGCCAGCTTGGTCGCAGCCTCCATGGTGTCGGCTGCATAGTGGCCGCGGAAGGTGGCGTCGAGCACCCAGCGGTTGTTGATGACGTCGGCCATGCGAGCTGCCTCGCAGTCGGCGGCGTTGTTGGGGTCGAGGGGATACTTGGGCTCCAGGTTCTGGACAATGCCGATTTCGCCCTCAAAGCCGCCCTCATGGAAGGCGACGACGGCCTTGGCGTGGGCCACCATCATGTTGTGCATGAGCTGGAAGGCCTTGTCCAGGCGGTACTTCTCGCCGTGCGGCCAGTTGCCGACGATAAAGCTGCCCTCGGCGGTTGCGGGAATCTCGTTAAAGGTAAACCAGTGCTTGACCTCGGTGAACTCGGCAAAGCAGAACTTGGCGTACTCGACAAAGGCGTCGATGGTCGTGCGCGTCAGGAATCCCTCGCCGCCGTCCTGGTAGAAGACCTCGGGCGTATCGAAGTGATCGAGCGTGACATAGGGGATAACGCCAGCTTTGTTGCAGGTGGCGAATAGCTCGTGATAGAAAGCGACGCCCTCGGGGTTAATCTCGCCGGTGCCACTGGGGAAGATACGGCTCCAAGCGATGGAGACGCGAATGCCGTTGATGCCGAAGCGCTGGCACAGGTCGATATCGACCGGGTACTTGTTGTAGAAATCGCTTGCGGGATCGGGGGAGAAGCGACCCTGGGCTGCCAGGAAATCGTCCCAGGGCACTTTGCCCTTGCCGTGCGTACGGGTCTCGCCCTCAACCTGGTAAGCAGCGGTGGCGCCGCCAAACACAAAGCCGTCGGGGAACTGCATGGGGTTGGTCATGAGTCATCCTTTCTGTGGGATTCGAATAGGGAGGGGTGCCCGAACTGGGGATCCGGGCACCAACAGAGGGAGGAAACTAGTCGAGGTTCTCGCGGAGCCACTTGATGGCGCCAGCGGGATCGCGGGTAAGGTCGATATATTCCTTACCGCGCGGGGCGAGCAGCTTAATGCCCAGGCGATCGGTGTCGGCCTTCATGTCGTTGTAGTAGCTACGGACCTGCGGGGCGAGCACGATAACGTCGTACTGATCCATGATGGCAGTGTGCTGGCCATAGGCGCCTGCGGAGGAAGCGATGTTCTCTCCGGTCTGCGCAGCACCTTCCTTGATAGCGTTGGCGAGCATGGCAGAGGTGCCGGCGCCGGCGCACAGGACGAGGACCTTCAGGCCATCGACATCCTTCTTAGCGGATGCGTCGGAGGCGGGCTCGGGCTGATCGGCGACAGGCTTGCTGTCGGCGGCAGCGGCGGTCGGCTCGACGGAAGCGGCGGTCTGCTCGACAGCGGGCGCAGAGGTGCTGGCGGCGATGGTGGCAGCACCATCGGACTCGAGACCCAGCTCGGCGGCGCGCTCGGCCTCCTGGTCGCAGAGCAGCTTATCGTATGCCTTCAAGAACGGCAGGTAGATGATGGCGTCCAGCAAGATGATGATTGCAACAAATACCAGGGCAATAAGCTGGAAGTTCGTGGTGATGAAAATGCCGATGGGGGCGGGGGTGGCCCAAGGCACCACGAAGGAGAAGCCGTTCATGCCCACGTTGTCGATAAAGAACTTGGCAACACTCACGTTGACGCAGCCGGCGGCAACAAAGGGGATGAGCATGTAGGGGTTAAGGATCATCGGCGCGCCAAAGAGCAGCGGTTCGTTGACGGCGAAGGCAACAGGAACAATCGAGGCCTTACCGACGGCTTTGAGCTGCTTGGACTTCATAAAGAGAATCAGCAGAAGCGGCACGATGAACGTGGC
Organism: uncultured Collinsella sp.; assembly: GCA_958353395.1. GTDB lineage: Bacteria > Actinomycetota > Coriobacteriia > Coriobacteriales > Coriobacteriaceae > Collinsella. The sequence goes on from CATWSG010000023.1 coordinate 25,646, forward strand.
GCCGGTGCCGCCGAACTCACCCACGAGCGACATGTTAAAGGTGAGGGAGTGGGCGGGGTGGCCACCGGCCAGCAGAACCTGCAGGTTCTCGGCCTGGTTGGCAAGACGGATGGGGTCGATGCCCGGCTGGACGATCGAGGGGCCGTGGACGCCGATGAACCAGAAGAACGCGGTGGCTGCCTGAATAAGGATGAGTCCGGGGTAGGTCTCTGCCGCAGTGAAGAGCGGGGAGAGCAGCTTGATGAGCAGCTCGGAGAACGGAACGCCCATGAGGTTGCGCACGACGACATCGATGATGCCGCAGATGATGACGGCGCCGCCAAAGGGGATGATGTCGCGGAAGTTCTGAGCGATGGCGCCCGGGACCTCCTTGGGCAGCTTAATGGTCAGATCGCGGGAGACGCAGAACTTATAGACCCACACGGTAATGAACGCGGCTATATAGGCCGAGAACAGACCGCGCGTACCCATGCTGGTGCAATCGAAGACCGAAAGCTCGGAGCCGTTGAACTTGGTGGTGAACTGCGTAACAGCGAGCAGCAGCATGCTGCACTGGGCGGCAACCATGGTGGAGCCGTCGTTGAGCACCTTGCCGGCGGGCATGCGACGGTTCATGGACGCCGTGAAGTTCTTGGCAGTGGTGCCGGCAACCATGATGCCCATGACGCCCATGGTGAAGTTGTACAGCTTGTTGCACCAGTCGATGAGCGGCTGGGGCAGCGTGACGCCAACGACGCCGGGAAGGGTGGCAATGAGCAGGAAGATCGAAGAGGTGAGGACAATGGGCATGCACCCAAGGAATCCGTCCTTGATGGCCTGGAGGTATATGTTCCTCGAGATTTTCTCAAAGAACGGCTGATGCTTTTCGAGCATCTTTACGATGGCGTCCATAGAGCTCCTTTGCTACTTGATGCGCGATACATGTGGATGGAACTGGTCGTCGATGGATGGTCAGGACTGCCCGGAAGCCTTCCTGCTTAAGGAAGGCATTGCGAAATGACAACGTTGTCATTTCGTTAATGACAACGTAAGACATTTTTGGAAGAGCAACAAGGATATACGGGTGAGTGGTCGATATTGTTCGGTAAACGGTTGATTTATCAGTCAGGCAGGTGGTGTATGCTAGAACGCAAAAAACAAGTGATAGAGAATCGAGTGGAGAAGCAGTGACAACGATGGACAAGAAAAACGTCTCGATGAACGACGTGGCGATTGCCGCGGGTGTTTCTCTCAAGACGGTTTCGCGTGTGATCAACGAGCCCGATAGCGTGCGAGAGTCGACACGCGATAAGGTCCATTCGGCAATGGAGGCGCTCGGATTTCGAACCAACTTTGCCGCTCGTTCGCTCAAGTTGGGCCGTTACGGGTGCATCGGCGTTGTGCTGTTCCACTTGTCGGGCGGTGCCGTGGACATGATTGACGGTATCGCCGATGCCGCCGAAGAGCGAGGCTTTGCGCTCACGATGATCAAAAAGCGGGCGGGGGAGAAGATGACCCTTGCCGATGCGGCGCGCAGGATGTCGCAGCTTCCCGTCGACTGCATGATCTTCAATCTGCGCCAGATGGTCGATGACTTTGATACCTTTGAGGCACCGAAGGACCTCAAGACGGTGATTATCGCGCCGATGGAGCATCCTACCTGCTCTACCGTTAGTGACGATCAAGAGGGTGGTGCGCGCATGGCGTGCGAGTACTTCTTAAATCGCGGGCACAAGAACGTATACTTCATCTCTGGTAAGAAAGAGTCGCTGTCGAGCCAGTGTCGTATGAAAGGTTGGCGTGCGGCACTCGAGGCACGTGGCATTGAGCCGCCCGAGCCTCTGCAAGGCGATTGGAATGCGGATAGTGGCTATGCCGCGGGCCTTGTGCTTGCCGATAAGCCCGATTGCACGGCGGTCCTCTCTGCTAACGACTGCATGGCAAACGGCGTGATGATGGCTCTACGTGACAAGGGTCTGAGTGTGCCCGACGACGTGTCCGTGATCGGCTTCGACGATGAGCTCTACAAGACGATTCCCAACTCGATTCTGACGTCGGTGAAGTTCCGTCATCGCGAACTGGGCATCCGTGCGCTCAACGAGGTTGTCGCAGGTCTGGAAGCCCCGAGCTCCAGAAGCCGTACGCTCGTCTCGGGCGTGCTGGTCGAGCGTTCCAGCGTGAAGGACCTGCGGTCGTAGACGTGCTCGGCCTGTTTGTCTCAATCTGTAACAGGTAGGGCCGAAAATCTCAGCTAGATGTTACAGATTTAGACAATTCGGTCCGGCTTATTCCGTTTGTCTCGATCTGTAACAGCTAGGACCCAAAAACTCGGCTAGATGTTACAGATTGAGACAAACGGCTTCCGACCTGCACAAAAAGGCCGGGGGCGGCGCGCCGTGTGACGTGCCGCCCCCGGCTGAGAAATGGGGACAGGTTATGTGGGCGGGCAACCCCGCCAGTCACTAGTCCAGACGACGGGTCTGCGCCACGTGCTTATACCAGTATGCGCTTGCCTTGGGCGTGCGCTTCTGGGTTTCAAAGTCAACGTAGAAGAAGCCGTAACGCTTGTTGTAGCCATTAGTCCAGGAGAACTGATCCTGCAGGCTCCACAGGAAGTAGCCGCCCACGTTGACGCCCACATCCATGGCCTTGAGCAACCAGCGCAGGTGCTGCTCGATGTAGTCGATGCGCGGCTGGTCGTCCACAAAACCGTCCTTGTAGGGGTCCTTGTAGCCCATGCCGTTTTCGGTGATGAAGATCTGCTTGTAGTTGGGGTAGCGCTGCTTAATGTAGACGAGCAGATCGAACAGGCCCTCGGGATAGATGATCCAGTCCCAGTCGGTGGTGGGGATGCCAGGCTTGTTCACATGCTCGCCAATACCCTTAACGCGCCAGCGGCCAGTGCCCTTCTCGCCCGTACCGTTGTGGTGCAGGTCGTTCTCGCCGTCGTAAGCCTTCAAGAAGCGGCACTGGTAGTTGTTAACGCCCAGGTAGTCGTTGTAGAGCGCGGCCTCGCGCATGATTTCCAGATCCTCGTCTAGGATCTCGATGGTGCCGCCCGAGACGGCGGCCAGGCGGTTGGCGCACTCGAGGGTGTCGGGCGCGTAGTCGCCGCGGAAGGTGGCGTCGAGCAAGAACTGGTTTTGCAGCACGTGCTCGTTGTTGGCGGCCTTGATGTCGGCGGGGTCGTTCTCGTTGAGCGGATACTTAAACTCCAGCGACTGAATGACGCCGATCTTGCCCTTAAAGCCGCCGTTGTGGAAGGCCAGCACGGCCTTGGCGTGGGCGAGCATCATGTTGTGCTCGCACTGGAAAGCCTCGGCCAGATGCGCCTTGACGCCGCCGGGGAAGGTGCCCTCGATGTAGGTGTTGGAGGCATCGGCCCAGATCTCGTTAAAGGTGAACCAGTAGGTCACCTGGTCGGCGTACTCCTTAAAGCAGAAGGTGGCAAAGTCCACAAAGGCATCGATGGTCTCGCGGTTGAGGAAGTCGCCCTTCTCAAAGAGGGCAAGCGGCGTGTCGAAGTGATGCAGCGTGACAAACGGCTCAACGTGGTGCTTGTGGCACTCGGCGAAGAGATCGTGGTAGAACTGCACGCCCTCGGGGTTGATCTCGCCGGTGCCGTTGGGGAAGATGCGGCTCCAGGCGATGGAGAGGCGAATGCCGTTGATGCCGAACTCCTCGCACAGCTCCAGATCGACGGGGTACTGGTTGTAGAAGTCCGAAGCGGGATCGGGGGAAAAGCGCCCCTGGGCCTCCAGGAAGTCGTCCCAGGCAACCTTGCCCTTACCGTGAGTGCGGGTCTCACCCTCTACCTGGTAGGCAGCGGTAGCACCGCCAAAGACAAAGTCCTCGGGAAACTGCGCAGGCGGGTTAGTGACGCTAGCAGGGTTAACGGACATGATGATCCAATCGTCTAAATCGAAGGGCCAGCCGGTCTTGGATGGTCGGCTGGCCCTGAGCGTTACTTACTTCGAGAGTTGCTCGCTTACGAAGGCGAGAGACTTATCGCCGTTCTGGGAGAGCTCGATGTACTGTTTACCGCGGCAGGCGACGCACTTGTTGCCCACGCGCTCGCAGTCCTTTTGCAGGTCGGCCAGGTAGCTCGCGGCCTGCGGGGCCAGGACGACCAGGTCAAAGTCGGGGAGCATGTCGACGTGGTTGCCATATGCCTCGGCAGCGGTTTCAAGATCGATGCCGCGCTCCTTGGCGGCCTTGGCCAGTGCGTTGGCGAGCAGGCCCGAGGTTCCGCCGCCCTGGCAGAGCACGAGCACGCGCTTGCCGTTGAGGTCGCTGGCGGTTGTTGCCTCGGCAGCGGGTGCTGCGGAGGCGGCAGCGGCGTCGGCCTTCACGGCATCGGCAGCAGCGCCGGCGGCAACGCTCTTGGCATCGGCCTTGCCCTGGAAGGCATCGTTGAGCTTGGCGGCCTTCTCGGCGTTCTTGGCGGCGAGCTCCTCCTGGGAAATCTCGGCCTCCTCAGCGCACTTCTGGGCGTCATAGGCACGGAAGAACGGATAGTACAGAACGAAGTCGACGACCAGGATAAGGGCGAGCATCACAAAGGCGAGCGGCTGGAAGCCCAGACCCATGATGGTGCCGATGGGGCCGGGGACGGTCCAAGGCAGGGTGTACATAAAGCCGTTCATGCCCAAGAAGTCGATAAAGATCTTGAGGATCCAGATGTTGGCGATCGGGGCAAAGACAAACGGGACAAAGAAGACGGGGTTGAGCACGATGGGCGCGGCGAACAGCAGCGGCTCGTTGACGGCAAAGCAGACGGGGACGATGGCGGCCTTACCGACGGCGCGCATCTCCTGAGACTTGGCCAGGAAGCAGAACATAAAGACCAGGACGAGCGTGGCGCCGGTGCCGCCCATGCAGACGACGAAGTACTGGGCGCCCTGGGTCAGGACAGCGGAAGCGTGCTGACCAGCCTGGAACGCAGCCAGGTTGTCGGTCATGTTGGCAACGAGGGCGGCGGCGATGGCGGGCTCGACGATCGAGGGGCCGTGGACGCCGACGAACCAGAAGAGGCTCATGGCGCCGTAGATCACAGCGAGGCCGATGTAGCCGTCGGCAGCGGTGAACAGGGGCTGGAACACCTGGATGACACCCTGGGCAAAGCAGAAGCCAAAGGCAGCGCGGAAGACGATGTCAAAGACCCAAAAGACGGTGATGCAGACGGAGAAGGGGATGATGTCCTTAAAGGTCTGCGAGATGTTAGGCGGAACCTGCTCGGGCATCTTGACGGTGATGTTGCGCTTAATGAAGAACTTGTAGATGATGCCGGTCACAAACGCAGCGATGAAAGCGGTCAGCAGGCCCTTGGAACCAAGGTAGGTGGTGTTGAAGCCGCTGGCGGCGTCCGTGGCAATGGTGTCGCTCGAAAGGAGCAAGAAGCCGATGATGGCCGCGCACATGCACGAGATAAAGTTGATCTGGTTGTTCTTGGGCAGATCGCGGTTCTGAGCGTCGGCGAAGTGCTTGGCCGTGGTGGCGGCGCAGGCGATGGCCAGGATGCCCATGGAGTAGTTGTAGCACTTCCACAGGGCGTTGTTGATGTCATCGGGCCAGTAGAAACCCCAGATGTTGGGGACCGAGGCTACCAGGCAAAAGATGGACGAGAAGATGATGATGGGGATGACGGAGATAAAGCCGTCGCGGATCGCCTTGAGGTACTTGTTGCGGGCGATCGCGTTGAAAAAGGGCTGGCCCTTTTCGATGATGGCGATAAGTTGCTCCATGCAATGCTCCTAAGAGTCGGTGGGTTAACAACGATGGTAGCTTTTGGCGTTCGGTTGCCAAAATGTTGACGTTGCCATTTTGCGACACAAAAAAAGACGCGAACCGGTGGTTCCTGTGCCTGCGAACCGTCGATTCCTTATGCGTAAACGTTTGAGCCGCCCGGTGGCTCTGTGTTTGCGCAATGGCAACGTTAACATTTGGGCGCAAAAAGCCGTTTGGGGAAGCAAAAATGTCGGTGAACGGTAGGTTTTGGGTGGTGAGCGTATGGTGGGGGAGGCGTTGGATATACTTGAAAGCGTTAAAAATGACTGCGTAGGGTGCCACCAATGGCATCGTCGACATAGAAAGATCGACCTATGGCCGCTGTTAAAAAATCGGTTTCCGTTAAGGATGTGGCGCGTCTCGCGGGCGTCTCGGAGCAGACAGTCTCGCGTACGGTGCACGATTCGCCCAGCGTGCGCCCCGAGACCAAGGAACGCGTGCGTGCCGCCATGCGCGAGCTGGGGTATCGCCCCAATTTTGCCGGTCGATCGCTGCGCCGCGGTAAGTTTAAGACCGTCGGCGTCGCCATGTTCAACATTACTGGCACCGGCAACCTCGACCGTATGGAGGGCTTTGCCGCCGCGGCCGACAAACACGGCTATGCCATCACCCTCACTAAAGTAGATGGACACCCCTATACCCTCGAGAGCGCATCGTCGCGTATGAGCGCACTGCCGGTGGACGGTATGGTCGTGATTATGAACCGCATGCCGGCGGACTTTGGCACCTTCGAGCCGCTGCCCGGCATGCAGACGGTGCTCGTTACGATGTTGGAGCACCCGCTGTGCTCGACGGTCGATAACGACCAGTTCGATTGCTCGCGCCAGGTGGTCGAGTACTTGCTGGAGCAGGGGCACAAGACCGTGCACTTTATCTCGTGCCCCGAGCGCTCGCTTTCGGGCATGCGGCGCGAGGAAGGCTGGCGTGAGACATTGCGTGCGCATGGCATTGAGCCACCGCAGCTCGTGCGCGGCGACTGGACGGCGCAGAGCGGATATGCTGCCGGCCAGGTGCTTGCGGATGATCCGACCTGCACGGCCATTTATGCTTCCAACGACGCCATGGCCTACGGCTGCATTCGCGGGCTCGAGTCGCGCGGAAAGCGCGTGCCCGAGGACGTGAGTGTGGTGGGTGTTGATGACAGCCTGGGCGATATCGTGCCCGACCGTCGCCTGACCACGGTGCGCTTTGACAACAAGCGCGTCGGCATGTGGGCGGTCGACAAGATTGCCGGCGCCGAGGGCGTTGCACTCGGTGTGGAGCACAGGCTGTTTCCGGGCGTGCTCGTCGAGGGCGATACGGTGCGCGATGTACGCTAGGGTGCGGACCTGTTTGGGTTGCCGATAATTGTGTTTGATATTGTTCGGACTGGCTTAAAAGCCGTTCACGGGTGAAAAGCAACCGTTCATAGCTCGAAATTGCATTTTGCGCTGTTCTTTTTTGTTTGAATGTTACTGTTTCAGCCATACACAACGCAGCGCGTATGCCCGGACGCGATGCTCTCCGTTGGTTCATATGTGAAAGGAACGCAATATGGCAACCAAAGAAGAAATCTCGATGGTTGGATTCGAGATTGTCGCATACGCGGGCGACGCCCAGACTGATCTGCTTGCAGCGCTCGATGCTGCTCGCGAAGGTGATTTTGAGAAGGCTGAGCAGCTGCACAAGGATGCCAGCGATGCACTTATCGGCGCCCACGACACGCAGACCAAACTGCTTTCGCAGGAGGCCGGCGGTGGCGAGATGGAGATGACCTTCATCATGGCCCATGCTCAGGATACTCTCATGACCACCATGATCCTGGAGAAGCAGGCCCGCTTTACCATCGATGCCTACAAGCGCATCGCCGAGCTCGAGGCCAAGCTCGCCTAACGAGCCCTCACAACCAAGTCCCCTTCCAAAAGCTCTGCCGCTACCCGCGGCAGGGCTTTTTCTGTCCTCCTCCAAGTTGCGGTGAAATAGGGACTGAATAGGGGCCGGCGGGCACAAGATAGTCATTGGGGACGTTCTTAAACGACTAGTCATTGGGGACAGTCTTGGTGCGCTCCGTTCGTCCTCCCGTTCGATTTTTGCTCGGTGGGTATACTTCCTTTCGCATTAAACGCCGGACTGAGGAGGTATCCAAATGCCGGATAACGGGTCAATACAAAAAAGAGACGCGCACGAGATGGCTCATGGGCGTCCTGTCCAGATAACCGAGCACACGACGGTAACCGAGCTGCAGCCCAGTCTGTCCGATGTCGTGTGCGCAAACAAAAAGCTGCAGATTGGCTTTATCGTTGCGCTCGTGGTCCTGGCGCTGCTGTCGGGCTTTGTAGCTCGTCCGCATTTCGCCGATACCAAAACTTGGGACTCCACCATCGAGGTCATCGACCAAAAGAAGGGTAACGTACTGGCGCTCACGACCTCGTGCGTGGCGCTGTCTGCGGGCATTACCGCGCTGCCGGGTGATACGGGAACGCCGGTTGCCGAGCAGCTCGCGCAGCTTTCAGGCAACCTTGGTATCGTGCTTGCCGTGCTCTACCTCGAGAAATACCTGCTAACCATTTTGTGGTCGGTTGGCTTGGGCATCTTAATCCCGTTTGCGTTGGTGCTCTTTGCAGTGTCGCTCGGCATTCACGGGCGCTGGAGCACGAGCACTGTCCTGCGCCGTGTGGCGACACGCGTACTGGTGGTTGCCGTGATCGGCATGGCGCTCGTGCCCGCGAGCGTATGGGTGTCGCAAAAGGTCGATGAAACGTATCGCGTAAGTATTGAGCAAGCTGAGCAAAAGGCTGCGGACGCTGCGGACGCGGCCGACACCACGGACAAGTCAGCCGAGACCAGCTCAAAATCGAACAAGAAAAAATCCGAGACCACGGCGTCCAAAAACGTGCTCGAGCAGTTGACTGATGGGGCATCGAGCCTTGTTACGTCGGTGACCAGCGGCGCCAAGCAGATGACCGATGAGATCGTGCGGCAGGTGACCGATCTGATTGAAGGCGTCATCGTGATGATCGTGACTTCGTGCGTTATCCCGCTGCTGGTGCTCGTGGCGTTCCTGTGGCTGGGACACGTACTGCTGGGGATCGATATCTCCGGCCCGGCGAACTATTTGACGGGCCGCTTTCTGAGTGCTCCGTCCAAGCACGCCAAAAAGGGTGGGCAGTCCGAGTAGCTAAAACAGCTGTATATACCGGGGAATACTGCCGAAGGGCGGCCGAGACACGTTCTCGGCCGCCCTTTTGCTTGTTGAACACATGGTCGCTACGTCCGTGCCCGGTCCAAACGGTCAGCAATCATCCGTGAACGGTATTTGTTCAAAAAAGAACAAAGATAAACAAATAGTTGTTGCAGTTACTGTTCGAATGTGTTCAAATAAACATGAACAGTGAAGAACCGCACATTCAGATGCCCGGACCTGAACGCGATTCAACACTTCCAAACAGAAACTACGCACCTGCGTATCTCTCAAGGAGGATGTCATGAGGGTTGTAATCGCTTCCGATGCCGACGGTATGTCGATGAAGGAGTCCGTCAAGGAGATGCTCATCGCCGACGGTCACGAGGTCGTCGACTATTCTGAGACCCCTGCCGCGGACTTTGTCGATTCCGCGACCGCCGTTGCCAAGGACCTGCTGGAGCACAAGGATTCCCAGGGCTTCGCATTCGATAAGTACGGCGTCGGCTCCTATATGGCCACCGTCAAGATTAAGGGCATGGTCGTTGCCAACATTTCCGACGAGCGTTCCGCCTACATGACCCGCGAGCACAACGGCTCGCGCATGGTCACCATGGGCCCGGGCGTTGTGGGCACCGAGGTCGCCAAGAAGATCGCCCGCGAGTTCCTGCGCGCCCAGTACGCCGGCGGCCGTCACCAGATCCGTGTCGACATGCTCAACAAGATGGCCTAACGAGAGCCACCGAGAACTCGAACTTCTACCTCAACTTGTGAATTCAGACGAAAGGACGTTCTGATGAAGAAGACCATCGCAATCGGTTGCGACCATATCGTTACGGACGAGAAGATCTATCTGGCCGACCGCCTGGAGCAGGCTGGCTACAAGGTGCTCGACTGCGGCACCTACAGCCACACCCGTACGCACTATCCCATCTACGGTAAGGCCGTGGGCGAGGCTGTTGCCAGCGGCAAGGCCGACTTTGGCGTGGCCCTGTGCGGCACCGGCATCGGCATCACCAACGCCGTCAACAAGGTTCCCGGCGCCCGCTGCGCCCTGGTCCGCGACATGACCTCTGCCCTGTATGCCCGTCGCGAGCTCAACGCCAACATCGTGGGCTTTGGCGGCAAGATTACCGGCGAGTTCCTGATGGCTGATATCATGCTTGCCTTCCTGGAGGAGCCCTACGAGAAGACCCCCGAGCACGATGCCCTGATCGCCAAGATCGATGCCTGCAACAAGGCCGACGCCGAGGCTCAGGCCGACCCGCACTTCTTTGACGAGTTCCTCGAGAAGTGGGACCGCGGCGAATACCATGATTAGCGGGTATCCGGCGTAATTAACTAGTCCGTTGACGGCTCGCGTTTCTGTGATGGGGCGCGGGCCGGTTTGCTATCAGCCCTATTGACTTGGCAGGCTGTCGTAAGAAAGGGAAGGCTCCTATGGAGTTTGTTCTTGATAACGGTTCTATCCGCGTAGTGCTGAGCACGGATGGCGGATCGTTCACTTCTATTGCGGCCAACGGCCGTGAGTACCTGTGGCAGGGTGACCCGGCGGTCTGGTCGGGCCAGGCACCCATTTGTTTCCCGATCTGCGGCGGCCTTCGCGACGGTCACGCAATGACCATGGGTGGCCGCGAGGTAAAGCTCGCCCGCCACGGCTTTGCGCGCAAACAGGAGTGGAAGCTCGAGGAACAGAGCGACAACATGGTTGCGCTGAGCCTAAGCTCTGCCGACCATGCCGAGTTGCTCGAGCAGTACCCGTATCCGTTTAAGATCGTTGCTCGTTATACGATCGATGCGGAAAAGGTGGCCGTGTCGTACGAGGTGACCAATGAGGGCACCGAGGACATGCCGTTCTTTGTGGGCGGTCACCCTGGCTTTAAGTGCCCGCTTGACGAGGGCGAGTCCTATGACGACTACGAGCTCCGTTTTGAGCAGCGCGAGGCCGCCGAGCTCTGTACTGCCGTTCCCTCGACGGGCCTGATTGATGTTGAGCATCGCAGCAAGAACCTCATGATCGGCCAGAACCTGCCGCTTACCCACGAACTCTTCGACTTCGCGGAGACCATCTTTGACGTGCTCGAGAGCCGCGTGGTTACGTTGACCAAGAAAACCGAGGACAAGGGCGTGCGCCTGACGTTCCCCGATATGCCGTACCTGATTGTGTGGAGCAAGCCCGAGGGCGACTTTGTGGCTGTTGAACCGTGGGGTGGTCTGTCCACCTGCTCCGACGAGGACGATATTCTGGAGCACAAGCGTGGCTGCCTGGTGGCCAAGCCGGGAGAGACCGTCACTCGCGGCTTTGAGATCGAGATCCTTTAACGAGCTATCGTATGCTTGGGGCCGCGCGTGTCGTGCCCCGGAAACAGGAGTTCAATATGATTCTGACCGTTACCATGAACCCGTCGATTGATACGCGCTATCAGCTCGACAAGTTGATCATCGACGACGTGAACCGTGTGACGCCCGAAAAGACTGCTGGCGGTAAGGGCCTCAACGTGAGCCGTGTGCTGCTGCAGCTGGGCGACGACGTGCTCGCGACTGGCCTGCTCGGCGGCCACATGGGTGCCTATATGGCCGAGCTTATGGATGCCGACGGCGTCAAGAACGACTTTGTGCCCATCGCCGGTGAGACGCGCATTTGCCTGAATATTCTGCACGAGGGCAATCAGACCGAGCTGCTGGAGAGCGGTCCGCAGATCGCCCCGGCCGAGCTCGAGGCCTTTACGGCCAAGTTTGCCGAGCTTGCAGCGAAAGCGGACGTTGTGACGCTTTCGGGCTCGCTGCCGCGTGGTGTCGATGCCGGCTACTATGCCGAGCTCGTCAAGATTGCCGAGGAGGCGGGCGCCAAGGTGCTGCTCGACACCTCGGGTGCATCGTTGGAAGCCGCGCTGGAGTCCGACGCTAAGCCTGAGCTCGTAAAGCCCAACCTGACCGAGATCAACGGCCTGCTGGGTACGTCCTTTACGACCGATGATGTCGATGCCCTGCGCGAGGCGCTCGCCGCCGATGACCGCTTTGCCGGTATTCCCTGGGTTGTCGTTTCGATGGGCGCTGCCGGTTCGGTGGGCTTCCATGAAGGTCGTGCGTTCCGCGCCAAGACGCCTGCGATTGCGGCTGTGAACGCGACGGGTTCCGGCGACTCGACCATCGCCGGCTTTGCGCATGCCATTGCTGCCGGCGCCGACGACGTCACGGTGCTCAAGACCGCCAATACCTGCGGCAAGCTTAACGCCATGGATCCCAAGACCGGCCACCTGGTCATGGACCGCTGGGACGAGGTCTACAACAACGTTGTCGTGGCTGAACTGTAGGGTTACGCGGTTTTACCAAACCGCGTAACGGCGCGACGCTGCAAACGCCCCTAAGCGGCAATCTGACGTTCAATCGTCGGGCATGACCAAAAGGTCAATGCCCTCCTCTTTCACGTCACCTTGCTCGCTTAGGGGCGTTTTCGCTCATATGACCCAATCCGCTGTCAAGAGCCACAATGGCCCCGCCGACC
>CATWSG010000024.1 GCA_958353395.1 uncultured Collinsella sp.
CATCGACCTGCGCCGATGCCCCCAACGTGGACACACATTTTGTCCTATAAGCCTGGTTTTATAGGGATGAAAAAGCCGGACTCCCCTATTGGAGAAGCCCGGCAGTGCGTGTTGAAACCGTGAAAAGGTGTCCTTTCCAACGTATAGGAGACACCACCCCTAGCAATAACTAGCTATTGAGTTTGTTAATGTCGTCGTCGGTGATGGTGCCTTCCTGGCTGGACGATTTGTCCTCGGAGGATGCGGTCTCATTGTTGGAATCGGAGGACTCGCTGCCGGAGGACGTGGTCTCACTGGACTCAGAGTCGCCCGGTTGCACGTTAGCGCCCGAAACCGTCTTAGTGGTGAGGTCGTAGGGCATCGTGCCATACCAGACGCAGTGGACTGCCTCGAGCGTACCGTCGACCGTGATGCCGTCGAGGGCATCGCTCACGGCACGGCACAGTTCGTCATTGGACGAGAGGCCCGCAACACCAAGCGTCGAGGGCGCCTCGAGCGAACCGACATAGGAGACCTCGCTCATCAGGCGTGCAAGGTAGCCGCCGGCCGTGGAGTCGCAGATCACATAGTCGACCTCGCCGGACTCAAGCGCCTCAAAGCACTCGTTGATGTTGGAGTAGGTCTTTTGATTGGCGGTGATGCTCTGCTTAGCAAGCGCCTCCTGCGAGGCCGAGGACATTTGGACACCCAGAGTAGACGCGTTAAGGGTATCGGTGGAAACGCTTAGCGACCCACCATCGCTAGTTTTACCGAACACGGAAGTGGCATCGTACAGGCAGGTGCCGAGCGAGCTAATGTCCCCGTCCGTGGAGTTAATCTCGCCGATAAAGATATCGGCCTTTTTGTCGCCGAGCGCGGAATCTGCCGAAGACGCATCGACAAAGGCGACCTTAAGGCCCATGCGGCTTGCGAGGGCGCGGGCGGCGTCAACCGCATACCCCGTGAGCTCGCCGTCGGCGTCCTGCATGGCCTGCGGCGCATCGGAAGTATCGAGGGCGACCGTCAGGGTTCCGGAAGTGACCAGGGCATCGTCCGACACCGCCGGCGTGACGGTCTCGTACTCGATCTGGTCGATCGTGGGAGTCGTGAACGTAGACAGCGGGTTGAACGCGCATCCGCTCAGGCCCAAAACGGCGATGACCGCTGCGGTCCCAGCACCTAACCGAGCCGCGTGCATCAAGCTGCCCCTCACCATGTCCACTACCCTGCCTTCTGTGTCGTATACAATCCGTGCGTTGCGCGGAATATCAGGTTGTTCCCACCAGCTGACCTGGTATTTGACCCCACACTTGCGCACCGGGGTGTTTGCTCGGGAGGCCGCAGCCACCTTCACGACTGACCCGCTCGCCCGCGAGGCGGTATTGCCCCAAAGAAAGTAGAACGGACGGTGCGGCTTACATCTAGGACGCGCCATGATCGCGCCGCGCGCACGCGGTCGCTTACGTGGATCCCTTTGACCGCGTCTGTCTTGGACTAGGACGGGCATTTCGTCCGTCCGCAACCACAGCCTGGTAGGAACGAAGCGCATTATAGCTAAGTTCAAGCTAAAGTTTAAGGTTAGGGGCGTCATTCGCATCGCGAGTACAGATTTTGCGGGTCGGAGCGGACCATTCGTGCCCCTATGAAGCCCGGAGCTTCCCTACGGGGAGCTCCGGGGCACCCGTCTCAGGGTGCCGTGTGCAAAAAACGGCAAATATGAGTACTGTTACCAATTTAGTAGCAGCGTATTACCGCCTCACGAGCCCTTTTTGAGTTCCGCACAGCCTGCTTGGCGCCAAGATATTCCACATTCGTTTATTATCTCTTCGCTGAATCCAGATTATCGGCCCAAGTTTCTTTGTTTTTGCTGTCACTAATCTAGTAACAGTACTCATATTTGCCGTTTTTTGCACAGAGCATATAAACAGACCCCCTATAAAGCCATAGTTTTACGCTGGTTTGAGCCCAAAGCACGCTCGGAGCGTATTCAGCAGAGCATCTTGCCTCTTTCGACGAGCCTCTACGCGATTCTGATATCGCTTACCCATACGCTGGTGGATGCGCCATGCGAGCGCCTCCATCGCTTCCATGTCACAGAGCATTTCGTTGTTGACCGTCGCAACCTCGATTCCCATAGTAATCAAGCCCATGTTGCGCTTTTCATCATGGATACGCCCCCTCCGAGAGGAATGGCCCAGCTCACCGTTGTATTCCAGGTCAAACCGGGCTGTTTCCTGATACGCATCGCAAACTGCATGCGGCATCCCCGAGATTGCCTGCGCGCGGTCATCGAACTCGATCTTGTAGTCGGTCTTAAAGGGACCGCAGGCAAATCCGCCATAGGAAAACGGAAGCGAAAACAGAGCGAGCATGATGCACTCCATGGGCGAGCGCAGGTTTTCTGACAAGTAGGGACACAGACGCTGCAGCTGTTTGGCCGCATTCCCCTTGCATACCGCGAGGTAATCTGCCAGACGATCGGGCGTCAGCACCGGCTCAACCTCAAAGTAGCCCACGTCTGCTGGCTGGTCCTTGTCCTTTGCAAGTTTATTCGTAACGGGCGAGGTGTAGGGAGGCAGATACTTCCCGCGGTCACTCAGCGAAATCTTAGAGCACAGCTCCTGGGCCAGGGCAAATGCCTGGATACAGCCGACCTCGCGCGCGACGGCTACGCAAAGGGCCTCGGGAGATAGACTGTACACCCCCGGTTCCACCTCTAGAATCGAGCCGGCGGGCAACTCGGAGCATACGGACCAGCTCACGCCAAGAATACGGCGGCGCTGCGCTGCAGACCCTACCAACAAGCACAAATCCTCTTGCACCTCGCCGCTTGCGGCCCCAATCCGCACCAAATCGGGAAGATAGATGTCCTCGGTCGAGGGCGACGACGTGCGCAGCACACGACGCTCTTCATCGGGATTAAGGTCCTTCCAGCTTATGTAGCCCATCTGCCGGCGCTCGGCGCGCATCATGCGCAGCGCCGAGGCACCCGTCAAAATTACGGAAGCAGCCAGCTGCTCGCTTGCAGGCTTGCCACGCTGCCCGATCTTTATTGCCATCTGAACCACCCCTACCAAACGCGTGCGATAGCGAGGCCATCAACGGCCGCAGCGCCGGCGCGCTTGAGTTCCGCCGAAGCCGCGGCCATCGTCGCACCCGTAGTGATAACGTCGTCGATAAGCAGCAGGCGCTTGCCCTGCACGTCCTCAACGGTCTCATACATGCCTCGGGCGCGTTCACGGCGTTCTTCACGACCGAGTTCACGCTGGTCGCCATGCCCGTACTTGACGAGAGCATCGAGCAGGGGAACACCCGACAGCTCGCAAAATGGACGCGCAATAGCCTCCATATGATCAAAACCACGCCGCCAAAACGCTGCCGCCGTCGCAGGCACAAACACCACCGCATCCGCACCGGACAGCACACCTCCATAGCGATCGGGCGCTACGACCTGGGCATGCAGGGCGGTGTCGTAGAGCAGCTCCGCCAGATACGGAGCCAGACGTCGCTCGCCCGCATCCTTGTACGCTTTAATGATGCGCGGCAGCGGATGCGCATAGACGGCGCACGCCAGGCAGCGGTCGAGCGCCTCCGTCATTGCCGAGGACGTGCCCTCGACCGAACACTCAGTGCACAGCAAATCCCCAAACGGGGCGCTGCATCGGGTGCAGCTATGACGTGGGTCGATGAGCGTGAACGCGGCAAGGCAGTCTTGGCAAATAAGCGCACCGGCGCGCTCGCAGCCGGCACATCGTGTTGGCGACAATGCCTCGAGCGCCTCGCGTGCCACCCACTCGGCAAACGGTAGCAATTCGTCCGCAAACGGTAGGGCACCGGCACCCTGCAAACAGCTCAATATGTTCAGATGGCTCTTCAAGACACAACCCTCCCTACGTTCGGCCGCAGGGAGGGTTGTTGATTCGGCGCTATGATACCCCGATGCGCTCGGGGCAAGGCGGGCTAAATCCGCTCGCGGGCGTTATTCGCCGGCAGGCGGTTGTGGTGCGGACGAAGACGGGGTCGAGCCCTCGCCACCATCCTGGCGCGGCTTGCGGGAACGGCGACGGCGACGGCGCTTTTGACCCTGGTCGGCCGAGCCCTCGCCACCGCGCGGCTCGCGTTCGTCGCGAGCGGCGCCATGCGAAGCCTTGGCAGCCGCTCCCCCGCCATCTCCGGGACGACGGCGCGTGACCTTGACCTCGCCATCCGAGACCTGATCGGCCACGGAGGGCACTGAAGGCTTCTGCTGCGCGCCCGAGGAATGGCGACGGCGCGGACGCGGCGCGCGCTCCTCCTCGCCACGTGACTTGCCGCCCTTGTCGACAGGCGCATCGGAGGCCGAGGCGCCCTTGGAAGCGGCACCGGCCTCGCGAGCAGCTGCGGCGCGGAAGGCGTCCTCGCGCTCCTCGCTCGACAGATGACGGCGGCGGCGACGTGTGGGGTTCATGCCGCCGCCGCGATTCTGCTGCTGGGGCTGCTGAACCTCGCGCTCGCGAGAGGCGTTCTTGCCCGCGGCTGCAACATCGGTAGCATCGCCCGAGCCCGCGCGCTTACGACGGCGACGGCCATCGGCCGCCCCCTCGGCCTCGGGTGTCTCGGCCTTACCGCGGCCCTTTCCGCGGCCACGGCCCTCGCCCTGACCCTGACCGGCGCGAGCATCGGATTCAGCATCGCGACGACGGCGCTTGGGCATCGACGTGCCGGCCAGACGGTCGGCACTCGACAGGCCATCGCCCACATCGACGCCGTTTTCGCGATCGAGCTCCATGAGCGCCAGACGCATCTCGGGCGACTCGATGCGCTCGAGCACATCGCGCGTCACACAATCGGGGCGGCAATTGCAGCCCTGCTCGGCAGCCTTCTTCTTGCAGCCCTCCGAGCAGGTCATATCGGCCAGGTTGACCTTAAAGACTTTGCCGTTCTCCAGGCGCAGCACCAGCTGCTCACGCGGCGTGTCATATTCCTGAATACGCGCCTTGCCAAGCGGCGTATCGATGAGCGTCTTCTTTTTGGGCGCACGGCTCTTAAAGTCCTTGTACGCCTCGAACTCATAACGCAGGCAGCACATCAGGCGGCCGCACACGCCGCTGATCTTGGACGAGTTGAGCGGCAGGTCCTGCTCTTTTGCCATGCGAATCGAAACGGGCTCAAACTGTCCGCCAAAGCGCGTGCAGCAGAGCTCCTGTCCGCATTGGGCATAGCCGCCCACCAGACGGGTCTCGTCGCGCACACCGATCTGGCGCATGTCGACGCGAATATGCAGCGTCGAGGACAAGTCCTTGACGAGCTGGCGAAAATCGACACGCTCCTCGGCGGCAAAGTAGAACACGGCCTTCTCGCCGCCAAACAGGTACTCGACGCCGACCGGCTTCATCTCGAGGTCGAGCTCTTTGACCAGACGGCGGAAATCGACCATGGCCTCGTCGCCCTGGATGGCCAGGTCGTCAGCAAGCTGCAGGTCGATGTCGCTCGCCACGCGCAGCACGGGCTTGAGCGGCTGACCGATCTCGTCTTGCGGCACCTCAAAGGGATCGGCCGTGACCAGGCCGATCTCGGTTCCGCGCTCGGTGGAGCAAATGGCATAATCGGCCTCGAGGATATCCAAATCCTGCGGATCGAACCACAGGTCGCGCGAGGCGTAGGTAAACTTAACGGGTACAACTAACGGCATTTCAGTGCCTTCCTGATATCGAACAGCATGACCTCGATGGCCAGCTGGGGAGTAACGTTTCTGGCGATGTTGCGCTCGGCGGTCGCGACTGCCTCGAGCGCCCGTGTGGCACCCGCAACATTGGTCGCGGCGGCAAGCCGACCGATCGTGTCGCGCACGTCTTCGTTCACCACGTCGGCTACCTTGTCCTGAAGCGTCAGCAGCACGTCGCGCATGAGCGTCCGCGCGCTCGCCAGCGCTTCCATGATACCCGAACGCTCGCGCGCGTTGAGTTCGCGCTTGTTGCGGTCCTCAAGCTGCTTCAATGCTCCACGCGACAGGTAGTCGGCGTTTTGCTCGAGCACCTTTTCCTGCGTGGACTTGACCTCGGCTAACGGCGCCTTAACGGCGACGATGAGTGACTTGGCACGGCTGAGCACGTCGGCCTCGTCGGCGGCAATGAGCGAATCGATGGCGCGAACCATCTGACGGCGGGCGTCCTGGCGCTCGGCGCTCTTGAGAAACTCGATGCCACGCGTGGGGCTTCCCGCTACTGCGACGGCCATGCGGCAACGCGCAGGGTCCTGACCGGTGGCGCGGCTCACGGCCTGCGCGGCGACGGCGGGCGACACCAGCCGAAACGGCACGCACTGGCAGCGGCTCACGATGGTGGGCAGCATCACGTCGGCGGAGGTGCCCAGCAAGATAAACATGACGCCCTCGGGCGGCTCCTCAAGCGTTTTGAGCAGTGCGTTGGCGGTGTTGGCGCGCAGCTGCTCGGCACGGTCAATGATGTAGACCTTGGCCTTGGCGCGGATGGGCGCCAGGGGCACGTCGTCGAGTAGCTCGCGCGTCTGGGCGATGAGGTAGCCCGTGGCGCTCTCGGGCGTGTAATAGTGCACGTCGGGGTGCGTATGGCGGGCGACGCGCACGCAGCTATCGCATGAGCCGCAGCCATCCTGCTCGCACAGGAAGGCTTGGGCGAGCGCCCACGCGGCGTCGAGCTTGCCCGCGCCGGGCGCGCCCAAAAACAGGTAGGCGTGCGATGCGCGACCGCTGGCGACGGCATTGGTCAAAAAGTCGCGCACGCGCTGTTGGGTGTCGAGCTTGGCCAGCAGGCTTGCCTGAGCGGGGGCCATGTTACTCGGCCTCCTGGGCTAGCGCGACAGCGACGGCATCCTGGGAAATGTCGAGGCCGTAGGCGCGAACCTGCTCGACCGTCTGTGCGAATACGTCCTCGATGGACGCGGTCGCGTCGATGAGCTTTACGCGGTTTGGCTCCTCGGCGGCAATTGCGCAAAAACCCTGGTAGACACGCTCTTGGAAGGCCATGCCCTTAGCCTCCATGCGATCTGCCGCGCCACGGGCTGCCATGCGCAGCGCCGCCTGCTCGGGCGTGATGTGATAGACGAGCGTGAGCGCCGGGTGCGTACCCGCGACGGCCAGGTTGTTGGCATCGCGCACCATCTGACGATCGAGGCCATCGGCAAACGCCTGGTAGCAGGTCGTGGAATCGTAGAAGCGATCGCACAGGACCACCTTGCCGGCAGCAAGGGCGGGCGCGATGACCTCGTGCACCAACTGAGCGCGTGCCGCCTCGTAGAGCAGCAACTCGCAGGTGTCGCCCATCGCCGTATTGGCAGGGTCGAGCAGCAGAGCACGGATCTTTTCGCTGATGGCGGTACCGCCCGGCTCGCGCAGGCTCACAACCTGGTAGCCAGCGAGTTCGAGCGCACGGGCAAGCAGGCGCGCCTGCGTAGATTTACCGGCGCCATCGACACCCTCGAGCGTAATGAAGCTATGTTGAGCGGGCTCAAAAGCCATGGGCGCAGCCCCTTCCTACAAGGCGCGTAAATGCAGATATATCAACCAAGCCATGATACCCCAGTGCTCGGTGCGTCCCCAATGGCTAAAGGTGCCTTTCCGAAGTTGCGGTGAAATAGGGACTGATGAAGCTCTGAGACCGCCAAACAGTCCCTATTTCACCGCAACTTATGATGGGGAATTTTGGACGCTGGGTATAATCGTCGTATTGCATTGAAATGTGGCGAAAGGAGTGGCAATGTCTCGGTATTGCGCCTCGTGCGGCAAGCTTCTTGCAGATAATGCCAAGTTCTGCACCTCGTGCGGTGCACCCGTTGAGCAAACAACCGCGAGCGATAGCCAGCCCGCTTTTGAGCAGACCGGTTCCCTCGATACGCCGCAAGCCAAGGCGGACGACCCCCTCGCCTATCGCCCCGACCCCGCCGCAGGCCCCGCGGCCGTCGAGACCACGCAGCGCATACCCGTCGCGAGCGGCTCGCCCCAACAGCAACCGGCTCCCGCATACGCGCCCGCTTCGCCACAGACCCCCGCCCCCAAAAAGAGCGGCACCGGGCCGCTTATCGCCGTTATCGTTGTGCTGGTGGCAATCATCATCGCCCTGGTCGTTTTCTTTGTGATCAAGCCTTTCGACAACGCCGCCACGCAGACGACTGCCGAAGTAGCTAAGCTGCACCATGACGTCGACGACGATGACATAAAGCCTCTCGGCGATCCCAACAGCCTGTACGACGATGATGACGATGACGACGAGGATGGCGGCGAAGCAACGCTCTCCGAGCAGAATCTCTACCGCCGACTGAGCGAATACTACGACTTGCTCGAAGACCTCGACAACTACGTCCGTGGCTGCGCGCAGAACTTCAACGGCAGCTATCTGGAAGAAGATCGAACCACCCGTCAAAATCTCGCCGACGTCGCCGAGCGCACGGAGGACACCATCGAGCAGTATTACGACATCGTCGAGGACCTAGACGTCCCGACGAGCTCCAAGAACTACAGCTCCTGGAAGGACATCATCGCCCTGTACGACGACCTGGATCACCGCATTGACGCAATCTGTGATGCCTGGGAGATCAGCCTGAAATACGCCAAGCCTGCGGACCACAAGAATGAGATCGTGGCGCCGCTGTCGCGCGACAACGTGGCGGGCACCAATGACAATAAGTACCGCCTAGACTTTGAGGAGCGCTATCCCGGCGCCAAGCCTGTCGAGGTGAAGTAATCCCAACAACTGATCAAAACTTGCGGTGAAATAGGGATTAATTAGGCCTTTTGCCAGCAAAAACAGTCCCTATTTCACCGCAACTTAGAAGTGGGGCCGGGCGCGCATTTGCATTTGCGCGCCCGGCCCCGCCGCGTCTATATGTGCTCGGTTACTTGTCGGCGGCCTTCTTGGTGGTCGTCTTTTTTGCGGTCGTCTTCTTGGCGGCAGTTGCTTTCTTAGCCGTGGTCTTCTTTGCCGCCGTCGTCTTCTTGGCCGTGCTCGCCTTAGTCGTGGTCTTGCGGCCGCGGGCGGGCTTCTTCTCCTTGGTCGGGCAGTCCATGTTCACGCAGATGCGCCACGGACCGCGCGCCGTGTTGACCACCACGATGGGGGCGCCGCACTCGGGGCATGTCTCACCCGTCGCCTCGAGCTTACCGCGCGCCGGCAGAGGATAGCTCACGCCGCAGTCATCGTAGTTGGTGCAGCGGATAAAGCGCTTGCCGCTCTTCTCGCTCTTGTGCGCGATCAGGTCGCCATGGCGTCCGGCCTCGGCGCACACCTTGCACTCGCCCACCTTAAGGTCAGGCTCGTAGTTGGTGGGGCACGTGGGGTTCACGCAAATCTCGAAGGCCTTCTGGCGGAACGGCTGGCACTTAATGCGCGGCGCGCCGCACTCGGGGCACACGGCTGCCTCGCCCTCGAGCGGGCTTACCTTGACGCCGCTCGGCACCGGATAGGTCACATCGCAGTCGGGCCAGCCCATGCAGCCAATGAAGCTGCCACGGGTCTTGGCGCTCGTCTTCATAACCAGGTCCTTGCCGCACTTGGGGCAAGCGCCCACGCGCGCATCGGCCGTGACGGCGTCGCTGATGGCGTCGCCCAACTCCTGCGTGTGCTTGAGCAGCTCGTCGAGCACACCAGCCAGCAGCGCGCGCGAGTGCGTCACTACATGCTCTTCGGTATCCTCGCCGCGCTCCACACGGGTCATGTCGCCATCGAGCTCGCTGGTCATATCGGGGCTCGTGATGCGCGGGGCAAACTGCGTCAGTGCATCGATGATGGCGATGCCCAGCTGACTCGGCTCCACGGGATCGTTTTTGAGGTAGCGCACGGCGTACAGGCGCTCAATGATGCTCGCGCGCGTGGACTTGGTGCCCAGGCCGCGCTTTTCCATCTCCTGCACGAGCTTGCCCTGGCTGTAGCGCGCGGGCGGCTCGGTCTGCTTGGCCTCGAGTTTAATGTCGAACACGTCGACCGTATCGCCCTGCTCCAGCGGCGGCATCTGCTCGTCGCGCTTGAGTCCGTACGGGTACGCCTCGCGGAAACCCGGGGTCACGAGCACATCGCCCGAAGCCACGAACGGCTCACCGTTCACGTCGAGCTCGAGCTTAGTGTTTTCGATGGTCGCGGGACCCATAAGCGTCGCTAGGAAGCGGCGGGCGATGAGGTCGTAGAGCTTGCGTTGGCCGCCGTCGAGCGTGGACGGATCGCCCTCGCCCGTGGGATAGATAGGCGGGTGGTCGGTGGTCTCGACTTTGCCGCGCGTGGGCTTCATAGGGCCGGCGAGCACCTTTTTGCACACGGGTGCCAGCGCCGGGTTGATCTTTGCCAGGTCGCTCACCACGGCGCCCAGATCGAGCGTCGCGGGGTACACGGTGTTGTCGACACGCGGGTAGCTGATGAGGCCCGCCATGTAGAGGGACTCGGCGATGCGCATGGTACGCGCAGGCGAGATACCCTCGGCTGCGGCGGCAGCCTGCAGCGAGGTGGTCGCAAACGGCGTGGGCGGCTGCTGCTTGCGCGAGCGCTTGGTCACCGCGGCGACGGTTGCCGTCTTGGCACCGTCAACGTGACCGTACGCCGTCTCAGCAGCATCCTTGTCGGTAAAGCGCGCCGTCTTGTGCGCGATCTTAAAGCGATCGTCCTCGGCAGCGCCTTGCGCGGCGCCCATGCCGCGAATCTGCCAATAGTCCTCGGGCACAAACGCCATGCGCTCGCGTTCGCGCTCGACCACCAGGGCAAGCGTCGGCGTCTGCACGCGGCCGGCGGAACGCACGTTGCCAAAGCCGCCAAACTTGGCGAGCGTCAGGTAGCGCGTGAGCACCGCACCCCAAATGAGGTCGATGTGCTGACGGCTCTCGCCGGCGTCGGCCAGGTTCTGGTCGAGCGAGACAAGGTTATCGAAGGCCTGCGTGATCTCGGCCTTGGTAAACGAAGAATACTGGGCGCGGGCGACCGGCAAGTCGGGCGCCACCTCGCGCACCTTGTTGAGGGCGTCCGAACCGATCAGCTCGCCCTCGCGATCGAAGTCCGTGGCAATGATGACGCTGTCGGACTTTTTGGCGAGGTTCTTAAGCGAGCGAATGAGCTCTTTCTCAGCCGGCAACTTAATGACGGGCGCCCAGGTGAGATACGGCAGACTCTCGAGCTTCCAGCCCTTGATGGAGATGCCATCGGCAAGAAACGGCTTGCGCTTGGTGTCGTAGGGCGGACGAGCCAGGCCATCGGGCATGTCGGCCGGCAGCATCTCGCCGTCCTCAGTAACCGAATACCAGCCCAGCTTTTTATCGAACAGCACGCTGTCGCAAAAATCGGGCGCAAGGATGTGACCGGCAAGACCGATCGTCACGCACTCCTCGCCCTTCCACTCAAAACGGTAGATGGCGGTGTTGTACACCTTGTCCTTTTTGGGTTTGCCCGTGGACAGACGCTCGGCGATCTGACGCGCGGCGTCGTTTTTCTCGGCGATGATGAGCTTCAAAAGAGGCTCCTATCTCGTGTCTCTGCGGCTACGCCCGCCCGTATGGCGGCCGATTTACGCCCTTGCTTGCTCGATCTGCCCGATGAGCCAATCGCACCAGGCATCCA
Organism: uncultured Collinsella sp.; assembly: GCA_958353395.1. GTDB lineage: Bacteria > Actinomycetota > Coriobacteriia > Coriobacteriales > Coriobacteriaceae > Collinsella. The sequence continues at coordinate 11,526 of CATWSG010000024.1, forward strand.
TGCCCTCGCCCTTGCGCGCGCTCACGGCAAACCGCGGCGCCTGCGGATTGAGGTCATCGAGTGTCTTAGTATACCTATCCATGTCAAAATCGAAAGCCGGGGCCACGTCGACCTTATTGAGCAGCTGCGCGCCGGCGTGCTGGAAGATGCCCGGGTACTTGATGGGCTTGTCGTCGCCCTCGGGCACCGAGAGAATCATGATGGACAGGTTCTCGCCCAGGTCAAAGTCGACCGGGCAGACCAAGTTGCCCACGTTTTCGATAAAGATGACGTCGATGTTCTCCAGACCGACGGCCTGGTCGAACGCGTCAACGGCCTCCATGATCATGTTGCCCTCGAGGTGGCACAGGCCACCCGTGTTGATCTGGATGGCGGGCATGCCGGCTTCCTTCATGGTGATGGCGTCGACATCCGAGGCAATATCGCCCTCGATGACGGCACAGCGCAGGCCAGCCTTGTCGCGCAGGCGCTCATTGGTGCCCAGGATCGTGGTGGTCTTGCCCGAACCGGGGCTCGACAGCACATTGATCACATAGGTGTTTGTCTCTTTAAATCGCTGTCGCAGCTGATCTGCCAGGCGCTCATTGCGCGACAGAATCGGCGACGCGATATCAATCGTTTTCTCAGCCATACTCAGCGCTCCTTACTTTTGCCCCTTTATACCCCGTCCCCAGGTGGCTGATGGGCTAATCGTCGGGGGTTTCGATTTCGATACTTGCGATGTCGAGTTCGCGGCCGTGCAGCAGGCGCACGTTGGCACCACCACACTGGGGACAGCGGCAATGGAAACGGTCGTGTTCAAAGACCTCACCGCAGTCCAGACACTCGCTTTGTGGATGGACTTCCTCTACGGCAAGCTCGCAGCCGCGCGTGAGCAGGTCCTCGTCGCGAAACGTCTCCCAGGCAAAGTCGAGCGCCTCGCGCACGACCTCGGTCATATCCCCGATACGCAGCGTTACCAAAACGGCGCGCGAGGCCCCCGCCCCACGCGCCGCGCGAATCACTGTATCGAGTATGCCGTTGACAATGCCAACCTCGTGCATACCGATTTACTCCTCGTCGTCCTCATCGTCCGAGAACAGGTCCAGACGGCTCACAAACAAGCCCTCCTTGCCCTCGCGCGCGGTAATGACCACGCGGGCAATGGCGAGCGAAATCTCGTAGAGCGAGAGCAGGGCACCATACATGAGGCCCAGCGTAACGGGCGAGCCGTCGGGCGTAATCACAGCCGAGCCCACAAGCAGGCCCACGTACACGTAGCGCCAGGCGCCGCGGAAGGCCGCGTAGGACACGATGTGGAAGACGGACAGGTAGAAGATGATGAGCGGCAGCTCAAACGCCACGCCAAAGCCGATCATAAAGAGCAGCTCCATGTTGACGTAGTTCTCCAGGTCGGGCAGCGCCGTGGCGACGGCCGAGGTCTCGCCGATAAGCCACTCAAAGCCCGCCGGGATGATGATGAAATAGCAGAAGATGGCGCCCAGGAAGAACAGCACCGTCGAGGCGAGCACCGTGGGCACGACCCATTTGCGCTCGTTGGGACGCAGTGCCGGCAGGAAAAATGCCAGAATCTGCCAGATGATCATGGGCGTGCACATGACCACGGCCATCTTGATGGCCAGCGAGAAGCGCAGGCCAAAGCCGCCGAGCGTGGTGGTGATGTAGAACTTACCGTCCGGCACAAAGGAGCGGATGGGGTCTTCCAGGATGTCGAGCACCACGGGCGTGGCGAAATACAGCACGATGGCGGCGGCAAACACCGACACGACCACGATGGTCAGGCGGCGACGGAGCTCTCCCAGGTGATCGAAGAGCGGCATACGCGCAGGTCCGATAGGCATTACTCATCGCCTCCCTTCGGGGCATCGGCGGCAGCGGCGTCGTCCTCGGCCTCGAGCTCGCGAGCGAGCTGGTCGACGACGGCCTTGCGCTTGCGGGGACGACGGGCGTAGAGGTCAGCCGTCGTGGGCTCTGCCGGCTCGGGCTCGGACTCGGGCTCTGCAGCAGGCTCGGGCTCGACGACAGGCTCGGCGGCAGCGGCAGGCTCGGCACCCTCGGCCTCAGTCTCCTCGGCAGTGCCCTCGCCCTCGGTGGCACCCTCGCTCGCGGCCTTCTCGGCAGCAAGGCGGGCACGGCGCTCGGCAAAGGTCTCCTTCTTGGCGGGTGTAGCCGTCTCGGCGGCATCCTCGTCCACGTCGGAATCATCGTCGACGGCAGCAGCCTTCTTGGGCTTAACCGGTGCCGAAGCGGCCTCGCTCACCGGATCGATAATCTCGGACTGAACAACGGCCGTCATCTTTTCCTGCGTCTCGCGGAACTGACGGATGGCACGGCCGATCGTGCGGCCCATCTGTGGGAGCTTATCCGGGCCAAACAGCAAAAAGCCGAAGACCACGATGATCGCGAGCTCACCCTCTCCAATACCAAACACACATACCTCCAAGGCTCGATGTGAGTCGAGCCCGCACCGCGCCATTCGGCCGGAACTCGTCTATTCATTCGGTCAAGTATAGCGCCCGGACGCCAAAACGTCCGAGCGCATCACAAACATATGCCAAACGGCACGCCCTTTTGGGGGCAAAGATTATGCAGCGGTGATCGAAATCTCCTGGTCGACACCCAACAGCTGAACCACGCGCATCACCGGGGGCTGCACATTGGTGCAGCTAAAGCGCTTGCCGTGGTCGACCGCGTGGTGCGCGGCGCCCACGAGCACGCCAATGCCCGTCGAATCGATGTAGCTCACCTGGGCAAAATCGAGCTCAACGGCCTCAGTGGGCTGCTCGAGCGCCAGGTCGATGGCATTACGCAGGCTATCGGCGTTAGAGATATCGATCTCGCCGGCCACCTTAATGGTGTAGAGCTCTGGCGTGGGGTTGGTGGAAATACCCAAATCCATGTATACGCTCCTTTACGTATCGAAAGTGCGGATAGTACGGGAAGCCGCGCGTTAGGCGCGCTCGGCACGCGCAAGCTCGGCAGCGACAAGCTTAACGGCCAGCACCAGCACATCGAGCGCGGCCTCCAGGTCCTCGACCGTGGGATAGCTCGGCGCGATGCGGATGTTGGTGTCGCGCGGGTCCTTGCCATAGGGCCAGGTGGCACCGGCCGGCGTGAGCTTGACGCCCAGGTCGGCACAAAGCGCGGCGACCTTCTGGGCCGAGCCCTCGGGACCATCGAAGCTTACAAAGTAGCCGCCGCGGGGGTGCGTCCAGGTAGCACAGCCCGTGTCGCCCAAGCCCTCGGTGAGCTTGCGCTCAACGGCCTCAAAGCGCGGGCGCAAGAACTCGGCATGCTTTTTCATGTGCTCCTTGACCGCCTCGATGGTGGGAAGGAAGCGCACGTGACGCAGCTGGTTGAGCTTGTCGGCGCTGATGAGGCCGGCCTTCAGGCGCTTGGAGAACTCCGCGATAACCGCGGGGCTCGCACCGATAAAGCCGATACCGGCACCCGGGAAGGTGATCTTGGACGTCGAGGCAAAGGCCACCACGCGGTCCTCGGTGCCCGCCGCGCGGGCAAGATCAAAGATGTTGGCGAGCTCGTCGGTCTCGTCGTACAGGTCGTGCACGCAGTAGGCGTTGTCCCAGAAGATGCGGAAATCGGGCGCGGCCGTGTGCATCTCGACCAGGCGGCGCACGGTGTCCTCGCTAAAGGTGATACCCGTGGGGTTGGAATACTTGGGCACGCACCAGATGCCCTTGATGGAATCGTCGGCGGCAACGAGACGCTCGATCTCGTCCATATCGGGGCCGTTGTCGGTCATCGCGACGGGAACGTTCTCGATACCCAAGTCGGCGGTAATGCCAAAGTGGCGATCGTAGCCGGGAACCGGGCACAGGAACTTGACCTTCTTGCCGTCGTGCGCTGCCTCGTAAGCCTCCCAGGGCTCGTTGCCGCACGAGCCGCAGCGCCAGAACATACCGGCGATATCGTGCTCGATCAGCAAACTCGACGAACCCAGCACGAGCGTCTGCTCAGCGGGGCAACCCAGGAACTCCCCCGCTAGCTTGCGTGCCGAGGGAATGCCCTCAAAGCAGCCGTAGTTGGAGCAGTCGACATTGCCGTCGTGCAGATCGGCATCGGCATTGAGGATATCGAGCATGGGTCGAGAGATGTCCACCTGGGAGGGCGACGGCTTGCCGCGGGCCATGTCGAGCGCCAGGCCCTTGGCCTTGACCTCGGCGACCTCGGCCTTGAGCGCCTCGATGGCGGCATCGAGTTCGGTGGTTTCCATCTTCTGGTAGATCGTCTGCATGGGTGCGACCTTTCACGAAGCGGTACGTTGCAATTCTTCTAAGTATAGACCGCCACCGTCGCAACGTTATGAAGCCGTGATAGATTAAGTCCATCGCAATGAATTACGAATCGCCGCGCATGCCGGCATGAAGCGCCCAAGGAGGCACTATGGAGTACGGATCGTTCCAGGCCGAGGAATTCGGCGACCTTCAGCGCCTGGTCGACGGACTGTTTTACGACCGCCACGCCATCGACCGCCTGGATCTGATCGTACAGGCCGAAATCTTGGACCTGGCGCCCGATCTCATGGAAATCGTGAACCTGCTACCGCCCGGCTATTACGACCGCCAGTCACTTTGCGACCAGCTCAACTCCGCCTTGGCCGCCCACGGCTGGGGCGCCATCTACGGCACCGTGGAATAAACCTAGTCATTGGGGCCTGTGGTCAAAAAAATAGCAAATATGAGTACTGTTACTTTTTTAGTAACAGCGATTTTGAATTAAAAAGGCCAGTCTTGGCCTTTTGTGTCCGGTTTTGGAAGGATGCATCAGCATTTTTCGTCCAGCCACGCAATCGTTAATGCACAGACAGAATAGATTTGTACATTATTTTTCGCGCCTAAAATGAAACGCCGTTTGTGACAGTACTCACAAACGGCGTTTTTTGGCCACTGGGGTGTCCGGCAGGTGGCAAGTACCACTCAAAACCGCGTTTTACACGCGCTCGAGCAGGCTCTGGCGTCTGTTTCTACGCGCCTACTCGTTCTTGGGCGCGGGGTGCTTGCAGATCACACTCATGTAGATCATGCCAAGTACGGCCGCGGTGACAGAGCCGGCGAGAATAGCGGCCTTGGCAGCCAGAACCTCAAACTGGGCCGTCGGGAAGGCAAGGCCGCTGATGAGAATCGACATGGTAAAGCCGATACCGCCCAGAATGCCCACGCCGGCAATCATATGCCAGTTGACATTGTGCGGCAGCTCGCAGGCCTTGAGCTTGACCAAGGCGAACGTCATGCCAAAGATACCGATCGGCTTACCCAGCAGCATGCCAAAGTACACGCCGAGCGTCACCGGGTCGGTGAGCAGCGTGCTCATGTCCACGCCCACTAGGCGAACCTGTGCGTTGACGAACGCAAAGATCGGCAGGATCACAAAGTTGACCGGCGTGGAGATCAGGCGCTCCATGCGGATGAGCGGCGGGGTCACGCGGTGCATGACGCGCTCGACTTTGGTGGTCGAGACGGTAAAGTCATGCTGGCCCAGGATGTGCGCCTCGTCGTCGTAGCGGTCATCGAGCAGCGGCAAGCACTCGCCCAGCCAATCGGTGAGGCTATCAAGCTTAACACCGCACTTGGCCGGGATGGTGAAGGCCAGGATGACGCCAGCAAGCGTAGCGTGCACGCCGCTCTTGAACATGCAGAACCACAACAGCAGGCCCAGTACCGAATACGGGGCAAGGCGGTAATGCTGCGTCTTGTTGAGCCACACGAGCGCACAGGTCACAAGCGCGGCGGCGCCCAACCAAAACGGATTGGGGCTCTGACCGTAGAAGATGGCGATGGCGGCGATGGAGATGAGGTCGTCGGCGATGGCGAGCGTCGAGAAGAACACGCGCACGCCGTTGGGCACGCGATTGCCCAAAAGCGACAGCACGCCCAGTGCGAAGGCAATATCGGTTGCCATGGGGATGGCCCAACCGTTGTGGGCGCCGGCATGGTTAAAGATCAGGTAGATGCAGGCGGGAACGACGACGCCGCCCACGGCCGCCAGCATGGGAAGCATGGCCTGACGCGGATTCTTGAGCTCGCCGACCGTCATCTCGTACTTAAGCTCAATGCCCACCAGCAAAAAGAAAATCGCCATGAGGAAGTCGTTGACGAAAAGCTCAACGGTGAGACCGGCCGTAAGGTTGCCCAGACCCACATACAGCGGGGTCTCCAAAAAGTGATGGATGACCTCGTAGGCATCGGTGTTGGCGCAAACGACGGCGGCGATGGCGGCGAAGACCATGACGGCGGCGGAAATCGTGCCGTTCTCGGCGATGCGCTCCCAAATGTCGTGGCGCTCAAAACGCTTGCGCTCACGAACGTTGAACAGCTGCTCGGGTGCTGCCATGGGCGGCTCCTTTCACGGGAAGGCTCCCGTCTTAAAAAAGCACGGTCCGCCCAAGTGGCGGCGCCGCGCTCTAACGTATTACGCTTGCATCTAGCCTACCCTGCACGACAAGCACGCAGGCGTGGCCGAAAAGCGGAACCACAGGTTGAACATTATTTGCCCAACGACACGGGCACACCTGTCCAAGAGACGACGCGGCGCCGCGCACAAAAAACGACCGGAGCGCGGGGCGTCCGCGATCCGGTCGTGGCGTTTGGTCAACTAAACCTAGCAGGCGGCCATGATGGGGGCAGCGACCTGCTTCTTACGGGAGAGGACGCCCGGCATCCAGACGCCGTCGTGCTCGTCGGCAATGCCCAGGCCCTTCTGAGCAGCCTCGGTCTCGCCCTCGAGCAGGACCTGCGAGCCCTCCTCCATGATGTCGGTGATGCACAGGACGATGCCGTCGGCACCCTTCTCGGCGGCGTAGGCGCGCATGGCCTCGCGAATCTCGTCGATCATGCCAAGCGCACGGCTCTTGTCGACAGTCTCGTACTGGCCGATGAGCAGCTTCTTGCCGGCAGGCTCGAACATCTTGATGTCGTTGCCGACCATCTCGGCTGCGGTGAAGGAGCCGGACGGACGGGTGAGGAAGACCTCCATGCCAAACTTGACCGGGTCGACGCCCACCTGCTCGCCGAGCTTGGCGGCGACGGCGCGGTCGACATCGGTGGTGGTGGGGCTCTTGAGCATGAGCGTGTCGGTCATCATGGCCGAGAGCAGCAGCTTGGCCTGGACGTCGGAAAGCTCAACGCCGAGCACGCCGGCGAGCTTGGTGACGATGGTGCAGCTGGAGCCCCAGGGCAGGCAGATGTAGTGCAGCGGGCCGGCGGTCTCGAAGTCGCCGATGCGGTGATGATCGACAACGCCAAAGACCGTGGCGTCCTTAAGGCCGGCGACGGACTGGGCAGACTCGTTGTGGTCGGTGAGGACGACGAGCTGACCAGCCTCGACGGACTCGATCACGCGGGGCTCGGCGATGCCGGCGTCGGCGAGCAGCTTGGCGGACTCGGCCGGAAGCTGACCAAGGGCGCAGGCCTCGTAGGTGTTGCCGGCATACTCAACCTGGTTGAGCAGCTGGGACAGGACGACGGCGCTCATGATGGCGTCGTTATCGGGGTTCTGGTGACCAAAGACAAGAACGTTTGCCATGGATATCCTCCACTTGATATGTGTACTTGGACGTAGCTATGGTAGCACGCCGATGCCGAGCCTTCGCAGACGGAAGGGCCACGGCATATTTTGGGGCGCAGGCACGGGGGCCAAGGCTGTCCCTTTTGCACCATGTTGGTGCAATGTAACCTGTCCCCCTTGCACCAGCTATTTACCGGCAGCGCGCAGGGCTACGTAGGCGGCACCGATGATGCCGGCGTCGTTTCCGAGCGAAGCGACCTTAATGGGCGTCTCGCGCGAGGCGGAAAGCGCGTACTGCTTAAAGTGCTCGCGGACCTTGTCGAGGTAGACATCGGCCGAAGCGGACGCGCCGCCACCGATCAGGAACATCTCGGGGTCGACCACGTTGGCAATAAGCGCCAGGGCACGGCCGAGATAGTCGGCCATGGTGTCGGCCGCGGCCAGCGCGAGCTTGTCGCCCTCGCGGCAGGCCTGGAACACGTCCTTGGAATCGGAGGGGCCGGTGAGCTCGATGGGCTCGACACCCGCCTTCTTGCACTCGGCGAGGTAGTTGCTCACCACGCCGGTGGCGCTGGAATACTGCTCCAGGTGGCCATGGCCGCCGCAGCCGCAGGTGCGCTCCTCGGCCGGGTTCAGGCACATGTGGCCAATCTCGCCGCCAGCGCCCACAACACCCGATACCACGTCGCCGCTAACGATAACGCCGCCGCCCACGCCGGTACCGATGGTGACCATCACCACGTTCTGCACGCCCTTGGCAGAGCCGAGCCAGGCCTCGCCCATGGCAGCGGCGTTGGCATCGTTCTCATACTTAACGACCGCATCGGGGCAGTGCTCCTGAATGGCGACCCTCAGCTCGGGCAGGTTAATGGCAATGTTGGCCTTGACCTTGGCATCGCCCGACGCCGGGATGGGACACGGAACGGCCAGGCCAATGCCCGCCACAAAGGCACGCGGAATCTGTGCCTTGGCGACCACCTGGTCGATAGCCTCGGTCACCGCGGCAAAGCCCGCAGCGTCAACGATAGGAGGCGTGGGCACGCTGGCCTTGGCAAGCAGGTTGCCGTCCTCATCGAACAGACCCTCCTTGACCGAGGTGCCGCCGACGTCGATGCCGATGTAATACTGCTTAGGTTCCATGGGAGCCCGCCTTTCTCGTTTAAACATTGCCTGTATGGTACCGCTCCCAAGGCAAAAACCTACCAAAAAGGACAGGTTTGTTTTGGCAGGTTTTATCTGGGGAAGCGCGAATGGCCGCTTAACACGACATTACTCAGATGTTTATCTATTTAGAGCGCTCTAATTTATATGCAAAGCGACTTTTAATTATATCTTTCTCGAACTTTTTAAATATATAATAGGGATGCTTAGGTGTTAACTATACTTTCTTTTATACTCAACCAAGTTGGAAAGGAGGTTCAATGATTCCCAAATACGAGGCGATAGCTGCAGATATTCGTCGAAGCATCGAGGATGGCACTCTTAAACCGGGCGACAAGCTTCCCACCGTCGTTGAGTTCTGCGAGCTCTATAGCGTTTCCAAAATCACCGTCAAACGAGCTATCGAGCAAATCACCGAGGAAGGTCTTATTACCAGCCGACGCGGATCGGGTACCTACGTTAAGGACACGGCGGGACTTCCCGGTCAGGCGTTTTTCCAGGGCAAAAACGACCGTGCCCAGGGCTTTTCGTATGAGCACCGCGGGGAGAAGGTGACCTCGGTGGTCTACGATTTCTCGATTGTTAATCCACCAGCGGACATCGCAGCCCAGCTGGGAATTGCCGAGGATGACTTTGCCTATCACATCGTGCGCGTGCGTCAGGCCGATGAGAAGCCCATCGTTATCGAGTACACCTACATGCCCCTCGAGCTGATTCCAGGCCTTAAAAAGAAGGACCTGTACGGATCGGTCTACCACTTCATCCGCGAGCAATGTGGGCTGAAGATTTCGAGCTTCCACCGTACCATTCGCGCCGTGGCAGCAACCGAGGAAGAAGCCGAGCGCCTGGACACCAAGCCTGGCTCTCCCCTGCTCGAGCTCACCCAGATTGGCTTTTTGGACAGCGGCGCCGCCTTTGAGTATTCGGTCTCGCGCAACGTTGGCGACCGCTTTGAGTTGCACAACGTAACGTTGGCATAGGTTTTTGCAGTCATGCGGGCGCTCGTTTTGAACAGTTTTACGCAGCGCCCGCGCAACACAATGAGGTATGAATATGTCCGATTTGATTAAACTGACGCCGATCTTCCACGAGAAGATCTGGGGCGGTCGCCAGCTCGAAACCGTATTTGGCTACGACATTCCCGATGGCCCCATCGGTGAGTGCTGGGCCATCTCGGCCCACCCCAACGGCGACTGCCAGATTGCGGAGGGCCCGTATGCCGGCCACACGCTGTCGTGGCTGTGGGCCGAGCATCGCGAGCTCTTTGGCAACTGCGAGGGCAAGGAGTTCCCGCTGCTCATTAAGATTCTGGACGCCAAGGACGACCTTTCGATCCAGATTCATCCCAACGACGAGTACGCTGCCGAGCACGAGAACGGTAGCCTGGGCAAAACCGAGTGTTGGTATGTGCTGGACTGCGAGCCCGACGCCACGATCATCGTCGGCCAGCGTGCCAAGGACCGCGCCGAGGCCGCACAAATGATCGAGGAAGGACGTTGGGACGACATGCTCAACGTGTTGCCGATTCACAAGGGCGACTTTTTCCAGATTGATTCCGGTACCGTGCACGCCATCAAGACCGGCACGCTCATTTTGGAGACGCAGCAGTCGAGCGACGTGACGTATCGTCTGTACGACTACGACCGTCCCGGCACTGACGGCAACCTGCGCCCGCTGCACATTGAGCAGAGCCTCGACTGCATCGACTTTGATGCTCAGGCTCCGACCGACGGCACGGTGACCGCGCCCGAGGTGGACGGCGTGACCGAGCTCGAGTCCAACCCCTGCTACACCGTCGATCGCGTGCGCGTCAACGGCAGCAAGACCCTCGACCAGCGCTGGCCCTTCATGTGCCTGTCGGTCATCGACGGCGAAGGCACCGTCTGCGGCGACCCCGTCCACAAGGGAAGCCACCTGCTGGCTCCGAGCACCGTCGGCTCCATTGACCTCGAAGGCAAGATGGAACTGATCATCAGCCACCTGTAGGTCGCAACAACAACCAAAACGCAACAAGGGGCTCCCCCGTTCATCAACGGGGGAGCCCCTTGCCATGTCTAAGTATTCAGCCCACCCGGCTCTCCAGATCAAAAAGCGGACGAGCAAGGCGACGTTCGCAAGCAACGTTACCTAAGGACCTGGGCGGGCGTATGGGGCAACATCGATCGCGAGTTCCGCACGCAAAGGAGGCCACTTAATGTGGCCTCCGTCTTGCGCAGGACTGCCCGAGCAGGCGATGTTGCCCCATACGCCCGCCCAGGTCCGCCGGGATTATGACAGCTTGACGATCGGCGCGAAGCCCTTCATTAGCTTTTTGGTCTGGCCGGTCTTTTCGAATTGAACCTCGATCATGTCTCCGGCGACCGAGATCACGGTACCCGTGCCAAAGGTCTTGTGGCTCACGGTATCGCCCGCGGCAAAGTCCTGCGATGCACTGGCGCGATCGACCTTGCGCTCCACCGTCGGCGACACCTTAGACGACGGCTTTTTGGCTCGCGGCGCGCCCGAGCCAAAGGTCGAGGCAACACGGCCGGCGTCGGGTGAGACCCCACGATGGCGCTCGGTCCCGTAGCTGCTGCCACCAAAGAAATCGTCAAAGCTCGATCCGCCGCGCGAACCGGAACCGCCGGTCGAACGCGTATGCGAGCCAAACACCTTGCCGCCATACATATCCGAGCCCATGCCCGAGCCAAAGGTGCCGTGACGGTCGCCGCGCTTCTCCCAGCCCGTGCCCTCAAAACCGGCAGAACCGATACCGCTAAACTCGATATCCTCAAACGGAATCTCGTTGAGGAAGCGCGAACGCGGGTTGGCAGAGGTCGAGCCGTAGGTGCGACGCGTAGCCGCATAGGTCAAGAACAGGCGCTTACGGGCGCGCGTGATGGCGACGTAGGCCAGGCGACGTTCCTCCTCGAGCTTACCCGGGTCATCGCTGCCGCCAAAGTCGTGCACGTGTGGGAAGATACCCTCCTCCATGCCGGCCACGAACACCGCCGGGAACTCCAGGCCCTTGGCGGAGTGGATGGTCATCATGGTGATGGCATGCGTCTCGCCGGCCAGGGAATCCAAGTCGGAGCGCAGGGCCAGCCACTCCATGAGTGCCGGCAGCGCCTTACAGGTGAGCGGACCGTAGGTGCGCTCAATCTCGTCGGCATGCACGGCACCCGCCGGCATCTCCGTCGGCGCGGCATACGCGTTGCCCGCGATGGCGGCGGCCAGGGCATCCTGCGGTGAGAGCGCCGGGGCGGCTAGTCTATCGAGCGGATTGGAACCTGCAGCATCGCGCGCGCCGACGAGTGCCTCAAACGAGGATGCCGGGGCGGACGGCCCCGGTTCGGGCGCGGGCGCGCTCACCACGACGGGCTCGGGCTCGGCGCCGGCAGGAACGTCGGCAACACCGGCTGCGCGCAGCTCTTCCAAGCTCTCGAGCGTACCCTCGATGTCCTCGTGCGTCTCCTCAAATTCGGCAGCGACGCCCAGGAATTCCTGGATGTTCTCGGCGCGGCTCTCGGACTCCATGGTGCCCTCGGCGCGAAATGCCTGCAGCAAGCCCGTCTTATCGACAATCATCTCGACGACGTCCTTGAGCTCGCCGTCCATGCGGCGGCCCTCGCGCACCAGCGACACAAAGCTCGACAGGCCGTTGCGCACCTTGGCGCTAAACATGCCGGTCTCGGCGCACGCGATCTCGCAAGCCTGGAAGAACGAGCAGTGGTTGTCGCGCGCCAGCTGCTCGATCTTTTGGATCGAGGTGGAACCGATGCCGCGGCGAGGTGTGTTGATGACGCGCTTGACGCTCATCTCGTCGGCCGGGTTCACGATCATCTTGAGGTAGGCCATGACGTCGCGGATCTCGGCACGGTCGAAGAATCGCGTGCCGCCCACGATCTTGTAGGGCACGCCCGCGCGCAGGAACATATCTTCGAGAATACGCGACTGGGCGTTGGTGCGGTAGAACACGGCGATGTCGTCGTAGCTCGTACCCTTGGCGTGCAGCTTCTCGATCTCGCCGGCAATCCAGCGGCCCTCGTCGCGCTCGTCGCTCGCCTGGAAGGCCTGGATCTTCTCGCCATCGCCCTCGGCCGTAAACAGGCGCTTGTCCTTGCGCTGCGAGTTGTGGCGCACCACGGCGTTGGCGGCGCTCAGGATGTGACCCGTGGAGCGATAGTTCTGCTCCAGCTTGACGGTCTTGCAGTTTTTAAAGTCCTTCTCAAAGTCCAGGATATTGGTGATGTCGGCGCCGCGCCAGCTATAAATGGACTGGTCATCGTCGCCTACGACCATGAGGTTTTGGTACTTGGCGGCCAGCAGGTTGGCGATCTCGTACTGGACGTGGTTGGTGTCCTGATACTCGTCGACGCTAATGTAGCGGAAGCGCTCTTGGTACTTGTCGAGCACCTCGGGGCGGGTGCGCAGCAGCTCGAGCGTGCGCACGAGCAGGTCGTCGAAGTCCATCGCGTTGGCGGCGCGCAGGCGGCGTTCCAGCTCCAGGTAGACCTGAGCGGCCTTTTTGTCGTTGGGGCTGTCGGCGGATTTAAGCATGTCCTCGGGGCCGATCATGGCGTTTTTGGCCGAGCTGATCTTGCTGCGGATCATGTTGATGGGGAACTGCTTTTGCTCGATACCGAGCGCCTGCATAATGTCACGCACCATGCGCTTTGAGTCATCGTCATCGTAGATGGTGAACTGACCGGTGTAGCCCAGCAGGTCGGCGTCCTCGCGCAGCATACGCACGCACATGGCATGGAAGGTGCACACCCACATGCCACGGGTACCGCTGGGGATGAGTGCCGCCAGACGCTCGCGCATCTCGGCCGCGGCCTTGTTGGTAAACGTGATGGCAAGGATCTGCCAGGGCTTAACGCCCAGGTCGCCGAGCATATGTGCGATGCGGAAGGTCAAGACGCGGGTCTTGCCCGAGCCGGCGCCGGCAAGGACCAGCAGCGGGCCCTCGGTGGTCAGGACCGCCTCGCGCTGAGCGGGATTAAGGCTGTCGATGTCGACGAGCGACTTGGCGGGCTTGGGCGCCGGCGCGGGAGCGTCGTAGATGTCGAGCGGAACGAGCTCGGGCTCCGGCGCAGCAGGGGCGGTGTATGCATCGAGCGGCACGGGTTCCGGCGCGGGCGGCACAGGTACCGCGACATTCTTTTCCCAGGGCAAGGGCTGGGTCATGGGCGACTCCTCATCTGACGGACGGCGCGCCTGCGGGCAGCGCCATAGTTTGAGCCGTACCAGTATACCGAGCCGCGCGGACACCGACGCAAATCACACCACGACTCCGTGCGCCACCGTCAGGCCCGCCCAGCGGATTTGGCGCAATGGGGTCAGGTTAGTCTGCACCACATTGGTGCAAAGAAACCTGGCCCCATTGCACCAATCACGAAACCGCCGATGTCATGGCAGCAGCAGCGAGCGGCGGCCGGGGCGAACAAATTGGCATGAAAAGGGGGCGGCATAGACCTTTTGGTCATGCCACCCCCTTTGAATGACAAGTTGTCGCCCCGGCCGCCGCGCAGCGTCGACTAAGTTAGAGGCCGAGCATCGGCTCCAAGACGAAGAAGTACGCAAGCACCACGATGCCCAGGATGATGCGGTAGACACCGAAGCACTTGAAGTCGTGACGGCGGACGAAGCCCATGAGCCACTTGATGGCGATGAGCGAAACCACAAAGGCCACAACGCAGCCCACGCCCAGGATAGCGACCTCGTTGGCACCGAACGTGCCGCCCTTGATGAAGTACTTGACCAGCTTGAGCGCACTCGCGCCAAACATGACGGGAATGGCCAAGAAGAACGTAAACTTGGACGCCACCGAACGCGTGCAGCCCAAAAGCAGGCCGCCGATGATGGTAGAACCGGAGCGAGACGTACCAGGCACCAGCGAAAGCACCTGGAAGCAGCCGATACCCAGCGCAGTCTTCCAGCTCAGGTCCTCGAGTGTGGCGATGGAGCCAAAGTCCAGATTCTCGTCATCGTCCTCATCCTCAGCGGTAGCCGCGGCAGGCGCCGCAAAGTGCGCACCGGCGGGACGTCCGCCCGACACCACAGCACGCGAACCAAACGAACCGGCAACGGCCATTTCCTCGCGCTTGTTCGCGCGCCAGTTCTCGATCACGATAAACAGCACGCCGTACACAATGAGCGCCAGCGCCACGACGGGAGCATTGTAGAAATGCTCCTCCATCCAGTCGTTAAGCGGCAGGCCAATCGCCGCCGCGGGAATGCAGCCGAGCACAATCTTGCCCCACAGCACCCAGGTGTCGCGACGGCCCTCCTTGCCCTTGCTGGGCGAGAACGGATTGAGCTCATGGAAGAACAGCACACAGACGGCCAGAATGGCGCCGAGCTGAATCACGACCAGGAACATATTCCAGAACGTCTCGCTCACGTTCATCTTGACGAACTCGTCCACCAAGATCATGTGACCGGTCGACGAAACAGGCAGCCATTCGGTGATGCCCTCGACCAGGCCCATGAAGGCAGATTTTAGAAGCTCGATAATATCCAAAGGGACCCCCTCGTTAGACACCCGCCGATATTGTTCTGCGGACGGTGCGGGCGATGTCCCATTATCAACCGTTGGCGGCGCGCCTGCGCCTACCCTTACCAAAAAACTCGCCCGTTCACAGAATTGCGAGCGGTCAAACCCAAATCCTTGGGTATAACTGCAACAAGATAAAGTGTCCGGCGGCCAACGCGCCCGCGCCCGCCCGATGCACGAGCCCCGCGCCCGTGCGATAGACCAAGGAGGAAACCATGAACGAGGGCTACACCAAGGTATTTGTTTCACTCGACGGTACTGAGCAGCAGGATTTTGTGCTCGCACGCGCCATCAAGGTCGCCGCGAACAACGGCGCCAAGCTAATCATCGGCCACGTTATCGATTCCACGGCGCTCGAGAGCGCCGGTTCCTATCCGGTCGACCTGGTCAACGGCCTAGAGGAGGCATTTAAGAACTCCATCGCCAAGCAGCTCGAAGAGGCCAAGGCCAATCCCGATATTCCCGAGGTCGAGGTCATGATTCGCGCCGGCCGTATTCGCGAGACGCTCAAGGACGAGATGCTCGACGTGGTCAAACCCGACCTGGTGCTCTGCGGCGCCCGCGGCCTGTCCTCGATCAAGTATGCGCTCCTGGGTTCGATTTCGACGTTCCTGCTGCGCAACACGGACTGCGACATCTTGGTCGTGAAGTAGGTTCCTTCCCGCCGGCCGCGGGGCCTGCGGGGTTTCCACGGGCACGTCCTCGCCGCGTTGCGGCTGCGGGATGTGCCCTTAGGAAACCCCTCCCGGCCCCGCGGCCTTCGCAGCCTTGCTTCAACGAGTTGGCTGAATAGAGGAATGGCGTGCCGCCCCGCTTGGGGCGGCACGTTTTTGTTTGGACGGGCGTTTGCCGTGTGCGTTACTCAAAGTATTGGAACTTGTTCGTCGAGAAGGCGAACGTGACGACGAAGCCTTCGCCGGGCTCGGATGCCGCGGTGACGTCGATGCCCATCTTGGAGCACAGGCGCGCCACCAGGTAGAGGCCAATACCCGTTGCACGCTTGGTGGTGCGGCCGTTGTCGCCGGTAAAACCCTTCTCGAACACACGCGGCAGGTCGGCCGCGCTCACGCCGCAGCCGTTGTCCGCAACGGTAAGCTCGATGCGCTCGCTTGCCAGGCCCTCATCCAGCAACGCGCCCGAAAACACGATCTTCGCGCCGTCCTCGCACGCATATTTAATGCTGTTCTGAATGAGCTGGCCCAGAATAAACTCGAGCCACTTCTCGTCGGTAAAGACCTCGAAGTCGAGGTTCTCGCACACCGGGGCCACATGCGCCGCAATGAGCTCGCGCGCGTTGGCTTTAATCGCGCCCGTCACCAAGGTCTTAAGGTCCCAGCGGCGAATCAGGTAGTCGCGCTCCACGACTTCCGAGCGCGCGTAGTACAGCGCTTGATCGATATAGCGCTCCACGCGGGCAAGTTCGCGTGCCAGGTCATCCACGCGCGACAGGTCGTCTTCGCTGCTGTCCAGGTTTTCCAAAATCAGGTGAGCCGCCGCCAGGGGCAGCTTGGCCTCGTGGACCCAGCTCTCGATATAGTCGCGATAGTCATCGGTCTGACGCCGGCCTTCGGCAACCTCGTCGCAAGCGGCTTTGCCCACCCGGCGCAAGACCTCGTACTCGAGCTCGCCCTCGGCATAGGTCGGGCATTGCACCATCTCCTGCACCCATGCGGGACTCTCGAGCTCCTCTGCCGCGCGCTCCAACTGACGCAGAAAACGGCGACGGCGAGCGTACTCGATCACGATGCCGAGCATACCGAAGATAAAGGACACACCAACCGCCACGACCACGATAGAAACGGGTGCGCCGGCGACCGTCAGCACAAAGCAGCTCAGCAGCACGCCGCACGTCCACACGGCGACGGGAAGCAGTGCATCTTTAAAGAACTTGCCAAACGACATAGCCGGCCCCTAGACCGAATAGCCTTGGCCGCGATGCGTGGTCAAATACCCCTTGATGCCGATTTTTTCGAGCGTGGTGCGCAGGCGGTTGATGTTGACGGTGAGCGTATTGTCGTCCACGAAGGCGTCGGAGTCCCACAGGTCCTGCATGATGGCCGAGCGCGAAACGATCTTGCCCGCACGGCTCAGAAGCAGCGAGAGGATACGCAGCTCGTTTTTGGTGAGCTCGGTACTGGTGCCGGTTTGCATGTTGGTGACCATGGAGCGAGCGAGATCGAGCTCCAGGCCCTTGTGGACAAGTGTGCTGCGCTCGCCTGCCACCGCGGTGCGACGCAGCAGCGCGTTGATGCGCGCCACGAGCACGCGCGCACTGTAGGGCTTGGGAACAAAGTCGTCCGCACCGAGCGTCATGGCCATGACCTCGTCAATCTCGGTCGTGCGCGACGTGAGGACGATGATGGGGACCTCGGATTCGCGGCGGACTTCGTGGCAGATGTGCTGGCCGTCTTTGACGGGAAGCGTCAGGTCGAGCAGCACCAGGTCGGGTGCGGCGGCGAGAATATCGCGCGAGACGTGCTCAAACGATTCGCAGGCCTCGATCTCAAACCCGGCGCGGGCAAGGATGTCGATAAGCTCACGACGAATGGGCTCGTCGTCCTCAACGACATAGATCAGCGCCATGTGTCCTCCCATTTCGCGTAACTTGCACCTTCCACACCATTATGCCCACGGCGTCGCAACGATACGACCCCGTGGGCACCTAATATGACAAAAGTGTTCGATAGCCTTAAGAGAAAATAGGGGCCTCGGTCCTAAACCGATCGGCCCCATCACTTCGACCTCGAGCCTCTACTCGAGCGTACGCATGTATGCAGAGATGGCATCCAGGCCCTTCTGCAGGTCGTCGGTGTTATCGGAGTATGCATAGCCGATGCGCATGCTCTTGGGCTCCTCGAAGCAATCGCCCGGGGTGACGAGCGCGCCGGACTTCTTAATCATGTCGATGCAGAACGTCCTGGAGTCGATGTCGTAGTCGTAATACACGAGCGCAGTGGTACCCGCCTCGGGCTTGACGAACGACAGGTGCGGCTCGCTCTCGACCCACTTCTCCAGAACAGCAAGGTTCTGACGGACGATGCGACAGCTGCGCTCAAGGATCACGGAAGCGTTGCCCAGAATCAGCTCCGCCACCGACTCGCTGAATATGCCGGCGGAAATCAGGTTGTAGTCGCGATGCGAGAGCAGCGCGCGACGGAGCTCCGGGCTCTTGGTGACCGCCCAGCCCAGACGCAGGCCGGCGAACGACCAGACCTTGGACATGGATGCGGTGACGATGGCCTTGTCGTACAGGTCGATCACGGACTCGGAGTACTCATCCGTCTGAGTAAGCAGACGGTAGACCTCGTCGCAGAGCACCCACGCGTCGTGTTTGCGCGCGACCTCGACAATCGCCTTGAGCGTATCGGTGTCGAGCAGGGCGCCCGTGGGGTTGTCCGGGTTATTGATGCAGATGAGCTTGGTATCGTCGGTCACCAGGGCATCGAGCGCGTCGACGTCGACGTAGTAGCCGTTCTTGCGGTCGAGCTGAAGGATATCGACCTTCGCGCCGCACATCTCGGGAATCGAGTAAAGCTGCTGGTAGGTGGGCTTGACGGAAACTACGTGATCGCCCGGTTCGACGAGCGTGGAAATAACCAGGGAGTTGGCACCGGTCGCGCCGTGCGTGGGCACGATATGCCCGGGCTCGACCGTCTTATAGAGACGCGCAACCCCCTCGAGGAAGCCGGGCTGCCCCTCGATGTCTCCGTAGGTGAATCGGCGCGAGCACAGGCTATCGAGCCACGCCTTCTTGTCGGTGTTCGTAAGCTCGAACAGCTGGTCGAGCGTGAGGGAGTAGACGCACGTCTCCGCAACGTTGTGGGTGCACTTGGTCTCCCACTCGTTCATCCACTGCTCGACGGCGAAATCCTTGATCTGCATTGTCGTTTCCTTTCCTTGACTTTCTTACAGTTCCACCACGGTGCCCAGCCCCGCCTCGATGGCGCGGTCGTAGGCGATTTTCGATGCCGAAAGGTCCTGAACGGCAATGCCCGACGTATCGAACACCGTCACCTGCTCGTCATCCGAACGCCCCGTAGCCGTGCCGGCGATGACTTCGCCGAGCTCCGCTCTGATGTCCTCGGGCGTGATGACACCCTCGGCAACCGGAATCTCCAGCTCACCGGACGCGACCGATTGCTCGCGGTCGTCGACGTAAACAGCGGCACGGGCGACAAGCGCCGAGGCGAGCTCCTGCTTGCCGGGCATGTCGGCACCGACGCAGGAGATATGCGTACCAGGACGCACCCATGTATCGGGGATGATGGGCTTGGTCGCCGGCGTAATCGTCACGATGATGTCGGCCTCTGCCACGGCGCCTTGGCCGTCGGCCGTCGCCTCGATGGAATAGGTGGATGCCTCGCGAGCATGCTCGCAGGCGCCCAAGATATGGGCGACTTCGTCTCGCATGCGCTCGACGCGGGCCTCGGGCGCGGCATCGGAAACCGGCTCCCACACCTTGACCTCACTCACTTTGGGACAGGCGGCGAGCACGCCCGCCGCCATATAGGTGCTCATATGGCCGGCGCCCGCAACAAGCAGTTTGGATGCATCCGCCCGAGCCAGCCACTTGGCACCGAGCGCAGCGGCGGCACCGGTGCGAAGTCCAGTGACGGCGGAGGCATTGAGCAGCGCCAACGGCTCGCCCGTCGCGTTGTCGCACAGCAGCGTGGTGCCGAAGATCTCGGGCAGCCCCTTTTTGGGATTCTGAGAGAACCAAGCAGTAAGCTTGAGACCGAAGAGGCCGCTTCCCGCCAACTCGCCCGAGCGGATATCCATATCGGCCACGCCGGGTTCGAATTGCTCATATACCATCGGCCACGCTACACCCTTGCCCGTTGCCTTCTGGCGATATGCCTCCTCCACGGCAGCGATTGCATCCTCAATCGTCAGCACCTTGGAAACTTCCTCGGCCGAAAGCACCACCATCTGCCCCATCATCGCTCCTCTCAGCGAAAGCTTTACGTTGCTTCACTGTACGGTTTAGTTACGATGCCGCCAAGGATCATTTCTTGTTGGAATCTACAACGATTCTCAATCTGATTTTTCGTTCTATCAGCATGTATTTGAACTATTTCTCGCATCAACGGCATACTGATGTGCGATTATCCTATTTATACCTGTACTTATTGTAGTAATTTACAAGGTGATGTTGATGCTATACACCATCTCGGACTTCTCACGGGAATATGAGGGGTCGGTCCGTCTAATCGCCGGCAGCGATGGCGTCTCGCGTGCCGTCTCTGGCGTCGGGATCCTCGATTATGAACTTATGCCCGGCCTCAAGAACAAATACCAGCGCGTCAACTTCAGCTCAGACGAGATCATCCTCAGCACTTTCCTCTATGCGAAGGACGACCCGTACCTCATCACTGAAGCCGTGAAATACCTCGTCGCCAAGGGAACGAGCGGTCTCATCATCAAAAACGTCCTGCACATCCCGATTCCCGACCAAGCCATCCGCTACGCCAACGCGCGGCACTACCCGGTCTTTCTCACGACCGACGACTCACTGTTCTTTGACAGCGTCATCTATGAGGTCAAACGGCATATCGAGCAGCTCGCGTCCATCGACTTCGCACAGCGCGAGATCGATGCCCTGAGGACAGACGTATCGCCCGAGTCCATCTGCCGACGCATCCGAAGCCTCAACCCGTCATTTCTGGACGAAGTGGTCGCCCTGTTCGCATCGTTTGCAGAGCCCCTCGACCCGCGTGCGTTTTTGCAAATCGAAAGCCTCTGTGCAAAATCGATCCTCGCCGGATGCCACAACATGCTGGCACCCTATGACGGAGGTTTGTTATTCGTAGCGACAAGTGACTCGGAGCAGACGCTCGATGTGGAGCGAATCGTGCAGGCGCTCACGGAGCTCATCGAGGCTAGCGGTATCGATGGCGGAGCGGAAGGGCTCGGCATCAGCGATATTCTGTTTGGGGACGAGGCGGTGGCGCAGGCGATCTCGCAGGCGATTTACGCACAGCGCCTATCTTGTCAACGAGCCGAGGGTCCCGTCCGCTATACGCAGCTCGGCATCCTGAGAACCGTGATGCCTTTTGCGGAAACCCCGGAGATGCGATCGTTCTCGGAGGCGATTCTCTCGCCGATACGCGAGCACGACAGTGAGCATGGCAGCGAACTGGAATCAACGCTCGCCGCATTCATCGAGAACGACCGACGTATCGAGCAAACCGCCAAGCAGACTGGCCAGCACCCGAACACAATTCGATATCGCCTCGATAAGGTGACAGCTCTCACCGGACTGAGCTACAAATGCGCCCCGGAGATGGAGCAGCTGTCGCTCGCCTACGCAATCGAACGCGCTCGCTCACTTCAGTAAGCCCACCCCGCCTTGAGGTTAGGAGCGGCGGGCGCGGAGCTTTTCGTAGCCTTCGGCGAAGAAGGCGACCGTAGCGGCGTCGGCCTCGGCGGCGTCCGTCTCGGTTGCGGGGACCACACCGTGCTCGTCGCTCACCAGGAACAAGGCGCCCTTGAGCTGTGCGGGAATATCTACGCGCGCGACCGGGATGCCCTTGGTCTGGGCCAGCTGCTCAATGAGCGTCGCCGTGCCGCACAGGCACTCGTCCGCCGGCGCCACAAAGGCAAGCTCGCCGTTGTTGACGGCGGCGAGCAACTCGGGCGCCACGCCGGTCTCGTCGGCCTCGGAGCGGGCCTCGGCGGAACGGGCGCGCAGCGCCTTGGCCGACGTATCGGTTAGCGGCTCGTACTCCCCCACCGTCATGGCGGCGTTGCCGTTGACGTCGATCACTAGCATGAGTACGCCGTCGTGCGCAGTGTAATCGCCCTCGGCAAGCGACCACTCAACGTGTTGTTTGGCCCAGCTGAGCATGTTATGGGTAAGCGGCTCGCCCTGCACCAGGCGCTCGGACAGCGCGCGAATGTGGCGGTTGAGCATGGGCACCTTTTTGTTGGACATACGCCAACGGCAGACAAGTGCGGGCTTGTCGAGCGTAAACTTCTCGACCGCCTCCTGATTGGCGCAAAAGTCCTCGTACGCACGCTGATCCTCGGCATTGCCAAACAGCTCGGCATCATCAATCTGGGGCATGGTCATACCTTTCGTGTTAGTCATTCCGTCCTCTTATACCAAAAAGACGGCCCTCCAAACGGAGCAGCCGTCTTTTGCAGAGATTATTTTGTTTCGGGGCGAAACTTAGTGCCTAAAGTGGCGGGCGCCGGTAAAGACCATAGCAATATTGCGCTCGTTGCAGGCCTGGATGCTTTCGTCGTCGCGCTTGGAGCCGCCGGGCTGGATGATGCAGGTCACGCCGTGTGCAGCAAGCACGTCGACGTTGTCGCGGAACGGGAAGAACGCGTCGCTTGCACAGGCAAAGCCGCCCTTCTCCACGCCCTCGCGCTCGCAGAAGTCCTCAGCACGCTCGCAGGCAAGCAGTGCGGAGTCAACGCGGTTAGGCTGACCCGGGCCCATGCCAATGCCGGCCTTGCCCTTGGAGACCAGGATGGCGTTGGACTTAACGCCCTTGCAGACCTTCCAGGCAAACTCGAGCTCGGCCATCTCGGCGTCGGTGGGCTTGCGGTCGGTGGGGAACGTAAAGGTCGCGGGATCCTCGGTCACGTGGTCGACTTCCTGCACCAGCATGCCGCCGTCAATGGAGCGCAGCTCCACCTGGGCGCCGTGGTCCACGCCGCCGGTGGCCAGCACGCGCAGGTTGGGACGCTTGGCCATGCGCTCGAGCGCCTCGGCAGTGTAGCTCGGGGCGATGATAACCTCGACGAACTGCTTGTTCTGATCGGCAAAGTGCTCGACCAGCTCATAGGGAACCTCGCGGTTGCAGGCGATGATGCCGCCAAAGGCGCTCTTGGGATCGCAGGCGAAGGCGCGGTCGTAGGCAGCCGTGATGTCCTCGGCAACGGCAGAACCGCAGGGGTTCTGGTGCTTGAGGATCACGCAGGCCGGCTCGTCGAACTCGCGGACCAGGTTCCAAGCGGCATCAGCATCCAGATAGTTGTTGTAGCTGAGCGGCTTGCCCTGGATCTGCTCGGAGCCAACGAGCGGGAACTGCGAGCTCGCGGTGTTCTCGCAGCCCTCGGCAAAGCGGTAGACCGTAGCCTTCTGCTGAGGATTCTCGCCATAGCGCAGGTCGTCGACCTTCTCCAGCGAAATCTCGAGCTTGGCAGAAGTGTCCGCCACGTCGCTTGCCTGGGCGGCAAGCCAACGGGAGATAGCCGTGTCGTAGGCGGCGGTGGTCTGGTAGACCTTCACCTGCAGGCGACGACGGGTGGAAAGCGTGGTGCAACCGCCGGTCTCGTGCATCTCGGCCAGGACGGCATCATAGTCGGCAGGGTCGGAAATGACGGTAACGCTCGTGGCGTTCTTGGCGGCAGAGCGCAGCATGGAGGGGCCACCGATGTCGATGTGCTCGATGGCGTCCGCGAAGGTGACCTCGGGGTTGGCGACGGTCTTCTCGAACTCGTACAGGTTGACGACGACCAGGTCGATCAGCTTAATGCCGTGCTGAGCGGCCTCCTGCATGTGCTGCTCGGAATCGCGGCGGGCCAGCAGCGCGCCGTGAACCTTGGGGTGCAGGGTCTTAACGCGGCCGTCCATCATCTCGGGGTAGCCCGTGAACTCCTCGATGGGGGTTACGGGAACGCCCGCGTCCTCGATGGCACGAGCCGTGCCGCCCGTAGAGATGATCTCGACGCCAAAGTCATCGACCAGCGTCCGTGCGAAATCGACGACGCCCGTCTTATCGGTAACCGAGATCAACGCGCGTGCGATCTTCACATCAGATCCCATGCAGTCCTCCTGTCTGGTACGCCGCCGTGCTCTGTGAGTCGGTGATACGTCGATCTGCAGCGCTCGCGCAGCGGCATTGAAAATACTGATTTAATGTAGCGCATCGAGCGCATCGATGCACCCCGCAACGGGCGCATGTGCAGAAAAAGTTTGCGAGCAGAGGGGATGGGCACGGTGAGTTCATGGAACACAGGGGCACCATAATTTGATGCCAATGGCGTGGTAGAACTGTGCTCGATATGCATCCGCAAAAGAAAGAGGCACCATGGTCTCGCGGGTTCTCTACCGACCGTTTGATACCGAAGACTTCGACGCCATCGCGCTGATTCTGCAGCAACTTTGGCATAACAATTCGGATAACGATGAGTACAACCGCCTTGAGGCCGCGTGCGACCTCGCCTATTGCCTTTCGTCATCGACGTTTTCACAGGTTGCCGTAATCGACGGTCAGGCGCGTGGCATTTCGCTCGCGCGTGCGGGACAGAGCTCCGGCGCCACTATCAACGAGCATTGGATGGATACCGAACGCGCGCTGCTATCGCAGATGCGTGAGCTAGAGCCCGATGCCTGCGCCGAGTACCTCTCGTTTGTGCGCGCAACCATCCGGACCAACAACCGCCTGCTCGAGAGCAGCCCGTTGCCGCACGACAACGAGGTCACGCTGCTTGCCGTGGATCGCGATGTCCATGGCCTGGGCGTTGGCACGGTTCTGCTCGATGCCGCGGTCTCGCACCTATCCTCGCTTGGAGCGACGAGGGCGCACCTGTACACCGACTCCAACTGCTCGTGGAAGTTCTACGAGCTGCACGGCTTTAAGCGCACGGCCACGCACCGCGCCAACCGCGAAGAGCGCCGTCACGACATGCCGCGCGAAAGCTTTCTCTACGAACTCGACCTAACAGCCTAAACCTGGCAGTTAGGTGTTCCTATAGTTTTGTCAACCGTCGGGGCTACTCCCGGTAGGGCAC
>CATWSG010000025.1 GCA_958353395.1 uncultured Collinsella sp.
TCAATCGTAGCCCGAGACAGTCCCGGGCTGACAATTTCGACTGTAATGGACGTTCTTAAATGACTAGTCGTTGGGGACACTCTTCGCAAAAAGCTGCAAGGACTGTCCCCCACTGTCGGCAGAAAAGGAACGTCCCCATCTGCCGGATTAGGAGAGACTCTCCAGCACGCGACGGAGCTCCTGCTGGACGGCGTGGTCGCGGTTACAACCCACCACGCGATCGGCCACCGCTTTAAGCGCGGGGCGCGCGTTTTCCATCGCGCAGCCCGTGCCGACAAAGCGAATGATCTCGTAGTCGTTCATCGAGTCGCCAAACGCCATGACCTCGTCGCGACCAATGCCGTAATGCTCCGCGAGCTGCGCGACACCCGAGGCCTTCGACACACCAGGCTGCATGGCATCGATCCACGCGTTGCCCGAAGGTGCAAAAGTAAAGAGCTGACCAAGTTCGCGCTGTAGCACGTACGCGCTGTCCATAACCGCACTGTCGTCGCAAAAGATACTCGCTTTGATGATATTTACGCTGGGATCGGGCAGCTCCCAAATGCGCTCGGCATTGGGAAGGTCCTTATCGACCTCACGCACGAACTTGCACTCGTCATCGAGCAGGAAGGACTTGGTTCGATCAAATAGCGCAAGATGCAGATTGGGAAACGTCCTGACGGCTTGGGCGAGCCTTCGAATCGCTAGGTGGGAATACACCTCACGGTCTACCATCTTACCGTCGGCGTAGACCTGGGCGCCGTTAGCGGCGACAAAGTCCATCTTGTCGCGAACGGGCGCAAAGAACTCGCACAGGCGATCGTAGCGACGACCTGACGATGCGGCGAAATGCACGCCATGCTCGTGTAGCGCCAGAATCAGTTCGTAGGTCTCGGGAGGCACCTGGCCGTTTTCATCAAGCAGTGTGCCGTCCATATCGGATGCAATCAGTTTAAACATGGAAAAGCTCCCTTCGGGCTTGTTGGAATCGAACGTGTATCCGATTCCAACGTACCCAAAGGGAGCTCAAATAAGACTCCGCGGGCGTAAACGTTACAAGGACCTGGCAAATAGCTCACACATGCCAGAGGTCCTACGGTCGCGGCGTCAGGCAGCCCGCCAAAGAGCGTCCCCGATGACTAGTCGTTTAAGAACGTCCCCGATGACTAGTCGGCGTAGGTGAAGGTTGTGACGTCGAACATGCCCTCGGGGCGGATGCGGAGCGTCGGGATGACCGGCAGGGGCAGGAAGATGATGCCCATGATGGGGTCGAGCGGCGGCTCAATACCCATGGCGCGCGCCTTGACCATAAAGTCGTCGTGCTGCGCGGCAACGTCCTCGGCCGTGCCTTCGCTCATCAGGCCACCGAGCGCCAGCGGAATGCGCGCCACGACCTCGCCGTTACGCACCAGCACGTGACCACCCTGGCCCACGGCCTCAACGGCAGCCATCATATCGGCAGCGTTATCGCCCACCACGCACACGTTGTGCGAGTCGTGGCCGATCGTGGAGGCAATGGCACCACCGGTGATGGTGAAACCGCGCACCCAGCCGCGACCGATATGCTTGCCGACCAGGCCCAGGCCAGCGGGGCCGTCGCCATCGGCGCCCTCGGCCTGCAGCGACACGCCACGGCCATGGCGCTCGATCAGCATAATGCGGCGCAAGTCCTCGGCGCTCTCGGGGCGGGCCATACCCGTGATAGCCATACCCGGGATGACATCGATAACGGCCTCGCCCGGCTTAAAGGCATAGTCAAACACGTCGAGCGAAAGCTTCGGCAGCTTAACGGAAGCGCGCAGCTCATCGGCAAGGGCTGCGACCTCGGCCGTCTCGGGCGCGACCTCGCCCACAAAGGTGCCATCCTGCGCCACCAGGGCACCGGCGGCATACACGCGATGCGGAGCTGTGGCAAACGTCAGGTCGTTGAGCACCAGCAGGTCGGCACGCTTGCCTGGGGCGATCGCGCCGCGGAGCTCATGCGGGTCGCGACAGCCGTGGTCCAGGCCAAATGCCTCAGCCGTGGAAAGGGACGCCATGGAGATGGCGACCACCGGGTCGACGCCAGCCTCGATGGCCACGCGGCAGGCATTGTCGATCATGCCGGTCGAAAGCGCGTCGGAGGGAGCGCAGTCGTCGGTCGCAAAGCAGCAGCGGCGGGCGCGGGCGGGGTTTTCCAGCAGCATCGGGGACAAATTGGCCAGATCGTGGCTGCACGTGCCCTCACGCAGCATCACATACATGCCGCGGGACAGTTTATCGAGCGCCTCCTCGGGAATCGTCGACTCGTGGTCGGCGATAATACCCGCCGCGGCATAGGCGTTGAGGTCCTTGCCGGCAACGAGCGGCGCGTGGCCGTCAACCTGCTTGGACGGCGTCTGGTTGGCAGCATCGATGCGAGCGCAAGTCTCGGGGTCGGCCATAAAGACGCCCGGCAGGTTCATCATTTCGCCCAGACCAAAGACATCGCCTGGATGCTCGGCAAAAAACGCCTGCATATCGGCAGCAGAAATAACGGCACCGGCCTGCTCGTCGGGCAGCGCGGGCACGCACGAAGGCATCATGTATTTGATGGAGATGGGTGCGCGGCGGCCGTCCTCAATCATAAAGCGCAGGCCGTCCAGGCCCGCCACATTAGCAATCTCGTGGCTGTCGGCAATGGCGGTGGTAGTACCGCGCGTCGCGGCCATGCGAGCATACTCGGCGGGACGGATGTTCGAAGACTCGATATGCAGATGCCCGTCAATAAAACCGGGAGCGAGATAGCGACCCTGGCAGTCGATGACCTCAGTTGCCTCATAGGTGCCAGCGGCATCGTCGCGACCATCGTAGAGCACGCCGACGATCACACCGTCCTTGACGGCAACGCTACCGGGCGCCACGCGCTGGCCATACACGTCGACGATCTGTGCATTGGTAAACAGCGTGTCGACGGGCACGCGGCCCTCGGCGGCCTCGATCACAGTCCTCATGACCTCAACGGACATACATACTCCTTTAACCGTAGAAAAAAGCTGCGGAGCGGACAAGCCTTCACCGCAGCATGCTCATAGCCATTGTATGCCCAAACGATGGGCCAACAATACGCCCCTCCGCTTAACGGCACACGCCACTTGGTGCAATGGGGACTGCCGCTGAGCACCAATGACTACTCGACGACTACTAACTGCCGTCCCGACAACAAAAACGCCGATGTTTTGGCATCGCCAGCGAGCGGGTCGCATTTGAGACAAGGTGACGTGAAACGAAAGGGCGCTGACCTTCTGGTCGCGCCCTTGAAGTTGAACGTCAGATTGTCCAAATGCGGCCCGCGCAGCGTCGGCCGGTCCGCCGTTCGGTAGAACGGCGGAACTAAATCAACTTGAAGCCCTTGCGCTTACCCACAGAAAGGGTGTCGCCCAGCTTGAGGGCGCTGGGATCGATGTTGTAGCTCTTGGGAGCCACGGCCTTGCCGTTGATCTTGACGCCACCGCCGTCGATATCGCGACGAGCCTGGCCGGCGCTCGCCGAAAGGCCCAAGTCCTTGAGCAGGCCGGCGAGGTAGATCTGGCCCTCGTCGTTGACGGTCAGCTCGACATGCTTCTCGGGGAAGTCGGCAAGCTGGCCCTCCTTGAACACGCGGTCGAACTCGGCCTGAGCCTCGTCTCCGGCGCCGGCGCCGTGGTAGGTGTCGCACAGGTCGCGGCCCAGAGCGCGCTTGAGCTCGTAGGGGTCGGCAGAACCATCGGCCAGGGCGGCGTCGATCTTGTCGACCTCGGCCGGGGTGAGCGAGCTGGCCAGACGATAGTACTTGCCGATCATCTCGTCGGGGATGGACATGGTCTTGCCGAACATATCCTTGGGAGCGTCGGTCAGGCCGATGTAGTTGCCATAGGACTTGGACATCTTGCGCACGCCATCGGTGCCCTCGAGCAGCGGCATGGTGAGCGCGATCTGCGGCTCCATGCCCATCTTCTCCATGAGCTCGCGGCCGGCGAGCAGGTTGAAGAGCTGGTCGGTGCCGCCCATCTCGACGTCGGCCTTAATCTGAACGGAGTCGAAGGCCTGCATCACGGGGTACAGGAACTCGTGCAGGGCGATCGGCGTCTGAGACTGGTAGCGCTTGGTAAAGTCGTCGCGCTCAAGGATGCGGGCGACGGTGAACTTGGAGCATACCTGCAGCAGGCCGGCCAGGTCCATCGAAAGGATCCAGTCGCCGTTGTGCACGATGGTGGTCTTCTCGGGATCCAGAATCTTCATGGCCTGGCTCACGTAGGTCTCGGCATTGGCCTCGATCTGCTCCTGCGAAAGCTGCGGACGCGTGGAGTTCTTGCCCGAGGGGTCGCCGATCAGCGCGGTGCCGTTGCCGATGATGAGGGTGACGTTGTGGCCCAGGTCCTGGAACTGACGCATCTTGCGCAGGGGCACGGCGTGGCCCAGGTGCAGGTCGGGGCTGGTGGGGTCGACGCCGAGCTTGATGTTGAGGGGCTCGCCCTTCTCAAGCTTCTTGCGAAGGTCGGCCTCGGGGACGATTTGGGCAGCGCCCGAGGTGATGATACGCATTTGCTCGTCAACAGACAGCATTGGGTATCCTCCTTTTGCTATAGCACCCTCGCCGAAAACGGCGGTGCTGGAAGTCCATAAACTCTCATATGATAACAAACTGACGCGACGCGGCACCTACGACAGGAAAATCCTCGTCCTGCCGCATGCGTCAATGACAACTGGCAGACGTGTACCGTCACGCTCGACCAGATAGCGTACCTGCCGACGACGCAAGCAGTCGCGGCAACAGACCCGTCCCGTCGCATCGGTGGCGCAGACGCCCTCGGCAGTCAGCAGGCAGTGCTCGCACACCATAAGCTCGAGACGGTCGGCGTCGACCGGACCCAAGACGCCGGGTTCAGCAGCCAGTTCGGCAATACGCTCCGCATCATTGCCGAGCAACTCGGCCGGCAAGTACACCCGCCCCGCACCGAGTCCGCGCAGCCAGGTAAGCGTGGCCCGATTCGCGCAGAACACCGGCGCCGCCACGTCAAACGTCACGCCCAGCTCGCGAGCGATCACCACCTGTCCCAGGTTGCGGCAGACGACGCGCCCGGCACGCTGCATCAGTGAGCGGGTCCAGTCAGCGTCACTCGCGCGGCACACCTCGTCAAGCACCACAACGGCGTCGGACAAATCGAGTTCTCCGCGCGGGTCGGCATCCATCAGCTGCCAAGCAAAAACCATGCGAGTGGGAACCGCGCACTCCACCAACTCCGTCGATGCACCGCCATCCACCGCAACGCCCTCAAAGAGCAGTACCTCGACGGCACGCGCAACGGGCGCAATCGCATCCGCCTCGGCCCGCATGCGCTCCAACACCGCCGCCGTCTGATCCAACACGCCGGCGCTGCGAATCAGGTATACCTCGCAGCCCGTGTCCACCTTACGCTTGCAATGCACGACGACGCGCTTCCCCGCTGCGGTATCCACCGGGCAGGGCACCTGCGGCCAGCGCTTGGGCACATCGGGACGCGCGTCGACACCCGGATAAAACCGAATCTCGAGCGTGTCACCCGCCGCCGCGGCGGCGTCGAGCTCAACGGTCACCTCTTCGTGGCCCACAGCGACCAAGCGCCCCACGCGCACGCCCTGGTTAATTGCGCGCTCAAAGCTCATCAGCTCGGCACCCGAACGCCCTCGCAGGTACGCATCGGTAAACCCACGGTTAAACGACCTTCCCAGCTCGCGCTCAAGCTCTTCCACGGCATCGGGGTCCCACGCGCCGTCGCACAGCATATCGAGTGCCCGGCGCCACGCCCGCACCACGTTGAATACGTAATCGGGGTTCTTCATGCGCCCCTCGATCTTGAGCGACGCCACGCCGGCATCTACAAGCTCGGGCAGATGCGCAATACCCAGATAGTCGCGCGGACACAGCAGGCGATCTCCCTCGACGGCGGCAACACTCTGCCCAGCCTCGTCCACCAAGTCATAGGATAGACGGCACGGCTGCGTGCAATCACCGCGCATCGCAGAGCGGCCACGTCGAAGGGCAGAGAACTCGCACGCCCCCGAATAGCCGATGCAAATCGCACCGTGGCAGAATACCTCGATGGGCACACCCGTGGCACATAGCGCCGCAATCTCGTCGACCGTCAGCTCGCGTGCCGTCGTCACGCGCTCGACCCCCAGCTCATCGGCGGCAAGCCGCACGGCGCCTTCGCTATGAACGCCCGCCTGCGTGGACAGGTGAATCTCGACCCCGGGAATCGCCGTGCGCAGTACACAAGCCAGCCCGGCATCGGCGACAATCAGAGCATCGGCACCCAGCTCCAGTGCATGAGCTCCCAACACCACCGCGTCGGACAGCTCATCGTCAAACACGAACACGTTGAGCGTCGCGTACACACGCACGCCATGGGCATGCGCCACGGCACAACCGCGCGCAAACTCGTCATCCGTAAAGCCATGAGCGCTCACACGGGCGTTAAAGCCGCCCAACCCCGCATAGATGGCATCGGCACCCGCGGCGATGGCCGCAAGCATCTGGTCGAGCCCGCCCGCCGGCGCCAGCAGCTCGGGCAGCGCCGCACCGGCAGCATCCAATCCAGTCTCGTATTGTCCGCTCGGCCCCATCGTCCGAATCGCCATCGGCAAACTCCTTACCAAGGTATGCATTCACTCTGAAAAATGCCGTCTTCCAGCATACACGAGGCCTCGCGCGCCCCGTTTGGTTTATCGTGTAATAACTTATGTCCATCCTGCCCCGACGGCATATCCGCCGTCCGGCACGACATACCTGGAGGTCAATATATGGGTCCTCGCCAACGACAGGGACG
Source organism: uncultured Collinsella sp. (assembly GCA_958353395.1). Taxonomy (GTDB): domain Bacteria; phylum Actinomycetota; class Coriobacteriia; order Coriobacteriales; family Coriobacteriaceae; genus Collinsella. The sequence goes on from CATWSG010000025.1 coordinate 6,789, forward strand.
CAGCCGTTCAAAGACGCATGCCCTGCCCATAATCCTGCTCTCGTTTTTGGGCTTTTTGCTTATCGCGGGCGTGGCATTTGGCATCGGCATGGTCGGCAACGTCAACCGCTGGCTGTCCGATCTGCCCGACTACACCGACGCCAACGCGTATCTGGTGAGCGAGCCCACCGAGATCGTCGACTGCAACGGCAACAAGATCGCGAGCTTCTACACGCAAAACCGCAAGTCCATCACCAAGGACGAGGTCTCCCCCTACGTGCTGCAGGGCACCGTTGACGTCGAGGACGAGCGCTTCTACGAGCACGGCGGTATCGACCTGTGGGGTATCGCGCGTGCTGCGGTGGCAACCCTCGGCGGCGGGCACGAAGGCGCCTCGACTATCACCCAGCAGCTGGTGCGCAACACCATTCTGCAGGAGGAGCAGTTCGACTCGACCATCGAGCGTAAGGTGCGCGAGGCCTACATCGCCGTAAAGATGGAGGACATGTACTCCAAAGACGAGATCCTCATGATGTACCTCAACACCATCTATTACGGTCACGGCGCCTACGGCATCGAGGCCGCAGCCGAGACCTACCTGTCCAAGAGCGCCGCCGACCTCACCCTGAGCGAGGCCGCGCTGCTCATCGGCCTTCCCAACTCGCCCTCGCAGTACGACCCCACGGTCAACCCCGACCTGGCGCTGTCCCGTCGCAACAAGGTCCTTGACAACATGTTGCGCCTGGGCCACATCACGCAGGAGGAGCACGATGCCGCACAGGCCGAGCCCATCACCCTCAACGTGACCGAGATTTCGGGCAGCGGCGTCGACGTATACTCGCAGCCCTACTTTGTCGCCTATGTTAAGCAGCTGCTGGAGCAGGAGTTCTCGACCGACGTGCTCTTTAAGGGCGGTCTGACCGTCAAGACCACCATCGACCCCACGATGCAGCAGGTGGCAGAGAATGCCGTCCGCCAGCAGCTCGACACGCTCTCACTCGACGGCCTGGATATGGGCATGGTCGTCGTCGACCCCAAGACCGGCTACATCAAGTGCATGGTGGGCGGCTACGACTACAACGCCGACGAGAACCACGTAAACCATGCCACGGCCAAGCGTCCCGTCGGCTCCACCTTTAAGGCCTTTACGCTGGCAACCGCCATCCAAAACGGCATGAACCCCAACGTCACCCTCAACTGCAATTCGCCGCTCAAGGCTAAGGGCACCACGACCGAGGTCCAAAACTACGCCAACCATAGCTATGGCAACATCACGCTTAAGCAGGCAACGGCATACTCCTCCAACACCGGCTACATCCAGGTGGCGGAAGCCGTCGGCAACAGCAAGATCATCTCACTCGTCAAAAAGCTCGGCATCGATCCCGCCAAGGACAACATCGAGGACGTTCCCGTCATGACGCTCGGCACCGGCTCGATCTCGCCGCTCGAGATGGCCGCCGCCTACGCGACGTTTGCCAACGGCGGCTACTATCGTCAGCCGATCGCCATCACCGAGATTGACTCTCGTACCGGTTCGGTGCTGTACCAGCACACCGACAATCCCTCACAGGTGCTTACCGAGGGCGAGGCCGCCGCGGTCACCGATGTTCTGTCCGGCGTCATGCAGGGCGGCGGTACGGGTGCTGCTGGTGCCCTGAGCGTCAACCAGCCCTATGCCGGCAAGACGGGCACCACCGACAACACCACCAACCTGTGGTTCTGCGGCTATACCCCGCAGCTGGCGTGCGCCCTGTGGACCGGCTATTCCGCGGGCGAGATCCCCATCCAAAAATACGGCACGGACCTGCTGGGCGACAGCACCAACCTGCCTGTCTTCAAGCGATTTATGAACACCGTTCTAACCGGTACCGAGCGCGAGGAGTTTGCGACCGGAACGGCGCCCACCTACAAGAACAACAGCGTCTGGAAGTTCTACGGCACCAACAACACCAAGAAGACGGAGAACGACGACAAGGACAAGGACGAGAACGAGGACGAAGACGAAACCACCACGACGACTACCACAACCACCACGACCACCGAGACCACGGGCGGCGACGCCGCCGGCGGCACCGGTACGACCGGTGGCTCAACAGGCGGCTCCACTGGTGGTTCGACCGGCGGCGATGGCGGCACGCCTACGCCTACGCCTACGCCTACGCCCACTCCCGACCCCTCGCCCACGCCTGACGATACTGTTGGCTAGAAATTCATCCGGCCATTAGCAACAAGGCCCCCGAGCAGCTTATTAAACTGCTCGGGGGCCTTTTAGTTTAAAGCGACCTGGTGAACGGTCTTTATACCGGCAAACAATATAGGGGGTACCGACCAACGTCGATACGCCCTTACAAGCCACCATGTCACGCACACAGTGCCGAGCGAACGACCCGCACGCCTACTTGCGAGAATTGCTCAGCTTATTGATCAGCGCCTCGAGACGCTCGCCGTCCTCGGCCGTCTGGGCAATAACCAAAATCGTATCGTTGCCGGCAAGCGAGCCAAGCACATCGGGCAGCTCTGCCGCATCAACGGCGGCGGCGATGCCGGAAGCCGTGCCAGGCTGAGCCTTGATCATAACCAGATTATCGGTGCGCAGAACGCCCGTTACGAGCTCGGAAACCATACGCTGCAGGTGCAGGTCCTCTGCCAGAACATAGATGCCCTCAGGGAGCTTACGCAGCCCCATATCGGCAATATCGCGAGAGACAGTCGCCTGCGTGCAATCAAAGCCCATAGCGCGGAGCTCATCGACCAGCACGCGCTGCGTGCGGACGTCCTTATTGCGCACAATATCTCTAATGGCATCCTGGCGCCCATTGCGTTTTTTAGCCATACAAACCCTCTCTCCAAAAGATGGCGGAGACAATCAATCAGTGATTGAATAGTTTAACGCTATTTGAAGGCTTTTGTGTATAAGAACGCATTTCGAAACAATTCTATGCAAATTTGTTTCGAGATGAGCCGTTTAGGCGGTTTTTGCGCCCGTCCGGTTAAGAAAAGCTGCCAAATGCGTACACATCACGCAGCGCGCGGGCTTGGAGCTGGCGATCGGCCCAAACAACAGACCGAGCCCCCGATGGTTATCCTTGAGCGCGGCGACCATCTGACGGGTTCGAGGCGCCTCGAGCATATCACGCATGCGGGCGGAACGCTCGATTGACGACACCCCATGCGGGCTCAGACACAAATTCTCGATGCAGGCGACCAGTCCGGCAAAGTAGAACTTTTGGCTTGCCAGCTTGAGCCGACCACCGCTATCTGCCTCCGAGAGTGAGTCCGCAAGCTCGTCGAGTGCTCGGGTGTCATCGGATACCTTAGCATACATGGTGGGATCAAAGGCATCTGTAAGCTTAGGTGCCGCCGCGTGGAAACAAGCATCGCCGCAGCCGGACACGCATCGTGCCTGCGAAAGCGCGCATGCCATAAACCCAACTGTGCGAAACACCTTGTCGCACAAAAGGCATGTCTCAAACAGCGAGCGGCTGTACATCACGCCAGAGGTCTGAACGACTAGGCCGCCTAAAATCAACTGAGGCAGCCCGGCCACCATCGAAGATTTGCTATCAATGGAAATATGAGTAGCATCCAAGACGCGCGAATGGCGCTCTCGATGTGCATCATAGCGGTCGAGCGACACCGTGGGGAACACTATGTCTGCGGTAGTATCACACGCGATATCGACCATCTTGGAAAGGGACTGCGGAGCAAACCACTCATCGGCGTTCATAGCGATGATTTGAGAGCCACGCGAGGCAGCAAAACCGGCACGAAGACAAGCACCGCGCTTCGCGTCCTCGACGTCAATCAAATCAATATGGATGTCCCTGTCGGCAGCAACTTGAAGCGAATGGCGCACACCGGGCGCAGCATCGCGGCAGACAACGACAATCTGCAAATCGTAGAGGTCTTGGTTCTGGATACTCTCGAGCGCACGCATCGCATAGCTGGGCGAACCTTCTACCACAAGGATCACCGAAAGTCGCGGATGCGAGCCACGTCGAACCAAGTTATCCGTCCTCTCGACAGCAATGAATCAAACCGTGGTTCATGGTACACCCCGCCAATAAAAGCAATGAGACACCGGTTGTATTGCACGCCAAGAACAGATGTTGCACACGCGCAGCCCACAGATGACAGGTGCCGACGCACGACGCGTCGAGCCCTCCCCTAGTCGAGCACGACAAGCTCGGCGGGATCGTAATCCACGCCCATAAACGTAAGGCCGCAGGCAGGAGCCGTGGGGCCCGCAGCGGTACGGTCACAAGCATCGATGACCTCGCGCATCCACTCGGGTTCACGGCGATGCATGCCAATCTCGACAAGCGTGCCCACGATCGTGCGGACCATCGAATGCAGAAACGCATTGCCCTCGATGGTAAACGTCAGGATGTCCTCGCCAAACGCAACCTCATGGCCAAACTCGGCACGCATCACGCAGCGGTGCGTGGGCTTGCCCACGGCAGACGCCACCTTGCAAAAGCTCTTGAAGTCCTGCTCGCCCAGCAGCGCGGGACAGGCCGCAGACATCGCCTCAACATCCAATGGGTAGCGATGCCACCACACCGCACCGCGCGAAAGCACAGGGCGCGCGTCGCGATCGGCAATACGGTACGTATACGTACGGGAACGCGCATCAAAGCGTGCAGAAAAGCCTTTACGGGCCTTGTAGACCTCGTTTATGGCGATATCTTTGGGCAGGAGGGCATCCATAGCCCTCAGCCACCTACGGCGCGTCAAAGCCAACTCAGCGTCCGTTACGGGCACGCTGATGAACTGTGCCACCGCATGCACGCCGGCATCGGTACGCCCCGCACACGTCAGGTCGATCGGGCGGCGCAGGAGCGTCTCGATAGCGCGGCGCAACTCGCCCGCAACCGTCGTCTGACCGGGCTGCTCGGCAAAGCCGCTGTAGGACGAGCCATCGTAGGCCACGCGGAAAACGAGCGTGGCATCGAGCTCGGGAATCGAATTGAAATCAGACGGCGCGGTCATGGACGCTCCCAACAAACAGGCAATGGCATTTCGACAAAAAAAGAGGGGTACGCGAACGTACCCCTCGAATATAGCCTATGCAGACGGATTGTCTACTCAGCGGTCTCCTCAGCAGGAGCCTCCTCGGCAGCCTCGACCTTCTTGGGAGCAGCGGCCTTCTTGGGGGCCGGAGCAGCCTTCTTAGCCTTAGGCGTGCAAGGCTCGGTGACGAGCTCCATGATAACGATGGGAGCGTTGTCGCCCTTGCGGTTACCGAGCTTCATGATGCGGGTGTAACCGCCGTTGCGGTCCTGCCACATGCCCTGAGCAGCCTTGTCGAAGATCTCGGCAACGAGCTGCTTATCGCCGAGCTTGGCGATAGCCAGACGACGAGAGTGCAGGTCGCCCTTCTTGGCCCAGGTGATGATCGGATCGACGACCGAACGCAGCGCCTTAGCGCGGGTCTCGGTGGTCTTGATGCGGTCGTTCTCGAAGAGGGCCTTAGCAAGGCTCTTCTTCATGGCCTTGGTGTGGCTCGCATCGGTGCCGAGCTTCAGGCCCTTCTTAACGTTATGACGCATGGTCTAGTTTCTCCTCAAATATGCGAAGCATTAAGCCTTCAGGCTCAGGCCCATGGACTCAAGCTTGTCCTTCACTTCCTCGATCGACTTAACACCGAAGTTACGGATGTTGAGCAGATCGTTCTCCGAGAACTCAACGAGCTGACGGACCGAGTGAATGCTGGCGCGCTTAAGGCAGTTGTAAGAACGGACGGAAAGGTCCAGATCCTCGATCTGCTTGTCCAGCTCGGCGTTGTCGTTGGTGACCTCGGGAGCGAAGATCGAAGCCTCCTCCTCGACCTCGGGGGTCTCGGCAAGGTTCATAAAGGCAGCCATATGCTGGTTAATGATATTGGCAGCCTGGACCACGGCGTCGCGCGGGGCGATGGAGCCGTTGGTCTCGATCTCGAGGACAAGGCGGTCGTAGTCGGTGTGCTGACCGACACGGCAAGCCTCAACGAGCTTGGCGCAACGGGAAACCGGCGAGTACAGCGAGTCGACGTGGATCACACCGATGGGATCGTTGTCGCGCTTGTTGGCCTCGCCAGAAACATAGCCGCGGCCATAGCCGATGCGCATGCTCATGGTGAGATGGCCACCCTCGGTGAGCGTAGCAATGTGCTGCTCGGGGTTGACCAGCTCAAACTCGGACGGAATAAAGAAGTCCGCACCGGTGACCTCGCAGGGGCCGTCAACCGAGATGGTGGCGGTCGCCTCGTCGGTCGTGCCGAGAGCCCTGAAGACAAGACCCTTGACATTCAGGACGATGTCGGTGACATCCTCGACCATGTTAGGGATGGTCATGAACTCGTGCTGCGCACCATCGATCTGAATAGCCTCGACGGCGGCACCCTCGAGCGAGGACAGAAGAACGCGACGAAGGGAGTTACCCAGCGTATCGCCGTAACCACGCTCGAGCGGCTCGACGGAGACACGAGCAGACGTCTCGTTGATCTCTTCGACCTGAACCTGAGGCCTAATGAATTCTGACATGTATTACCTCCAGCCTCAGCAGCCCGGATGGACTACTTAGAGTAGAGCTCGACGATGAGCTGCTCGTTGATATCACCGCTGATCTGCTCACGCGTCGGCAGAGCGAGCACGTTACCAGACAGCTTCTCGATATCGACCTCGAGCCAGCCAGGGACCTCAAAGCGCTCGGAGGAAATCAGGGCCTCCTTGATGGGGAGGAGGTCACGGAACTTCTCGCCGACAGCGACGACGTCGCCGGCCTTGACGCGGTAGGACGGGATGTCCACGCGCTTGCCGTTCACGGTGAAGTGACCGTGACGGACGGACTGACGAGCCTCTTTGCGGGTGCGGGCGAAGCCAAGACGGAAGACGACGTTGTCGAGGCGAGACTCAAGAATGATCATGAGGTTCTCACCGGTGACGCCGTTCATCTTACGGGCCTTGTTGAAGTAGCCGTGGAACTGCTTCTCCAGAACGCCATAGATGAACTTGACCTTCTGCTTCTCGCGCAGCTGCATGCCGTACTCAGATTCCTTGCGACGGCGCTTGGGCTGACGGATAGATTCCTTCTTGCTGCTGTAACCGAGCTCAGCGGGATCGATCCCGAGCTGACGGCAGCGCTTAAGAACAGGAGTCCTGTCGATTGCCATATTGATACGATCCTTTCAGTTACACGCGGCGACGCTTCTTGGGGCGGCAGCCGTTGTGCGGAATGGGGGTCTTGTCCTGGATGCTCGAGACCTCGAGGCCAGCAGCCTGGAGGGAGCGGATGGCGGTCTCACGACCGGAGCCGGGGCCCTTGACGAAGACGGAAACCTTCTTCATACCGTGCTCCATGGCCTGCTTGGCAGCAGCCTCGGCAGCCATCTGGGCAGCGAACGGCGTGGACTTACGGGAGCCCTTGAAGCCCACCTGGCCAGCCGACTTCCAGGAAATGACGTTGCCCTGAGGATCGGTGATCGAAACGATCGTGTTGTTGAACGTAGAACGAATGTGAGCCTGGCCCACGGAAATGTTCTTACGGTCCGCGCGCTTCAGACGGGCAGCGCGAACGTTCTTCTTAGCAGTAGCCATCTATCTAGCGCTCCTTATTTCTTCTTCTTAGCACCGATCTGACGCTTCGGGCCCTTGCGGGTACGAGCGTTAGTGTGGGTGCGCTGGCCGCGGACCGGGAGGCCCTTGCGGTGACGAAGGCCGCGGTTGCAGCCGATGTCCATAAGGCGCTTGACGTTCTGGTTGCGCTCACGGCGGAGGTCGCCCTCAACCATGATCTGGTTCTTATCGATATAATCGCGGATGGCGTTAACCTCATCCTCGGTGAGGTCCTTAACGCGCGTATCCACGTTAACGTTGCACTCGACGCAAATCTTCGTCGCAGTGGTGCGGCCGATGCCGTAAATGTAGGTCAGACCGATCTCAACGCGCTTCTCACGCGGGAGGTCGACACCATTAATACGGGCCAACGTAGTCTCCTCTCTTAACCCTGACGCTGCTTATGACGGGGGTTCTCGCAAATGACGAGGACCTTGCCATGGCGCCTAATGATTTTGCACTTATCGCACATCTTCTTGACCGAAGGACGTACCTTCATCGTTCTTCCTTTCGGTAGCGCTCAAACTACTTCCCTACTATCTACTCGCCCAGCCGCAGGCGTTTAAAACTATGGCTGGTCTTCACACACAAACCGACCGTAGGTTGAGCTAAGCCTGCAGTCGGAAATGGAGTGCGTGTATGCGTGCCGCTATTTGTAGCGATAGGTGATGCGGCCGCGGGTCAGGTCGTACGGGGAAAGCTCCACGACAACCCTGTCACCGGGGAGAATACGGATGTAATTCATTCGGATCTTGCCAGAAATGTTGCACAGAACCGAATGACCGTTCTCGAGCTCGACCTTAAACATGGCGTTGGGCAACGGTTCCTTTACCGTACCCTCGAGCTCAATTGCGTCTTCCTTCTTCACAAGCAATCATCTTTCTCTAGAAAACGACAGCGATTGAGTATTCTACAACACGTATGCACGCATCGTAATAACTTCGTAATGGCTCCACAACTAAATGGAACTTGTTACATTTCTCCGCCTTGGAGGGAGCACCAAGCACCTTGGGCATCCGTGGTGAGAATCACCGGACCGTCATTGGTAATGGCGACGGTGTTCTCGTAGTGCGCGGCGGGCAGGTGATCGTTGGTCGTAACAATCCAACCGTCGGAGCCCGTGCTCACATGGTTGGAACCCATCGTAACCATCGGCTCGATGGCAATGACCATGCCGGCCTGGAGGCGAACGCCCCTCCCCTTCTTTCCATAGTTAGGAACGTTGGGGTCCTCGTGCATCACGCGGCCAATGCCATGGCCTACATAATCACGAAGCACACCGTAACCGTGAGACTCGGCGAGGGACTGAACGGCATAACCGACGTCCCCGATATGGTTACCGGGAACAGCCTGCTCGATGGCAGCCTTAAGGCAATCGCGCGTGACCTCGCACAAAGCCTTGGCTTCGGGCGTGGGGGTGCCGACGAAAAACGTCCAAGCGTTATCGCCGACCCAACCGTCGACAACGGCTCCCGTATCGATGGAGATGATATCGCCATCGCGCAGGATCATGTCGGGGTTGGGAATACCGTGGACCACGGCATCGTTGATCGATGCGCAAATGGTCCCCGGGAACCCGCCGTAACCCTTAAAGGCCGGGGTGCCGCCATGCATGCGGATAATCTGCTCCGCGAGCTGATCGAGCTCAAAGGTGGAAACGCCGGGGCGCACCATGGCTCCAACGTGGCGGAGCGCCATCTTAGATAGCGCTCCTGCCTTCTTCATCTGCTCGATTTGCGTTGCAGACTTAATCTTGATCATAGACCGAGAGCCTCTTTGACATCCCCGTACACGGTCTCGCGAGCCTGGTCACCGTTGACCGACTTGAGCAGACCCTGGCCACGATAGTAGTCGACGAGCGGGCTCGTGGACTTCTCGTAGACGTCGAGACGGTTCTTGATGGTCTCGGGCTTGTCGTCGTCGCGCCGATACATCTCGCCGCCACACTTGGGGCAGGTAGCATCGGCAGCGGTGCCGGTGTAACCGCATGCGCGGCAGGTGCGACGCGAAGACAGACGATCGATAATGACCTCGGGGGCCACATCGACCAGAAGGGCGCAGTCGATCTCGCGACCCATGGCGGAGAGCTCGGAATCGAGCGTCACAGCCTGGGCGGTGTTGCGCGGGAAGCCGTCGAGGATGAAGCCCTGCTGGGCGTCATCGGCGGCAAGGCGCTCCTTGACAAGGTCGATCACGAGCTGGTCGGGAACGAGCTCGCCAGCGTCCATGTACTTCTTAGCCTGAATACCAAGCTCGGTGCCACCCTTGACGGCAGCACGCAGCAGGTCGCCCGTGGAAATGTGGGCGACGCCAAACTCGGCGACGAGCTCCTGTGCGACGGTGCCCTTACCGGCACCCGGAGCTCCGAGCAATACGAGGTTCATGAGCAATCCTCCTCTAGCCTATTTAAAGAATCCATCGTAATCATACATCTTGATCTGGCCTTCGAGCTTATCGACCGTGTCGAGCACGACGCCGACCATGATGAGGATGGACGTGCCGCCAAATGCCTGGATCAGATGGTTACCCGTGAAGGAGAAGATGATCGAAGGCACGATGGCGATGAGCGCCAAAAAGACAGCGCTGGGAAGCGTGATCTTGTTGAGCGCGTTCTTGATGTAGGCCGCGGTAGCCCTACCCGGACGCACGCCCGGAATAAAGCCGCCCTGCTTCTTAAGGTTATCGGCCGTGTCATCGGGGTTGAACACCATGGAGGTGTAGAAGTACGCGAAGAACACGATGAGGACAACGTTAAGCACCCAGTTGAGCCAACCGGTCGAAAGCGCGGAGGCAACTGCCTGAATCCAGCCGATGCCGGGGAAGAACACGGCAATCTGAGCCGGGAAGTACAGCAGCGCCGAAGCGAAGATGATCGGCACGACACCCGCGGTGTTGACCTTGATGGGCAGGTAGGTGGTCTGGCCACCCATCATGCGACGGCCCACGACGCGCTTAGCGTAGGAGACCGGGATGCGGCGCTGGCCGCGCTCAAGGAAAACAATCAGCGGGATAACCAGCAGGATGATGGCGCAGATGATCACCATGGTGATGATGCCACCGGCATTGCCCTCGGTGCTGGAGAAGATAGCCTGCGGCAGACCGGCCATGATGTTCGCGAAGATGATCAGCGACATGCCATTGCCGATACCGCGCTGGGTGATGAGCTCACCAATCCACATGATCAGCATGGCGCCCGCGGTGAGCGTACCGACGATCATGAGGTCGAAGATGATCTCGGGAGCGCCGGCGCCATTGAAGCTGATGCCGAAGCTCTTAAAGAGGAAGAGGTAACCCACGGAGTTGAGGATTGCCAGAGCCAGGGTGAGGTAACGCGAATACTGCGTAATCTTGGTCTGACCGACCTCGCCCTCGCGGGCAAGCTCATGCAGGGAAGGCACGACGGCCTGGAGCATCTGGAGGATGATCGAGCTGGTGATGTAAGGCATGATGCCCAGCGAAAACACCGACACATAGCTCAACGCGCCGCCAGAGAAAAGATTCAGGAGGGCCATAGCACCTGCGGCGACCGAATTGTTATCGGTCGAGAAAAGGCCCAGCATCCCCTGGAAGGGAATGCCGGGCACAGGAACGTGCGCACCAATGCGGTACACGACGAGCATAGCTATGGTAAAAAGAATCTTTTCGCGCAATTCTTTGATGCGGAAAGCATTCTTAAGACCATTTAGCACGGCAGCTCGACCTTTCCGCCGGCGGCCTCGATCTTGGCCTGCGCAGAAGCGCTGACCTTGTCGACCTTGACCGTGAACTTCTTGGTGAGCTCACCATTGCCGAGCACCTTGACGGGCTCGAACTCGCTCTTGGTGATGCGAGCGGCCTTAAGAGCGGCACCGTCGATCACAGCGCCGTCCTCGAACTTACGCTCGAGACGCTCAACGTTAACAGCGGTGTACTCGATACGACGGGGGTTACGGAAGCCCGGAAGCTTGGGCAGGCGCATAGCCAGCGGAGTCTGGCCACCCTCGAAGCCGGCACCCTTGGTGCCGCCAGAGCGGGAACCCTGGCCCTTCTGACCGCGGCCAGAAGTGGTGCCGTGACCCGAAGAATTGCCACGGCCGACGCGCTTGCGGTTCTTGGTGGAACCGGGCGCGGGAGTAAGATCGTGAAGCTGCATTTGCTACTCCTCTACAATCTCGACAAGGTGCTTGACCTTGAAGATCATGCCGCGGACGGACTCGTTGTCAGCAATCTCGCGAACCTCGCGGATCCTGTGGAGACCGAGGGCACGGACAGTACGGACCTGGTCCTGCTTGCAACCGTTGGTGCTGCGGACCTGCTTGATCTTGATGGTGTCAGCCATGCTTAGTTCTCCTTACCGACGAACATCTCGGAGACCGTCAGGCCACGGCGAGCCGCGACGTCCTCAGGGCTGGAGAGCTCCTTGAGGCCCTCGACGGCAGCCTTGATGATGTTGAGGCCGTTGTCGGTACCGAGGGACTTGGACAGGACGTTCTTGATGCCAGCAAGCTCAAAGAGGGGACGCACAGCGCCGCCGGCGATAACGCCGGTACCCTCGACAGCGGGCTTGATGATGATGCGGCCGGCACCAAAGTGGCCGAGAACCTCGTGCGGGATGGTGCCCCGCTCGGTCACCGGCACGTGGAACATGTTCTTCTTGGCATCGAGAGATGCCTTGGAGATCGCCATGGGTACCTCAGCGGACTTGCCCATGCCAACGCCGACGTTGCCCTTGCCGTCGCCAACGACGACGAGAGCGACGAGGCTCATGCGACGACCACCCTTGACGGTCTTCGACACGCGGTTGATGTAAACGACGCGCTCCTCGAACTCGGAGGCCTCGCGCTGCTGCTTCTGATTACGAGCCATGTGCTACATACCTCCTAGAACTCGAGACCGGCGGCACGAGCACCGTCGGCGAGGGCCTTGACGCGGCCATGGTAGATACGGCCACCACGATCGAAGGCGACCTTGGTGATGCCGGCCTCGATGGCGCGCTTGCCAACGAGCTGACCGACCTTCTCCGCAGCCTCCTTGTTCGAGGTGTGGGTGCCCTTGAACTCGGCCTCGAGGGTCGAGGCAGAGACGAGCGTCAGGCTGGAGCCCTTGCTGTCGTCGATGATCTGGGCATAGATGTTGGCGTTAGTACGGGTCACGCGAAGACGCGGACGCTCGGCGGTACCCGAGACCTTGCCGCGAACACGACGCTGACGACGCTTGAGGCCTTCCAGCTTCGCCTTATGCTTGTTCATACGTAAACTCCTAAAAAGGTTGATCTTGCCAGCACCTGACGGGGTGCTGGTCTTATGCGAGTGAGTCGGTTACGACTACTTGGCGGCCTTACCCAGCTTGCGGCGGATGTGCTCGCCAACATAGTGGATACCCTTGCCCTTGTAAGGCTCGGGAGGACGATGACCGCGGATCTCAGCGGCGATCTGACCGACCTGCTGCTTGTTGATACCCTTGACGTTCACGTGGGTGTTGTCGGGAACCTCGAAGGTAATGCCCTCGGGAGCCTCGACGATCACGGGGTGCGAGAAGCCCAGGGAGAACTCGAGGTTCTTACCCTTCTGCTGCACGCGGTAACCGACGCCGGCGAGCTCGAGCTTCTTCTCGAAGCCCTCGGAAACGCCGACAACCATGTTGTGGATGAGGGCGCGGGTGAGGCCGTGGCGGGCACGGGTCTCACGCTCGTCGTCGGGACGGGAAACGGTGAGGACGTTGTCCTCGACGTTGATAGCGAGCTTCTCAAAGACATCGAGCTCGAGCTGGCCCTTGGGGCCCTTGACGACAACGTTGTTGCCGTTGACTGCCACTTCGACTCCGGCGGGAATCTGGACAGGCTTATTACCGATACGAGACACGGTGATCTCCTTTCCTTCTACCTACCGAGCGAATTACCAGACGTAAGCGATGATCTCGCCGCCGACGTTGTGCTTGCGAGCATCGCGGTCGGTCATGACGCCATGGCTGGTGGAAATAATGGCGGTACCAAGGCCACCGCGGACGCGGGGCATGTCGGCAACGCCGGTGTACTTACGCAGGCCCGGCTTGGAAATGCGGCGGATGCCGTTGATGACCTTAGCCTTCTTGGGACCATACTTAAGCGTGATGTGCAGAGTCTTCTGGGGAACGGTGTCCTCGACATCGTAGCCCTCGATGTAGCCCTCCTCGTGCAGAACACGAGCGATCTCGACGAGCTTCTTGCTGCTCGGCATGGAGACCGTGGCCTTGTTCACAGAGTTAGCGTTACGGATGCGCGTAAGCATATCTGCGATCGGGTCTGTAAGGTTCATACAGATTCTCCTTCGTTCTTGATGAACACGTGCTCTTGGTTCTTCGCCGCCCTTAACGGCAAAGCCTAACTAGCGCGTTTTCCCTGTTCCAAACGGATGCTTGAAACGCTGGTAGTGACTTACCAGCTGGCCTTCTTAACGCCGGGAAGCTCGCCCTTGAGTGCAAGCTCACGGAAGCAGACACGGCACAGGCCGAACTTGCGGTACACAGAGTGCGGACGGCCGCAGCGCTGGCAGCGCGTGTACTCACGAGTAGAGAACTTCTGCTTGCGATTGCACTTGACGATCATCGATGTCTTAGCCACTTATATCCTCCTCACATAGAGTATTGTTCGCCCCAAGCGCCGCTCCCTTGTGGAAACGGCGCTTTTAGGGCAGGTGAACCTATTTCTTGAACGGGAAACCGAAGGCGTCCAGAAGGGCCTTGGCCTCCTCATCGGTGTTGGCGGTGGTCACGAAAGTGATGTCCATACCACGCTGGTGATCGACGGAATCGAAGTCGATCTCGGGGAAGATGAGCTGCTCGGTGACGCCCATGGAGAAGTTACCACGGCCGTCGAAGCTCTTGGCGGAGATGCCGCGGAAGTCGCGGATACGGGGGATCGCGACGGAGGTCAGACGATCGAAGAACTCCCACATACGGTCGCCACGCAGGGTAACCTTGCAGCCGATCGGCATACCAGCGCGCAGGCGGAAGGTAGCGATGGACTTACGGGCACGGGTGATCATCGGCTGCTGGCCGGTGATGGCGCGCAGGTCGCGCACGGCACCGTCGATGGCCTTGGAATCGGTAGCGGCCTCGCCGACACCCATGTTCACGACGATCTTCTCAAACTTGGGGATCATCATGACGTTCTCGTACTGGAACTTGTCCTGAAGCTGCTGCTTGACCTCGTTGTTGTACTTGGTCTTCAGACGCGGCACATACTTCTCTTCTGCCATTGTTCACTCCTTCTTGGGGTTTTAAGCACGGGGCGTGGCCACGGTGGGTTGTCCTCGTGCCTCCTGACTGCATCCGCACCGCTCATGGCATTTTGCGGTTTGGACTCGACGCAGCAGGAGCCGACAAAACAATCGGTACTATACGCGTATTGGGTGCGTATTTCCAGAAAAACCTCGTCTGCCTGCACAACTCCACAACTCCCCCGCACAAATGGATCCCAAAAAGCAGTTGCGGTGAAATAGGGACTGTTTGGCGGCTTAAACGGCTTAAACAGTCCGTATTTCACCGCAACTTATTGGTGGGGATGCGATTAGCGCTTGCGGGGGACGAGTTTGGTGCGGCGCAGGTGGATCATCTCGGCGGCGATGGAGATGGCGATCTCATCGGGGTCCTCGGCCTCGATGGCAACGCCGATCGGAAGGTGCAGCTCGTCGATCTGGTCCTGCGTAAAGCCTTCCTGCTCCAGGCGGGCACGCACAAAGGCCGTCTTGCGGCGCGAGCCCAGACAGCCCAGGTAGGCAGGCTTGGCGCGCATGGCCTGAATCACCACGTCGATATCGGACTTGTGACCCGCCGTGGCGACGACCACCAGGTCGCGCGGGCCGATGGGGCACAGCTCGCTCAGGTTCTTGTAATCGACCAAGCGACGATCGTAGACACCGGGCACCCAATCGGGGGTCAGCGTGCCGGGGCGGTCGTCGCACGCCACGACGGCAAAGCCCGCCGCCGTGAGCACCCGCGCCGTCGCGGCGCCCACGTGGCCGCAGCCAAAGATATAGGTCAGGCCCTCGGGGCAGAGCGTCTCGATGTGCGCGGGAGGAATCTCGGAGGCGGCGTTTGTATAGGTAACCTTACTCCCCTCCTCCACCAGCGAAAGCCCGGGGCAACCCGCAATGGTGCGGCGCGATTCCTCGCCATGGTATTCAGTAGCGTCGCTTTCGAGCGCGCTTGCGATAAACGGCTTAAAGTCGATGACGAAGTCGCCGATACGTCGATACGTCAAGACGTCGGCAATTTCCTGGAACAACTGTGCCTGGATCGCATCCAGATGCAGATAGCACAGGCAGATGGCTCCGCCGCAGATCATACCGGTATCGGAGTTCTCGCCGCCCATGGTGTAGCGGACCAGACGCGATTGCCCCGCGGCCAGCAGCTCTCGCGCCTCGTCCAGCGCAAAAAGCTCGATCTTGCCGCCGCCGATGGTGCCCGCCTGGCTACCGTCGGCAAAGACGGCCATCCAGGCGCCCACGCCGCGCGGCGACGACCCCGCCGTGCCGGCCACGACCACGAGCTCGCACGTCTCGCCAGCACGCAGGGCGACAAGCGCCGCATTCACAACATCGAGCTTTTCCATTGCCGCCTTCTATCCTCTAAAGATATCGGTGAGCATAGCGAGTGCCTCGAGCACGCCGCCGCCGACCGACGTCGCCTTGTCCGAAATGTAGTTGATATAGCTGGCATCGCCGCGCGGATCGACATCGGCGCATTTAAAGCCCTCGGTCACCTGCACGCCGTTCGCCAAAAGCCCGCGCAGACAGCCATCGATCTGCGTGCGCATGGGCGTATCGCCCGCGTAGCCAATCACGTCTCCGGCGCGCACGATGTCGCCGATTGCGCGGTCGGACCGAAACACGCCGGCGGCGGGGCTGTGGATAACACGCTCTTTGCCATAGCCAGCGATAATGCCCGGCACGCCCGTGTTGGGCTGGGGTGAACCTTGGGTAATGACACGGCCCAGGAAATGCCCGCGCATGGTCTCGACCACGGCGTCGCAATCGACCGGCGCGGTAAAGCCCGGCCCCACGGCGATGACGGTAGGCGCCATATCGCGCGTGGTGCCCAAGTTGCGCTTAGCCAGAATCGCGTCGACCACGGCAGCGGGTTTCAATTCGTCGAGCATCTTGGCCTGGGGGTCTACCACGACGGCGACGTCTCCGGCCTCGGTAATTGCAAGCGCCTCTGCCGGCGTCCGCGCCAAGCGAGCGCGAATGCCCTCAACCTCGACCTCGCCCAGGCGAATGGCCTCGCAAAAACTGATTGTGCGACGGATGCACGTGGGAACCGCGATATCGGCCATGACAACCGACACGCCGGCGCGCACCAAGCGAGCGGCGACGCCCGTGGCGATATCGCCGGCGCCGCGAACATATACGAGCATTCCCGGGGCACCTCCCTGTGCTACGGTTTGAGCAGAGCAAAAGCGGTTCGACCGCTACTCTGATGATTATTTATTATCACAGTATTATACGGCGGTGAACAGATGGAAACGACGAGCGGAAACCTTGCCTCCGCGCTCAAGATCGAGCCGGGCATTACCGCAATTATCGGCAGTGGCGGCAAGTCGACCTTGCTAAAGACGCTGGGCCTTGAGCTTATGCGCGCTGGAGGCCGCGTGCTCCTCTGCACCACCACGCATATGTTTCCCGTCGCCGGCGTGCCATGGGACGGGTCGTGCCGTCGCCTGGACGCCGCGCCTTGGAAGCCGGGGGCCCTGCATGTTCCCGGCTGCACCTGCGAGGCATGCGCGGGCATGAACCGCGGAAGTATCTGCCAGGCGGGTGTTTTGGACCCGGAGACAGGCAAGCTCTCCGCCCCCGCTGAGCCGCTCAACGAGCTGGCGCAGCGCTTTGACTATGTGTTGGCCGAGGCAGATGGCAGCAAGCGACTCCCGCTCAAAGCGCATGCCGCCTGGGAGCCGGTAATTCCCGCCGCCACGGCAAACGTTGTCTGGGTCGTCGGCGCCTCGGGACTGGGCAAACCCGTCGCCGAGGTTGTCCACCGCCCCGAGCTCTTTTGCGAGCGTTGCGGCTGCGAGCTCACCGACATCGCCACGCCCGAGCGCGTCGCCCAGGTGCTCAATTCCGAGATGCAGGCGCTGAAACTCAGCACCGCACGCGTCATGCTCAACCAAGTCGACACGCTCAGCGACCCCACGATGGCCGACCGCTTCGAGGCAGCCCTCGGCCGCCCCGTCGTCGCCAGCAGCCTCAAGTAGCCGGCCCCATCTCGTCAGTTGCGGTGAAATACGGACTGTTTGGCCGCCTGACGGCCGCAAACAGTCCGTATTTCACCGCAACTGCGGAGGGGACACGGCATCTTTGCTGCTAGCGGGGCACGTAGCGGCCAGGCTGGGCTCCGGTGGGCTCGCCATCGCGCGCCACCAGCACGCCGTTCACAAACACGGCCTTGGCGCGGCCGTGCGCCTCAAAGCCCTCGAGCGGCGTGTAGTCCACGGCCTGATGCTGCGTCGCGGCGCGAATGGTCCAACGCGCGCACGGATCCCACACGCACACGTCGGCATCGGCACCCTCGGCAAGACAGCCCTTACGCGGATACATGCCAAAAACGCGCGCCGGGTTCTCGCTCATCAAGCGGCAGAGGTCCTCGGGGCCCAGCTGGCCCTCAAAGCTCGTGGCAATCGCGACGGGACGATGCTCCACGCCGGGCCCGCCGTTGGGAATCGCGCGGAAATCGTCGCGCCCGCGGTCCTTTTGCCCGTGCAGGTTAAAGCTGCAGTGGTCGGTGGCGATAGTATCGATCTCGCCGGCCACAAGCGCCTCGCGCAGCGCGGCACGGTCACTGGCATGGCGCAGCGGCGGGCTCATCACATACTTGGCACCCGCAAAGCCGTCCTCGCCCTGCTCCAGATAACAGGTGTCGTCGAGCATCAGATACTGGGGGCAGGTCTCGACATAAATGTTCTTCTGCCCGCGCGCCTTGGCAGCGCGAATGGCCTCGAGCCCCAGCTTGGTCGAAAGGTGCACCACGTTGACCGGAGCGTCCCCAGCCAAGTGAGCCAGATACAGCAGGCGGCTCACGGCCTCGGCCTCACACACGTCCGGACGGCTGAGCGCATGGCCCTCAGGCCCGTGGATACCCTGCTCGTACACGCGCTTCTGCAGCTCGTTCACGAGCGTGCCGTTTTCGCAATGCACGCACAGGATACCGCCAATACGCTTGAGCTCCTCGAGCACCTCGAGCGTCTCGGCGTCGTCCAGGCGCAGGTGGTCATAGGCAAAGTAGGTCTTAAACGACGACACGCCCGCCTCGCGCATGGCCGAAAGATCGGCGCGGTTGCGCTCGTTCCACTCGGCGAGTGCCATATGGAAGGCGTAGTTGGCCGTGCAGGTGCCGTCGGCGCGATGATGCCACTCGACCAAGGCATCGGGCATGGTCACGCCGCGATCGGCCGTCGCGTAGTCCACAATGGTCGTCGTGCCGCCGCAGGCAGCCGCGCGTGTGCCGGTCTCAAAGCTATCGGCTGTCCAATCCATGCCGGTCCAGCACTGCATGTGCGTGTGGCCGTCGATAAAGCCGGGGAACACCCAACAGTCGGTAGCGTCCTGGACGGTATCGCCCTCGCCCGGCTCGATTGCCGCGGCAATCCGCACAATCTTGTCGCCCTCCATGGCAAGATCGGCGCGGCGAAGCCCCTGGGGCGTCACGAGCGCGCCGTTTTTGATAATGATCATGTTGCTCCTTATTGATTCATACAGTTGGCCACGCGATCAAAATACGAGCAGGCCGCGATATGCTCCGTTATGCGTCGCTGCCCCTCGGCGGTATCGACATCCCACAGCTCGTAGGCACGCGCCTCGATCGGCACCACGTCGGTACGGTCCTTGAGGATCGAACCCCCGCCGTCCTTGCCCTCAAGACACATAAGTGCATCGAACAGTTCCGCCGGAAAGAGCACCGGGCTCGAAGGCTCACCGTTGCACGCAAGACGCACCGGATGTTTGCGGCCACGCTCGTCAAATGCACGAACCATAGCCTCAAAAGAATCCGAACTCACGAGCGGCTGGTCGCCCGGCAAAAAGAGGCAACCTTTCCAGTTGCGTTCGATTCCCCACGAAAGGCCCGCGCGGACGCTTTCGCTGCGCAGCTCGCCATGGTGCAGCACGCACGGGCAAAGCTTGTCCTCGCAAATCTGGGCGACCTCGGGCCAACGCGTCGAAACCACAACGTCAAAGCCCCGGGGAACCGAATCGATGGTCCGGGCAATCAGCGGCTCGCCATAGATATCGGCAAGCATCTTGTTAGAGCCAAACCGCTTGCCCTCGCCCGAGGCCATAATGACGCATCCAAGTTTCATGGTGATACCTCCCCCGAAACCATCGTACCCATAACTCGCGCCGCGGGCATCCACATCGAAAGCGCTTATCCCGCACGCCCGCGATGCAAAAAAGGGGCACCCCGCCGGTTGGCAGAGCGCCCCCTTTACATGGCTTACCTCAACCCGGCTTTAGGCCTGGAGCCAACGGGCGGTGTTGCGCTCGTCGAGAGCCTTGAGGGTAGCGGCGGGATCGGCAACCTTCTGCAGGAACATCATGGCTGCGATGGCATACGGCTTGTAGCTGGCCTCCTTGTACATGCCCACGCGGTGCATGTCGAAGACGTCGGCGTTAACCTCGCCGTGCTCGCAGGAGACACCGGAGATGTCGGCGGGCAGCGGGTGCATAAAGATAGTGTCCTGGCCGTTGGCAGTCTTCTCCATGAGCTCGGTCGTGGAGCACCAGTCCTGATGGGTGGCGTTCTGGGCGAGCAGCTCCTTCTCAAGCGCAGCGATGCCGGCGTCGTCGCCCTCGGCGTACAGGTTGGTACGCTTCTCCATGGCGGCAAACGGAGCCCAGCTCTTGGGGATCACGATGTCGGCGCCCTCGAAGGCCTCGGCCATGGTGTTGACCTGCTTAAAGGTGGTGCCGGACTCGGCGGCGTAGCCCTTGGCGCGCTCGACGACCTCGGGCATGAGGTCGTAGCCCTCGGGGTGAGCCAGGGTGACGTCCATGCCAAAGCGGGGCAGCAGACTGATCAGCGACTGCGGGCAGGACAGCGGCTTGCCGTAAGAGGGCGAATAGGCCCAGGTGACGGCAACCTTCTTGCCCTTGAGGTTCTCAAGGCCGCCAAACTCGTTGATGAGGTAGAGCATGTCGGCAGAGGACTGCGTGGGGTGATCGGAGTCAGACTGCAGGGAGATGAGCGTGGGACGGTGATCCAGAACGCCGTCCTCGTAAGCCTGCTGGACAGACTCGGAGACCTCGGCCATGTAGGCGTCGCCCTTGCCGATGTACATGTCGTCGCGGATGCCGATGACGTCGGCCATGAAGGAGATCATGGTAGCGGTCTCGCGGACGGTCTCGCCGTGAGCGATCTGGGACTTCTTCTCGTCCAGGTCCTGCAGCTCAAGGCCGAGCAGGTTGGCAGCCTTAGAGAAGGAGAAGCGCGTACGGGTGGAGTTGTCGCGGAACAGGGAGACGGCCAGGCCCGAGTCGAAGATCTTGGACGAGACGTTGTTCTCGCGCAGATCGCGCAGGGCGTCGGCGACGATGTAGAGCGCCTTGAGCTCGTCGGTGGTCTTGTCCCAAGTGTGCAGGAAGTCGCTACCGTACATACCCTTAAAATCGAGGCCGTTCAGCTGCTCGACGAGCTCGGTAAACTTAGCGTCCATGGAAATGTCCTTTCTAAAGATGAAACGATCGCAATGAGTAGATGTGCTCCGGCATGCGCGTGTGGCTAGAACATGCAGAGCACCATGACGAGGACCCGCCACCGTTGAGGAAGCATGGGAGATAACGACCGCGGGCCCCAAGTCAACAGGGGGTGCCGGGGACACGAGCGTCCCCCGGCTCAACAAAATCGAGGAATGGGACTAATCGATCTTGTTGTTGGTCAGACCGGCGCGGAACACAGTGGCGTCGCCATCGGCCTGGCTCGGATCGTAGAGGTTCAGGGCAGCCACGTACATGGCGGCAGCGGTGACCAGGTCGTCCTTGTAGGTGACCTCGTTGGGAGCGTGAGCCTGAGACTCGGCACCCGGGCCAAAGCCCACGCAGGGGATGCCGTAGCGGCCCTGGATGGAGACGCAGTTCGTGGAGAAGGTCCACTTGTCGCACAGCGGACGACCGGTGCGCTTGTCCATGCTGGGCTCGCAGCCGATGCGCTCGTCACCAAACATGGCCTTGTGGGCGTCGACGAGGGCCTTGACGTGCGGAGCGGTCTCCTTGTTGATCCACGTGGGGAAGTAAGCCTCGGTCTCGTAGACCTCGCCGGTCCAGGACGGACGGTCGTACATGTACATGGAGACCTTCACGTCGTCGCCGTACTTCTTGGCGGCCGGCAGGTTACGGATCTCGTCCAGGCAGGACTCCCAGGTTTCACCGGCGGTCATGCGACGGTCGATGGAGATGGCGCAGGAGTCGGCCACGGCGCAACGGCTGGGGCTGGTGTAGAAGATCTGGCTGACGGTGCAGGTGCCGCGGCCCAGGAAGCGGGCATCCTCGTAGTGCTCGGGGTTGTACTTGGGGTCGAGCATCTTGACGAGGCCCTTGATGTCGGTCGACTCGTCGCAGCCGTTGTTGTTGAGGGCGCGGACGTCGGCGATGATGTCGGCCATCTTGTAGATGGCGTTGTCGCCGCGGTCGGGAGCAGAGCCGTGGCAGGAGGTGCCGTGAACGTCGACGCGGATCTCCATGCGGCCGCGGTGACCGCGATAGATGCCGCCGTCGGTGGGCTCGGTGGAAATGACGAACTCGGGCTTAATGCCGTCCTTGTTGTAGATGTACTGCCAGCACATGCCGTCGCAGTCCTCTTCCTGGACGGTGCCGACGACCATGATCTTGTAGCCCTCGGGGATGAGGCCCATGTCCTTCATCATCTTGGCAGCGTAGGTAGCGGAAGCCATGCCACCCTCCTGGTCGGAGCCGCCGCGGCCGTAGATGATCTCATCGGTCTCGTAGCCCTCATAGGGATCGGCATCCCAGTTCTCGATGTTGCCGATGCCGACGGTGTCGATGTGGGAGTCGATGGCGATGATCTTGTCGCCCTCGCCCATAAAGCCCATGACGTTGCCCAGGCCGTCGACCTTGACCTCGTCATAGCCAAGGTTCTCCATCTCGGCCTTGATGCAAGCAACAACCTCACCCTCCTCGCAGGACTCAGAGGGATGGGAGATCATAGCGCGCAGGAAGCGAGTCATGTCGGCGCGGTGAGACTCAGCAGCAGCCTTGATAGCGTCGAAATCGAGTTCTTTAGCCATTGTTCATAACCTTTCAAACGAAGGAATCTACCTGTGAGGTGGCGGAGCGATACCTATTTACTCCGCCCCAACGATTAACAAGTGGGATATTCGCCTTCCCAAACAATGCGGCGATACTGGTCGGGGTCCGTGTCACCTTCCGTGGAAAAGCAGAGCACGGAGCTCGTCTTGTCCAGGCCGATGAGCTCCTTGAGCTCGGCGTACTCGGGATCGAGCATGAGGGTCTCGACCAGGCCGGTGGTCACCGCGCCGGACTCGCCGGAGATGACGCGCGGGTCGCCCTTCTCGGGAGCGCCCAGGGTGCGCATGCCGCGAGCGGTGACCCAGTCGGGGCAGGACACGAAGGCGGTGGCGTGGTTGCGCAGGATATCCCAACCCAAGATGTTGGGCTCGCCGCAGCACAGGCCGGCCATGATGGAGGGCATGTCGCCGTCCACGATGCGCGGATCGCCGTCGCCGGCGGCAGCGCCCTTGTACAGGCAGGCGGCCGGAGCGCACTCGACCACGACGAAGGTGGGCGGGTTATCGGGATACAGGTTGGTGAAGTAGCCCACCACGGCGCCGGCGAGCGAACCCACGCCAGCCTGGACAAACACGTGCGTCGGGCGGTTGATGGCCATCTCGCGCAGCTGCTCGGCAGCCTCGGAAGCCATGGTGCCGTAGCCCTCCATGATCCAAGACGGGATCTTCTCGTAGCCCTCCCAGGCGGTGTCCTGAACGATGACGCCGCGCTCGCAGGCGTCGGCCTCGGCGGCGGCCATGCGCACGCACTCGTCGTAGTTGACCTCTTCGATGGTCACCGTTGCGCCCTCGGCGGCGATGTTATCGAAGCGGGGCTTGGTGGAACCCTTGGGCATGTGAACGACGGCCTTCTGGCCCAGCTTGTTGGCAGCCCATGCCACGCCGCGGCCATGATTGCCGTCGGTAGCGGTAAAGAAGGTGGCCTGGCCAAAGTCCTTGGCAAGCTGATCGGAGGTCAGGTAATCGAAGGTGCACTCGGCAACGTCCTTGCCGGTCTCGTCGGCAATGTAGTTGGCCATGGCAAACGATCCGCCCAGAACCTTAAAGGCGTTGAGGCCAAAGCGATAGCTCTCGTCCTTAACGCACAGGTTGGACAGACCCAAGCGCGCAGCCTGACCGTCCAGGCGGGCAAGCGGGGTGACGGTATATTGAGGGAACGACTGGTGGAAGGCGCGGGCCTTCTTCACGTGGTCGAGGCTCATGATTCCCAAGTGCTTGTCATCGCTCTTGGGCATCGTGTTGCCCGCCCACTGGATCTTATCGGCCATACGGTGAACTCCTTAAGTCCTCTCTTGCCGGCCCCCGCATACGCGTTTCAGCCCATTCCCATTCATGCGACTGAACTTTTATGTGGATGCCAAACAAAAAGTTTGTTAGCACTGTTCTATCACACTTTTTGATTGGCAAACCTAACAAATTGTTTGTTGCCGTAATCGGTACTTTTTCGCCGCCGAACGGTCATGAATTGCCTTGTTGATGGATTTGTTTGCGAACAGATGTGGTTTATGGCAAAGTGTGCCCAAACTAATTTTTAGGAAGGCACCCATGACCCCCGCACAGATTGAGTTTTACAAGCGCCTCGCACACGGCCTGGCGCTCCAATTTGGCCCCAACTGCGAAGTCGTCGTCCACGATCTGGAGACCGAGGACGTGGACCACTCCATCGTAGTGATCGAAAACGGCCACGTCAGCGGGCGCAAACTGGGTGACGGCCCCAGCCATATTGTGTTTGAGTCCATGCACGAGGGCAGCACCGACGTACACGACCGCGAGCCGTACCTCACTAAAACCACCGATGGCAAGCTGCTCAAGTCCTCGACCATCTTTATCCGCAACGACGAAGGCAAGCCCGTCGGCATTTTGGGCATCAACTTTGACATTACGCTTATGAAGGCTTTTGAGCGTTCGCTCGACGCCTTTACCGGCACCGGCGGCACGGGCTATACCGAGCCCGAGCCCATTACCAAGAACATCGGCGACCTGCTCGAGGACCTGCTGCACGAGTGCGAGCAGTTTGTGGGCAAGCCCGCGGCACTCATGACCAAAGACGAGCGCATTCGTGCCATTGGCTACCTCGACCGTCGCGGCGCCTTCCTCATTTCCAAGTCGAGCGAGCGCGCCTGCGAGTTCTTTGGCATCTCCAAGTACAGCTTCTATAGCTACCTCAATGAGGCCAAGGCGGCGGCCGGCGACAAGTAGGCACTCGCCTGGATTGCCCCTCCCCTTTTGGGTGCGAGTTCTGGAAAGCACGAATCCAAGACCGGGCCGCTTGGGAAGTTCCATATAATCGATGTCATTAGTATTTCGAAAGGATGGAACAGAATGGCGTTGAGCAAGGCATCATGCACCGGTCGCGGATTGATTCCGGCAATTGGTGGACATGTGCACCGCATGTTCGATGAGGGTGAAGACGACCTGTTTTCGCTAAGCCTTGACGACGTGATGGATGATCGCCCGTGGACCGCCGACGAACTCATGGGCGGCGGGGCTCGCCCGTCAAGCCCCGATCCCACACTTGCGCCTAAGCCCGCATCTGCGCCGACTCCTGCGCAGTCGCCTGTTTCGACGCCCGCGCCTACGCCCGCACCCACTTCGGCGCCCACGCCCGCTCCCCGCCCCGCAAGCGACCCGTCCGAGACGGCGGCATTTCTCGCTGCAGCGACGCAGGGCAAATCGGCCGACAGCACCGTTATGTACAGCGCCCAGCAGTTGCCTGTTCCTGCGGCACGCAAGCCTCCGGTCGCAAGGCTCGATGAGCCCGTTGCCCATCAGGTTGCCTACGATTCCTGGGCTGCAGCCGATCTGGATGAGACCTCTACCGGCATGCCGGCGCTCGACGTTCCAGTTAATCCGCTTTTTGCCGCCAACACGAGCGCCGCGGACTATGAGGGCGGTGCGGCATATTCCGATTATTCCGATGGCTATGCTGGCACCAGTCGCATCGAGACCGAGGATTATGGCACCGCACCGAGCGATTATCTCAACGATCCGTACGCTGCCACGCGTGCACCGGAATATGACCCGGAGGCCGCGTCCGCACCGGCGTACACCAAAAGCACGGGCGAAGAACGCTTCGCCGATTATTACGCCGAGGAAAAGGCACTGCGTTTCTCGGAATTTCCGCAGGCAGTCAAGATTGCCTTTCTCGCCATTGTCATTGCCCTGTTCGGCGTCATTGCGTTTGAGGGATTCCAGCTGTTCCGCGGCCCCACCCAAGCGGAGTCGGAGACCCAGCAAAAAGAGGACGATAACCAGTACCTGGACATCAACACCCTCAAGGGCGACCCCAACGACGGAGACGACGAGTAGCGAGAGCTGAAGGCGGCCGCAGGATCCCGCATCCAGCGCCGGCTTCTAAGTGCTGTTTTGTCATCCAGCTACACTTTTCCGGATAATTTGCCTATCGAATTTGACACTTTTCCGAAGTTTTAAGGTGCCTATTTCGACACTTTTCCGTACTTTTACACGGCTGATTTCGACACTTTTCCGGATGAAAGCCGAATAATCACTTGGGAAACCAACGCCATCCGCGCGTCATTTCGCAGATGGCGCTTGATTTCTGTCCGTACACGTTGAGTCCGTACACGTTGAGTCCGTACACGTTGATAGACTCCATCTTGCCCGCAAGGAGCGGGCGCGTTTTATCCAGAGTCGGGGTAGAGAGTTGGCTCCACGATCCCGACGCCAACCGGCCAAGAGGCACGGTGGCCCTGCCAACATCGATGAAAGGAGTCCGTATGAACAATTTCTCTATGCGCGGTGAGCTCAACTTCCACAACCTGGTAGTCAAGCCAAAACGAATGCATCTTCTGGACGAGCCGAGCGGCTATGCCTCGGCCATGGTCAAGAGCAGCCTCTCCCACCAGATGCGCTTTACGGTGGAGAAGCTCGAGGAAGAGCTTTGCGCCGCCGGCAATCCGCACGTGCTGCAGATCAAGCTGCTTGGAGACGACTCGCGCGAGCCGTCGAGTTGGAAGTTGTTTGCAGACGGCATGTGCGTCGCAGACGGCTCGGGTGACTTTGCCCGTGAGTGCTTCTACGAGGGAGCCGAGGTATTCCTGGGCCTGTGTCGCGATGCCGTCGAGACTGTCGAACTGCGCCAGTGGAGCCAGAGGGAGTATGAGCTGTTGAGTGCGGCCCGCGGGATTGCTATGGCGTAAGCGAGAGATCTCAGCAGTGCCACTAACGAGCAGAATCGATTTTTGCAATCAAGTCGTTCGCCCATGCCACGGCATCATCGACAGTCGGCAAAACGTTAAGTCCTTCCGCCTGGGAGAAATACAGTGAGTCCCAGCCCACTCCCCTCGAGATCATTGGAGGCCACTCCTGCTCCGCACGATACGCAAAGAGTCTGATACAGACCTCTCGAGTTTTTAGGTAATCAATTTCCCCGTTGGAAATTGCAATCTGGAGATCTATCAGATCATGGGCGCGCTCGCTGCCGGGGCTGCTCGCAGCATGAAGTTTCTGGGCAATCTGATGCTCGAGCCTCATGCACGGAACCGGCCCCGGTTCGGGAAACCCGAGACCTTTCAATATTGCCGCAGCTTCAGGCGAGGAAACCATATCGGGATCGTCGGCGTCGCCGATTTCGTTATGACCGACCTCAAGCGGCAGCGTCATCCACGATTTACCATTGTAGGCAATCTTGATTTCGAACGGACGCATGACGTAAGCAGTTGGAATTCCCTTCGGAGATGCGGGCTCCCTCGGAACAATGGCACCCGAGAATCCGTTCCAGCCCATAGTGAGCGAATCTTCAAGCTTCGTCATGTAATCGTTCAGTGAGGATGCCCTGGCGGTATCGAGGTCGCGCGAGAACCGCGTGGCATCCTTCCCAAAGCGAATCTTCAGGGCATTTCCACCCTTTGCGGCTCCATCGGGTAGCATTTGTCCAACAACAACGGCCGCAATGAGCCTTTTAACGCGGCCCGGTTCTTCGCCCAAATCAGTGCAGAGTCGGTCTATCGCTATGTCAAGGTTACGTCTGCTGGTTGGCTTCTTGACTTCCTTCACGACAGCTCCTTCATCAGTCTCTCATGCTCATTGGAGGTAATAAGGCCCTCGGCTTGAGCGTGCTTGGTTGCCTCGATGAGGCGTTCGGTCATAACGGACCCCTTACAAGCCTCAATCGCATCGGCAACGCATTGAGAAGGGATTCCTTCATAGAACGTCGTTTTCGCATTCTCTGGAGCGGGCACTGTTTTTACCCAAGCTGGCAGTTTGCGGCGAATACGCTTTGGTGTTGCCACGGTCACGGCACGAGGATCAACAAGTGCAAGTGCGTGCATAGACAGCACTGATTCGCCCCACAGGAAACCCTCGTCACCAACAAGAGCCACTGCCTCCGCAAAGACGTCCCGGGGCGTCGGAACCCATTGGGTGAGCTTGTACACCCCATGTCCTCGGCGCATCAATTTCCCAGTGGCACACCATCGGCTCAGTTCTCCAGTGGTTACGCCAATCTCGCGTGCCTGCGCAGCAGTCACGATGCCGTAGCCATCTGCCGCCAGTTCGAATATTTCATCAAAGTGTTTCATGTCAAAAGACTAACACTTTTGTATGTCTTTTGACATAGACATGATCTTAATCAAGCATTACAGATCTATTTAAATTCGCATAGCATTGCAATCGCCCTCTCTGAATTCAAAGCCCGCGCCGACAGCATGCGGAACTAAAAAGTACCGGCAAGAACGATATCGAATGAAATCGCTCCCGCTGGCATATATCTTACCATATAAACGAACACGTGTTCGTTCTCATCAATTATCGATTTATCACACGCCCGCTTTAGCCGCTGTCCGTGCGAATCGTCTAGCCGATAGCTCTTCGCCGACAGCGCGTGCATCGCAAGCGACTCGGGCACCTTTGCCCGCGAGTGCTTCTGCGAGGGAGCCGAGGTGTTCCTGGACCTGTGCCGCGACGCCGCGCGCGCGGCCGAGCTGCGCCAGTGGAGCCAGAGGGAGTACGAGCTGTTGAGTGCCACGCGTAGGATTGCGGGGGTGTAGGCTGGAGCCCACCAGTATCGCCAATGGGAGGCATAGAACCGCTGGCCGGCTTCTTTGTATGTCTTTTGACACAAACATGGCTTACATTGAAGAGAATGAAACTCTATCTATAATGCATGGCACCATAACCAACCCTTCCCTGAACACACTGCCTGCGAGGGGGTCCATACGAACGCGACCATGGACAGAATCGCGCACGACACTGTCTGAGCCGACATAGGCGAGGCCAGCATACGACGGTGTCGCAAGACAGGCCGTTAGCAAATCAGAACCACCCTTAAAAAGGGTGGTTTGCTCTTAGGGTATAACCCACGGGC
>CATWSG010000026.1 GCA_958353395.1 uncultured Collinsella sp.
CGTCATCGATGGCAAGTCTGACGGCGAGGCCTCGAACAACGCCGATGCCGCTGCCGCCGATGGCGCCACGACCGCCGAGACCGACGAGAACGCCCGCCCCAACCGCCGTCAGCACAAGCGCAACGACGAGCGCAACGAGCGCAAAGACGAGCGCAACAACGACCGCCGCAACCGTCAGCGCGACCGCAAGCAGCGCAACAAGGAGCGCAATGCCGCTCCGACCGAGCCTACGCTTTCGCGCGAGGAACTCGCGGCCATGAAGGTCGCCGAGCTGCGCGAAAAGGCCAAGGAGTTCGAGATCGAGACGACCGGCAAGAAGAAGGCCGAGCTCGTCGAGGAAATCTACACCACCGCTGCGAAGGCCGAGGGCTTCCGTGACATCAAGGGCATTCTGCAGATTCGCCCGGACAGCTCCGGTATCATCCATGCCCACGGCTACATGAAGTCCAGCGACGACGCCTTTGTTCCCGCATATCTCATCCGCTCCGCCCGCCTGCGCACGGGCGATGTCATCGAGGGCTCGCTGCGCCCCTCGCGCGGCGGCGACAAGCGCGCCGGCCTTGCCAAGATCACGACCGTTAACGGCATGGATCCCGAGCAGATCCGCAACCGCCCCAAGTTCGGCGACCTCACCCCGGTCTATCCCAATGAGCCTCTGCGTATGGAGCACGGCAAGGATTCCATCACCGGTCGTGCCATCGACATCGTGTCGCCGATCGGCAAGGGCCAGCGCGGTCTGATCGTGTCTCCGCCCAAGGCCGGCAAGACCACGATCCTCAAGAAGATCTGCCAGTCTATCTCGATCAACAATCCCGAGGTGCACCTCATCTGCCTGCTCGTCGACGAGCGCCCCGAAGAGGTCACCGATATGCAGCGCTCCATTAAGGGCGAGGTCGTGGCCTCGACCTTCGATATGCCTGCCGACAACCACACTCGCGTGGCAGAGCTCGTGATCGAGCGCGCCAAGCGCATCGTGGAGCTGGGTGGCGACGTCGTGGTGGTGCTCGACTCCATCACGCGCCTTGCCCGTGCCTACAACCTGGCCGCTCCCGCCTCGGGCCGTATCCTGTCGGGCGGTGTCGATTCGGCGGCCCTGTATCCGCCCAAGCGTTTCTTGGGTGCAGCCCGCAACATCGAGAACGGCGGCTCGCTCACCATCTTGGCTTCCGCCCTCATCGATACCGGCTCCAAGATGGACGAGGTCATCTTTGAGGAGTTCAAGGGTACCGGCAACATGGAGCTCAAGCTCGACCGCGACCTGGCCGACCGCCGTATCTTCCCGGCCATCGATCCCGTTGCCTCGGGCACGCGCAACGAGGATCTGCTGGTCGACGAGCAGATGCGCCCGTTTGTCTTTGGCCTGCGCCGTATCCTCGCCGGCATGAACAATACCGAGCGCGCGGCCGCGTCGTTTATCAAGGGCCTCAAGGGCACCAATACCAACCAGGAGTTCCTGGTGCGTTCGGCAAAAAAGCACAGCGATTACGAGCAGACGTTCTAGGCCGTCCGCCGCACGCGACAACAACCATAGACATGTCAGAAGGGCCGGGGTTTAGATCCCGGCCCTTTTCGTATAGCCGCTCGCCAACAATTATTGACCTCACGACCGGCAAGCAGCGATTTTCCCGTTTCAATCCCGCTTCGTCGCTTGCAATCCCCAAGGGGGTTTCGCATAATAGCTGTTAAGCTTCGCGACGGAAAACGCAGATGAAACGAACCATATACCGTTGCTTTGGGGCATAGCCCCGCTTCATCTTCTCTCGCGCAGCCAACTGAATGATGCGATTTGGGTGCTGGAAGATGGGGAGAGCTCATGGCTTCTTCTGATGCAACACAACGAGCAGTCCTTGCTGGACTTTCCTGCGGGATCGGCCTTGCCGCTCCCGTGGTGATGTATGCTGCCACGCTGCCGTTTTCGTCGGTGAACGAGACGGTCGTCGCGGGCGCTGTTCCCTTTGCCGTGGGTGCGGTGGCGGGCGTGGGTATCTATGCCGCCTCGCTGGGTGTCTCCGAGTACCGTGCGCAGCGTGAAGAGCGTCTGTTCCAGCCCGATGCCATGGGCGG
The DNA here is from genome assembly GCA_958353395.1 of uncultured Collinsella sp. Classification (GTDB taxonomy): domain Bacteria; phylum Actinomycetota; class Coriobacteriia; order Coriobacteriales; family Coriobacteriaceae; genus Collinsella. The sequence continues at coordinate 2,065 of CATWSG010000026.1, forward strand.
TGCCGCCAATCTCAATCAGCATCAAAGCGAGTTCAAGACCGCCTCGATTCCAGCTCAGCAGCAGGATGCGACTCCTTACGCTGCGGCTTCTGCTTCTCAGGCTCAGGCGGAGCAGTCTACCTCGGCATTCCTTTCCGGCCTGACTGGTGCGTTCCAGCGCCGTCATGCCGATGATGGTGTCCCTACCATCGCTCGAGCCGCAGATGCTATGGACGAGGCCGAGGCTTGGTCCATGATCGACAGTATGCTCGACGACGATTCGCCGGTGAGCTGCGACCCTGCACACTCGCGCGACGTCTATCAAGTCGCCATCGACGAGCTCACCAACGGCGGGCAGACCGGCTCCTTCAATCGCGACGACATCGCCGCCGCGGCACGCGCCGTGTCTGGCTCCCAGGCCGCCCCTGCGGGCAGCACGGCGGCTTTCGTGGCACTCGTTGCCAACGCGGCAGCCAATAACGCCTACAACGCTACCTCGGCGGACGCGAACGCTTCTGCCGACAATTCGTACGTTGATGAAGCCATGACTGCGGACGAGGAGGCCGTTGCCGCCCGCCGTGCCGCCGAAAGCTCGCTGTGGGGCGCTCCTGCCCAGCAGCAGGCGGCTGAGGCTGCGCCGTACAATGCAAACCTCGCCAGCATGCCTATCATCTCCGGTGCCGCGGACATCGATCTTGATGACCTCGATGAGCCTGCAGCCATCACCGCATCGATTGATGTCCAAGATCGCATCGACACCGGCGACCTTCCGGACGCCTCGCTCGAGGTTGATGTCCCCATGGCTGATTACTCGGGCCACGAGGACATGTGGGCCGCCGCCACCGCGATTCTGGATGAGATTGACGAGCCTGCTCCTGTTGCAGCCCCCGCTCCCGTCGCTGCCCCTCAGCCTGCTGCCCCCGCCTATGTCGGCCGTCACAGTGCTGTGTTCCCCGAGGATACTGCCCGTATCTCGCGCGAGAGCATCGAGCGGGCCGAGGCTATTGCCGCCGGCATTATGGAAAACCGTCGTCACGAGCGCGTCAATCAGATCCTCGAGGAAGAGATCGAGCGCCTGCAGTCCTCAACCGCCAAGCGTACGGGCCGTGCCTATCTGAGCGTTATCGAGGGCGGTACCGCCAGCTTCGCGCCGCTCCGCGCGGAGGCATAACTTCTGCATGGTTAAGATCAATCGAAAATGGGCGGTTGTAACCTGCCTGATGGCGCTCTTGATCTGGGGCAATTCGCTGGTTCCCGGCTCGGGGTCGGGCTCGCTGAGCCTAACGGTCATGGAAGCTATCCGCGGTTTCCTGCACAGCGTGGGACTTCCATATGAATGGGTGACCAACTTTGTTGTTCGCAAGTGCGCGCATTTTACCGAGTATATGGTGCTCGGCATCTTGGCAACGCACGCCTTTGATTTTGAGGGCCGGCGCACCTTTGACGTGCTGCTGCCCACGGCGGTGTTCCTGCTGTTGATTCCCTCAATCGACGAGACGATTCAGCTCTTTGTGCCGGGACGCACCGGCATGATCACCGATGTGATGATCGACTGCTGTGGAGCGGCAACGGGCGTTGTGCTCCGATATCTACTACGATCGCTCATATGTGCCAAAAAGGCCGCCTAGGACGTATGTTTGGTCCTAGGCGGCCTTTTTTATTTGAGGACTTATATGAGGCGTGGTGGCGTCGTTCCGTAGGTCGGATTTACCGGGCGCGCCACGCCCTGTGGGTGCGTCTGCTACTGAAGCGCCTGTGCGCCCAGGGCCAGGCAGCCCATGATGCCCTGCTTGCCCTCGAGGCTGTTGTTGACAATATAGGAATCGATGTCGTTGACCTCGGGCGTGACGATATAGCCGTTGAGCATCTCGGCGCACTTTTTGCGTGCGAGCGGCACGATGGGGGTGTGGTCGGCCACGCCGCCGCCGATGATGATCTTTTGCGGTGCGTAGCACAGCGTGTAGGTCATGAGCGCCTGTGCCAGATAGCCTGCGAGCAGGTCCATGGCCTCCGGGTCATCGGCCATGTCTCCGGCGCTCTTGCCATCCCAGCGCTTTTTAACGCCAGGGCCGGCGATGAGGCCCTCGAGGCAGTTGTCATGGAAGGGGCAGGCGCTATGCTCGCCGATGGTGTCGCGCGGGTCGCGCGTGACCAGGATGTGGCCGGCCTCGGGATGCATCATGCCGTGCACGAGCTTACCGCCCGAGAGCACGCCGGCGCCCACGCCGGTGCCGATGGTCAGGTAGACCACGTCGGTGAGGCCCTGGGCGCAACCAAAGGTGACCTCGCCCAAGCAGGCAACGTTGACGTCGGTGTCGTAGCCACAGGGAATATTGAGCTCGTTTTGGATGGTGCCCAGCAGATCAAAGTAGCGCCATGCCGTTTTGGGCGTCTCCAGGATCTTGCCGTATTGGGGCGACGCGGGGTTGACTGCGGTGGGGCCAAAGGCGCCGATGCCCAGCGCGGTGATGCCCTTGTCGGCAAACCATGCATTGACGGCCTCAACGGTCTCCTGCGGGGTCGTGGTCGCGATCTGCTCACGCTCCAGGACCGTACCGTCTGCATAGCCCGTGGCGCAGACCATCTTGGTGCCGCCGGCCTCGAGCGCTCCGATAAGCTGCTGTTCTGCCATAGTATTCCTCTCTCTGGGACGAGTTGCTCCGTGACTAAAGTATAGGGCTCTAAACCATTTAAGAAAGCGCTATAAAAAGAAGCCTCGCAACGTGGCGGGCGGTGCGGGGCTTCTTTGGTTGCTTTAGTTGCCGGGCCGTCCTTACCCGCGCGGTTTGATTTTATCACGCAGGGACTTGAGGTTCTCCAGCGCCGCGTTGAGCGTCTCGTCACGCTTGGCAAAGTGGAAACGAATCAGATGGTTGACGGGCTCGCGGAAGAAGCTCGAGCCGGGCACGGCGCCCACGCCCACCTTTGAGGCCAGGTCCTCGCAGAACTCGAGGTCGCTGTCGTAGCCAAACTCAGAGATATCCATCATCACGTAGTAGGCGCCCTGCGGCACGTTATGCTCAAGACCGATGCTGTCGAGTCCCTGGCAGAACAGGTCGCGTTTGGCGGTGTAGAGGTCAAGGACCTCATCGTAATAGCTGTCGTTGAAGTTGAGGGCGGTGACGACGGCTTCCTGCAGGGGAGCGGCAGCACCCACGGTGAGGAAGTCGTGGACCTTCTTGATGCGCTCGGTGATCTCGGCAGGGGCGATGGTGTAGCCCAGGCGCCAGCCGGTGATGGAGTACGTCTTGGACAGCGAGCTGCAACTGATGGTTCGTTCGAACATGCCGGGCAGCGTGGCCATATAGACGTGCTCGTGGGGCGCGTAGACGATGTGCTCGTATACCTCGTCGGTGATGCAATAGGCGTCGTACTTTTTGCAGAGGTCGGCGATAAAGGTGAGCTCCTCGCGCGTGAAGACCTTGCCGCAGGGGTTGGAAGGGTTGCACAGGACGATGGCCTTGGGGTCGTTGTCTCGGAAGGCCGCCTCGAGTACCTCACGATCAAAGTCGAATGTGGGCGGGTTGAGCGGCACATAGATAGGCTCGGCACCCGAGAGAATGGTGTCAGCGCCGTAGTTCTCGTAGAACGGCGAGAAGATGACGACCTTGTCTCCGGGGTTTGTGACCGTCATCATGGCGGCCATCATGGCCTCGGTGGAGCCGCAGGTGACTACGATATTCTGGTTGGGGTCGATCGGCATGCCCATAAAGTGCTCCTGTTTGGCGGCGAGCGCCTCGCGCATGGCCTGGGAGCCCCAGGTAATGGAGTACTGGTGGTAGAGCGGCTTGGGGTCGGTGGCGATGGTGCTCAGGCTGTTGAGCAGCTGCGCCGGAGGATCGAAGTCGGGGAAGCCCTGCGACAGGTTGACGGCATCGTACTTATTGGAGATGCGTGTCATGCGGCGGATGACCGAATCGGTAAATGTTGCCGTGCGGTTGGAGAGTTCTTTCATGCCGGTCCTTTCGAGGATTTGCAGTGGGGCAAGTTTACTCCTATGGAACCGGTGGGAATTGCTCGAAACGCGCTCGAAAAACTCTTTTCAAAATTCTTGAAAATTGGGGCTTGCATCGCGTGGCGTTCCTTGCAATAATAGTCGAGCGCGAAGCGCACAGGACACGGTGGGTGTAGCTCAGTTGGCTAGAGCGACGGGTTGTGGTCCCGTAGGTCGAGGGTTCGAGTCCCTTTACCCACCCCAGTTCTTGCTTTGTGTTGATATCGGGTCGTTAGCTCAGTTGGTAGAGCAGGGGACTCTTAATCCCAAGGTCCAGGGTTCGAACCCCTGACGGCCCACCACACGATATCTCCTCTAAAGTCCGCCATAACGGACTTTAGCTTTGGGTCGTTAGCTCAGTTGGTAGAGCAGGGGACTCTTAATCCCAAGGTCCAGGGTTCGACCCCCTGACGGCCCACCAAAGCATGTTAAAGCGACTGGCTTAGGCTGGTCGCTTTTTTGTTAACCTCGCATGGGGTCGAACCCGAAAGGGCGCGGCCGCTTTCACAGATTGAGTCTACCCTGGGGATCGGTGAAACCGTCAGTACCCTCCTTGAGTTTCTTCTCGTCTGCCTTCACGCGACGCTCGAGCTTTTTTGTATCCTCGGCAGGCGGTAGGTTCTCGGGAACAATTCCGCGGTCGATGAGGCTGCCACGCACGCTCGTGTTGTTCTCGACGTGTTCTTGTTTGATCTGGTCCAGACCGTACAAGTCGTGTTCCTCGGCGTTGAAGGCCGTCATCGAGTTCGTGAGGTCCTTTGCTTTGATGAGAACATCGGCTAGCTTGTCCGCCAATGCAGCACTCTTGGGCACACCAAGCTGCCGCTTCATGTCCGCCGTGCTTCTGCCGCCGAATAACGCCTCATCGCCCTTCGACTTGATGATCGCGAATCCTTTGGAGTCCACGCCTCGTTTGAACGCAATGCCCGAGAGCTGTTTCTCTGAATCGGATAGCGAGTGGCGCGCCTGCAAGCGCTGAATCTCTGCGAAGCGCTGCTCTATGAGCTCCTGACGGCGTGTCTGCACGGCGAAGTACGCCTGTGCGAGTGCGATCTCTGGCTTGTTTGAATCTCCGTTCTGTGCGATTAAATAGCATGCATAGCGTGTAAGTTTGTAGTCTTTAACCGCGCGAGCGGCGACACCGGCAGTTACCATTTTCGTGGTGTCACGAAAATGGGAATCAACTGGAGTTTTGTTTGTTTCGCACGAGACTTTTGCCCTCTTAACAACTTCGGCGAAGTTCTCCCATCGAGTGTACCCCATGGGTTCCATTAAATCGCGTGCGAGCCAATACTCAACGCCGTCTTCCACATGGGCGTAGCTGTCAAGTTCGACACGCCATTTCTCGATATCCCTGCTGTCCATATCTCCTCCTCGCTGGTCTATTTTCTATGCGGGCTTTGCCCGCTCTATATTCAGAATAAGGATACGCTGTCGTGCGGACACGAATGGGCCCCGTGCTGCTTCAAGCTCACGGGGCCCATGGATATCGATTGATTGTGTTCTGCTTTAGATAGGTGTCCGGTTTAATCCGCTCGATAGTGCGATCCGAGACTTTCGGTCCGCTTACGCATGGCTTTGACCATCTCCGTCGACAGCTGAATCTGCGACTGTAGGCGGGCGAGGGCTGCGATCTCGCTGTCATCGGCATGCGGCTTGCTCAGCGCCATGGCCTTGTCTTGCAGCCTTTCAAGCTGTTGCAGGGCCTCGGATAGGCCTGTTTCGGTCCTGTTGATCATGCAATAGGTGCTCATCGTGTGCCTAAGGCTGTGTGTCAGACGATCGGCATCTGTTGTGGCAATGCCGTACTGGGGGAGGGTGATATCCGCCTTCAGGGCCGCCTCAGGCTCTTTCTGCGCTGTGAGGGCTGCCGATGCGCCCGCGATACGTCCGAATACGATGCCGTTGGCGCTTGACAAGCCACCAATGCGGTCGGCGCCGTGCATGCCGCCTGTCGCCTCGCCGCAAGCGTAGAGGCCCTCAACGCCCGTGTACGCGGTCTTATCGATCTTGATGCCGCCGTTAGCGGCGTGGGCATACATCGCAACGCGCATCTCGTCAGTCGGGGCGATGCCGTGCTCGTCTTGCAGCCAGGTGGCAAAGGTCTGCACAAACTCTGGGACATCCTCGCGGGGGAAGTCGTAGCGGAGCGCCAGGCCTTCGGCGCCTGCCTGATCGATGGCAAGATCGATAGCGCGGGAGGCCAAGCGTGACGTGAAAGGACCATATCCAGAGCGCTGCTCGAGCAGGTCGTCCAGCTTGTCGTCGGCAATATCTGCCGGCTGGTCTACATGTACGTAGCGCCAGGTTTTTTCGTTGAAGACCAAGTTACGCTTGGGCTCGATGAAGCCGGGCATCATCTGCATGAACTCTATATTAGTAAGTGTTGCGCCATGCGCCAGCGCGATGGCCTGCGAGGAGCTGAGCACATCAGCCGACGTAAGGCTGCGCTCGAACAGGCCGCCTGTGCCACCGGCTGCGATGATCGTGGCCTTGGCAGCAAAGGGCACGATTCGATTTTCGGTGAGGTCGTAGAGCACGGTTCCGGTTATTCTGCCGTTCGTGTCCTCAACAAGGTCGATAAGCTCATGGCGGGGGAGCAGGCGAATGCCGAGCGACTCGATCCGGGTCGTCAGAGCGTCCTCAAGGGGCTTGCGGGTGAGGCCGCGCCACATGCGCGTCTTGTGGTCAAAGCAGGGGATAAATTGCTTTTGCTGAGCACTCTCGGCGCTTTGCGGACGCTGGAGCTCAACGCCCAGGTCTTGCTCGAGCCAGTCAATCGCTTGGGGAATGCCGTGGACGAACGCTTGGACGAGTTCGGGGTCGGCAACGCCGCCGCCGACGGCCAGGATGGTGTCGATGAGGTCCTGCTCGTCGTCTTCGTTAACGGGTCCGATAAGCCCTAGGCCCCAGGTTCCGGGGAAGAAGCTCGATCCACTCATAGTCTTGCCGGCGCTTGCCACAGTGACGGTTGCACCCGTGCGTGCCGCTTCGATGGCGGCGCAAAGGCCCGCAATGCCAGATCCAATTACCAGTACATCAGTCGATTCCATCGGATTCCTTTCTCGTCCGGCGCATTGTCGCACGGGTGATCGGCAATGGGGCCGCAAAGACTCGGCAAATCGGTAAAGGGCAAATATGGCAGGTGGGCGTCATGGACGCTCTGACGCTCCATCTCATCACATCTTGTATTTCGCCCCAACTGATATATCGGCATTAGCTACCCTGCGACAGCGCAAACAAAAAGAGCCGCTACCTGGGTGGGTAGCGGCTCCAAAGCTCAACTATATGAGCATCGCGCGGGCGCGATTAGGCCTTGAGGGCCTCCTCGACGGCGACAGCGCAGGCGACGGTGGCACCGACCATGGGGTTGTTGCCCATGCCGATGAGACCCATCATGTCAACGTGCGCAGGCACGGAGGAAGAACCGGCGAACTGGGCGTCGGAGTGCATACGGCCCATGGTGTCGGTCATGCCGTAAGAGGCAGGGCCGGCGCCCATGTTGTCCGGGTGCAGGGTACGACCAGTGCCGCCACCAGAAGCGACGGAGAAGTACTTCTTGCCAGCCTCGAGGCGCTCCTTCTTGTAGGTGCCAGCGACGGGGTGCTGGAAGCGCGTGGGGTTGGTGGAGTTACCGGTGATCGAGATGTCGACGTTCTCGTGCCACATGATGGCAACGCCCTCGCGGACGTCGTCGGCGCCGTAGCAGTTGACGGCGGCGCGGGGACCATCGGAGTAGGGGATGGTCTCGACGACCTTGAGCTCGCCCGTGAAGTAGTCGAACTGGGTCTTCACGTAGGTGAAGCCGTTGATGCGGGCGATGATCTGAGCAGCGTCCTTGCCCAGACCGTTGAGGATGACGCGCAGCGGCTTCTTGCGAGCCTTGTTGGCGTTTAGAGCCAGGCCGATAGCACCCTCAGCGGCAGCGAAGGACTCGTGACCGGCCAGGAAGGCGAAGCACTCGGTGTCGTCGGAGAGCAGCATAGCGCCCAGGTTGCCGTGGCCCAGACCGACCTTGCGGTCCTCGGCGACGGAGCCGGGAACGGTGAAGGCCTGGATGCCCTCGCCGATGATGGCGGCAGCCTCAGAAGCGGACTTGGCGCCACGCTTGACAGCGAGAGCGCAACCGAGGGTGTAGGCCCACTCGGCGTTCTGGAAGGCGATGGACTGGGTGTTGTTGACGATCTCACGCGGGTTGAAGCCCTTGTCGGTGCAGATCTGCAGAGCTTCCTCGAGGGAGGCGATGCCGTTGTCGGCGAGGCACTTGTTGATCTTGTCAGCGCGGCGCTCGTAACCTTCGAACGTAACAGTCATAGTTATTTCCCTCCCTTTCTACTCGTGAACCGGGAACACGCTGGCGACGGAGTGAGTCTCCTCGTCGGTGCGCGGGTCGATGTACTTGGCAGCGTTCTCCCACTGACCATAGTGGCCCATAGCGCCAGCGATGGCCTCCTCGGGGGTCTTGCCGGCCTTGACGGCGTCGGTGAACTTGCCGAGGTTCAGGAACTCGAATGCGATGATCTCGTTCTTGTCGTTGAGAGCCATGCGGGTGACGTAGCCCTGAGCGAGCTCGAGGTAACGAGCGCCCTTGGCCTTGGTGCCGAACATGGTGCCGACCTGAGAGCGAAGGCCCTTGCCGAGGTCGTCGAGGGAGGCGCCCACGGGCAGGCCGCCCTCGGAGAACGCGGTCTGGCTGCGGCCGTAAACGATCTGCAGGAAGATCTCGCGCATAGCAACGTTGATGGCGTCGCAGACGAGGTCGGTGTTGAGGGCCTCGAGGATGGTCTTACCGGGAAGGATCTCGGAAGCCATGGCGGCAGAGTGGGTCATACCCGAGCAGCCGATGGTCTCAACGAGGGCCTCCTCGATGATGCCGTCCTTGACGTTCAGCGTGAGCTTGCAGGCGCCCTGCTGAGGTGCGCACCAACCCACACCGTGCGTAAGACCGGAGATGTCGGAAATCTCCTTAGCCTGGACCCACTTGCCCTCCTCGGGGATGGGTGCGGGGCCGTGGTATGCACCCTTGGCAACGGGGCACATGTTCTCCACTTCCTGTGAGTACTGCATGCCTCTCCTCTCTATCGTGTTGGCGTCCCGTCTGGGGGCCGTGGCTGGCGATTGCCGGGCGACCCTTCGAAAGGGACATGACATGCAGCCCCTATAATACCGCGAAATGCACGGAATATTCGGCGAACGGCTCAGTTTTCGTAGCGAGATGCGCGGAACTTTCAATTGAAACGGTTTAACTCTATATTCTGTGGTCGTGCGCTTCCGTTGAGGGGGTCCGTCTTGGGCAAGCTTTTGGTCAGCTTTTGTAAGCGTTGCAGGGGTTGACCTGTTGCAACGGTGCCGTTCGCCGCCTGTTTACTGCCTTTGGCCGCGCGAGCGAATTGTTTTGCGTGAATGTTTTGATGGCACGCTTCAATCGTGCTGTATTGGATGGCAAGCAGATCCCGGCGAAGGGAGCGCCATGCAGCGCGTTTGGAGAACGGTTACCGGCTTTTACCATGTCTGTGCCCGCGGTACGGGCAAGCAGCTCATCTTTGAGGGCGATGAAGACCGGTGGGAGTTCTTGGAGCTGATGCGTGAGTGCTGCCGCAAGGCGGGCGTGGCGGTTATCGCCTGGTGCCTTATGGGCAATCACGTGCGTCTGGTGCTTGCAGATTACGAGGACGCGATGAGCGCGGCGATGCACCGGCTGCTTTTGACGTACGCGCGGCGGTTCAATAAACGCACGGGGCGCACAGGGCATCTGTTCCAGAACCGTTTTGACCGGCGCTCGCTCGATACCGACTGGCAGGTGATGGAGGCTATTCGCTCCGTTCACGCCGATCCGCAGGAGGCGGGCATCAGTCTCATTGAGCGTTATCCCTGGAGCAGCTTTCCGGAGCATTTGTGCGCTTACGACGGTGACGCGGCCGATGTCGCGAGGGGATTTTCTGATCCTTCTTGCGTGCTTGAGCTTTTTGGTTCTGCCGAGGGCTTTATTGCCTATTCGCTTTCGACGCCCGACGGCGGCGAACCGGCGCTGCGCGATATGAAAGAGACAGAGTGGGAACGCCACGCCTTTGCCGACAAGTTGGCGAAAAGCCTCGGGGCTCCGCTCCATGGGGTTAAAGACGCACCGCCTGCGCAGCGCGATACCGTTATTTTTGGATTGCACGATGCCGGTTTTACGGTGCGCCAGATTGAGCGGTATACCGGGATTGGCAAAAGTACCGTCTCTCGTATCGTGCGCGCTTATGCGCGGGTGAAGGCACAGACTGAGCTCTCGGAATAGAAAATGGCCGAACCACTCTTGTCAAGCGATTCGGCCAACAAAAATCTTAAGATTTGGGACAAGTGCTACTGATTATTTCGCCCCTCGAGCATGCCGTCGAGGGTGCGCCAGGCGAGCTCGGCGCATTTGACGCGGGCGGGCATGTGCGAGATGTCCTGGAGCTGGGCGGCTTCGTCCAGGTCTTCCAGGTCCTCCTCGGAGAGCTTCTCGCCGCGGATCATGGCGAGGAAGAGCTCTGCCAGGCGGCGAGCTTCCTCGACGGTCTCGCCGGTGATGAGATCGGCCATGATGTCGGCACTGGCCTGGCTGATGGCGCAGCCGTGGCCGGTAAAGGAGGCCTCCTCGATCACGTTGTTCTCGACACGCAGCTGCAGAGTGAGCTCGTCTCCGCAGCTGGGGTTGATGCCGTCGTGCTCGTGCGTGGGAGCATCCATCTCGTACTTGTAGTCGGGGTGCGAGTTGTGCTCCATAAATGTGGTGGAGGTGTACAGATTACCCATTGAACGTGCTCCAAACGTGATGCAGGCCGGCGATGAACTTGTCAATGTCGGCCTTGTCGTTGTAGAAGGCCACGCTGGCGCGGCAGCAGGCAAGGTTCTCGACGCCCAGCCAGGTGAGCAGCGGCTGTGCACAGTGGTGACCGGCGCGGATGCAGACGCCGTCCATGTCCATGATGCTCGCGACGTCGTGCGGGTGGATGCCGCGGACGTTAAAGCTCACAACGCCGTGGTGGTTGTCCCAATAGATGGAGCCGATGATCTGGACAAAGTCGAGCTGCATGAGCTCGCCCATCAGGTAGTGGACGAGTGCCTGCTCGCGTGCCTGGATGTTCTCGTAACCCACCGTGTTGACCAGGTAGTCGAGTGCCGCACCCGTGGCGAAGATGCCGGCGGCGTCCTGTGTGCCGGCCTCGAATTTCTCGGGAACGGGCGCCCAGACGGCGTCCTGCTCGGTAACAGAGTCAATCATCTCGCCGCCGGTGAGCATGGGCGGCATGGCGTTGAGCAGGTCCATCTTGCCCCACAGCACGCCGATGCCCATGGGGCCCATAGCCTTGTGTGCGCTAAAGGCAAAGAAGTCGGCGCCCAGGTCGGCCACATCGACCGGCATGTGCGGCAGCGACTGCGCACCGTCGACGACCAGGTAGCCGCCATACTTGTGCACGAGCTTGCCGAGGTTCTTGACTGGGTTCTCGACTCCCAACACGTTGGAGACCTGACCCACGGCCAGAATCTTGGTCTTGGGACCAACCTTGGCAAGAACCTCCTCGGTGGTGAGCTGACCGGTCTTGGTGGGGTAGAGGTAGACGAGCTTGGCGCCGGTCTCGCGGCAGACCTGCTGCCACGGAATCAGGTTGGAGTGGTGCTCCATGATGGTGATGACGACCTCGTCGCCCGGCTCGAGGACTGTGGGTGCAAAGCTCTTGGCGACCAGGTTGAGCGACTCGCTCGTGTTGCGGGTGAAGACGACCTCGTTGGCCTGGGCAGCGCCGATGAGGTCGGCGATCTGCTGGCGCACCTTCGCGATAGCCTCAGTGGCCTCGACGGACAGCGAGTACAGGCCGCGCAGAGGGTTGGCGTTCATGCGCTGGTAGAAGTCGCGCTCGGCGTCGAGCACACAGGCAGGACGCTGCGCGGTGGCGGCACTATCGAGGAAGGCGATCTCGGGGTGCTGCTGGAACAGCGGGAACTGCGCCTTGTAGGGATTAGTCTCGATGTCGACGGTAGGCCAGCCGCGCGAGGCCTCGTCGCTGGCGTCGAGCTCCATAGGCTCCGGTGCGGTACAGGTGTCGCATTTAACGTGCTCGGTGTCGATCATGCGAGCTCCTCTTCAAAGTTGTCGATCAGGTTGTTGCCCAGGCGGACGACGGCGGCGCGGGTGCGCTCGTCGGTGGCGGAAAGTGCGGCGTCCTCCAGCTTGGCGCGGACGAACAGGTCCTCGGCGGCGTTTTGGTCAAGGCCGCGGCAGGCGAGGTAGAACAGTTGCTCGTCGCGGACGTGGCCGATGGTGGCTCCGTGGTTGCCGGCGACGTCGTCCTCGTCGCAGAGAATGACGGGAACGGTCTTGTTGTCGACGCCCTTGTTGGCCAAAAGCACCGTCTCGCGCTCGGTGCCGGTTGCACCCTTGCAACCGTGCACGAGGTCGATGGTGCCGCGGTAGACCTTCTTGGACGTGCCGGTCAGCACGCCGTTGGCGTCGATCTCGCACTCGGTCTTGCGACCGCGGTGGCGCAGCTCGTAGTTAAAGTCGCGCACCTGCTCTCGGGCGCCCAGGTAGTCAGTATCGATGGTGACCTTGGCGGTATCGCCCAGCAGGTCGCCGGCAAGGCCGGTGGCGCTGGCGCCGGCACCCAGGACGGTGTGCTGCACGTTGACGCGCGCGCCCTCGTCCAGGAACAGGCCGGTGTCGTCGAGCGCGATCCAGCTATCGTCGAGCGTCTGCGTGCAGGTCACGTTGACGGTGGCGTACTCGTGGGCGCACACGCGTAGCACGGATCCCACGACGCCTTGGCCGGCAACGGGAGAGTCCAGGGCAATAAGCAGATCGAGCGTCGACTGGGGACGGGCGACGACGTCGATGGCGGCGATGGCCGCGGCTGCATCGACACCGCTCACGCGCACGGTAACCGTGGCGTGCTTGTATGCGGGCACATCGATGACGATGCGCTTGGTGGCGTGGTCGGCCAAGTAGGTGTAGGCAGCCTCGCCCATGCCGGTCTCGAAGGCTTCAGCAGGGGAGAGCTCCTCCTCGAGCTTGATGGCACCGGCCTGGTAGATGGAGGTGGCGGGCACGTCAAGCTCGGTCTCGGGCGTGATGCGGGCGCGGTCGGCGGCGTCGCCGGGGGCGGAGGCGCGGCGCTCGGGGAAGCGCTCGGCCATGGCGTCCATGGCGGCGTTAAATGCGTCGGCAGCGCCGCGGAACTGCTCGTCCAAGCCCTCGACCTTAACAGCCTCGGTGGGAGCGGCGGCAAGCTCGTCAGAGAGCTCGAGCTTGGTCTGGTTCATCTTCAGCCAACCCCAAGTGGCAGCTGGCATCGCATTGACCTGCTCAAGGGTGGTAGCAGCGGTGTTCGTGGTCTGGTTCATTATCCGATCGCTCCTTCCATCTCGAGCTTGATCAGGTTGTTCATCTCGACGGCGTACTCCAGCGGCAGCTCCTTGGAAACCGGGTTGGCAAAGCCGTTGACGATCATGGTACGGGCTTCTTCCTCCGAGATACCGCGGCTCATCAGGTAGAACACCTTATCGTCGCCGATGCGGCCGATGGTGGCCTCGTGGCCGATGTCGACGTTCTTGGCGCGGATGTCCATGGCCGGAATAGTGTCGGAGCGGCTTTGGTCGTCGAGCATCAGCGACTGGCAGCTCACGGTTGCCTTGGAGCCCTCGGCCTTGGGTGTCGCCACAATAGAGCTGCGGAAGGTCTGAATGCCGCCACTCTTGGAGATGCCCTTGGTCTCGACGGTTGCCGAGGTATCGGGTGCGTTGAGCACGACCTTGCAGCCGGTGTCGAGGTTTTGACCGGCGCCGGCAAAGGTGATGCCGGTAAAGCTGGAACGGGCGCGGCGGCCGTTGAGCACGCTCATGGGGTAGAGGTAGCCCACGTGGCTGCCGAAGGAGCCGCTGATCCACTCGATGTCGCCGTCCTCGTCCACGCGCGCACGCTTGGTGTTGAGGTTGTACATGTTCTTGGACCAGTTCTCGATGGTCGAGTAGCGCAGGTGCGCGCGCTTGCCCACAAAGAGCTCGACGGCGCCGGCGTGGAGGTTTGCCACGTTGTACTTGGGCGCGGAGCAACCCTCAATGAAGTGCAGATCGGCATCGTCTTCGACGATGATGAGCGTGTGCTCAAACTGGCCGGCGCCCTTGGCGTTAAGGCGGAAGTAGCTCTGCAGCGGGAAGTCGAGTTTGGTGCCCTTGGGCACGTAGACAAACGAGCCGCCCGACCACACGGCACCGTGCAGGGCCGCAAACTTGTGGTCGGTGGGCGGGATGAGCGTCATGAACTTCTCGTGGATGAGCGGCTCCCACTGCGGGTCGTGCAGGGCCTCCTCGATGCCGGAATAGACGATGCCCATCTTAGACGCGGTGTCCTGCATGTTGTGGTAGACCAGCTCGGAGTCGTACTGCGCGCCGACGCCTGCCAGGTAGCTACGCTCGGCCTCGGGGATGCCCAGGCGCTCAAAGGTATTCTTGATGTCGTCGGGCACCGACTCCCAGTCGTGCTTTTGATCGGTGTTGGGTTTGACGTAGGTGACGATGTTGTCCATGTCCAGGCCCTCGATGGAGGGACCCCACGTCGGGTCGGGAAAACGATTAAAAATCTCGAGGGACTTGAGGCGCAGGTCGAGCATCCACTGCGGCTCGTCCTTTTTGGCGCTGATCTCGCGCACGATGTCGGGCGTGATGCCGGCGTCGAGGCGCTCGAATCCCTCCTCGCCATAGGTGAAGTCGTAGAGGCTGCGGTCGATGTCCGCGACCTCGGTGCGGTTCTTGGTCATTGCGTCGCCCCTTTACGCCTGCTGCTCGGCAGCGGCGGACTCGGCCTGGGCGCGCTGCTCGGCGGCCTCGCGCTCGAAGGTCTCAAAGCCGTTCTTGTCGATCCAGGGGATGAGCGAGGCGTCGTCCTCGCGCACGATGTGACCCTTGACCATAACGTGGACGCGGTCGACATCCAAGTGCTCCAGGATGCGCGTGTTGTGCGTGATAATGAGCATGGAGCCGTCGCAGCTCTTGCGGTAGGCGTCCATGCCGTGGCTGACGGTGGAAAGCGCGTCGACGTCCAGGCCCGAGTCGGTCTCGTCGAGGATGGCGAGCTTGGGCTGCAGCAACAGGAGCTGGAGCATCTCGACCTTCTTCTTCTCGCCGCCCGAGAAGCCCACGCCCAGCTCGCGGTTGAGGTAGGCGGTATCCATGTTGAGCTCGGCCGCGAGCTCCTTGACGCGACGGCGGAACTCCTTGCCCTTCATCTCCAGGCCGGGGCGGCCGGCGATGCTGGCGCGCAAAAAGCTCGACAGCGGCACGCCCGGAATCTCGACCGGGGCCTGGAAGCTCAGGAACAGGCCGGCGCGCGAGCGCTTGTCGGTGGTGAGCTCGGTGATGTCCTGGCCGTCAAAGACGATGCGGCCGTCGTTGACCGTGTAAACGGGGTCGCCCATGACCAGGTGGCCGAGGGTGGACTTGCCGGCGCCGTTAGGTCCCATCAGAACGTGGGTCTCGCCGGCGGCGACGTTGAGGTTGACGTTGTGGAGGATGGTCTTCTCGTCCACGGAGGCGGTCAGACCTTCGATGGAAAGCAGCGGATTTGCGCTCATGCTGTCCCTCTCTGTATATGGTGTACTCATAGGCGTACTAAACCCTAGGAATCTTCTCGGAATAAAGTTACTATGGGTTCGGCGTTAGTCAAGGGAAAACCCGACTAATCCACTCGACTTTTCAAATTCTGGGACAAAATAACCTGTTGTGTTTGTCTCATTTACTTAAGATTTGGGACAAACAAAGCTGGTTATATTGTCCCAGATGCGATGGGAGGGTAGGTATGCTCATTTCTTCCAAGGGCCGCTATGCCCTCCGACTGATGATCTATATCGCGGCGCTCGGTGACGCCGAGGGCAAGATTGCCCTGCGCGAGGTTGCCGACCGCGAGCTTATCTCACAAAAGTATTTGGAGCAGCTGGTTCGTCCGCTTATGAAGGCGGGCCTGCTTAAGAGCGTGCGCGGCAAGGGCGGTGGCTACATGATGGCCAAGGACCCCGCCGAGGTGCGTGCCGGCGACATCCTGCGTGCCGTCGAAGGCAGCACGGCTCCGGTGGCGTGCGATGGCATCGACAACAGCTGCGCCCGCAGCGACCTGTGTTCCACCGTCAAGTTCTGGCGCGGCCTGGACGAGGTCATCGAGAACTATGTTGACGGCGTGACGTTGGCCGACCTGGCCGCCGTTCCCGAAATCAACTTTGACATTAAGCTGTAGGGGTGCAAATGGCATCTCTCGACAAGGTGTACAAGCAAATCGAAGTTTTTGCTCGGGAATGTGACGCCGAGAAGGTCGTGTTGTTTGGTTCTCGTGCTCGAGGCGACAACTTGCCCAAGAGCGATATTGACATCGCCGTAGCAGGTTGCCGGGATTTCGGCCGTTTCTCATATTTGATCGAGGAACATCTTGATACTCTTTTAGATGTAGATGTCGTCAATCTCGACGAGTCCCTATCGCAGCAATTGCTCGATGAGATTGCCAAGGATGGTGTGATTCTGTATGAAAAAATATGAGAACTTTGTTAGCGCCTTGGCGAATCTTGAGGATGCGCCCAATCAGGATCTCAACAATGATTTTGTTCAGAGTGGATTGATTAATAAGTTCAATCTTCAATTTGAACTGAGCTGGAAGCTCCTTAAGCGTCTGCTCGAGTATGAGGGCGCCACGCTTGCCGCGTCGGGGTCTCCTCGTGCCATCTTGAAGGAGTCCTACCGATTCTACGACTTTATTGATGAGGCAGCCTGGCTGGATATGCTCAGAGACCGCAATACGAACGTCCATATCTACGACAACAAGCTCGCTCAAGATTTGATTCAGCGCATCTTGAACGTCTATATTCCCGCTTTCTGTCAGTTGAGAGACGGGCTGACGAAACGTTACGGCGAGCTTCTGTTGGCGCCCGACGACCAGTTTGTCTAATTCCTTAAGATTTCGCGGAGGGTTGTTGCCGTTTACCGAGGGGTTGTTGTGTAACAACGGGCGAGCTGCAATACTTATTTTTATCTTTGCAAACTGAACTTTAACTACACCAATGCAGGGAGGATTTTATGCAGCCCAAGCATTCCGCGATTGTCGCGGGCCTGACGCTGGCGCTTTCGTTTGGCGCCGTTTCCGCGCCGGCACCCGCCGCCGCCGAGGAGCCCACGCCGGGCGTTGCCTCGGATGCCACCGATATCGACAAAGGTCTCTACACCCAGCAGTCCTTCTCGGGCGTGCTGAGGTCGGTCCAGGGCGTTTCGTTTGTCAACGTGACTCCCGAGATGAAGTACTTTACCAAGTACGAGAGCCATGGCAACTATAACCAGGGCTTTTCGTATGGTGACGGCTACAACGCGCTGGGCTATTCCAGTTCGACCGTCGTTGGTCGCTCATTCCGTTTATGAAGCAGGTCTACAACTACGATTCTGCCAAGTACGGCATGCTCAAGGATGCGATTGATCGCGGCAGCGAGATTTCCAACGCGAGCAATGCCATGTACGAGAACGGCCAGCTTACCGAGCTGGGCCGTATTGCACAGGAGGCCTTCCAGGGTGCTTATAACACCGATCCTGCTGAGTTTTCGGCTCTGCAGGATGCGTATGCGTACAACTCGTACTATGCGGTGACCGAGGCGTGGCTCAAGAGCGGCCTGGGTATTGATATTTCGGGCCGCGCCGATTGCGTCAAGGGCATGGTGTGGAGCATTACCAACATGTGCGGCACTGGTGGCTGCAGGGACTTTTTCCGCTGGGCGAATCTTTCCAACGATATGTCCGACCGCGAGTTTGTGACGGCGCTCTCCAATAGTGTGGTCAACAATGTCGCCACTAAGTTTTCGAGTCAGCCCCAGTATCATGAGGGCTGGAAGAATCGTTATAAGAATGAGCTGAAGGACTGCTTGGTTTTTATCGCCGAGGATGAGGCTGCCGCTGCGATGCCCGTGCAGCCCGAGCCTACGCCGGCGCCCTCGCCGACACCTGATTCGAATGACGACTCGAGTGACGATGCCAACGATGATAGGATGGATACACCCTCGACCGATGCTGACGGTAATGGCTCTGCTGGTGGCACTACCAACGACGGCTCTACCTCGAACGGCTCCGATTCGAACGGCTCTGCTGCGGGCGATTCGTCTTCAAGCTCTGCCGGCAATACGGGCAGCGACGCTTCTGGTTCGACCGACGCTGACACCTCTAACTCATCTACCGGCTCGAGTGATTCGTCCATTGACACTGGCTCTAACAACGGTTCTGGCTCTGACGCAACCCCTGATTCCGATGCTTCCAAGGACGACTCGAATAAGGCGCCGGACGCTCCCGTTGCTTCGCCGGATAAGAAGCCCTCTTTCTCCGTGCAGCTTGGTTCTACGCTGGGCTCTTCGCTGATGGCTGGCGTCAATAATGGCTCGACTCAGAACAAGGACAACTCTGATCAGGTTTCCACGGAAAAGACCGAGGCCGCAAAGGGCGACTCCAAGGATGAGGCTTCCGAGAAGACCGAATCTGATAAGGGTTCTAGCTCTGAGGAGAAGGACGACAAGTCCACTCAGAAGAAGGACGAGGGTAAGAAGTCTGAATCTGAGGGGAAGGACAAAAACAAGGACAAGACCGAGGACGGAAAGCAGCAGGGCGAGGACAGCAGTAAGGGCAACACCGACAAACAGAACCAGGAGCAAAATGACTCCAAGACGGTGACCACTACAACCACCACTACAACGACTAAGACTTCGGGCGGTAATATGCCCAAGACGGGCGACCTTATCGTTATGGCGAGCCTTGCCAGCGCGAGCTTGGCCACACTGGGCGCTACGTCTATCGTAAGTGGTAAGCATAAGCTCGATCAGCAGAAGAAGGCTTCTGGGGAGGACGACTCGGGGGAGTAGGCTCTCAGTTGCCAGATAACTAAATAGTCGGGACGGGGTCCGGTGCGAATGTATCGGGCCCCGTTTTGTTGTGCAACGATTAATTGTGCCCCCTCATACCTCTTGTTACTACCGTTGCCCGATATGTTTGCGCGGCGACATCGGTACATGCGATGCGGTCATTACAATTGGCATCGTGCTGCGATTTAGGGGGAACGTTTTGGTGTCTGAACAGGCAAATAATGGTTGTGCTGCCGGCTTTGGCGTGCGTTTGATCGGCTGTGCCGACGATGCGGTTTTGCCCATTGGCATGCACGACTATGCGGAGGCTCTTGGTTGCTGCACGCTGGTCGACAAGACCATGTTTATTGCCGATGTGTTGGACTGCGACGCGTCCGCTGTGGTGTGCTGTCGACCCGTGGGTTTTGGCAAGAGCATGAACTTGTCGATGCTCAGGGCTTTTCTGGAGCGTCCAGCGGTCGGTCGCGCTGGTCAGCGTTTGTTTGCCGATGCTCAGATTTGGGATGCAGACGGCGGGCGCTATCGGGATGAGTACGCTTGCTATCCGGTGATATCGCTGGACTTTTCTGGCGCTGCGAGGCGTGGCGCCGCTATTGCCGGCGTCGTGCGCGATGCCCTTTCGGGCGAGTGCGCCCGTCTGCTGGCGCTTTTGGAGGCTCCGGATTTAGCTCGAGACAAGGTGCGTCACATCGAACGCGTTGCGCGTGGCGTGGCGAGCGAGGACGAGGTCACCTCGGTGCTTGGCGTGCTCATTGAGCTGCTGGAGATGGCCTGCGATGAGCAGGTTGTATTGCTCGTTGATGGGTACGATGCGGCGTGGTCTCGCCGTGCGAGCGCGAGGGACGCTTCCGACGCCGATCCGGCAGGGCTATTCGATCGCGTGCTGTTCGACGCCATTGCCACTGCGCGCGATTCGTTGCGGCTGACGTGTCTGATGGGGGAGTGCCCCGGTCCTGCCGAAGCGGCGCTTTCTTCGCGCGGCTGCTCGTATTGTCTGACGACGCCGCTGTCGGCGTGGTGTGACCGTTGGTTCGGCTTTTCGGATGCCGAGGTCCAGGCTCTGTTGAGTCATGCTGGACGCGAGGAATGCCTGGATGATGCGCGTGAATGGCTCGAGGGATATCGGTTTGGTAGGGCCTATTGCTCGAGTCCAGCGCGTGTGATCGGTTTTCTGGACCGAGGTTGCACGGCGCCTGTGCGCGCCGATCTGTATGGGTATGCGGATTGCCTGAGTAGGGTAGTTGCCGGGTGGAATCTCGACCGCCTTTCGGTCTTGTTTGATTTGCTCGAGGCCCATGGGTGCGCTGAGGTCCCGCTTTGTTTGGGCACTGCAGAGCCAGATGTCTCGCCTGACGATGGCATGTGGACAGCGCTGTATCTGTCCGGTTTCCTGACGACAGATATGACTGAGGAGCCAGAGCATGGCGATCGCCTCCGTGTTTTGCGATTGCCCAATAAAGAGCTTCGCCAGGTCTTGCGTCTAGTAATTGTTGAGTGGTTTGAGTGCGCTGCCGAAGACATTCGAGACGTCGATGCGTTTCGCGACGGGCTGTGCCGTGGGAACGAGGATACCGTGAGGCGGGCGCTAAGCCGCATCCTGGGGGATGCGGGAATCGGTGAGACTGACCCAGATAAGCCGCTGCCATATCATCTGCTCTTGCAGGGGCTCTGCTTTGGCTTGCCGGGCTATGCCAATCCTGCCTCGAGGCGAAAGTGTGGCGCGGGTCGCTGGGACATCCAGGTTTTCCCTACGGGTGCTGTGTTCGACGTAGCAGACACGATTGGCATGCTGGACGAGCGACCGCTGATAACGATTAACTTGATGTATGACCCCGATGTGGATGCGCTGGGCCTGGAATTGCTGGCCGTGCAGTCGCTACTCGACATAGAGCGCGACGGCATCGACGAAATCCGTGTGCCGCGACCCGGCGTTGGCCGCATGCGCTGGGGGTTTGGGTTTGATGGACAGCATGTGGCTACGGTGCACCAGCGGCTTTAAGCGCTGAGGTGTTTCCGGCTTCTGTTACTCCGTGTCCTTCATGGGCGGCATGGGCTTCCAGTTGGGATCCTTAACGATCTTGCGGGCGTCCTTCATGCCGCGTCGCAGCGCCGGAATACCGGTCTTAAAGCACTTGTCAACGGCGGCCAGGCGAATGAATTCCTTGCAGAAGGTCGCGGCATTGCCCAGGCGGAACAACATGGGGTGGTAGTCACCGTAGATCTGCATATAGCGAGCGAGGAAGCCTCGGTTGCGCATGATGTAGTAGCGGTTGGTGTCGCTCGTAGAGTTGAGCTGGCGTTTGCCGGCGATATCCCAGTTAGAGACGGCACGGGCGCGCTTGAGCACCACGTCGGCGACCACGGCGGCGGGGAAGTGCTGGCTGGCTACGTAGCCGTAGCAGGCATCGTCGCCGTAGATAAAGAAGCGCGCGTCGGGCAGGCCAATCTTGTCGACCACGCGGCGCGAGAACATGCCGCCCTCAAAGCACAGCTGGTTCATGGCGCGGTAGCCCTCGGGACCCAGATCCCACTTGGCGATGGGGTTAGGGATGCCGAGCGAAAGGATGAGCTGGTACTGCCAAAAGAAAGCGCCGCCGTCAAAGTCCAGGCGCGAACCCTGGATGACATCGTAGCGGTCGGTCCACTTGGCAAGACGCTCGATGCCTTCGGGGATGACGAGCACGTCGTCGTCCATCACCCAGAACCACTGGGCGCCCAGGTCGTAGGCGCATTTGGTGCCGGCGGAGAAGCCGCCCGCACCGCCGCCGTTTTCGAGCTGCGGGGCGTAGATGACACGGTCGGTGCCGCCCTGCGCGTCGGGCTGCTCGGTGTCGATGCCCCACAGGTTGGCCAGGCGCTCGTTGAATGCGGTGCACATGGCCTTGGTCTCGCGCGAATTCTCGTTATCGACAATCACGATGCGCCAGGGCGTTGCCGTGAGCTCGGTCATAGAGTCGAACAAGTTGGCCAGGAGTTCCTGGCGCTTGTACGTAACGACGACGATGGCGAGCTTATCGATGGGAGCGGGAAGGGTGGAAGTCATGAACGAGAATATCCTTTCGCGTGGGCAGCATTTCGGCCCTGCGGAATAAACAACGTGTCCCATAGGACACGACTATTGTAAGCGTAGGCGGGCGCCCGCGGGTAATGTTCCGCTAATCACCAAGAACGTTTGCTACAAGCCTAGTTGACGTGCGTGCGTGGTGAGATTGCAAGCGCGCATTGTGGTATTACATAGGTGCCGATTCCTGTGGACGCGATCTTTCTGTTTGGATGCCCTGTGAATAAAACTCGTTTAGCCTCCTTTGCCGATAGCCTTCCCGTCAAGGTCATGTTGCTGTTTTTGGTTCTTCAAGCCGCATTTGTCCTGAGCAATACCGCGGCGAATTGCCTGCCGAGGCCCGTTATCGAGTCGCATGCGCAGGGTTCGGAGTCCTCTGCCCTGTTGTCTGACATGTATGTCTACGACCACCGTGTTGCAGCTGGTCCTGTTTGCTTTGATAATAATCGTTTTATCATTGAAGTCGCACAGCAAAAGGACCAAGGTTCTCCGTTTAAGACGATGGCTGTTGCCGAGATTGATGACGTTACGAAAGCCGGCGGGATTACGCACCAGCAGTACTACCGGTATTGGCACGGATGGCAGCTACTTACGAATGTCTGCCTGCTTATTGGCGGTATCGACGTTGTCGTGGCGCCCGCAGCTGCTCTGGCGATTGCCGGCTCCGCTTGCGCTTACGTTGCCTTGCGGAAGCGGTTTTCAAAACCATTGACGTTGGGTTTCCTTGCAATCCTGTTGTTCTCGACCAATCTGTTTTTTAATTTTATCGGTGATCTACTGCTGTGCATCTCGTTCTTTGTTGCGCTCATCATGATGTCTTGCATGAGTCTTCGTTTGGGGTCGGCTCCGAACGCACGGGCTTTTACAAGCCGTCTTGTCCTTTGGTCGATTGCGACGGGTGCCGTGTTTTCGTTTCTTGACTTTTTAACGATTCCTGCCGCAGTTGTCGCCCTGCATTGCTTTTTCGCGTTTATTGTGCTGCCCGAAGGTGAGAGATCCAAGCGCTGTCTCGTTACGATGCTGCGGGCACTCTTTGGGTTTGGGCTTTCGTTTGTGTTTACCTGGGCGATGAAATGGGTTGTCGCGGCATTTGTGCTGGGCTGGGATGAAGTCTTTTCGAACGTTCTGGGCGAGATGGGCCTTTGGTCTGCGCATGGGACTTCGTCACTGTTGCCCCAGGCTGACTGGCCTCAGATTTTGAAGGAGTTTTATTGCATGAGCCCGCAGCTGTTCGCCATTTGCTCAACTGCTGGTTATGCGATGATCTCGAACGTTGTTTGTCTTGTTTCGTTTGCTGCCGTATTGGCGATTTGGATTGCTGTGCTCGTTTGCTCGATACGGGGCGGAGCGCAAGGTGGTCGTCGTCGCAAGATGTTGATCCAGTCACTGCTCATGGCGCTGCCTCTGGTGGTTGTTCTGGGTTATTTCGTTGTTATGCATGACCATGCAATCGTTCATATTCCGGTATTTGGCTGCAAGAACTGGGCGATTGTCTTTGCGATTTTATTTGCTTCTGGTGTAAGCGCGCTTCGTGGTCTGAGGAGTCAGAAGGTCGCTTAGCCTTTCATGTGGGCTTTGATGGTCGCGACTACGGCCCTGCGCACGATATCCACGAGGAGCAGGGAAAGCGCGAGGCAAAGGCTCATAAGGATTCCGAGCAAAATGGCGGCGGCTGGACGGGGCTCTCCCGTTTGGATGCCTGTCGCCATGGTGTAGATCGCTTTGTCGAAGATGGGTCGCCAGACGTTGCAGGTGAACGACTGTACGGCGTAGAAAGCGAGCGTTCCTGCGGCGAGAGTCACGATTGTCTTGTCTGCAGTTGGGACTTCGTGGCGTGGCTGATGGAGCGCTGCGGCGGCAACGGATGCAACGGCTAAGATGAAGGATATGACGGAAGTTGACTTGTAGGAGAGCTTCCAGAGCGCGTCGTACTGGCTGTTTGTCGATAGCAGGAGCTCGAGCGTGACGGTGGCGGCAATAAGTCCGATAAGCACGATCTTGGATTTCTGAGAGCCGGATGCGTTGCCGAGGTATTCGAGGACAAACCGCATTTCTCCAGCTGCAATAAACGCGACCAGGTAGGTAACGGCGCTCATGAGCTTGCGCCACAAAACGACACCGGCAGCTCCGTTTACCGTCGCCGCGATGTAGCAGTTGATTCCAAATGTTGCGAGCACGAGGAGTGCTACGACAAACGGGGCCCTTATGCTGCCGATTCGCTGTCGTATCAACGCAATCACTGGGACGAGCAATACGGAGGCGGCGTAGACCCAGATAAACTCGATGCCCAGCGTAAGCCAGCCAATCTCGTGTAGCGAGATTTCGGGCAGGGTATAGACGTACATCGAGATAAGCAGGCAGGCAGCGCAATAAAAGAGCGTGGGCAAGACGATCTTCTTTAACCGCGCAAGCGATTTACGAGCGAGGTCCGGTGCGGATGACCCGTTTTGGAGGGCGCGAACTGCCGAAGGGATAAGGAAGTACCCCGAGATCATAAAAAAGACCTCGTTGGCCCAGCAGCCCAGCAGGTTGATAAAGCCGAGCGCGCCGGAGTAAGGGAAGACAGCGAGCGGCGCGTATTCCGGTAGGCCGGTGCAGACGGCTTGGAAGGTCCACTGAAACGTGTGGAATATGGCGATCCCAGCGACCGCCACCAGGCGCAGCGCTTCGATGGAGGTATTTCTGCTTGCTTTGCTGCCCATCAGACTATTTTCCAGCGCGTGCGTTGTATGAACCAAAGTGCGATGTGATCATTTTTAGAGTCTGCTTGGGGCCCTTGTTCCATACGTTATACAAGCCCTCGCCCACGAGGTCCTTGGCGTACGCGCAGTAGCTGATTTTAGGGTCGGCGATGCCCATATACTCGGCATAGAGCTTTTTGGCCGCGGGGGTAACGCGAGGATTGGCAAATACCAGCTCTTGCGGCATGCGTTCGAACATCTTGTGGATCGCCCGCTCGATTTCGGGGTGCCCCTCAATTCCGGTGTGCTCAATCATGATGCCCATATAGGTGAAGCCGCGTGTGATTTGCGGTGTCCAAACGGCGGGGTCGGTGACGTTGAGCCGCTCAAGGATATCAACCATGTCGTTCCAGCGATTAAACGGCATCAGGGGATCACGCTTGGCCAGGGCGGCTGCCTTTTCGGGTGTTTCCTCGCGGTAGCAGTAATACGGCTTGGGCCAGTAAGCGATCGCCTTTGCCTGGCAGAGCGTTTCGACAAGGAATGGATTGTCGGCCCAGCCCGCACCGGGGATTTCCTTAAACCAGATATTGTTTTGCATCAGGAAGTCGCGACGATAGATTGCCGACCAAATGGACGGATGATGGGCCAGCAGGTGTGGAGCGTCGTGAATGGTGAACGGTTGCCGAGGCGGTTTGATGCGACCGCGATATGCGCAATGTAGTTTGACCTCTTGGGGGGTATCGGGGTTGCGAATGATCCAATACGGGGTCTCGATAATATCGAGCTTGTTCGGATCGCCAAATTCGCGCATGGCAAAGGCAAGCATGTCGGAGTACATTCCGGGCTCGATCCAGTCATCGGGCTCGAGGATGGCAATCCAGTCGCCCTTTGCCTCGCGAATGCCCAGATTGCAGGTTGCGCCGTAACCCTGGTTTGCCTTATCGATCACTCGAGCGCGTGAGTCGCGCGCAGCGAATTCTTGCATAACGGCGAGCGAGTTATCGGTGGATCCGTCGTTGATGGCGAGGATCTCCAGCTCGATTTTGTTTTCGTTTAATAGACTGCCTATAGCCTGAGAAAGATACGGCTCGGCATTGTAAGTAGGCACGATTACGGTCAGCATTCAAACACTTTCTCTAGGCGATTTGGAAGAATTATAGCCTATTACAATGCAACGATTTCAGTTGCATCCGCCATAAAGAAACTAAAACCGTTGCAAATGAGCGAAAGCAACTAAAATAGTTGCTATAATCGCCATGAGGAAAGGAAGCCTGATGAACAATAGCTATTCGGCCCTCATGGTTGATATGAGACATTCGAGATGTCTTTCGGACAGTAGGAGGCAAAGCGCGCAGGAAGATCTTGCGAACGCTATGGACTGCACAAACGAGCTGTTTAAAACTGAGCTCGAAATGCCGCTTATGTTTAGTGCGGGCGATGAATTGCAGGGCCTATTTCGTAGTACGGCTGGCGCTTTCTTGGCATATAGATTTATCAAGATACTCGTCCAGACGGTTGATCTTAGGGGTGGTATCGGAGTTGGAGAATGGAAAACTCGGATGCAGTCTGCATTGTCGACGGAGCAAGACGGGTCGGCATACCATCGTGCACGCAGAGCAATTGCTGCGTCCGAAAAAGATAAGTACAGTAATTTGAAGATCATTGATGCTTCGGGTGTTTCGCGTGAGAAAGAGCTATGCGCGGCGGGCTGTCTGGAAATAATCGATCGCAGAAACGAGTCGCAGCGTAATTACTGCGAGGTTGTTGAGTTGCTGCGGCCGCTAATGCTGCACGAGGGCACAGACGCGACTTTGAGCAAAAGGTATACTGAGCTCTTCGAAACACGTATAGGCAAAAAGTATGGCGCTAAAAGCAATCCGATCGATTGCGCGCCAGTGGCGTTGGGCAGCTCGCTCAACCTCAACGTAGATAGCATCAGGGCTAGTCATGTAGGGCTTGCGGGGCAAATGGGCGTTGCGATGGGGAAGACGAGGCAGGGGCTTGAGAAAAGCCTTAGACTCGCGAATGTTGTAAGAGAAAGAGAGCTGGCTGCTTTCGCCGTTCATTTCCTTAATGAGCTGGAGATGGCATGAGAGTATTCGGGTGTTTCCTTCTGTTTCATATGCTGTTCGACTTTTATTTTCAGTCGAATAAGATGGCAGGCGAGAAGGAATACAGCAGAATTGCCCTTGCCATGCACTGCTTAGTTTACGCGGCCGGCGCCGCAGCAACAGTAGCTCTTCTGTTTGAGGCGAGTGCAACCGCCATTGCTGCGTCCTTTACAGTATTTGCCCTTTCACATTGGATTATCGATGGCAGCCTGAGAAGAGCGTTTGCAGGACTTGACCTTTCGCCGGTCGGTAGTTTTCTGGCCGATCAAGTGCTGCACATTATAATTCTGCTCATATTGAGCGTTCTATGTTGCTATTTGTGGGCCATGCGGCCAATTGCTTCGAATCTCTTGGGCGCTCGTGGAGCGGAGCTCTCTTGAATTTCGACACTGTGCTTTTGTGGACGCCCTTGTAGCATTGTTATTGCAAAGGTGCTCCAATCTCTTCGAAACCCGGGTGTTGAGCAGTCGGCGGATACGACAACCGCACATTCAGGCAAGTGGATTGGAATATTTGAAAGACTGATTGTCGCGGCGCTTTCCCTGCTGAACCAATATTCGGCTATTGCATTTATTTTTACTGCAAAAAGTATCGCGCGCTTTAAGCAGCTGGAAAGTGACAAGGATTTCGCTGAGGTTTATTTGCTGGGTTCATTGGCAAGCGTGTTCTTGGCAATGGCTTCTGCGATCTTATTTAGTTATTTGTTTAGCGGCACCGCTTGTTGAAGTTATTAGAAACGTTAGATAGGTGAAGGATTGAGAGGCCGTCTATGGATGTCCTATCTGTTGAATTCCATCGGGAACTTATTAATAAATTAAAGCCGTGCATACATCGCTTGACTATGCGGCCGGGCTTATTTCGCGGCGATTATTGCGATTCCTTTGATGGGTTCCTTGCTGGAGAGGCGGTATCGTTTCTTTACGTTCGTGATCCGGGTCCGTTGCAAGACATGCTGGAGACTGATTTTATCGACGTGTTTCTTTATGAAAGCGATATTCGTAATTGCTTTTACTTCATTAGAAACGCTGGAATTAGCGCAATGCGAAAAGGGAACAAAGGCCTGTTATTCGATAAGAGCCTATCGAAGAAGGAATTCCTTGACAGTATTTATGAACAGCTGAAGCAAATGGAAGATACTGACTGCTTCTCAAAAGACGAGGCAAGTGATCTTGTTTATGCAATAGGGAACAGTTTGATTGACAGTGAGAGTCCTTCGTTTAAAAGAGTTTTGGGTGGGCACTGATTTTTGAGCCACGCTGCTTTCAGCCGTCGGTAAACACTCATTGGCCAAATGGCAAATAGTCCATCCGGCTTGGCCCCCGTCCCCCCCCCCAATCTAGTAGACTCTAAACCGTTGCTAGATTAGGGGGATTTTCCATGAGACGCTCCATGAAACGAGTTTCCGGGGCCGCCGCCGTCCTCGCGGTCGCGGCCGCC
>CATWSG010000027.1 GCA_958353395.1 uncultured Collinsella sp.
GGCATCGACCTGCGCCGATGCCCCCAACGTGGACACACATTTTGTCCTATAAGCCACGTATTGGACCCGAGAGGTCCGTGGCTGCCCGAAAGGCATTAGGTTGATCGCGAGTTCCGCACGAGCCGGAGAGCACTTAATGTGCTCTCCGTGCGAGCAGGACTGTCCGAGCAGGCAACCTAATGCCTTTCGGGCAGCCACGGACCAACTTACTTCAAACCGCAGCTACGACAGCGCAATACCGCCAAGCCAGCCCCAGCGCACGCCAGAGCCAGTGCCATAGAAGCTAATAAACGAGTCAAGCGACTTAGACGTAATGGCACCCTCGTTGCTCATAACGATGCCGCCGCCAACGTAGATACCCACATGACCGTAGATAAGGCCCGGAGCACCCGTGCCGCTGTGCGAGGAATCGGCCACGATCATGCCCACCTGCAGCGCCGAGCGGTCGGAGCTATAGCACCAGGCGTTAAACATGTCGCACGCATTGCCGCCAAAGTAGCCAACGCCGGCGTTACGGAAGACATTGGTGACCCACGCCGCGCACCAGTTCTGACCCGGCGAAGGCGTGGAGTAGCACGCGTTGACGACAGCCTGCTGCTTGCCCGAGCCGGCATTCTGCTGCGGAGTTCCGGGCGCGTACGATCCACCACCCGAGCTCGAACCACCCGAGTAGGAATTGTTCTTGTTCGCGGCAGCCGCGGCAGCGGCAGCCTTCCTAGCGGCCTCCTCAGCCTGGGCGGCAGCGAGGATCTCGGAATCGCGCTGAGCCATGAGCTCCTTGACGTCGTCGGAAAGACCGTTCAGCACGGTCTGGACTTCTTGCTGCTTGGCCTGCATGTCCTGCATCTGGGCAGTCTGCTGGTCCTTGAGCTTCTCTAAGTCGGCCTTCTGCGACTCGAGCTCGGTCTTTTGCGCATCGAGCTCTTCCTGGATGGTCTGAATGTCCTCGATGGCGTCGCGGTCGCTCTTGTTGATCTTCTCAACGTAATGCGCGTTGGCGACGAGTTCCTCAAACGAGCCAGAGGCCAGCAGCAGCGACAGGATGTTCGTGCCGCCGGACTTGTAGCTGGCGGCCACGCGATCGGAAAGGTCGTTGCGCTTCTTCTTGAGCTCGGCCTTCTTTTCATCGATCTGGGCCTGCGTGTCGTCAATCTTGCCCTGGACATTCTCGATGTCGTTGAGGGTCTGGGCATTCTTGTTGGCCAGCGCCGCATACTCATTTGCGATGCTGTCGAGCTGGGCCTGAACCTCGTCGAGCTGGGCCTGGGCGGCATTCAGTTTATCGGTGGTTTCTTTGGAAGCCTCCGCCGCATGGGCGCGAGCGGGCAGGCCAAAAAGAACTGCCGCAGAAGCGGCGCCGAACAGGGCCTTGAGGGCAGTGCGGCGCGAGAGCTCCTGGGAAAGGATAGAATCGCTGTTTGGTGACATATGTACTCCGTTACATGCTTATTTATATGTCGCTCAACTCATACATATTAGCGTACATATGGCGCGTCCCAACGATTTCCACGAACGGCAGGAAACTACAAGGTCAGCGGCTCGTAAGCAAATGTCAAAGATCAGGTTATGCGTACGCAAGCTCTTCTATGAGTACGTTAGCACAATCCTCTGCTTTTCCTACAGCGCACGATTTGGGCGTCCCTGCCTGCGCTATACTCCCCTGAAGAAGTGTTCCTGATTCGATAGGAGACTACATGTCCAAAGCACTCGACCCCAAAGACACCTGCGTCCTCGTTACCGGTGGCGCCGGCTTTATCGGCTCGCACACCGTCGTTCAGCTGCTCGAGGGCGGCTACCAGGTTGTCGTCGTCGATGACCTCTCCAACTCCAGCGCCGTTGCCATCGACCGCGTCAAAACCATCGTGGGCGACGAGGCCGCCAAGAACCTCACCTTCTACGAGGCCAACGTGCTCGACCGCGATGCGATGAACAAGATCTTCGATACCCACCAGATCGACCGCGTCATCCACTTCGCCGGCTTTAAGGCCGTTGGCGAGTCGGTGAGCAAGCCCGTCGAGTACTACCACAACAATATCGAGAACACCCTGGTGCTCATCGACGTCATGCGCAACCACGGCTGTAAGTCCATCATCTTCTCGAGCTCTTCGACCGTCTACGGCGATCCGGATAATCCGCCCGTCACCGAGGAAGACCCCAAGAAGCCCGCGACCAACCCCTATGGTTGGACCAAGTGGATGATTGAGCAGATCCTCATGGACGTCCACACCGCCGACCCCGAGTGGGACGTCGTGCTGCTCCGTTACTTCAATCCCATCGGCGCCCATCCGTCAGGCTTGATCGGCGAGGATCCCAAGGGCATCCCCAACAACCTGGTGCCTTATGTCGCCCAGGTCGCCGTGGGCAAGCTCGAGGCCGTTCAGGTCTTTGGCAACGACTACCCCACCCCCGACGGCACCGGCGTGCGCGACTACATCCACGTGTGCGACCTGGCATCTGGTCACGTTGCCGCCCTCAACTGGATGAACGGCAAGACCGGCGTCGAGATCTTTAACCTGGGCACCGGCACCGGCACCTCGGTACTCGAGGTCGTCGCCGCCTTCTCCAAGGCCTGCGGCAAGGAGCTGCCCTACGTGATTCGCGAGCGCCGTGCCGGCGATATCGCCGCCAACTGGTGCGATGCCTCCAAGGCCGAGCGCATGATGGGCTGGAAGGCCCAGTACGACATCGCAGATATGTGCCGTGACAGCTGGAATTGGCAGAGCCACAACCCCAACGGCTTCGCCGACGCCGAGTAGCAAATAACCTACATAGCGTTCTTGCCCCGATCTCACGATGTGAGACCGGGGCTTTTTCATGGCGTGTAACCATTCGCCGAAAAACGACCAACTTTATTATCTTGCCTGTACATGTTTAAACAACATGTTCTACAATAGGGACATCGATTCTAAAACTCGGGACGGGCCGTTCATCCATCTGCAGGCCGATCCCACAACAAGAAGGTTGGTGAGCACATCCATGGAGCGTGCAAGCGGTGTTCTCATGCCCATCTCGTCTCTGCCCGGACCGTATGGCATCGGCGGCTTTGGCTGGAACGCCTACGACTTTGTCGATTTCCTCGCCTCGTGTAAACAACATTATTGGCAGATTCTGCCCCTTACGACGACGAGCTATGGCGACTCGCCCTATCAGTCGTTCTCGGCCCGTGCGGGCAACCCCAACTTCATCGACTTTGCCGAGCTTATCGAGGCCGGCTATCTGGAGCAGCGCGATATCGACGGCGTGTACCTGGGCTCCGATCCCAACAACATTGACTATGGCGCCATCTTTGGTGGCCGTCGTCAGATTCTCGACCGCGCCGCCGAGCGCTTTGCCGCCGACAAGCCAGCCGACTTCGACGACTTTGTCCAAGCAAACGAAGACTGGCTCATCCCCTACTGCGAGTTCATGACCGTCAAGGAGGAGTGCGGTCTCAAGGCATTTTGGGAGTGGCCCGCAGAGCTCCGTACCCGCGGTGAGGCTTCTGCCAAGGTCTGCGCCGCCCATCCCGCGCGCATGCTCTACCACCAGATGACGCAGTACTTCTTCGATCGTCAGTGGAGCCGCCTCAAGGCCTATGCCAACGAGCGCGACATCCTCATCATCGGCGACCTGCCCATCTATGTCTCGCGCGACTCCGTTGAGATGTGGGCCACGCCCGAGCTCTTTAAGATCGACGCCGCCGGTAATCCCGCGAGCGTCGCTGGCACGCCGCCCGACCAGTTCTCGGCCACCGGCCAGTACTGGGGCAATCCCATCTACGACTGGGACGCCATGGAAGCCGACGGTTTCTCCTGGTGGGAGGGCCGCATCCGCGCCGCCCTCGACATGTACGATGTCATCCGCCTGGATCACTTCCGCGGCTTCGAGGCCTATTGGGAGGTGCCGTTCTCCTCACCCGATTCGTCCTACGGTTCGTGGACGCAGGGCCCCGGCCTCAAGTTCTTCAAGACGCTCGAGGAAAAGCTCGGCACGCTGCCCATCATCGCCGAAGACCTGGGCTTCCTCACCCCCGGTGTCATCGACATGCGCGACAACTCGGGCTTCCCCGGCATGAAGATCTTACAGTTCGCCTTTGAGGGCGCCAACTCGTACTACCTGCCGCACAACTACATTGCCAACACCGTCGCCTATGTGGGCACACACGACAACGAGACGGCGCGCGGTTGGTTTGAGGGAACGGCCACCCCGCGCCAGCGCGAACAGGCGGCCCTGTACACCCACCAGCAAGCAGGCGAGCCCATGGCCGATGCACTCAACCGCACCATCGCCTCCAGCGTGAGCGATACCTGTATCTACACCATGCAAGACCTGCTCAACCTGGGCAACGAGGCACGCATCAACACCCCCGCCACCCTGGGCGGCAACTGGACCTGGCGCATGCTCGATGGCGCCATCACCCGCGAGCTCGAGCACAAGCTCACCGACTGGACCGAAACCTACTTCCGCATCCCGTCGGAAGCCGAAATTGAGCTTCCCCAATAGGAGCCACCGCACCCGACCCCATTCCATCGTGCGGACGCGTCCGTTTTCCCCGCGCGAGGCCACTCCAATCCCTCGCGCGGGCTTCTTTTGAATTTCTGACATGTAATCAACCCATCACAGGAGGAAACATGCCCCGTATCAATCTTGCGGATCTTGCCGAGCAGTCCTTTGGCACCTCGCTCGAGCAGCTCGATGACCGTCGTATTTATAAGCTGCTGGTCAAGCTCGTGCAGGAGCACTCTGCCGCCTGTCCTCTCAACAACGGCAAGAAAAAGCTCTACTACATCTCTGCCGAGTTTTTGATCGGCAAGCTGCTCATCAACAATATGATCGACCTTGGCATCTATGACGAGGTTAAGGACCAGCTCACCGCCGCGGGCCACGACCTCAACAAGATCGAGGAGTTTGAAGTCGAGCCGTCGCTCGGCAACGGCGGCCTGGGCCGTCTGGCCGCATGCTTCTTGGATTCCATCGCCACGCTGGGCCTTACCGGCGACGGCGTGGGCCTCAACTACCATTACGGCCTGTTCCGCCAGCGCTTTGTCGACAACCAGCAGAAGGCCGTCCCCGACGAGTGGCTTGGCGAGCAAGACATCCTGATCGACGACGACCGCTCCTACACCGTCGAGTTCGTTGATTTTGCCGTTACTTCCAAGCTCGTCAACATCGATGTGCCCGGTTATGGCCAGCCCACCAAGAACCGCCTGCGCCTGTTCGACCTGGCAAGTGTCGACGACGGCCTGGTCCCCGGCAGCTCCATCGACTTCGACAAGACCGAGATCGCCAAGAACCTCACCTTGTTCCTCTATCCGGATGATTCCGACGAGCAGGGCCGCCTGCTTCGCATCTACCAGGAATACTTCATGGTGAGCAACGCCGCCCAGCTCCTGATCGACGAGGCCGTCGAGCGCGGCAGCAACTTGCACGACCTGGCCGACTACGCCGTGGTCCAGATCAACGACACGCACCCCACCATGGTCATTCCCGAGCTCATCCGCCTGCTCACCACCAAGCACGACATCGAGTTTGACGAGGCCGTGACCATCGTACGCTCCATGGTCGCCTACACTAACCACACGATTCTTGCCGAGGCGCTCGAGAAGTGGCCGCTCGCCAGCCTGCAAAAGGTCTCCCCTGCCATCGCCGACATTATCGTCAAGCTCGATGAGGTCGCGAAGACCGAGCACGATGACCCGCGCGTCGCCATCATCGACGAATACGACACCGTCCACATGGCCCACGTGGACATCCACTTTGGCTTCTCCATCAACGGCGTAGCCGCCCTCCACACCAAGATCCTGGAGGACACCGAGCTTCATCCGTTCTACGAGATCTATCCCAAGAAGTTCTCCAACAAGACCAACGGCATCACCTTCCGCCGCTGGATCCATGGGGCCAACCCCGCGCTCGCCAGCCTGCTCGACGATGTGATCGGCACCGACTGGCGCAGCACCGGCGACCTGAGCAAGCTTGCCGAGTTCGTTGACGACAAAGGTGTTCTTGAGCGCTTGGCTGCCACCAAGACCGAGGCCAAGGCCATCATGCGCGAGTTTATGGCGCTCGAGCAGGGTGTGACCATTCCCTCCAACGCCATCATCGATGTTCAGGTCAAGCGTATCCACGAGTACAAGCGCCAGCAGATGCTCGCGCTCTACATCATCTGGAAGTATCTCGACATCAAGAACGGCAATAAGCCTAAGCACCCCGTCACCATCATCTTTGGCGGCAAGGCAGCGCCTGCCTATACCATCGCTCAGGACATCATCCACCTAATCCTGACGCTGTCCCAGTGGATAGCCAACGACCCCGACGTGGCCCCCTACCTGCAGGTCGTCATGATCGAGAACTACAACGTCACCGCCGCCGAGCGCGTAATCCCCGCCGCCGACATCTCCGAGCAGATCAGTCTGGCCTCGAAGGAGGCGAGCGGCACTTCCAACATGAAGTTCATGCTCAACGGCGCCCTGACCCTGTGCACGCTCGACGGTGCCAACGTGGAGATTGCTGAGCTCGTGGGCGACGAGAACATCTATACCTTTGGCGCCTCGTCCAAACAGGTCGAGCAGCTCTACGCCGACGGCAGCTATGACGCCGGCGCGCTCTATCGCAAGCCCGGCATCAAACTGCTGGTGGACTTCATCACCAACCCCGCCTTTGTGGCGACCGGCAACGCCGAGCGCCTGCAGCGTCTGCACGACGACATCAAGGGCAA
The DNA here is from genome assembly GCA_958353395.1 of uncultured Collinsella sp. GTDB lineage: Bacteria > Actinomycetota > Coriobacteriia > Coriobacteriales > Coriobacteriaceae > Collinsella. Next base: position 6,695 of record CATWSG010000027.1, read on the forward strand.
GGACTGGTTTATGGCCCTGCTCGACATTGAGGAGTACATCCAGACCAAGGAGCGCGTGCTGGCAGACTACGAGGACCAGGACGCCTGGATGCGCAAGGCGCTGATCAACATCGCCAACGCCGGCACCTTCTCGTCCGACCGCACGATCTCCCAGTACAACGACGAGATCTGGCACCTGGACTAACCCATTCCCCTTACCATCCTCTTGAGGAACGGAGTCGTGGCAACACGGCTCCGTTTTTTGTGCCCGTGCGCTGCCCCTGTGAGCCGCCTCGACTAAATCGTCTCAATCTGTAACACCTATTCGGCCAAAACGGTCCTACCTGTTACAGATCAATACAAACCGGTTCTTTCCCTAGGGTTTATCTCAATCTGTAACATCTAACGTCCGAAATCCGCCCTTACTGTTGCAGATCGAGACGGAAGGACAGGCGGCTCAACTCAATCTCGTTCTGTAACATCTAAAGCCAATTCGATCCTCTACTTGTTACAGATCAAGACAAACGACCGACCAGACAGCCCCGTCATAAAGAAAGGCTCCCCTCTCGCCCAGTGGACGGGAGGGGAGCCTTATATGTGACCACGGCAAAAGGATGGCAAAGCCGCAGTCGCCCAAAAGGAGGGCCTGGATGCACCGGGCCTAGATAAGGTTCTTGCCGGACACCTTATCGAAGAGATGGGTCGCGTTCTTCTCGAACTTGAACCAGATGGTGTCGCCAGCCTTGAGCGCACCCTTGGCCTCAAGGTCGACAACGGGAATGATCAGGACGAACTGGCCGTCGGGAGCGGTCACGTGGACATGCTCGGTCGAACCCATGAGCTCGGTCACCTCGACGGTACCCTGGAGCGCACCCTCCTCGCCCTTGTCGGCAAGCAGAATCTGCTCGGGGCGCACGCCGGCCGTAATCTCCTTCACGTCGCCGCCGTCCCAGTTGAGAGCAAGCTGAGAGCAGGTCTCGGGGGCGAGCGCCACGTTCATATCCTCGGTCTTGACGGTGAAGCCGTTGCCCGAGCGCACCAGCTGGGCATCGAAGAAGTTCATCTGCGGCACGCCGATAAAGCCGGCAACGAAGATGTTCGCGGGATGGTTGAAGACCTCCTGCGGGGTGGCGATCTGCTGGACGACGCCGTCCTTCATGACCACAATGCGATCGCCGAGGGTCATGGCCTCGGTCTGGTCGTGGGTGACGTAGATGAACGTGCCCTTGATCTCATGGCGCAGCTTGATGAGCTCGGCACGCATCTGGTTACGCAGCTTGGCGTCCAGGTTGGACAGCGGCTCGTCCATCAAGAAGACCTTAGGATCACGCACGATGGCGCGGCCGATAGCGACACGCTGACGCTGGCCGCCCGAAAGCGCCTTGGGCTTACGGTCGAGGTACTCGGTGATACCCAAGATCTCGGCAGCGGAGCGAACCTTGCGGTCGATCTCGTCCTTGGGGACCTTCTTGAGCTCAAGCGTAAACGCCATGTTCTCGTACACCGTCATGTTGGGGTACAGAGCGTAGCTCTGGAACACCATGGCGATGTCGCGGTCCTTGGGAGCGACGTCGTTGACGCGCTTGCCGTCGATGAACACGTCACCCGAGGTGATGTCCTCCAGGCCAGCAACCATGCGCATCGTCGTGGACTTACCGCAGCCAGACGGGCCAACGAGGACGACGAACTCCTGGTCGTGAACGGTGAGGTTAAAGTCCTCAACAGCGAGCACGCCATCCTCGGTAACCTTGAGGTTGTGCTTCTTCTCCTCGGTCTTCTTCTTTTTGCCAAAGAAGCCCTTCTTTTTGGACTCGGTGTTGGGATACACCTTCTGAACATGTTTGAGAACGATCTCGGCCATGTCTTTACCTTTCGATATGCGGCACCATGTTGAGGGCGCCGCAGAAACTTGCAAAACAGTTACGGCATCAGCCCTTGACGGCACCTGCCACCACGCCGTCGATGATGTACTTCTGGCAGAGGATGTACATGACGACGATGGGGACAACGACCATCATGATGCAAGCCATCATGGGGCCGAGCTCGACGTGGCCGTAGCCGCCGCGGAAGTACTGGATCAAGATAGGAATGGTCTTGTACTTGGTGGAGTCGAGCGTAAGGTAGGGCAGCAGGTAGTCGTTCCAGACCCACATGGTCTCGAGAATGCCGACCGAAAGATAGGTGGGCTTCATGATGGGGAGGACGATCTTAAAGAACACCTGGACCGGGTTGCAGCCATCAATCATGGCCGCCTCTTCGATCTCGAGCGGGATGTTCTTTACAAAGCCGGCGAACATAAAGACCGCCAGGCCCGCGCCAAAGCCAAGGTAGATAAAGCAGATGTTGAACGGCGTGTTGAAGCCGATGCGGTCCGCCAAATTGGACAGCGTGAACATGAGCATCTGGAAGGGCACGACCATAGAAAAGACGAACAGATAATAGAAGAAGTTCGAGATCTTGCTGTTGACACGGACTACGTACCAGGCGCACATGGAGCAGCACACCAAGATCAGAACGACCGACGTGACCGTGATGATGAGCGAGTACATAAACGCCGAGGCAAAGCCCTGCTCGTTAAGAGCGTGCACGTAGTTTGCAAGGCCGTTGAACGTCTCGGGCGTGAGCAGATCGAATGCCGTGGTGGTGCTGATTGCAGTCGCTTTCTTAAAGGAATTGAGCGCAATCATAAACACGGGGTAGATCCACGCGAGCGACAGGATCGTAAAGAAAATCGAGAGCGCGCGGTTAATAGCCTTATCGCGTTTCATTACTGCTGCACCTCCTTGGACCTCGTGGCCTTAAGCTGAATCATGGAGATGGCCACGACCAGGATGCAGAAGATAACCGCCTTAGCCTGACCGATACCCTGCCATGCGATACCGGCACGCGAATAGAACGTGTTGTAGATGTTCAGGGCGAGCATCTCGGTGGAGTGCGCGGGGGCGCCGCCGGTAAGGGCGAGGTTCTGGTCGAACAGCTTAAAGCCGTTGGTGATGGACAGGAACAGGCAGATGGTGATGGTCGGCATCAGGTTAGGGATCTTAACCTTCCAAAACGTCTGCCATGCCGTGGCACCGTCGACCTTGGCGGCCTCGATGTAGTCGGACGGAATGGACTGCAGACCAGCGATGTAGATGATCATCATGTAGCCGACCTGCTGCCACAGGGTCAGGATGATAAGGCCCCAGAAGCCAGCAGCAGAGTTAAGGGCGATGAGCTGGGCGCCCACGTTGGAGAGCAGGCAGTTGATCAGAATCTGCCAAATGTAGCCCAGCACGATGCCGCCGATCAGGTTAGGCATAAAGAAGATCGTACGGAAGATGTTGGTGCCTTTGAGCGCCTTGCGGGTGAGCGCCTGCGCAATGGCCAGGGCGATCACGTTGATGAGCACCGTCGACAGGAAGGCAAACGCCACGGTAAAGAAGAACGACGTGGAGAACTGCGGATCGGACAGCGCGCGCACGTAGTTCTCGATACCGACAAAGTGCGCGTTACTAATGATAATAAACTGGCAGAACGAGAGATAGAAGCCCTGGATAAAAGGAATCACGAACCCGATCATAAACGCCAGGCACGTGGGCAGCATAAAGAGCGGCCACCAGCGCTTGAGTGCTTTGCCCATAAAAGGGTCCTTTCAATATGCAGGGGGCGGGCAAACCAACGTCTGCCCGCCCCCCTGTCGCTAATCAGATAGCTTGGGCAGCAACTGCTTACTCGGAAGCGGCCTTCTCGGTCTTCCAGCCATCGACGAAGGCGTTCTTGACGCCGTCCCACTTGCTGTTATCGGCAGCGTAGGCAATCAGAGCCTGCTTGAGGTTCTTCTTCCACTCCTCGGAGGGAATGTAGACGAAGTCCCAAGCGACGGTCTTCTTGCCGTCCTTGGCCATGGCAACGGCCTGCTGCGAGAAGACGTTGGTGGTCTCCTTGGCGCTCTTGAACGGAGCGGTCAGACCCATCTTGTCGGCGATGATGCTGGTCGGGGTGTCAGCGGTGACGCACCAATACATGAAGTCCTCGGTGGCCTTCTGGGCATCCTCGGAAGCCTGGGAACTGACGCACCAGTAGTTCTCGCCGCCGGAGCACAGGCCCTGGTTCTCCTCGCCGTCAACACCGATGTAGATGGGCATCATGCCAATCTGATCGTCGGTCATGCCGGCCTTGACGAGGTCAGAGTAGGCCCAAGAGCCGTTCTGGTAGAAGACGGCCTTGCCGGTTGCGAACTCGTTGGTGGCGTCGTCGCCGGTCTTGGAAGCAAGCTGCGAAGGATCGCAGGTGGAGTCGGTGATGTACAGGTCGAAGATCTGCTTGTAGTTGTCGAGGAACTCACCCTTGATCTCGTCGTCCTCCTGGTTGTGCTCCTTCTCAAACTCGTAGTAGAGCGGCATGTTGGCAAGGTGGGTAGTGTAGCGCCAGCTGGAGGAGTCGTCCATGCCGGCGGAAGTGAAGGCACCCTCGACACCAAGCTCGTCCTTGCGGGCCTGGATGTCGTCGGCACAAGCCTTCAGCTTGTCGAAGGAGTTGATGTCCTCGGCCTTGTAGCCAGCCTTCTCGAGCAGCTGCTTGTTGTAAATAATGCCGAAGCTCTCCTGAACCCAGTCGATGCACACATCCTTGCCGTCGGACTGCAGAGCCAGGGAGTCGTCAATGAGCTCACCGCGGAGCTTGGTATCGGACAGGTCGGCGCAGTAATCCTTCCAGTTCTTAAGACCGGTGGGGCCGTTGACCTGGAACAGGGTCGGAGCGGAGCTCTTGGACATCTCGGACTTGAGCTTCTCCTCGTAGGTGTTGGAGGCGGCGGTCACGATCTTGACCTCGACGCCCTTCTCCTCCTTGTACGCCTTGGCGATCTCCTTCCACTCCTTGTCGACCTCGGGCTTGAATTGGAGGAAGTAGACCTCGGCAGCGTCACCAGAAGCAGAGGAGCCGGAGCCGGCAGAACCACCGCAGCCCACGAGACCCAGACCAAGAACCGCAGCCGCGGAACCAGCAAAGCCCAGGAACTGCCTTCTGCTCATTTCGTTCTTCATTACAATCCACCCTTTCACACCGTGGCGGCACCCTTTGCCGCCGCCTTCGGAGATTGGCTCGGGGACTTTGCCCCTTTTGCTGATTTGTACAATACGCTATTTGGCTAGTTGTTTGAACAAGTATTACTAGAGCGGTAGAAAAACTTCGGTGAACGGTAATTTCAACTTGATACTTGACAAGTTTTGTATAAACAATTATTTGTTATCGAATGCAGAGAAAACGCCCGGTCAAGCCGATGTATCGTCGGTTTGACCGGGCGTTTTCGCTTTGATGGCATGAGTCTCGTCAGGCTGCGAGCTAGCCGGCTATCGCTTGGAGTTGACGCGGTAGTGGAAGATCTCGGGATGCGTGCGGGCATGCGTGACCTCGAACAAGATACCGTCCGAGGTGTACGACTGGCTCTCCATAACGGCGACGCAATTGTACTTGCCAAGGTCCAAGTAGCTGCAGTCCTCATCGTTGGCAAGCTCGACACTCACCGTACGACGGCTCGCCATCACCTTGACGCCGCGTTTGTGCTCCAGATAGTCGTAAATTGATTTTGCGGCGATCTCGGGGGTCAGGCCCTTGGCGATCGACTCCAAAAAGTAACCATGGTCTACTTGGCGTGCATTGCCGTTAAGGCTTCGGACACGCACCACGCGAATCAACTCCTCGCCCACCTTAAAGCCCAGGCGACGAGAGAGTTGCTCAGTGCAAATCAAATGTTCAAAAGACTTGACCTCGGTCGATGCGACGGCATTGTTGCGCTTTGCAAATTCGCCAAACGACTCGACTTCCTCGAGTGCGCCCAGCATGTCGGTTTCGCCCTTGAGCCAAATAACGCGCACGCCCTTGCCGTGTATGGGCTGCACAAACATCTCGTCTGCCAGCATGCTCAAAGCGCGGCGGACGGTATTGCGCGTGCAGCCAAATTCCGCGGTCAGCTCGGCTTCGGTTGGCAGCATCTCCTGAAACGCATAGGTCCCGTTAATGATGCGCGAACGGATCTCGCGGTAGATTCCTTCGTAAATCGCTTTTGGCATGACTTCACCTCTAATGAATATGTATGGCTAGGCACGATAGCATTTCTTAAAGTTGTTTAAACCGATTATCGGCAAAGCGACAAGATTTAACCGTTGACGGTTTCTGTCGCGCCCAAACCGGTTTCGCTCAAAACTGCCGGTGCGACAATCGTCTGGTCCTCTACAATGAAACCATTGTTTAAACGTTTCACCACGCGCAACGCGCCTCGATATTCGGGAGGCAGAACATGCTGCAAAAAATCCAACGCTTTGGCGGGGCAATGTTCGCACCCGCCATGTTGTTTTCCATATCGGGTCTTATGGTCGGCGTCTCCGCCCTCGCAACGTCTGCGGATATCGTCGGCGACCTCGCCGTATACGGAACCCCTTGGTACGTTTTTTGGACTATCATCCAGCGCGGCTCGTGGACGGTCTTTAAACGACTTCCGCTCCTTTTTGCCGTAGCGCTGCCCATCGGCCTTGCCCAAAAGCAACCGGCTCGTTGTTGCCTCGAGGCGCTCGTGGCCTATTTTGCCTATTGCTTCTTTCTGAGCGAGATCATCAAGCTGAGCGGAGACAACCTTGGACTTAAGTACCCGTCGTCTTTGACCTCCGCTAGCGGCATCACCATCATCGACGGCATCAAGACACTCGACACCGGCATTATCGGCCCGCTGGCGGTGTCGGCAACCGTCGTCGCCATCCATGACCGCTTCTACGATGCCAAGGTTCCCGATTGGCTCGGTACCTTCTCGGGTTCCTCGCTGGTCTACCTCATCAGCTTTTTTGCCGTGTTCGCCCTTGCCGCCATCTCGGCCGCCATCGTGCCCTTCGTATACGCAGCGACCGAAACGCTGCGCCACGCACTTGCGGGCGTCGGCCCCTTCGGCGTGGGTATCTTTGTGTTTTTGGAGCGAGCACTCGAGCCCATGGGGCTGCACCATCTGCTCTACATGCCGATCTACTACGACAACCTGGTCATTAACGACGGCATCTACGCCACGTGGAGCAGCTTGCTCCCCATCCTCTCCCATAGCACGCGCCCCCTTAATGAGCTTGCGCCGTGGGCCGGTTTTACCGCCACCGGCTGGGTCAAGCTCTTTGGCCTTCCCGCCATCGCAGCCGCATTCTACTCCACCGCAAAACCCGAGCGCCGCGCCGGCCTCAGGGTCATCCTTGTTCCCGCCATCATCGCCTCGGTGGTTTGCGGCGTTACCGAGCCACTCGAGTTTCTCTTTATGTTCACCCACCCCGGGCTCTTTTTTCTCTACGCCGTCTTATCGTCTTGCCTTGCCACAACCATGAATCTCTTTGGCATCGTCGGCATCTTCTCGGGCGGCCTCATGGAGATGGCAGCCTTCAACTTTATTCCGCTCATGCGCATGCATGCCGGTGCCTATCTTTTGGCGCTCGGTATCGGCCTTGCCTTTAGCCTCATCTTTTTTGTGAGTTTTCGAGCACTCATCTTGATCTATGACCTTAAGACGCCGGGCCGCGAGGATCATGTCGCCAATCGCGCGGCAATCGATCATTTAACGGGAAGCGGCTTTGCCAAAGAGCAATCTCCCAATGACGAGGCCAATAATCAATCCGATCAAGATCACGTCCTCGCTGAGCGGGTAATTCAGCTTTTAGGTGGCGTTGGCAATATTGCGGGCGCAACCAACTGCGCCACGCGCCTGCGCGTCGAGGTCGCAGACCCTTCCATCGTTGCAGATAACGCGTCGTTTGTCGCGGCGGGCGCCAAAGGCCTCATCATTACGGGCAAGACCGCCCAGGTGGTCATCGGCATCTCCGTTCCCCGCGTTAAAGAGCATTTTGACCAGATCATGGGCCTCGAGCCGGAATTTGCGCCCACCACCTCGGCCTCCTCTGCCGCCGGCCCAGCCCACAAGCACGGCGATATCTGCTTCTTCGACATCGACGGTACGCTCGCCTGGCAAGATCCCAGACTTGCCCAGGAGCTTCCCGAAGACGAGCGCGATCTGTCCCCCTATCCCAACGAGGCGGTTTCGCAGGCAATCCGCGAGTTTGTCGCCAATGGCAACATGGCCTTTATCTGCACGGGACGCACCCTGAGCTGCATCCACCCCAAACTTCTTGAGCTGCCGTGGACCGGCATCGTCTGTCTTGCGGGCGGTTACGCCGAGATCAACGGACGCGCAATTCGCGATCTGTCGATGACGCCCGGCATGCTGCAGCGCCTTGTCCCCTATCTTGAGCAGTCGGGCGAGGTCATCCGCTTTGAGGGCCTCAACGGCGTCGTGCGCATGAGTGCCGATGCCCCCGATGCCCCCGGATACGCGCGCACCCTGGGCGACGCAGTCACGCAGCTGCAACATTACAGTGCCTACAAGATCTTGATGTCTACATCGCTCGCCAGCCGCATCGCTCAAGATAAGGCACTTGAGCCGCTGCTGTGCTTTAACGAGCTCGAACTCGAGGTAACCGAAATCTCGCCCCGCGAATGCACGAAGCGCGGGGGCATCCAGTCTGTACTCGACGCCCTCGATCCCCACCACGGAACCGTATACGGCATCGGCGACGCCAGCAATGACGTCTCGCTGATGAACGCCGTCGATGTCGGTATCGCCATGGGTAATGCGCCGGACTATCTCAAAAAGCGCGCCGACTACATCACCGACTCGGTCGACAAAGATGGCGTCGTCAAGGCGCTCGAGCACTTTAGGCTTATATAAGCAGCCGGCACGCGCACACGTCCCGTTTCCCCAAATCGCCAAAACAGACGCGCCGGCAACTCCAATGTGGCAATATGGTATCTGCACACCGCAACGATGCAACCTAAGAAAGAATGCGAGAACCCGTGTCCAGTCCGTTTACCAGCTTTTTAGCCCAGCACTTTGACCAGATTAACGACTGTCTGGCCACATTCTTTGACGGACAGGCGACCTCTGCCGATATCGAGCGCTACCTGTATACCCCGCTTTCGGCATTTACCGCCAATGCCGGCAAGCGCCACCGCCCGCTTATCTGCATGCTCGCCGCCACCGCAGTGGGCGGCAGCTTTGAGAGCGCCCGCAGCGCCGCGGCGGCCATCGAGCATTTCCAGTCGGGTGCGCTGATTCACGACGACATCGCCGATAACGGACAGCTGCGCCGTGGCAAGCCCTGTATGCACCTCACCGAGGGCACGGGACTTGCCATCAACTGCGGCGACCTGGCACTTACCATGGTCACCAAGACGGTTCTCGACGATCCCACGCTTGAGGCAGACGTAAAGCTGCGCGTGCTTCACGAGCTTACCGAGATGATCGTCCGCACCATCGAGGGTCAGGCGCTCGACTTGGGCTGGGTCCGTGACGGGCGCTTTGACATCTCGGTCGACGATTACCTGGACATGGCAACGCACAAGACCGCGTATTACAGCGGAGCCACGCCGCTTGCCGCCGGGGCCATCATTGGCGGAGGCAGCGAACAGCAGGTCGAGGCACTGCGCGCCTTTGGCCTGCACACCGGCCTTGCCTTCCAGATCCAAGATGATCTGCTCAACTTGATCGGTACCAAGGAGGCCGCTAACAAGGATTTCCGTACCGACATCACCGAGGGCAAGCGCACGCTTGTCGCCGTACACGCCCTGTCTGATGAGCGCTATCACGATGAGATTGAAGCGATCCTCTCCTCGGGCACCGAGGACCCCGCGCAGCTCGCGCGCGCCGTGGAAATCTTCCAGGAAACCGGCTCTATCGATTACGCCCACGCCTACGCGCTGGACCTAACCGCCAAAGCCAAGGCCGCCATCGAGGACGTTTCGCTCGACCCGCATGCACGCGAACTGTTCCTCTCCATGGCAGATTTCTTTGTGGAGCGACTCAACTAGCGGGGGTTGCAAAACCTGTCGGCAGCGCATTTGGGTACAAGTTGCTACACTGTTGAATGTATGTTTATGCATCCCTTTGCGTCGTCTATCCGACAGGCGCTCAAATAGTACGAATGATACGCCGAAAGGGGTTCGTTCATGGAACCTATTACAACGGGCATGCAGGGAGCAGCCGTCGAGGACGTGCAGTCTCGTCTCCTGCAGCTCGGCTACACGATTGATGCCACCGAGGTCGCCGACAAGCACTTTGGTGCTACCACCGAGCAGGCCGTTAGCACCTTTAGGCTCGACAGCGGCCTTGCCGCTGGCCGCGCCGTCGATATCCCCTGCTGGAGTGCCCTGGTCGACGCCTCGTATAAGCTGGGCGACCGCACCCTCTACCTGCGTATGCCCAATTTTCATGGCGCCGACGTGCAGGCCCTGCAGAAGGCGCTTAACGTTTTGGGCTTTGCCTGCGGCGAGGACGATGGCTACTTTGGCCCGCACACCGAGGCGGCCCTTCAGCAGTTCCAGGAAAACGTCGGTCTGTTTGCCGACGGTATGGCTTTCCAGGATACCTACGCCTATATCAACCGCCTGCACCACGTGTGGGAGGGTAAACCTTCGGTGACCGAGGCCGAATCGCGCATCGGCTTTGCCCGCGCGGCCAACGTACTCGAGCGTTTCCAGATTGCCGTCATTGGCGAGGACCCTATCGCGCGCAGCGTAGCATCGCGCATGTGGAACATCGCCACGGCGACGACCGACAACAGCGGCATGATGCTTTGCGACTCCGAGGTCCCGACCGATGTCGACCTGGTACTCGAGATCGCAAGCGACGAGCTACCCGCCGACGCCGCTCCGCGCGCCACGATTGCCCTCGCCGAGTGCCACAACCTGGCCCAGCGCATCCGCACCGCCAATGTCGCCGCGCAGCAAAAGCCGGCACGCATCCGCATTGAGCTCACCGGCATGACGCGCTACAACGGCACCTTCACTGCCAGCGACGCCCAGACGCTCGCGGTACGCCTGCTCGATGGCGTTTGCGATGCCCTCGCAGATTAGGTAAACTAGACGAGTTGCTTTTGGCAACACCCATACTGGGACGTAGTTCAACGGTAGAACTCCGGTTTTTGGTGCCGGCTGTTGGGGGTTCGAATCCCTCCGTCCCAGCCCTTAAGAACACAGCGCTCCAGGCCCTTATGAACCTGGAGCGCTTTCTTGTGGGCAAGCGGAGGAATTCGAACCCGCAAGGGTGCGGAGCTGAGGAAACGCGAAGGCGCCCCAAGCCCATTAGGACCAAGAGCGCCTAACATCAAGAAAATATCAGCCCAGTTCCGAAAAGCGAGCCGCATGCAACAACCAGGTAACCACAGGCCCCGGGAGAGCGGGGACACCGGCTTAGGTTTATCGCGAGTTCCGCACGAACAGGAGGCCACTTAATGTGGCCTCCGTCGTGAGCAGGACTGTAGAGCAGGAAACCTAAGCCGGTGTCCCCGCTCTCCCGGGGCCGAACGCCCTAGTTGTTGAGCATGCGGTCGAAGCTTCCCGAGTCGCCATCCCGATAGTCTGCGGTCATCAGAATCTCCTGCGGAATGCGCCCGCCCTCGCGCAGCACGTTGCGGAACTGCACGCGCGTAACCATGGGCAGATCCTTGATCGTCGCCGCCAGGTTCTGCGGCACGCCCTGGTTGGCAGCCGCGGGCTCGCACTCGCCGCCGGCCTTCACGCGACGCTTATGCTCGGCGAGCATGGCACGGTACATGCCGGCATGCAGGCGAATCTCAACCACATTGGCATTGCGAGCCTGCTCGACAATGCGTGCGCCCTCGCGATCGATATCGCCTACGTAGTAGACGTAGTTAAAGCGATAGCCAATCTCAGCCAGATAATCGTCCAGGGCATGCGAGACGCTCGCCTTGCATCCGCCGCCAAAAATCACGCCGCCCACCTTGATGCCAAAGAGCTTGGCGTGCTTGCGGCCACGCAGCAGCTTGACGATCTCGTCGTAGGTGTCCAGGTTCTCGACCATAATGAACGGCTTGTCGGCGCCCAGCGTAAAGAAGCCCGTAAAGTGCACGGGGCGATTGGGGGCGACCTTGATCGCCTGCATGCTGATGCCCTTTTCGGTCATACGCCTGATCAAGCGCTCACCGTGCTTGCCGTCAAAAGCCTTCTCGTCGTTAAAGATCTGGTAGGCACGCTGGCGGCGCGAGGCAACCGGCGTATCGGCACCTCGGTTCCGCTCGATCCAAGCCTGAATGATTGCGATTTCCTCGGCAATCTTGCGGTTGGACATCTCGTTGTGCTGAGTGCGCTGCGGAGCCTTTTTGCCGTCCTTGCCCTCGACCTTTACGATCTGTGTCTGCTGCTCCTTGATCTTAGAGAGCGCCGTGGGCGTAGGGACAACTTTGAGCAGCTGCCTGCCTAAAACGCGGGCAAGGGCAAACGCCGAGGCCTCGCCGTGAACGGCCGACTTGGGCTGCTGGGCAGCAGTATCTGCTGCGGCAGACTCCGGCTTCCTCTGAGACTTGCGCTTAGAATCGCCTTGGGAATTGCGCTCGCGCTTCGGCATAGACGCCTGCTTCTGCGGACGATCGGACTTGCTCTCCTTCGCCGGCTGGCGCTTAGGCTGCCCCGAAGAAACCTCGACCTTCGCATCCTCGTCCTGCGGCGTGGTCTTCTCGGCTGCAGTCTCGGCATGGGAACTGCGGCCCCCACGATGGCGACGGCGGCGAGGCTTGCTCGACGCGCCCTGCTCCGCCTGCTCATCAGTAGGTTGCTGGCCCTTGGCCTCGGCATCAACCTCAAGCTGCGGCTCAGCAGGCTTCTGTTCGCGAGCCGCCGGCTCAACGACCTTCTCGGCCTTCTCGTCCTGAGTGGTCGAAGCCGGCTCGCTCTTCTCCTGATGCCTTACGGGATACGCGCGCCCCGCAAAACCACGTCCGGGACGGCATGAACCCGGAGCCTTCTTGACCGGTTCATCGGACGCGTCAGCAGCCTCGACGGAATCCTGGACCTCGCATGCAATACCTCGCTGCTCGGCCTTAAAGTGGGCACCGCGGCGACGCTTGGGCTCCTGGATCTCAGCATGCTCTTGAGTGCGAGTCGGCTCCTGCGTCCCGACGGACTTTTCCTCGACGGCCTCAGCATCCGTCTCACCCTTTTGAGCAACGGCGCGACGGAAGCGCTCCTGCTGGGCGCGGCGCTGCGCATCGCGCTTGCCACCCCCGCCAAAACCGCCGCGTCCTGCCTTGGCCGTAAAGGCACGCACGACGTTCTCATCGAGCAACTCATCGGTATCGACATGCTCACGCGGAGCAGTTTCTTCCACAGCAGGCACGTCAGCGGAATCCTCGACGACAAAATCTTCGACGGACTCGGCAGGCTGCTCCTGGGCATCGAGGATCTCGGCATTGATGGTATAGAACGCCGGGCGCCCGTTAATGCCGCTACCCTCGATCTTGGTCACGATATTTGCCGCGATAAGCTCATCGCGCATCGCCTTGGTGTCACATTCCTTATCGACGGAACGGAAAATCTGCGCCAGCGCACTCGACTTAATCTTAAGCGCCTTGCGGCAGAGCAGGTCGTAGGCAACCAGCTTGGCACGCTCGGCAGAAAGCGACGTCTGGCTGCTCAGACGCTCAGCCAGGGCATCGACATTATTTTGGTTATCGGAATATACCGTCTTGGCCACGGGGCCCCTTTCATATGTACACATATACGTTTATATGGTACAACGCGCGCCCTTATCCACGCAAAACATCTGCGAGAACACTCGAGCATCACCCGCTTTTGCATGAAAAAAGACCGAGCCCGCGAAGTCGCGGACCCGGTCTTTCCGAGTCATATAGATGTGACGTCCAACTCGTCAGGCCGACTAAGCCTTGGCGGCCTCGGCGTCGGCAGGAGCCTCAGCGGCAGCGGCGCGGCCGTACTCGGCCTTGCCCATCTCGGACCACTCGGGCTCCTCGTCGGGCATGGAACCGGCCTCCTTGCCGAAGAACTCCTTGAGGCAGTTAACGGCAACGATGAGGCCCAGGACCATCAGCAGGACGGCAAAGACGAGCTGCAGGCCCTTGGTGGCGGCGACGGAGACGGCGGCCGTGGTGGCGGTAGCCGGGATGGTGCCGAAGAAACCGTAGGCCTGGACGGCGGTCATGCAGCCCATGGCGCTCTGGACCAGCGAGGTGAAGGTGCAGCAGAGCAGGAAGACGACGGGCACGTAGAGCATCCAGCCCTTGCGGCCGGTGCACTTGCAGAACACGGCGAGGGTGATCATGGTCATACCGCCGAGCAGCTGGTTGGAAGCACCAAAGAGCGGCCAGATGTTGGCATAGCCACCAAAAGCGAGGGCGAGACCGGGAAGCAGGGTGACGACTGTGGCGAACCAGGGGTTGCCGAGGACCTTCATGTAGCCGGCCTTGGACTCGATGGCCAGGGCGTCGTTGGTCTGGGCAAAGAACTCGGAGAACGAGGTGCGGGCGATGCGGGCGACTGCGTCGAGCGAGGTCAGGGCCAGAGCGGAGACGTTCATGGTCATGAAGACGGTAGCGAGCGTGCCGTCAACACCGAAGGCCTGCATACCGCGGGAGATGCCGGCGGCGAAGATCTGGAACGGGGTGGAAGCGACACCAGCGTTGAGAGCGCCAGTACCGGCGGTGTTCATATCGGAGAACATGATGCCGGCGACGATGATGGCAAGGATGCCAACGAAGGACTCGACGATCATGGCGCCGTAACCGACCTTGACGGCGTCCTGCTCCTTCTCGACCTGCTTAGAAGAGGTGCCGGAAGAAACGAGGCTGTGGAAACCGGAGAGAGCACCGCAAGCGACGGAGACGAACAGGACCGGGAACATCATGCCGGAGGCAGTGGAGAAGCCGGTGAAGACCGGAGCGGTGATAGTGGCCTGACCGTTGACACCCAGGACGACGATGCCGAGGACAGCGCAGACGATCATGACGATCATCATGATGGAAGTGAGGTAGTCACGCGGGGTCTTGAGCATCTGGATGGGCATAGCGCCAGCGAAGACCAGGTAGACCATGACGACGGCGAACCACTGGAACTTATCCAGGTAGACCGGGAACTGCATACCGACGGCGAACATGAGAACCATGAGGATAACGCCGGTGACGAACTCGGCAGCGCCGGTGAGGTTGAACTTCTTCTGGGCCCAACCAAAGGCGATAGCGACGAAGGTGAACAGGATGGAGATGGTACCAGCGCAGCCGGCGGCATAGGACTTGGTGAAGTCGATGGCACCGGTAGCAGCACCAGAAGCGTCAACGGCCGGGGTGAACATGAACGTCTTGCAGACCATGTCGGTGAAGGCGGCGATGACGATGATGCAGAACAGCCAGCAGAACAGCAGGAACAGGCGACGACCGGTCTTGCCGATGTACTTCTCGATGAGCTGAGCGAGCGACTTGCCGTTGTTCTTCATCGAAGCGTACAGGGCACCAAAGTCGTGGACGGCGCCAAAGAAGATGCCGCCGACGAGGACCCAGAGCACGACGGGCAGCCAGCCAAAGGCCATGGCGACGATCGTACCCGTAACAGGGCCAGCACCGCAGATCGAGCTGAACTGGTGCGAGAACGCAGTGAAGGCGGAGACGGGCGAGAAGCTGTTGCCGTCCTTCATGCGCTTGGCCGGCGTGAGGGCCTCTTTGTCAACGCCCCACTTGTTGGCCAGCCATCGGCCATAGCCCAGATAGCCGCAGGCGAGCACCGCCGCGGCCACAACCATGAGCAAAACTCCGTTCATTACATTTCCTCCTCTAAAAAGAACTTCCCAGACATAAAAAAATGAGGGCCGTCGGTTGCGCTCGACGGCCCTCATCTTCATCAGCCGCCCGTTATCGTACGGGCTAGCTGTATGTGCTAACCCGCATCAGATAATTACTACGCTGATAATGTTTAGCTGATGCGTGAACATGTCTAAGAAATCCTCTTCAATCATGATGCGAACGATCCGTGCGTGTTCACATCCCCCAGTGGTTGAAAAGGAGTATGAAACTTTAGTTGCCTAAAGTCAACGCAAATTTGTAATGAATTTTCAACTTTTTTTTGGATTTCTCGGTATAAAACGCCACTGACCTCGGACTTTACCCCACGACAGTTTTTGCATGAGAGATGCCCCTGAGAGCCGTGGGAGCCGGGCGGCGCATATGAACTTTCCTGCTCTACAGTCCTGCGCAAGACGGAAAGCACATTAAGTGCTTTCCTTTGCGTGCGGAACTCGCGATAAAGTTCATATGCGCCGCCCGGCTCCCACGGCTCTCAGGGGCTCCCATCCCAAATGCGGAGCAAAGCTCCGCACACCATCTTTTTCTTTCAGCTAAAGCACGCCGGAAATTCGACGCAGCTGGCTAACCTTGCCGGACGTTGTCGACGCCAATCCGGCTCAGAAGCCGCATCGATACAGAAAGGTCCCCGGCGCTGCCCGGGCGCCAGCGGCCGCATATGAACTTTATCGCGAGTTCCGCACGAACAGGAGGCCACTTAATGTGGCCTCCGTCGTGAGCAGGACTGTAGAGCAGGAAAGTTCATATGCGGCCGCTGGCGCCCGGGCAGCGCCGGGGACCGCGCCGTACCAGCTACAGCGTCATGTTTGGATCGGCGTCGACGTCGAACGGTGAGATTTCACCTCGGTCGAATTTACGGCGGGCGACCTCCGCGATCATGGCGGCGTTATCGGTGCAGGCAGACAAGGGCGGCACCGTCACGCGGATCCCCTGACGACCGAGCTTCTTGATCATCATCTCGCGCAGATGCGGATTAGCCGAGACACCGCCGCCGATGCAATACTCCTTGCATCCGGTGGCATGCAGCGCGTTCTTGGCCTTCTTGTACTGCACGTCAAAGACAGCTGCCTCAAACGAAGCCGCCAGATCGGGCAGGTGAATCGTGCGCCCGGCCTTGATCTCCTGCTCGATGTAGAGCGTCACGGCCGTTTTAAGACCCGAAAGCGAGAAACGATAGTCTCCTCTGCTGTTAAGCGCACGGGGGAAATCGATCGCCTTGGGGTTGCCCGTCTCGGCCAGCTTAGAGATGATGGGGCCACCGGGATAGCCCAGGCCCAGCGCCTTGGCCACCTTGTCGAAGGCCTCGCCCACGGCGTCGTCGAGCGTCTCACCGAGCACCTCGTAGTCGCCCCACGCCTTCACGTGCACGAGCATGGTGTGCCCGCCCGAGACAAGCGTGAAGATGAACGGCGGCTTGAGGTCGGGCTGCGCCAGCAGGTTGGCAAACAGGTGCCCCTCCAGATGGTTGACGCACACGAGCGGCTTACCGGCAGCGTAGGCAAAGCCCTTGGCGAAGGCGACGCCAACCACGAGCGCGCCCACCAGGCCCGGACCCTGCGTCACGCCCACGGCGGCAAGCTCACTTGGTGCAATGGCTCCGCCCGTAAGGCCCAGCGATGCTGCGGCATCCTCGAGCGCCGCATCCACGACACTCACAATCACCTCAACGTGCTTGCGCGAGGCGATTTCGGGCACCACGCCGCCAAAACGGGCATGGAAATCAATCTGCGTCGACACCTGGTTGGCCAGCATATTGCCATCCGCATCGATAATCGCCACGGCCGTCTCGTCGCAGGAACTCTCGATAGCGAGCACTAGGCGGCGGCGTTCAATTTCGGCACGCTCCCCCTCGGAGCGCCCGGGCGCAGGCAGCGGCCATACGCGCTGCTCTGCCGCCGTCGGCTCGGGCGAAGCATTGTCGACCGGAAGCACCAGGGGCAGCGGAGCCGTCATGACGATGGCATCCTTGCCGGCACCATAGTAGCCGCGGCGCCGTCCTGCCTCGGTAAAGCCCAGAGCGTTATAAAGCGCGATCGCTCCCTCGTTGCCGTCCTCGACCTCGAGCGAAGCCGTGGTGCAGCCGAGCATCTGGGCATCATAGCTCACATGCGACAGCAGCTTGCGGGCAATGCCCTCACGGCGATGTGCCGGGTCGACGGCGACATCCAGAATCTGCACATCACCGTCCACGACCATACCGCCGGCAAGGCCCAGCAGCTTGCCGTCGTCGTGTGCCACCCACCAACTACGCGGCGCAGCGACGTCCTCGCCCAGTTCGGACAGGAACATGCCCGGCGTCCACGCCTTGTGTCCGGCACCTTCAAAGCAGGCAGCCTCTAACGCGCTCGCGCCCTCGGCATCCGCCGCGCCCATGGGACGGAACTGCAGATGACGA
This sequence comes from uncultured Collinsella sp., assembly GCA_958353395.1. Taxonomy (GTDB): domain Bacteria; phylum Actinomycetota; class Coriobacteriia; order Coriobacteriales; family Coriobacteriaceae; genus Collinsella. Next base: position 24,731 of record CATWSG010000027.1, read on the forward strand.
CCGGCGAGCTCATCGGCAACGCCCGTAATTTCGCTCTGCGCACTCTCGGCAAGACCAAGACGCTTGCGCTCGTTTTCCTCGGCATCCGAAAGGCGCGTGTAAATCGGCAGGACGCGAGCCGGATCGCCGTCACCCGCAGCGTGCGCGAGCAGCAAGCCCTCGCCCGAAGGCCACCACAGGTCGCGCTCCACGCAGCGGGCGATCTCGTCCTCACCCAGCAGCTTGCCATAACGCACGAGACTGTCACCAGTTAGCTGAACCTGATCCCAGCCCGCGGTCTGACGCCACTCATCAAGCGCCACGGCGGCCTTGACCACGTGTTCGCGCTCAAATTGACGCTCGGGGCCCTCATCGACCAGCATATACAGCGCCGGATATACCTCACCGCGCATAGCATCGGCCAAGATACCAAGCTTGCCGCGCACGCCAGCCTTCCACGCCGTCCAAGCGCAAGCGTCAAGCGTTGACACGCCCAGCAGCGGAACATTGGCACCACGTGCGAGGCCCTTGGCAGTGGAGATGCCGATGCGCACACCCGTAAACGACCCCGGGCCGCGGCCGACCACGTAGCAACCAACATCGCTGCGATCCAGACCGGCTTGAGCCAGCACACCATCAACGGTATTCACGAGCTCAACGTTGGCGTGACGGCGACACATGTGGTCGCCACTCACGAGCTTCGTCTCGCCCGTCTGTCTATCAATCCAACTTGCCGCGCAGGCAAGCATGTCGGTCGAGGTATCGAGCGCCACCACCAGCGCGTTGTCGTTATGCAAGCTCATCTTGTACAGCCTTATCAATCAAATGGGAAAGCTCCATTGCGCGGTCACCGTGCGCCTCGAGCGTTATCGTTCGCACATCGCTGTCGCCCTCATCACGCTTGAGCGTCACCGAAAGATACTCATCCGTCAGCTCGTCCTGGAATTGTTCGCCCCATTCCAGCAGGCAAGCACCCTCATAGCCCAGCACATCGAAAATGCCCGTATCCTCGAGCTCGTAGGCATGCTCCAGGCGGTATAGATCAAAGTGAAACAGCGGAATACGACCTTGATCGTGAACGGCCATGAGCGCAAACGTAGGGCTCGTAACCATATGCCCATCGCCCAGCCCGCGCGAGACGCCCTTGGTAAAGTGAGTTTTGCCCACTCCCAGGCCACCGGTCAGGATGAGCACATCGCCGTCCTCAAGGCACGGTGCAATTAGCTCGCCAAAGTACTCCGTATCGGCAGCGCAAGTCGTTTTGTAAGTACCTACCCCCAGGCGCTCCAGGGACATCTATGCTCCTTATTATTCCGAGGCGTCCTCTGGTGCGGGATGTCGCTCCAGATAGTCGCCCAGCATCTTAAAGTCTTCCTCCAGCAGCTCCTGCCACGCCGGATTGCGCAGCGCTGCTGCCGGATGGAACGTGGGCATTACTACAAAATGCCCCATCTGGTGGAACCTGCCGCGCAGCTTAGTAATGCCAATCTCGGTCTTAAGCACAAAGTGCGTCGCGGGGTTGCCGAGCGTCACGATAATATCGGGCCAGATGCTTCGAATCTGCTCACGCAAAAACGGCGAGCAAGCCAGCACTTCCTCGGGACGCGGATTGCGGTTTCCCGGCGGGCGGCACTTAAGCACGTTGGCAATGTAGACGTCTTCGCGTTTGAGGCCCGCCAGCGACAAAATGCCGTTGAGGTCCTCGCCTGCCGCCCCCACAAAGGGCTCGCCCTGCAAATCCTCATTGCGGCCCGGCGCCTCACCAATAAACATCACGCGAGCGCGGGGGTTTCCCACGCCAAACACGATATTGTGACGCGACTGGTAGAGCTGGCAGAGGTGACAATCGCCCAGAACGGCCTCAATTTCCTCGAGTGCGACCTCACGTGGTGCCTGATGGGTATGGCCGGGGATGTGCATGACGCCCATAGCGGCTCCTACACGTAGACCTTGTCGAGACGCATGCCAAAGCCGCAGGCGACCTCGTAGTTAATCGTTCCGCGCAGTCGGGCCATCTCGTCCATAGTGATCTCGGCATCGCCATCGCGGCCGACAATGATCATCTCGTCACCATACTCGGCCTCGGGAATCTCGTGTGCCGGGTTGGACTGAATGGCGACCATAAACTGGTCCATGCAGATATTGCCAACCTGATGCACACGCTCGCCGCGATACAGCACATCCATACGATTGGAAAGCGTACGCGATAGGCCATCGGCATAACCGATCGGCAGCGTGCAGATCTGAACGCGCGTACGCGGTACGCGGTAGGTAAAACCGTAGCCCACGCCCTCACCCATCGCAGGGTGTGCCACGCGCGTCACACGCGCATGGACGCTCATAACGGGATCAAGCTGCATCACGCGGCCACTCAGCTCGCACGGCTGCATGCCATACAAGCCAACGCCGGCGCGGATCATATCAAAATGCATCGAGGGGTCGAGCATCGAGGACGGCGTGTTGGCGCAGTGCACGATACCGCACTCAAAACCCGCATCCTTAATGGCCTGAACGGCCTCGGTAAAGCGCTGACACTGCAGCTTGTAGTCCCAGCCCGAAGGTTCATCGGCCGTGGCGAAGTGCGTAAATACGCCGTCGCACTGAATACCGCGATGGAAATTTATACCGCGGACAAAGTCGAGCACCTGCGTGTAGTGAACGCCGATACGATTCATGCCCGTCTCGATGGCGAGATGATACTTGCCCACTTTGCCCGCCGCGACGGCACATTCGCCATACGCAAGAGCAAAGTCAGACGTATAGACCGAAGGCATGATATCAAACTCGAGCAACGTCGGAATGGCCTCGATAGGCGGCTCGCTTAGGATGAGGATGGGTTTCGTAATCCCGCCCTGTCGGAGCTCAACGCCCTCGTTAACCGTCGCCACGGCAAACATGTCGGCACCGGCCGAATACATGATCTTGGCGCACTCAACAGCTCCATGACCATAAGCATCGGCCTTGACCACGCAGCACAGGCGCTGACGTGGATTCAGCAAGTTCTTATAGGCCCTCGTGTTGCGACGGAGCGCCCCGCGGTCGATCTCGACCCAGGACCAGCGCGTCAAATCGGCTTTATTCATGATTAGTCATCCGACCCTTCGTCCATGATTCCCAGATCTTCGAGCGCATCCTTTGCCGCCAGTTCCATGGCCGGACCGATCAAGTCGATAAGATCGGTCGCGATGACGCTCTTCTCACCATACTCCGTCGCCGCGGCAAAACCGGCGTAGCTGTGAAGTGCGACGGCGTACGAATACAGCAACTCCCAACGATCCATCTCGTCGCGCATGGTGGCAAGCGTGCCGGCCAAAATACCCGCGAGAACATCACCCGAACCGGCAGTTGCCAGAGAAGCCGGACCCGAGAGCGGCAGCAGCACACGCTCAACGCCACAGATAGCCGTCGTCGGCCCCTTGGCAATGACCACCAGATTGTCAGAGCCTGCAGCCCAGACAACCTTCTGCGCGGCTGCAATCGCAGTACCAAGGTCGTTCACCTCGTCACCGGCAACCAGACGCGAAAGTTCACGATAGTGCGGCGTCATAACCAACGGCTGCTCGCGACGATACATCTCGGGATTACTATCAATACCGTCAATGGCAATCTTAGCAAGGCAGTTGAGTGCATCGGCGTCCAAGATAAGCGGCACATCAAGCTCGAGCAAGCCCGAAACCACCTGCATAGCGCCGGCAGATGTCGTCATACCGGGACCGCACAGTACACAGCTGTACTTCTTTGCAATCTCGCACACAGTCATGCGCGCAGCGGCGCCAAAGGAGCCGCGGGAATCAGACGGAATAGCAAAGACGGGAATCGAAGGAAGTGCAATGCGAATAAGATTAGCGCAGGCGTCAGGAGCCGCGACCGCCACGTAACCAGCACCCGCGCGAGCTGCAGACTTGGCCGCCATAATGGCAGCACCAGGATATTGCGCAGATCCGGCGACAATAAGCACAGAGCCACGGGAATACTTATCGATATTCGTAGGTAGTGGAGCAAAGTAATCAACTAAGTCGCCGGGCTCGACAATCTCGGCGGCGTGGTCGACATCATCGATGACCTCGTCAAGACGGTCGTAAAGATTGCCGCAGATCAAATCGCCAGCATACTCAGGGCCATCAGCGCTATACAGACCAATCTTGGGCGCAATCATCGTCACCGTATGCTCAGCACGAATGCAGTCGTCATCAACAACGCCCGTCTCGGCATTCAGGCCCGAGGGGACATCAATGGATACGACACAATCGGCGCATTCATTGACCGTAGGAATCCAGATGGAGAACGGCGCACGCAGATTCCCGTGGAAACCGGTACCAAAAATGGCATCGACAACAACATCGGCCTTATCGATCAAAACCTCGAGTTCGTCACGCGAGGGGCCAACGCAAACGTGCACATCGCGGCCGGCAGTACGACGAGCAACATGACGTGCCAGAGCAGCAGGAATCTCATCCGGCTCAACCGGAGAAACGATATCCACGTCCACACCCTTATGGCTCAGGATATCGGCGGCAACCCAACCGTCGCCGCCATTATTACCAAAACCGACCAGAACGAGAACCCGATCGGGATTGAGCTTCAAGACCTCGTTGGCGGCAAACTCACCCGCTAGCTCCATAAGCTCGGCCTTCGAAGTCCCTTCGCGTTCGATGATATCTTCGAGACGAACGACTTCTTCGGTACTCAAAACCGGTTTCATCTATGCTCCTAGCGTATCTTGCGAAGCATCGCCCAGGTGCTCCGTCAATGCTGAATTCTGCAGCTGCTCAAGCTCATCTAAAACAGAGCGAGCCTCTTTAAATGTCTGCGCTACGCGTTTCTTGGTGCTCACCTTTTCATCTTTTGGCTTAGGCCGAGCATCCTCGGTAATCGCGATAGCATTCGCAACGGCTAAATCTCCTGTAAGCGTAATGGAAAGAGCAACCTCAACAACACCCAGCTCTTGAGCGATCTCGAGTGCACGGCCCGAAAGCAGTGCCTTCGGTTTGCCGAGTTTATCACGCGTTACCGAAACATCCTTGCGGCCCACGCCTTGACTAAAACCCGTGCCAAGAGCTTTAAGCACCGCCTCGCGCGAAGCAAAGCGGCTCGCATAGTGAGCAGCGGGACGCGATGATGCATCGCAATACGCACGCTCTTCTTCGGTAAACACACGCCGAGCAAACGACGGCGTCTTTTCAAGAATTGATTTCATGCGGGAAATCTCGACGATATCAACGCCGATACCAGCTTCAGCCATGTTCACCTCCATATCGCACAGACTAAGTTATTGTAGCCCGTTCGCAGAAGATGCGACAAACGAGGGTTATAAAACACAGCTACTATGTGAGACAAAAGCCCGTAAACGCAAAAAGGGGGAGGCCGCGAGGCCTCCCCCTTCTCAGTTCAAGCGTACGGC
>CATWSG010000028.1 GCA_958353395.1 uncultured Collinsella sp.
GCAGCAGGGGCTCTCAATGTTTTTATGTCCTGCTCATATCGTCTGTGCCGGCACCCCGGGACACTCCTTGGCAGCAACCGCACCTAGTTGTTGGGAACGTTCTTAAATGACTAGTCGCTGGGGACAGTCTTCGTAGATAGCGCGTAAAAAGGGGATGGGCTTTCCCCGACGGCTGTCGAGAAAAGCCCATCCCATAATTTACGACCGTTAGAACGTTCCGCCGCCGCCTCCGCCGACGCCGCCGCCTCCGCCGCCCGAGAAGCCGCCGCCTCCGCCGCCGCCCGAGCTGTCGGAGCTCGACGCCAGCTCACGGATGCTCTCGTGATACACGTCATCGAACGAATCGAGCGGAGACTCGATACCGTAATGATGGTAGTACCACCAGTAGCAGGGATAATTGTCATAGAAGCCGTCGGCCTCGCGCACCTCGGGCGGCACGGCCTCGGCAAGCTGACGCAGCACTTCTTTGGAAACACCCAGCGCCACGCCCATCACCAGCAGCTTGTTCCACAGCACCAGATCGCCGGGGACGGCTTCCTTTAGACGCGTGAAGTCCTCGAGCCAATGCTTAAGTGCCTTGCAGCGAGCCGCCACCTCGGCGCCCTCCGGCGTAAAGCGGCGGAACGTAAGGCCCACGCCGATACCCACCAGCACAATCGGCACCGAGATAACCGCGGCGGTAATGTTCGCCTGTGCGCCATCGGTAAAGAAGATGGATCCCACGGGAACAAAGGCAATCAGGATACCAAGAACCAGGCAAAACACCATTGCAACAATGCCGTCCGAGGCAACGTACTCGCTATCGGCCAGCTTGCCCTTAACGGTGTTCTGATAGTCCTCGAGCTTATCACCCACGGGTGTAGCGTGCTGCTTGACGTAGTGCTGCAGCTCGTCGAACGTGCGCGAACGGTCACCGTTCTCGTCAGGCTTAGCACCGGCAAAGAAGACCTTGAGCACCATGTGGTCAATGCCCTTGGCCGACTTCCAGCCCGCATCACTCACCGTCACGCGATACGTCTGCTCTTCTTTTTCACGCCCCAACAGACCCTTCTTGGCCTTGGTCACGGTCGCCTGCTCCAGCTTGATCACACGGTCGTCAGTGAGCTTCATGAGCGTGGCGATATATGCCTGATCGGGCACCTCGTTCCAGCTCATGAGGGCCGAAAGCACGGCGGGATGGTCGGCCGAAGGCACATCGCGGAAATATTCGTCCTGGAAAAGCGGCTTGGGCTTGCGCTTGCGCAGCTTGAGCATAACGATTGTGCCGGTAAAGGCCACCGCCGCAACAACACTTAGCACGGCAAGTGCATTGGCAATCATGCGAGCGTGAGCGCGGCGGGCGTTAGCTTCGTCGGCCCATTCCTTCTCTTCACTCAGGATCGTTGACATGCGCTCTTCGCCCGCGGCGGCAAGCTGCGGCACCCAGTCGCTGGGGAAGGCGATGCGTGCCTCGGCGAATTCGCCTTGATGCACGCAGGGAATGGTATAGGTGACCATGGGCTCGTCCTCATCGAGCGACACGTCGCCCGTCAGCGGACCGTGGCCCCATGCGCGGAAGTTATCGCCTTTGACGGCCGCCGTCCCGGCAGCGGCATTTGCGAAGCGCACTTCCATCTCGACGTCATCGGAATCCGCAGACCAGCCGTCACCCACGAACTTCCAGTAGAGCTCGGCGGTATCGGCCCAGTTCATGACCGCACCGGTCATGGTGTAGCTCACGTAATAGATCGCGCTGTCGCCGCTCTCGTGAGGGCTGAACACCTTAATCCTTACGCCGTCACCGGCCTGCTCGACCGTATAGACGCCAGAGTCGCCCTTGTTCGCACTATCGACTTTGTTAAACGCGGTGTCCTCTTCCTCGACACTCAGCACATCGACGCCCGCCGTGCCGCCCTGCTGGTTGGTACCCGTATTGATCTCCCAAAACACGCCGTTGATGTCGTCGTCGAAATCAAACTGGCGTCCCTCGACAACGGTCAGCGATCCATCGGCCTCGACCGTGGCGCCGATGTAGGTTTGGGTCATAGAATACCCGTCGGCACGTGCAACGGCGGGCAGTAGCAGCAATGCAAGCGCGACGAGTGCGCAGACGGAAGCAAATCGCGCAAACGGGCGGCGCTGCCGACAGGTTTTGGCAACGGGGGCGTTCATAGACACATCCTTTGTCTGTGATACCAGCAACGCCATTGTCCCACGTTTACGGGCGCACATGACGAACATCTAGGCCAGCGGAGTATCAAACGGGACGAAAGTCACGCCCGCGGCCGGCACCTGGGGACGTTCCTTGTCTGCCGGCAATCTGGGACACTCCTTGGCATGGCCTGCGCCAGCAATAGATACCACTTCACAGCTCTGTCACAGGTGTAGCGGCTTTGTGTGGGTGCGGTACGCGCTGATTGAGCCGCCAGCCGAGGGGCATAAAGCAGTTGAGCGAAAACGGTTTGCCCCTTTGCCGTTCGCTCGAGGATCATGTCCCCCTTTTCCGCGGAAACCCCGGCAGTTGCGAAGAGCTGCCGGGGTTTCTGTCGTTTGTGAGGCTAAGTCGGTACGCAGCGATCGAGACCTTGAGCCGCAAACCCACCGTGCGCAATGCGCACCGCCGCCAACTTGTGAGCGCAGCAACGCCTTCCCTGCCAAGCCCCGCGCTATACTCGTCCGCATGGATATCAACGCACGCAACATAGCAACACACGCCGCGGACGCACCAGCAACGGCAGCGCCCACCCCCGTCGTGGGCCGCTTTGCCCCGTCGCCCTCGGGCCGCATGCACTTGGGCAACGTGTTCAGCTGCTTGTGCTCGTGGCTTTCGGCCCGCAGCCAAGGCGGCAGCATCGTGCTGCGCATCGAGGACCTGGACGATCGCTGCAAGCGCCCGGAACTTGCCACTCAATTGATTGACGACCTGGCCTGGCTGGGACTGGAGTGGGACGAAGGCCCCTACTACCAGCACGATCGCCTGGATCTGTACGAGGACGCCCTGCGTCAGCTGCAAGACGCCGGCCTCACCTATCCCTGTTTTTGCACGCGTGCCGAACTCCACGCCGCGAGCGCGCCGCACGCGAGCGACGGCACGCCCATCTACCGCGGCGCCTGCCGAGACCTTTCTGCCGAGGAGGTTGCCCGCCGCAGCACTCTGCGCGCTCCGGCCACGCGCCTGCGCGTACCCGCCGTCGACGACCTCGCAAACGATGTGATCGAATTCGTGGACCGCACGTATGGAGCCCAATGCGAAGCACTCGCCACCGAATGCGGCGACTTTTTGGTGCGCCGCAGCGACGGCGTTTTTGCCTACCAGCTAGCCGTGGTGGTCGACGACGCTGCCATGGGCGTCACCGAGGTCGTGCGCGGATGCGATCTGCTGGGCTCCACGCCGCGCCAAATCTACCTGCAGCATCTGCTGGGACTGCCCACACCGCGCTACGCGCACATTCCGCTGCTCATGTCGCCGGACGGGCGCCGCCTTTCCAAGCGCGATCGCGATCTGGACCTGGGCGAGCTCCGCACCCGCTTTGGCGCGCCCGAGGCACTACTGGGCTGGCTCGCCGGGCAAACAGGCATCGCGCCGGACGCCACACCGCGCTCTGCCGAGCAGCTGGTCGAGCACTTTAGCTGGGATGTTATCCGTACGCATCGGGAAAACATCACTGTAACGGTCGAGTAGCCAGCCACCCCGCCCCTACGCGACATCCCAGGGCTGGAGTTCGTCGCCCAGGCGGACAATACGGTCGTAGAGCACGGTGTGGCACTCGGCTGGGTTGGCGTCACGATGAAAATGCCCGTAGTACCAGCGTTTGTAGTCTATGCGATCTTCCAGCTCATCGAAAAATGCCGTAAGTCGATCAACCGTGGGGCAATTCCAGCCGGGTGCCGGATAAAGCGTGGGCGAAAGCATGCGCGTAGAGCAGGTGTGGGTGATCACGTAGTCGACCTTCCAGCCCACGCTGTCGAGCTTTGCCCGCGCCTCCTCAAAGTTGCGCTCGTCCGGAAGCTCTTGCGGCCACCAGCTGGAATACGGAATGCGATATTCCTTGTCCACGCTCGTGGCGCCGCCCATGGTAAAGATCGTTGAGCCGTCGAGCTCAAAAACCTCACCGCGCGTCAGGCGTCGGATGGGCGAGGTGTCCGACAGACGCTGCGTCAGGCCGCCGTGCCACAGCTCCATGGGGCGCTCCGACCAGTGATCGAAACGCTCGTGGTTGCCGTCGACAAACAGCACGGTATAGGGGCGCGACTCCAGCCAGGCGATGTCGGCACATTCCTCGGCAGAGAAATCCCACGGAAAGCCAAAGTCGCCCGCGATGATGAGATAGTCGTCACTTGTCAGACCATCCCCAAGATCCCAGTCGCGAAGCTTTTGCATGTCGACGCCGCCGTGAATATCGCCCGTCACATAGACCGTCATCGGATCACCACTTCCCTGTAAGTCGCTAGCCCACATTCTGCACGATCACTAAGTCAACCGTTCCAGCCCTTCCATCCTTTGGGACCTACCCCTCGCTCTTCCATCCAAACGGGTCAAACACCCAAAAGATCAGATCGAGCACGCCGCCGGTCATCATGGCGCCGGCAAGAGCCATGCAAACATGCAGAGAACTGGCACTTCGGAGCACATCAAACGGCCCCAGAACAGCCAGCAGCGCGACCGTTGCGCCGGCAAGGCACAGCGCGAGGCACGGCCCCGCGTCCTTAACGCACTTCTTTGCGAGATGCTTTGCGTTGTCACTCATCGGTATCGAACTCCTTAGAGGGTCGTTGTTCAGACGCATGCCGCCGCGGCAGAGCGGGGCGGCAGGGTAAGTGTCACATGTCGTGCGGACATCAATGGAGAAACCGCCTGCTCGACCAACCTTTGACGCCGTTTTGCACCGGCACCACATCCCCCGCTATCGAGGTCTAATACTTTTCCCACCGCTACCCAAAAACTCATCCAACGTTAATCTTGGCTCAAGAATCGCTTAATCTATAACCTGCACTATAGAGTTCGACCAAGGGCGGGGCGGCGCCGCGCAACGCAGGCCGCCGAACGCAACACTCGCGCCCGGGCAGATCGCCCGGCGTCGCGCCCATCGAACGAAAGGACAGGTCATGGACGACCTCGAAAAAGTTGAAACCATCCGCACCAAGTGCAACGTGAGCTACACCGACGCCAAAGCCGCGCTCGACGCCGCCGACGGCAACGTTCTGGACGCCATCATTTGGCTCGACTCGCAGGGCAAGACCCAGACCACGTCGGCGCACGCCGCCACCGAGTCCGAGCCGGTCGATAAGCCCTCGGCCGAGATGGTCGCTGCGCAGGCCGCCTACGAAAAGTCGAGCGAAAAGACCGACTTCTCCAAGAAGATGGACAGCGTGTGGGAGTACCTCAAAAAGCTCTTCCGCCTGAGCCTGGACACCAAGTTTGTCGCCACGCGCCGCGACGCCATCATCCTCAACATTCCCATCCTCATCCCCATCGTCGCCCTATTTGCCTGGGGCGCCACGATATGGCTGATGCTGCTTGGCCTGTTCTTTGGCATGCGCTACCGCATCGATAGCGACGGCGACGTGCCCGGCAGTATCAACAACCTGATGGATCACGCCGCCGACGCCGCGGACGGCATCAAGCAGAATCTGAACGACGACAAGTAATCGCAGATGGGGGCACGTATGGCACGAATCCTGATCGTAGAGGACGAGGAGAAAATCGCCCGCTTTGTGACGCTCGAGCTGGAGCACGAGGGCTACCAAGTGGAGCACGCCGCCGACGGCCGCACCGCCGTGAACCTGGCGCTGGAGCGCGACTACGACTTGGTTCTGCTCGACGTGCTGTTGCCGCAGCTCAACGGCATGGAGGTCCTGCGGCGCGTCCGCAAGCACAAGGATGTGCCGGTGATCATGGTCACCGCGCGCGATGCCGTGATGGACAAGGTTGCTGGGCTCGATGCCGGCGCCGACGATTACCTGACCAAGCCGTTTGCGATCGAAGAGCTGTTCGCACGGATCCGCGTTGCGCTGAAGCGCTCGGAGGCCGTGCGGACGGCTTCGGGCGTTGGCGGCGCCGGGGCGGGCATGGCGAGAGGCGCGGGTGCCGGCGCCGTCGCGATGCCCCCGGTCAGCGACTCGACCCAGGCTTCCGTCGCGCCCTCCCCCGCCGCGCTCGCCGTGGGCTCGGTTGCGCTCGACCCCGACCGCCGCGAGGTCACAGTCGGCGGCTCGCCCATCGCGCTCACGGCCCGCGAGTTCGACGTTCTCGCCCTGCTTATGACGCATACCGGCACCGTGCTCACGCGCGAGCGCATCGCGCACGAGGCGCTGGGCTACGACTACGTGGGCGATACCAACAACGTCGATGTGCACATCGCGCACCTGCGCGCCAAGATCGAGGACGCTGGCGGTGCCCGCATCATCCAAACCGTGCGCGGGGTGGGCTATGTCTGTCGCGCGTAACGCCGAGATCAAGCGCGTCACTTCCATCGCCCGCGCCATCAACTGGAGCTATATGTGGCGCCGCCTGATGAGCTACGTCTGGCTCGATCTGTTGCTGGTGGCGATTGCGGCGGCGATCCTCGTCTATGAATACAACCAGACGCTGCCCGACGGCACGTTTACCGCAGGATGGATTCCCGGCGCCGCCGTTCACGGCATGTCACTGACGCCCGCGCGCGGCTGGGACCTGACAACGCTCACCTATACTGTCGAGCTTGCGCGTACCACCAAGACCTTCCCCCTCGCGCAGGACCTCGTCACGCTATGGCCTCTCTACCTTGTCGTTGTAGGTTGGCAGGTCATCAGCGTGCTCAACATGCTCGGCGGCGCCCGACGCGTACGCCGCACCATGGCACCGCTCAACGACCTGGCCCTACGCGTAGACGAACTCGGTCGCATGCAGCTCTCCGGCGGCAAGATGGAAACGCTGGAGCAGGCTATCGAGCGCGCAAGCGTCGACTCGCCGAGCGTCACAACTGGCGACGCCGACTTGGCGAGCATCGAGGTCGCACTCAACCGTCTGCTGCGTCAGATGCAAGAGGCCAAGCTGCAGCAGATGCGCTTTGTCAACGACGCGAGTCACGAACTGCGCACACCCATCGCGGTGATTCAGGGCTACGTAAACATGCTCGACCGCTGGGGCAAGGACGACCCAGCCGTGCTGGCGGAGTCCATCGCCTCGCTCAAGGCCGAAAGCGAGCACATGCAGGAGCTCGTGGAACAACTGCTGTTTTTGGCACGCGGCGATGCCGGCCGCACCGCACTGCATCGTGTGGACACCAATCTGGCAGCGCTCGTCGGAGAGGTATGCGAAGAATCGCAGATGATCGATGCCGGACACACGTATCGGCTGGCTTTTGACGCCGCATTTGCCAGCGACCCGCGCTGCGACGCGTCCGTCGATGTCGCGCTCGTGAAGCAAGCTCTGCGCGTGATCGTGCAAAATGCCGCCAAGTACTCGGATGCGGGAACGACCGTCACATTTGGCATAACGCCCGATGCGGACACGGGCGCGATCGACATAAGTGTTGAGGACGAGGGCATCGGCATGAACCAGGAATCCGCAGCTCACGCGTTTGAGCGGTTCTACCGCGCTGACAACGCGCGCGATGCCGGCGCACAGGGCTCGGGCCTGGGGCTCGCCATCGCCAAGTGGATCGTCGATAGCCACGGCGGCGTCATCGGCGTGACCTCGGTCGAGGGCGTCGGCAGCCGCTTTACGATTCGCCTGCCGCGGTAGGGGCACCCGCGCGGCGGCAGGCCCTCGGCATAAAAAAGGGATAGGGCCATGCGGCCCCATCCCTTTTTGCTAGTTATAGCAGCTTGTGCGCTACTCGCGGCACAGGTGCACGGCGAAGCCGGCGAACTCGCGCTTAAAGTACACGAGCTTGGTGCCGCCGTCGGGCAGCAGCACGCGCGACTCCTCGTTAACCTCGAGCCCGCGCTCGGCAAACCACCTCTCGGCCGCATCGATGTCGTTGACGGCAAAGCCGATGTGGCCCTTGGCGCCACGACCGTTCTGCTTCATGATCTCGACCAGCGAATCATTGAAGTACGAAACCGGGGTCTCGATGACGGGCAGGCCCATCATCGTCGAGAACAGCTCCGCGATCTCCAGGGCGTCTGCCGGGTCGGCGGCGTTAATGCCCACATGGGCAACGTGCATGCCAAAGAGCTCGACCGGATTGGCGTTCTGCTCATTCATACAGGCAGCGCCTACTGAGCCATGACGTCGAGAACGGCCTTCTCGGCAGCGACGCGGTTCATGCCGGTCATGAAGGGCACGCCGCTCACGTACGGGCAGGTGAGGCCCTCGGGGGCAACGGTGGTGGCGATCAGCAGGTCGGCGCCCTCGTCGCAGTAGTCCTTGGCCTCGGAGATGGCGCACTGCACGATCTCGTACTTGTCGGCGTAACCGTTAGCGTCGAGCATGGTGGCGACCTTCTGGGCAACGAGCGTGGAAGTAGCAGCGCCAGCACCGCAAGCCAAAACGATCTTCTTCATAGGTAATGTCTCCCTTCATGGTTTACTTTAGGTAAGTGTACCGCAGCGAGCGATGGCGCTCGGCCTCGATGCGCTTTTGTGCCAGTTTGCTTGCACGCTGCGTATAATACATCTAGCACGCATTGTCATACCGCTTGTTTTACGAGCGACCGAGGAGCTCAATATGCCCGATTCCCGCACACTCTGGACCGCCGTCGTCATTATTTGTATCGCCGTGTCGGTGTTCTTTAGCGTCAAAAAACGCACCACGTTTAAACGCCTGCAGCAGCTTATGGCCGCTAAGCAGTGGGACGAGTTCGATCGCTTGCTCGACAGTAAGCTCACCAGCATGCTGTACCCGCGCTACAACCGCGACTACCTGCGCCTGAACTCCTATCTGCTGCGCGAGGACCACAAGCGCGCCGACGAAATGTTCGATTTGCTGCTGGGACTCAACCTGCCCAAAATGCAGCGCGTCGACCTGGTGATCAAAGCTTTTAACTACTACGTTGGTCAGGAGAACCGCAAAAAGTCCAAGGAGCTGCTGCACGAGATCAAAGGCTTTGAGGGCGGCCAGGCCGAGGCAGTCGCGCACGAATGCCAACTGATGTACGACACGATGATCCTCAAGCGCCACAACGATATTCCCGAGCTGGAGCGCATGCTCGAGGAGGCCGGCGACGATAAGGTTAAGGGTTGCCGCTTGGAGTACCTGTTGGCCCTACAGTACAAGAACAAAGGCGACGAGGCCAAGTTTGCCGAGTACCTGGAAAAGTCGGGCCGGCACTCGATGGCCGTCAACGCGTAACGGGCGGCTTGTGCTAGACTTCTAGTCTCACGGGGGCGTGGCGGAATTGGCATACGCAGGAGACTTAAAATCTCTCGCCGCAAGGATTGTGGGTTCGAGTCCCACCGCCCCTACCACGTATTGTTTACGAGCCCGTGTCCCCCAGGGATGCGGGCTCGTTTCTTTTGGACGCCGGTGGGACTCGAACCCGCGAGGGGGCGAGCGTCAAGCGGACGCGCAGCGTCCGCAGCGAGCCGGCGAGGGCGCCGGCAGGCGGCCGAAGCCGGTGCGGATTTGCGCAGCAAATACGCGGACGTCCCACCGCCCCTACCATGTATTGTTTACGGGCCCGTGTCCCCCAGGGATGCGGACCCGTTTCTTTTGGACGCCGGTGAGGCTCTAAGTTACGGTGGAATAGACCCTGTTTATACCGTTTACCAGCTTATTTAGGAACTATTTCACCGCAACTCAGAGAAGGATGGTTAAAGGGCGCTCAGGCTCGGGGTCCAGTCGATGGTGGGGATGGCGCCGTCGAGGGTCTCGTTGATGGTGGCGGCCATGCCGGCGAGTAGGCTGTTCTCGCTTACGGTGAGTGTCTTGTAGCCGCCGGCACGCATGAGCTCGCGGATCACCACGGCGCCAGCCAAGATCACGCCCGCGCGTTTGGGCTGTACACCCGGTAGCGCGGCGATGCCGTCCACGTCCAACACAGACATGCGCTCGATAGCGGCCGAGACCTGCTCCAGCGACAGCTCGCGTAGGTGCACAAATCTCGAATCGTACGGTTCCAGCTCGTGGACCAGAGCCACCAGCGTAGTCACCGTGCCGCCCACTGCGACCAGGCGCTCGGCACGCTCAAAATCGACAGGCAAGCTCTTAAAGTAGCCCGTAAACTGCTCGCCTGCCCACGTGGCAGCGGCAGCAAGCTCGCCGTCTGCAGGCGGCAGCGCCGAGAAAAACCGCTCGGTCACGCGGCGACAACCGATGTCCAGCGAGCGCGTTCCCTCCAGTGCAAAGACGCCGCGCTCCGGCGCATAGACGCCCGTCGCGAGCTCCGTGGATCCGCCACCCGAATCGGCAACAATGATGCGCTCGCCGGCAAAGTCGTGCGCCACGCCAAAAAACGTCAGGCGTGCCTCGACCTCGCCCGGAATCACCTGCGGTTCGAGCCCCAGCCCGCGCAGGCCGTCCAGCAGCAGCGCGGCGTTGGACGCATCGCGCGCAGCACTCGTGCAGGTGGTGCAGACGCACGCGACCCCAAAGGTGCGCGCCTCATCCACAAACATTCGGCACGCAGAGAGCACGCGCTCAACGGCCGCCTCGCAAAAGCGACCCGTCGCGTCCACACCCTCGCCCAGGTCGGTAATCTCGGTATGCTTGGACGATTCCACGATCGCCCCGCCCTCGACCTGGGCCAACACCAGTCGCGACGACACCGTTCCCAGATCGATCGCCGCCACCTTATATCGTTTGCAATCTGCCATTGCCGGCTCCCCTCCGGGCGCTATTTGCCGTTGGACACGACCGTCTGGCCCTCGACACCGTTAAACCCAAACAGCATGTCGAGCGCCTGGATGTACCACGGCGCGTCCTTACCGACTTCTTCGATTTCCTTGGCAACTTCGCTGGCCTTCTTGGCGTTCGACGAATTCTTGCTCGAAGACGAATCCGAATCGTCGTCCAGGCCCTGCACTTCAATCCTCTTCTCGCCGGGCATCACCAGGCCCAGATCCTCGGATGCCGCGTCCTTGATACCCTCCTCCGAGAGCAGCTTGTCGACGCTTTTTTGCAGCTCATCATTGTATTGCTGGCGAATCTCGACCTGCTTGGCCAAGATATCGCTCGAGCGTTTGGCAACGTAAAGGTCGCGCACGGGAAAGTACAGGCTCACGAGCACCAGGGCAACGACGATGCCAATGAATAGTCCTCGCTGGGGACCGTGGGTAAAGTCGTAAATTGCCTTGACCACCGCGTTATCGTTGGCGTAATGCATGAAGTCCGAGCCCGAAAGACGGTTCGAGGGCCTACTCGGCTTTTCATGCGTTTGAGCCGAGGAACGCTGAGCATGCTCCGAATGCGGCGGGCGCACCGAACGTGGCGGACGGTCCGTCGGCGTATTCATTTGAGCACGGGAGTGTGAGGCGCTTGTCGATCGCTGCATGGAGCGGTCGGCACCGGCGTAATCGGACCCGCCGAGCTGCACCGTGCGCGCACGGCGAGGTGACGGCTCACGCGAACCGGCGGAATAGTACCTGTTGTCGTAAATCTGATCCATGTGCGCCTTGTGCGGTTGAGGTTTGTTTGCGCTAAGTCTTTTAGTTATAGCACGAGCGCCCGCACCGCCTACGCCAGCCTTTGCTCGACATAAAAAAGGCGCTGAGCCATACGGCCCAGCGCCCAATGGTGCTCAACAGTGCCCAACGGGAGCGAGGCGAATCCGAGTCAGCCCCACTCCCGCACACGCCGCTTGCCTAGCGAATGTTGTAGAACGCGGCCTTGCCGGCGTAGCGCGCGCTGCCCTCGAGCTCGTCCTCGATGCGGATGAGCTGGTTGTATTTGGCAATACGGTCGCTGCGGCACGGGGCGCCCGACTTGATCTGGCCGGCGTTAACACCCACGACCAGGTCGGCGATGGTGGAGTCCTCGGTCTCGCCGGAGCGGTGACTCACGATGCAGGCATAGCCGGCCTCCTTGGCGGTTTCGATGGCCTCGAGCGACTCGGTGAGCGTGCCGATCTGGTTGACCTTGACCAGGATCGCGTTGGCGGCGCCCAGCTCGATGCCCTTCTTGAGGCGCTCGGTGTTGGTGACGAACAGGTCGTCGCCCACCAGCTGCACCTTGTTGCCAATGCGACGGGTGAGCTCAACCCAGCCGTCCCAATCCTCCTCGGCCATGCCGTCCTCGATGGAGATGATAGGATAGGTGTCAACGAGCTTCTCCCAGTAATCGACCATCTGGGCGCTCGTGTACTCAACGCCCTCGCCCTTGAGCTCGTACATACCGGTCTCGGCGTTGTAGAACTCGGTGGACGCCGGATCCATTGCGTACATGAAGTCGACACCGGGCTTAAAGCCGGCCTTCTCGACGGCCTTGGTGATGTACTCGAATGGCTCGGCGTTGGTCTTGAGGTTGGGCGCGAAACCGCCCTCGTCGCCCACGCCGCCGCCCAGGCCGGCCTCGTGCAGCACGCCCTTGAGGGTATGGTAGACCTCGGCGCACCAGCGCAGGCCCTCGGCAAAGCTCGGGGCGCCCACCGGCATGATCATGAACTCCTGGAAGTCGACGTTGTTGTCGGCATGCACGCCACCGTTGAGGATGTTCATCATGGGCGTGGGCAGCAGGTGAGCGTTGACGCCGCCCAGGTACTGGTACAGCGACAGGCCCGCCGACTCGGCTGCGGCGCGGGCAACGGCCAGCGACACGCCCAGAATGGCGTTGGCGCCGAGCTTGGTTTTGTTGGGCGTACCGTCGGCGGCGATTAGCGCGGCATCGACGGCGCGCTGATCGAAGGCGTCGAGGCCCACGACGGCATCGGCACACTCGTTGTTGACGTGCTCGACGGCCTGCGAGACACCCTTGCCCAGATAGCGGCCCTTGTCGCCGTCGCGCAGCTCACATGCCTCAAAGGCGCCGGTCGAAGCGCCCGAAGGCACCATCGCGCGGCCGAAGCTGCCGTCCTCGAGCACGACCTCGACTTCGACGGTGGGGTTGCCGCGGCTGTCGAGCACCTCGCGACCGTAGACATCCAAAATATCGCTCATGTTGTCTCCCTCTCACTTGGAAACGGGTTGAATGCTTGGCGACGCGGCTTACACGCTGCAGCGGCGCGAAGGTTCATAAGTTAGCCTTGTCGCACTTTTTGCATTATGCCCTAAGTTAGCCAAGCGATACAATCTTTTTTAAAAATAATGGGAGCGATGGGACAAGTCTGTCCCGTCGCTCCCGCGGTATTACTCCCCTGCCTTTGCTGCGTCCCACAGGTCGTTGAGGCCATGGGTCGAAAGCTCGGCAAGATCTACGTAGGCATCGGCCGCCATCTGCTCCATCGCAGCCCAGCGACGGCGAAACTTGGCCGTGCTCGCGCGCAGGGCGCTCTCGGCGTCGATGCCCTCCTTGCGCGCGACGTTGACCAGGGCAAAGAGCAGATCACCAAACTCCATTTCGCGCTCGGGCGTTCCGGGAGCCTCGGCCTCAAACTCGGCACGCTCCTCAGCTACCTCGTCCCACACGTCCTGGACCGTCTCCCACTCAAAGCCTACGGTAGCCGCCTTGCGCGACACCTTCTGCGCCTGCATCAGCGCCGGCAGGTGCGTGGGCACGCCGTCGAGCAGGCCCTCGGGCGCGGCCTCGCCTGCCGCCACGGCCTTGTCCTTGGCGGCCTTCTCGGCAAGCTTGACCTCGTCCCAAATCTTGAGCACCTCGTCAGAGTTATCGGCATCCACATCGCCAAACACGTGCGGGTGACGACGGATGAGCTTGGCGTCGATATCGCGCGCCACATCGGCCAGCGTAAACTCACCGGCGTCCGCCGCGATCTGCGCATGCAACACTACCTGCATGAGCACGTCGCCGAGCTCCTCGCGCAGATGCGCCGCGTCGTCGGTCTCGATGCAATCGAGCGCCTCGTAGGCTTCCTCGATCATGTTCTTGCCAATGCTCTGATGCGTCTGTTCGCGGTCCCACGGGCAGCCATCGGGCTGACGCAGGCGCCAGATGGTCTGTACCAGATGCTGCAGCTCGGCCGACGCGTCTACCAGCGTGGACAGGTCGCGCGAACCCTCGGCATTTTGCTGAGCCATATGCTCGGCCATGGTTAGTCCTCCTCCATGACCACGTGGCGGAACGTGCCGCCCTCGTAGATGCCGTAGCTGTGCGAGCCGTCCTTGGGGATGCTCACGCTGCCGGGGTTGAAGAGCCACAGACCCGGGTGCGCGGCGCTTTCCTCGTTGACCTTGACGTGCGTGTGACCGTAGACGAGCGCGGAACCCTCGGGCAGCGCGGGTGCGTGGTCGACGCTGTTATGCATGCCAGCGCCAAAGACGTGGCCGTGCGTCAGGAAAAGCTCGCGGCCGGTCTCGTCGAACAGCGTGGCGTAGTCGGCCATGACGGGGAAGTCGAGGACCATCTGGTCGACCTCGGCGTCGCAGTTGCCGCGCACCGCGATAATGCGGTCGGCCAGGGCGTTGAGCAGCGGAATCACACGCTTGGGGACGTAGTCGCGCGGCAGGTCGTTGCGCGGGCCGTGGTAGAGCAGGTCGCCCAGCAGCACAATGCGGTCGGGCTGCTCGGATTCGATGGCGGTGCAGAGGCGCTCGGCCCAGTATGCCGAGCCATGGATGTCGGAGGCGATGAGGTATTTCATGGGGAGTCCTTTCGAAGTGGGATTGATGGGGGGGTTGAATACGGGGTCCGCGGATGTGGGGCCCATCTACCGTGTTACTCGAATCGCAGCGCCGCGCTCTGAGCCGCCTGCATCACGCGTTGGAGCGGCACGCCATGTTCGCGGGCAAGACGGGCGCAATCCTCGTACTCGGGAGCCGCGCGCTCGCTGCCGTCGGGCAGGGTCGCCACCTTAACGGATACCTCGCCCCAAGGCGTTCTCACCTGTTCGAATCGGCGCGGCAGGCAAACGCGTTCCATCACCTGGCGACGAATGGCGTTGGTCGTGGTCTCCAAAAAGATAATCGTCTGAAGGCGCTCGATATCCTCGTGCGAGCAGATCACCTGCAACTGCCATCCGGGGCGGCCCTTTTTGCAGTAAAGCGGCAACCAATGCACCTCGCGGGCGCCGGCCTTGCGCAGGCAATCGGCAGCGTAGGCAAGCACCTCAGGCGACGCGTCATCGATGTCGCACTCCAGTTTGACGATAGTTTCGGGCGCATCGGTCTCGCGAGACAGCGGAGATGTGCTATCGCATGGCATACGGTCCGGCTCCTTTCCGCACGGGCTCGTTTTGTTCACTCAAACGCTAGCACATCGCGGGCGACGCAGATGTGACGGCGCGTGATGAGTGCGATTTTCCTTGTCGGCAAGAAACCGACACTCCACCGCCTCAGCCAAACATGTACATCAGCCTCCAAACATGTCATTATTTGCAGCTTTTGAAGGCTGGTGTACATGTATTGGAGCAAGACCGATGTCGCGAGCTCGCCCTTATGCGCTGCCCGTCCTTTCCAGTCGATTTCGGCCCCCGGTGCGCTCGTCACATCGGGGGCCGCGCCGTTACAATGGAGCGGATTCGCTTGACGCAAAGGAGCTGCCATGCCCGCATGCCCGCTGGTCGATTGCCACACCCACACCTCGTTTTCGGACGGACATGCCTCGTTTGAGGACAACGTTCGCGCCGCTGCTGCGGCCGGCTGCCGCGTCATGGTCTCGACCGATCACCTCACCCTGCCCGCCAGCATGGACGCCAACTGCGAAGTACAGGTTGTCGAGGGTGACCTGACGGCACATCGTCTGGCCTTTGAGGACGCCCGCAAACTCGCCGCGCAGATTGCGCCGGAGCTCACCTTTATCTACGGTTTTGAATACGATTGGTACGAGGGTTGCGAGCCCTTGGCAGAGCGCTGGTCCCAGGGCGCCGTCGTACGCCTTGGCAGCGTGCATTGGATTGGCAACCCAGGCGATATCATGGCCGGTGCCGCGGGTACGGCGAAAACGGAAAACGTCGCTCGCCCCGATACACCCGATTCCCTTTGCGGTTGGATCGACGACGACACCGACCTGCACGTTTGGGAAAACCTGGGCGTGCGCGGCGTGTGGGAGCGCTATGTCGACGACTGGTGCCGTGCTTGCGAAAGCTCGCTCAACTTTGATGTAATGGCCCACCCCGACCTGGTCATGCGCTTTTCGAAGGACGGCTTTGCACCCGACTTTGACCCCGCGCCGTTTTGGGAGCAGATGGCCGAGTGCGCCCACGATACGGGCCGCCGCGTTGAGGTCTCGACCGCCGCACCGCGCAAGGGCCTGGACGACTACTATCCCGCGACCGGGCTTTTGCGTCGCTTTGCCC
Source organism: uncultured Collinsella sp. (assembly GCA_958353395.1). GTDB lineage: Bacteria > Actinomycetota > Coriobacteriia > Coriobacteriales > Coriobacteriaceae > Collinsella. Next base: position 16,251 of record CATWSG010000028.1, read on the forward strand.
ATGCCGAGGTGCCGATTACTTTTGGCTCGGACGCGCACCGCGCCTGCGACATCTGCTGGAACATCCGCGAGGCCCAGGCACACGCCTACGACTGCGGCTACCGAGCCTTCGATATCCCCCACCCCACCGGCGAATGGGAACCCACACCTCTCGCCTAGCCATCCCTTCATAAGTTGCGGTGAAATAGGGATTGTTTTGCCTGATGAAGCACTTAAACAGTCCCTATTTCACCGCAACTTCCATGACTCCGTTACACCAACAAAGACTGTCCCAAACGACTAGTCGTTTAAGAACGTCCCCAATGACTAGTGGCGGCGGGCGTTGAGTTCGCCGGCCAGCTCGTCGAGGGTGATGCCGTAGCGCTCAAGCGTCACGAGCAGGTGGTAGACCAGGTCGCCAGCCTCGTAGCGGATGTGGTCGTGATCGTTATCCTTGCAGGCCATGATGACCTCGCTCGCCTCCTCGGCAAGCTTCTTGAGCAGCTCGTCCTCGACGTCGGTCAACAGACGAGCGGTGTAGCTCTCCTGTGGCGACGCATCGCGACGACCGTGAATCACCTCGGCCAGACCCGTCAGCGTCTCGCCGATATTTCCATCCTGAACATTTGCGGTGCGCACACCCATAGTTCAATCCTTTCCGGTTGGCCAAGCGCCTACTCGAGCGCCTGTCCTACGCGAGTTTCTTAAAGAAGCAGGTACGGTTGCCGGTATGGCAGGCCGGACCCGGAGAATCGACCTTGACCAGCAGCGTATCGTTATCGCAGTCGGCCCAGAGCTCCTTGACCTCCTGCATGTTGCCGTTCGTCGCACCCTTGTTCCAGAGCTCCTGACGGCTGCGACTCCAAAACCACGTGGTCCCGGTCTTAAGCGTCAGCCCCACCGATTCCTCGTTCATCCAAGCAACCATAAGCACCTCACCGGTGTCAAATTGCTGAACCACACAGGGAATCAGCCCACGGGCGTCGTATTTGAGCTCGGACGCAGTTGTCACTTGCTCCATTTAAAAATCCAATCTCACGGGAATTCCCTGCGATGCCATATACTCTTTGACTTCGCGAATGCTGAAGGTTCCAAAGTGGAAGACGCTGGCCGCCAGCACGGCATCGGCCTCGCCCTCGATCACACCCTCGGCAAAATGCTCGAGTGTGCCCACGCCGCCGCTCGCGATGACGGGAATCGGCACCGCGCGCGCCACGGCGCGGGTGAGCGCCAAATCAAAGCCGGCCTTGGTGCCGTCGCGATCCATGCTGGTCAGTAGGATTTCGCCGGCGCCGCGACGAGCCGCCTCCTCGGCCCACGCCACCGCGTCGATACCCGTAGCGTTGCGACCCCCTGCGGTAAAGACCTCCCACTTGTCAGCACCGGATGCGCCGGGCAAACCGACACGCTTGGCATCGATCGCCACAACCACGGCCTGGCTGCCAAACGCCGCGGCGGCCTGGCTGATCAGCGACGGGTCGCGCACGGCCGCCGAGTTGAGCGACACCTTGTCGGCGCCGGCAGCAACCATGGTCCGCATGCCCGCCAAGTCGCGAAAGCCGCCGCCCACGGTATAGGGAATGGCGAGCTCCTCGGCCGCATGCGCCGCCATCTCGATAGTCGTCGCACGGTTATCGCTCGTGGCGGTAATGTCCAAAAATACGACCTCGTCCGCACCCTCGCGGTCGTAGGCACGGGCCAGCTCCACCGGGTCGCCCGCATCGCGCAGGCTCACAAAGTTGACGCCCTTGACCACACGGCCGTCCTTGACGTCCAGGCAGGGAATCACGCGCTTGGTAAGCATGGGCTACTCCTCCCCTCGGGCGGCGGCCAGCGCCTGTGCCAGCGTAAAGTTGCCTTCGTAGAGCGCACGGCCGGTAATGGCGCCTTCAATCGCGACCTCGCCCACCGCGGCCAGTGCGCGGATGTCGTCGAGCGTCGAGATACCGCCCGAAGCCACGACGGGAAAGCCCGCGACCTCGGCCACATGGCGATACGCCGCCACATCGATGCCCGTCTGCATGCCATCGCGCGCGATGTCGGTATACACCAGATGCTTAAAGCCCAGCTCGGTAAGCTGCGCCACGGCATCGTCGAGCGCCACGCCCGCGCCGTCGCGCCAGCCGTTCACCTTAACCTGGCCGTCGCGCGCGGCAATGTCGGCGACCAGCAGCTCGCCAAAGCCTTGGGCTGCCACCTCGGCAAAACCCGGCTCGGTCACCAGCACGGTGCCCAGCGCAATGCGGTGAGCACCATAGCCGGCCAGCTCGTCGATGCGTGCGAGCGAGCGAACGCCGCCGCCCACGTCCACGGACAGACCGTCGACGCCGCAGATGGCCTTAATCGCCGCCGAGTTGGCAGCGCATGTGTCCTCGTCCTCGCCAAAGGCAGCGGACAGGTCGACGACATGCACCCAGCTTGCGCCCTGCTCGGCAAACGAGCGGGCGACGGCCACGGGGTCATCGGAATATACCTTGCAGCGGTTGCGGTCGCCGCGCTCCAGGCGCACAACCTTGCCGCCGATCAGATCGATTGCGGGAAACAGGATCATCGGCCAACCTCCTCGACGATGTTGACGAAGTTCTTAAGGATGCGCTGACCCAGCGCGGAGGATTTCTCGGGATGGAACTGGCAGCCCCACACATTGCCGTGGCGCACGATGCACGGGAAACTCCGTGTATAGTGCGTGCGCGCCAACACATCGGTGGCATCGACGTCGCCGGCCACCGCGTAGCTGTGGGTGAAGTACATATTGGCGCCCTCGGCAAAACCGGCGAGCAGCGGATCGGCCGCGCCGACAGGCGTCATGTGCACCTGATCCCAGCCCACGTGCGGGACCTTCAGACGGCTCGACTCCAGGTGCGTGCACGAGCCACGCATGATGCCCAGGCCATCGACCCAGGGACCGCCGGCCTGCTCGGAGGCATCGTCGTCCGCGTCCACGCCCTCGTCCACAGGCACGCCCTCGTTGCCACGCTCAAAAAATAGCTGAAGACCCAGGCAGATGCCGAGCAGCGGAGTTCCGGCGGCAACGGCATCGAGCACGGCCACCTCCTCGCCGCTCTGGCGCATAAAGGCGATCGCGTCATAGAACGCGCCCACGCCCGGGATGACCAGGCCGTCGGCGTTGCGGATCTGCTCCGGATCGTCCGATGTGCAGGCGGCGGCACCGGCGCGCGCAAGCCCGCGCACGACGCTCGACAAGTTGCCCTTGTGGTAGTCGACCACCACGATCTTCGGTTCGCCCACGCGACCCCTCCACTTCTCATCATCCAAAACCACCACAAAGGTGCCTGTCCCCTTCGTGGTGGTTTTACCCTTGTGACGGTTACAGCGAGCCCTTGGTGCTGGGGATGCCCTGCACGCGGGGATCGAGCTCGCAGGCGTGGCGCATCGTGCGGCCCACGGCCTTAAAGGCGGCCTCGATAATGTGATGCGAGTTGCCGCCCGCCAGCTCGCGCACGTGCAGCGTGAGCTTGGCATCGCGTGCGAAGGCATAGAAGAACTCAACGGCCAGCTCGGTATCGAAGCTGCCCACGCGCTCGGTCGGCACGGGCAGCTCGCAGTAGGCCTGGCCGCGACCCGAAATGTCCACGGCAGCCATCACGAGCGTCTCGTCCATGGCAATCGCTGCATCGGCAAAGCGCGTAATGCCCGCCTTGTCGCCCAGCGCCTTGCAAAATGCCTCGCCCAGCACAATGCCCGTGTCCTCGACGGTATGGTGCGCATCGACTTCCACATCGCCTACCGCATGCACCGTCAAATCGAACAGGCCATGGCGGCCAAAGGCGTTGAGCATGTGGTCGAAAAACGGCACGCCGGTCGAGATATCGCACGTACCGGTTCCATCCAGGTCGAGTTTGACGACAATGTCGGTCTCCCCCGTCTTGCGGGTCACCTCGGCATAACGGCCCATCTAGATCTCCTCCTTCACCAGCACGGCAAACGCAGCCAGTACCTCATCGTTTTCCTGCGGCGTGCCCACGGTAATGCGCAGACAGTCCGAAAGCCCCGGCGCATAGCTAAAGTCGCGCACCAAAATCGAATACTCGTCGCGTAGGCGCTCGCGCACGCGCGTGGCATGCGGCGTACGCACGAGCACAAAGTTCGCCGCGCTCGGCCATGCCTCCACGGGCAGGCCCTCGGTAGCCATCGCGCGCAGGGCGCACAGCTCGCGCTCGCGCTCGGATGCGACCTGTGCCACCACGGGCGTGTACGCATCGCGGGCACGCACGCAGGCAAGCGCCGCCGCCTGGCTCAGCACGTTGACCGAATAGATCTGGCGAATCGCCGCGAACACGTCGATGACCTCGGACGCCGCGATCACGTAGCCCAGACGCGTGCCGGCAGCGCCAAACGCCTTGGACAGCGTATGTAAAATCACCAGGTTGGGATGCTCGGCGATAAGGCCCTGCGCCGTGGTGGCCGCGCCAAACGAATCGTCGGCAAACTCAACGTAGGCCTCGTCGACCATCACCATGCCGGGGCACGCATCGCACAGCGTCGCGATAAAGTCGAGCGGCGCCACGTCGCCCGTGGGGTTATTGGGCGAGGTCACGATTGCCAGGTTGCACTCGGGCGCTGCCGCAAGCACGGCTGCCTGGTCGAGCTCAAAGGTCGCGGGGTCGCGCCACACGTCGCGCACCTCGGTCTGGCAGAGCGACGCAAAGAACGCATATTCGCTAAAGCACGGCGGACAGTTGAGCAGGGTCCGTCCCGCGCCGCCAAACGCCAGCAGGTAGTTATAGAGCAGCTCGTCTCCACCGTTGCCCACGCAGATATTCTCGCGCGTCACGCCATGCCAAGCGGCGAGCTCGTCGCGCAGGTCGTTGGACATGGGATCGGGGTAGCGGTTGAGCGGCGTGGCAGCCAGGGCGGCGTCGACCGCCTCGCGCACGCCGGCCGGTACGGGATAGGTGTTCTCGTTGGCCGAAAGATTGATGCGCGTGGGCGTAAAGTTGGGATCGTAGGGCTCAATGCCGGCCAAGTAGGGCTGGACGAGTTCCTTCATGCGGGGCGTCAGCTCGGCCATATTAGGCCTCCTCGACGACCGCGTCAGCACCATTCGCGCTTACAGCCGCCAGGTCCACGCCCTCGGCAACCGTCGCCACGGCGTCGCCCGGCCAGGCGACCCTGGTCAGGTCGGCCGCGGCCAGAGACTCGGCGCTCACGGCATCCTCGCCCTGCTCCAACACGCGGCGACGCAGTGCGGCGGAAAGCGCGTGTGCCCACAGGCCCTCGGCCTCGGCCAAACGCTGCGTAGCGGGAGCGTCCGAGAGCAGGCCCTCAGGCGTATAGCAAATGACACTCGAGCGCTTGACGAACTCCTCCACCGAAAGCGGGTTGGAGAACATGGCCGTGCCGCCGGTCGGCAGCGTGTGATTGGGGCCGGCAACGTAATCGCCGAGTGGCTCGGAGCTCCAAGCGCCCACAAAGATGGCGCCGGCGTTGCGAATACCGCCAAGCAGGCCCATCGCATCCTTGCAGTGCAGCTCCAGGTGCTCGGGCGCCACGGTGTTCACCGCCTCGACGGCGGCAGCCATGTCGGCGGCTACCACGATAGTGCCCTCATTGTCGAGTGAGGCGCGCGTGATCTCGGCACGCGGGGACTGCGCCACCAGAATATCGATACCCGCCTCGACCTCACGCGCAAACTGCTCGTCGCAGGTCACCAGATAGCAGGCTGCCAGCGGGTCGTGCTCGGCCTGGGCCATCAGGTCGGCCGCGACCACCATGGGCTTGGCCGTGGCGTCGGCCAGCACGCAGACCTCGGAGGGACCGGCGACCATATCGATACCCACATCACCCGAGACAATCTGCTTGGCAGCGGCGACAAAGGCGTTGCCCGGGCCGGTGATTTTGTCGACGCGCGGAATGGTCTCGGTACCGTACGCCAGTGCGGCCACGGCCTGGGCGCCGCCCACCATATAAATCTCGTCCACGCCGCCGAGCTTTGCCGCAGCGAGCGTGTAGGGGCTGATCAGGCCATCCTTTTGCGGCGGGGTCACCATGACCACGCGTTTGACGCCGGCCACCTTGGCGGGAATGGCGTTCATAAGCACGGTGGAAGGGTATTGCGCACGACCGCCCGGCACATAGATGCCAGCTGCAGCAAGCGGGGTCACCTTAACGCCGAGCATCGTGCCGTCCGGGCGCGTGGTAAACCAGCTCTGCTCGACCTCGCGCTGGTGGAACTCGCGAATCTGGCGTGCAGCCTTTTCGAGCGCCGCGACAAAAGCGGGATCGAGGCCTTCGAGCGCGGCATCGATCTGCTCTTGCGGTAGACGGAAGCTCTGCAGTTCAACGCCGTCAAAGCGCTGGCAATAGTCGCGCACTGCGGCATCGCCGTTGGCACGCACGTTGGCCACGATATCGCGGGCGGCGTCGACGATGTTTTGCGGCAGCACGCCCTTACGGTTGAGCTGGTTGGTAACGAGGCGCTCACCGGGAGCAAGCTTAATCGTCTTCATATCGGTATCCCCTATCGGTCGAGGTTTTGTTCGAAAAACGAGAGACCGGGCGGCGGCGCCAATCAGCCCGCAGCCCGGACGTTGGGGCGCCCGTGCGTGCTCGCGCTATTGTGCCGAGCCCGCAACGGGCTCAAAATGCTTGTCCTTCACGGCTGCCGCCAAGCGATCTGCCAGATTGCGTACGCGCGGATCCAGACGTGCGGCGCCTGGATTGACAAAGAAGCGGGCCGTGCAGTCCATGATGCGGCCGGTGATGACCAGGTCATTGTCACGCAGCGTGGCGCCCGTGGCGGTAATGTCCACGATGCGATCGGTCATGCCGACAATGGGGCCCAGCTCGATGTTGCCGTGCAGCGAGACGATATCGGCATTCACACCGCGCTCGGCATACCAGGCACTCGCGATGCGCGGGTACTTAGTTGCCACGCGAAGCGACCCGCGGCGGGCATAGTTGCGCTCGGCCTGGCCGGCGCGCCACGCGGGCTCCGCCTCGATAAACGTGCACAGGCCGTAGCCCAGGTCGACCAGCTGCAGCAGGTTGAGGTCGGCCTCGATAAGCGAGTCCCAACCGCAGATGCCGCAGTCGGCACCGCCGCAGCCCACAAAGGCGGGCGCGTCGCTGGGACGCACGATGACAAACTCGATATCGCCGACCACACCCTCACCGGCGTGTGTGTCGCGGCCGCGCACGATCAGGTGACGGCCGGGGTCACGCAGCTCAGAGACGTCCAGGCCTGCGGCCTCGAGCACGTCGAGCGTGTCGGCCTTGAGCGAGCCCTTGGGCACGGCGATGCGCAGCGGGCCCTCGGTGCCGCGGCCCACGGCATGGTCACCATCGGAAGCAGCGTCCTCGGCCGAGGTGCGCGCGGCCTCCAGACGCTCGAGCGAAAAGGCAAAGCCTGCCGCCGGCACCTCGATGCCGTCGCCAAATGCACCGGTAAAGATGGAGTCGTAGCGACCGCCCGAGCCCACCGGATCGGGCAGGCCACCGGCATAGGCCTTAAAGACCAGGCCCGTGTAGTAATCAAACGAGTTCATGATGGAGAAGTCGAAGGACAGCACCTGAGCGTCCTCGGGAGCCAGGCCCTCGACCAGGGCACGCAGCTCGCGCGTGAGCGGCGCAACAATGCCCGCCGCCGCCAGCAGCGCGTCGACGCGGTCGAGCACCTCGGCACCACCGTGCAGGCGCGGCAGCTCGCTAATGGCGGCCTTGACGGCCTCGGGCTCGGCACTTGCCGCCACGCGGGCATCGAGGCCCACAAAGTCGTTGGCGTGCACGCAGCGCAGCGCCTCGGCAGCCAGCTCGCGATCTTCGCACGCCGCAAGCAGTTCCTTAAACGGACGCACACTGCCCGCGATAATGCGCGCACCGGGAAGTGCCAGCTTGCGCACGGCCTCGGCGACCAGTGAGACAATCTCGACATCGCCCGCGGTGTCGCCCGCGCCGATGAGCTCAAAACCCAGTTGCGTAAACTGACGCGAGCCACCGGCATTGCGCTGACACTCGCGAACCACCGGCGCCTCATAGCGCAGGCGCAGCGGCAGATCGGCCGCGCGCATGCGAGTCGAAACCAGACGAACGATCGGCAGCGTGTTGTCGGGACGGACCACCAGCAGGCGACCGTCGTCATCAAAGAGCTTAAACGGCGTGTCCGCAATGCGGCCGCCCTCCTCGAGCGAGCCCTTGTCCTCGAGCAGCGGCGTCTCGACCGGCAGGTAATGATGCTCCCTAAAGCAGCCCTTCACCGTCAGCGCAATCTCCTCGCGCGCCTGAGCCTCCTCGGGCAATATGTCCCGGAATCCCCACGGTGTGGCCGTCATCTGGTGAGCCTCCTCATGCTGTGTTTCATATAGAACAGAAGACCGGCATAGCTCCGCCGGTCTTCTGGGTACTTTAGCATACTAGAGTGCTTGCGGGGAAAATCCGTCGTAGCCGCTCACACCGTATTCATTTGGAAACATAGGGTAGGTTGCCGCAACCCAACCCCACCTAGGCGCCAATCGCACGACGATACTCTGCCATTACCTGTGCATCGGCAGCTGCGGGGTCGGCAAAATAGCGCCAGTCATACGTCTCGGCCGAAACAACTCCGCGATAGCCGCGCGCCACCAGCCTATCCAGGTCGGCGCGCATATCGCGGTCGCCGTCACCCCAGGCAAGATGCGTCGTGCCGTCTGCCGCAACATCGACAAAATGCACGTGGGCGACATCATCGCCAAGCAGATCGAAATAATCGTCGATGGTATCCCCCGCCACCGCCATAGCGCCCAAATCCAGACACGCCTTAAGTGCCGGATGATCAACTGCCTCGATCATGCGCTTCGTGTCGGCCGCCGAGTTCACGATCATCGACTCAACCGGCTGTAGGGCCTCGAGCACCAGTCGCACGCCGCGCTCTCCCGCATGTTCGGCAATCGCACGCAGCATCGAGGCACTTCGACCCCACGCGTCCTCAATCGGCTCGTTCAAAAATGCCCAGCCGCTCGAGACCATGACCTGCTCGGCTCCAAGTTCCGCCGCGATATCCACAACGTTCTTAAAGTACGCGAGCGTGCGGGCACGCGCCTCATTCCCGCGCGCCGCGATATTCCACGGCTTGGGGTTGTTCTGTTCGGGACAAAGCCCCACAATCCGAACCCCATACTGCTGCGACAGCTCCCGCACCTGCTCGAGCGAATCGTATCCATGGCAATCGACATACAGATGCATCGCCCCGGTCCAAAGCTCGCAACACGTGTAGCCCGAGGCCGCTGCCGAGGAAAAGAATTCCTCAAGGTCAAAATAACGATGGCTGATATTCATGACGGCAAGCTGCGGATACTCCATCTTGTCCACCTTTCGGCAAAAGGGCGCCGCAGCACAGTGTGCGCGACGCCCCCTCTTACATTGTTCTCATTATGACGGATACTCTACTGGACACCAAGCACTCCAAAGAACGCGCCGGCGATACTCACGAGCAGGATCACGAGCATGATGAGCAGCGGATTCATCTTCTTCTTGAGCATGAGATAGACGATTCCAAACAGCCCCATCGTGACAAAGCCCGGGAAGATTCCGTTGAGCAGCTCGGCCAGCGTCTGAGCACCATCGCCCGCGCCGACCATGAGCGGAATGTCCACGGTGACCATCTCCATGGTCATAGCACCGATCACCATGGCGCCCATGATAGAGGCCATCTTGACGATCGTGTCCATAATGCCCGATTCCTGGACCTTGCTGATCATGTCCGAGCCAAAGCGATATCCCACAAACGTCAGCAGGTAACGGATGATGTAGTGAGGGACGTTGAACACGAGCAGGAACAAAATCGGGCCAAGAATAGAGCCCTGCAGCGCTAGCGACGTGCCGACACCCGTTGCCAAAATTCGCAGCGTGCCCCAGTAGAAGGCATCGCCCACGCCGGACAGCGGTCCCATCAAAGCAAGCTTGACATTAGAGATCGCGCTCGTGTCAAAGCTATCGTCAGTAGCGTTGACCTCCTCCATTGCAGCGGCGATGGACATGGGGAGCGTCGAGATGTACGGCGTGACGTTATAGAGCTCCATATGGCGCTTAAGGGCGGCCTTAAAGTCCGCATCCTGCGGATACAGCTTGCGAAGAATCGGCATAAGGGCCCACATAAAGCCGATATGGCCCATACGCTCGTAGTTCCACGAATGCTCATAGGGAATCGAGCGCCAGAACAACTTCTTAAGGTCTGCGCGGGAAATCAGCCCGTCGTAAGAAGACTCAAACTTAAAACTCATCGAACCCACTCCCAATCGCAGGATCCTCGGTTGCCACTGCGGGCTGCTCCGCTTTTTTCTTATCACCCAAAACCGTCATCGCGACGACGATGATCGCGGCAAAGATCGCCACGCCCGTCGTGCTAATGCCAAAGTAGGCGACGAGGAAGAAGCCAGCGAAGAAGAACGGAGCCACCGTTTTGTTCATAATCATCTGCGCCAGCATCGCAAAGCCGAGTGCGGGCAAGAAGGCGGCGGCGACATCCATGCCGGTCTGAACGAAATCGGGGATGATGTTGAGCAGGCTGGCAACAGCATCGGCGCCAAAGAAGAATGCCAGGGGAATAATCAGCAGGCCGCACCAGCTCTGCGCGTAACCGGCGATGAGCATGTTGCGCGTGATGGCCTTGGTGTCCCCGTCCTCGACGTTTTTGTCGATACGGTGCACCAGCAGCAGCATGACCGGCTGGCCCAGGGCCGTATCGAGCGCCAGGACGATCGTTGCGATGGGAATGCCCAGGGTCAGGGCCGCCGAAGCGTCCGCGCCGGCCTGCATGGCAAGCGACACACCCAGGATGGTTCCGGAAATCGTATCGGGCGGGTTATACGCACCGACCGAGATGGCGCCGACCATGGCAAGCTCCATCGTGGCGCCCATGATCGTGCCGGTCACCATGTCGCCCATGACAAGGCCAACCAGAGGTCCGAGCACGATCGGGCGCTGGAGGTAGCTCGTACCGGTCAGCCACTCGGAATAGCCCAAAAGGGCAATAAGGAAAATCATGATTGTCTTGATAACCATGATGGCCCCTAACCGATGACCTTCGCGGCGTCAGTCTTCGCATCTGCCGGAATCATTTGAATGAACAGCTCGTAGCCCTCGCCGAGCAGCTCTTTGACGTATGCCTCGTTTTCGGGCGTAAGGAACACGCTCGTCGAGACCTGGCGGGCGTCCTCGCTAAAGGCAACATTGCCGAGGTTGATCTTCTTGATCCCCATCGCCTTGGCGACGGCACCGGCCTGCTGGATCGTCTCGCAAACCACGAAGAGCTTGTACTTGTCGGTCACACCGCTCTGGAGCGCCTTGACGGCGTCCTCGGTGTTTTTGACAACGACCTTGCAGCCCTCCGGCTTTGCAAGGGACAGGGCCTGCAGACGAAGCTTGTCATTGAGGACCGTGTCGCTCACCAGCAGGATGCAGTCGGCACCCAGAGCCGAGGTCCAGCTAACGGCAACCTGGCCGTGAAGCAGTCGATAATCTACACGAATCATCTGAATCATGATGTGCTCCCTAGCGATTAAAACTCATCGAGTTCGGCCTGCCCCAGCAGGTCGTTGACGTACTTGACCTTGGTGTCGTCCGCCTCGACGATCTGGCGAATGGCCTCATCGATCGGGGTGGATTCGGGCACGAACAGCAGCTGAATAAGGAGCGGCAGGTTCATATTGGTCACGAGGTGCGTGTTGGGACGCGTCTGGACGATCTTGGTGAACTCGTTGTTGACGCTGCCGCCGAACAGGTCAGTGCACACGACAACCTCGTCGTCCGCAGCAAACCCATCGAGAACCGCCGCAGCCTCCTTGGCCAGGTCCTCGTTTCCGTCGACATACATAGACAGCGCATGGACGTTTTCGCGCTCGCCGGAGAGCAGGCCGATGCTCTCGACGATTCCGGACGCAAAATGAGCATGGGATGCAACGATAAACTGTCTCATTCGATTCCCCTTTTCTTGCGAATTTCGGCATCAGAACCACCCTTAAAAAGGGTGGTTTGCTCTTAGGGTATAACCCACGGGCCC
>CATWSG010000029.1 GCA_958353395.1 uncultured Collinsella sp.
ACCGAGCCGTACGCTTGAACTGAGAAGGGGGAGGCCTCGCGGCCTCCCCCTTTTTTTGCGTTTACCGGGCATAAATGACTCATTTACGCCAGACGATTTAATTCTTTTTGGTATTGAGCTTTTATTTAAAGAAAATAAAACGAATAACAAGGGCAACTGCTATGGCTGCAATGATCAAAAGCAGGATTGTCAGTCGATGCTGCTTGCGTCGTTTACTTGATGAAACGAAGATTGATTTTCCCTGTTTTGGCGTTTCGAGATAGCGAGCCGAATGCGTCAAGGTTTGCTTTGGCCGAGGACCTCTTTGTTGATGAGCGGCGGATGCTTTCATCGGCTCATCACTAGCTGCGCTGTTTTTAGATAATGGTGCGTCTTTCAGATATACGGGGTCTCCCGAGGCGACGCCCATATGTTTACGTCCCGTTTGGGCATCCTCGAGCGTTTGATATCGATTTCTCGTCACATACTCGGGCTCCGGATCATTAATGGGCTCTTGCGAGATGTGGGGGCGATGGAACCGTGGCGGCTGCGTGGAAGTATCTTCCCCCTGCGTCGGCATAAACATTTTGTTCTGGTTTTGGTCGTCCATGATGCCCTTTAGCTCGTTACCAACAGCGTGTACGCGCTCATTGTAAGCCCCTTGTTATTTGTAGCTGCGAACATACTCGTTATTTAAGCTCTGGTTCAAAGAACCTTAACCTTACTAAAACCTTAGTCAAACACACTTAGATATGCTTATAGTACTGGACTCAAAAAACTTTATAGTCGATGTATATATGAGCACTGGGTGGGCATATATAAGAGCGTCAAAAGAAGTCCCAGTCACCTAGAAGATGGCTCGGCAGTCCTTAAAAGGAGTGGTAAACATGGCAAGCATGGTTCCTTATCGTTCGGTTTTTGGCGTTCGTCCTTCTGCTAGCTCGCTGTTCGATCTGTTTGATGATATGACCGACCTTGCAAACAACTCGATTGCTTCCAAGGCGTTCCCCGTTGACGTTGAGGATAAGGGCGACGGCTATGAGGTCAAGGCTTATCTGACCGGCGTCGCCAAGGACGATATCGATGTCGAGCTTAACGAGGGCCGTCTGTCCATTAGCGTGAATGTCGAGGAAGACGAGGAGAACGAGGGCAAGAACTTCCTGCAGAAGGAGTTCAGCTCGTACAGCGCGACACGTGGCGTGTATCTAAAGGACGCTTCGAGCGAGGGCCTCTCGGCTAAGTACGCTGACGGCATCCTGACCGTTACGGTTCCCAAGATCGTCGAGAAGAAGAACGTTACGAAGATCTCCATCGACTAACTTCGTTGGTGTTCTGCGCTATTAAAAGACAGCAAAAGGGGCTGGGAAGCGATTCTCGGCCCCTTTTGCTGTCTAGGACAGTCTATTGAATGGTTACTGGCCGATGCTGGCTTGCGGGGCGTATCGAGAGTTTTCGCGATCCTTGGAGAAGGGTTGCGGAGCTGCCGACCTCGTCATCCAGGGTTGCGGCCAGAGCTTTGGCATAGCTTTTGACGGTAAGGCTCGGACGATTGTTATCTTGGCTGATATGCATGGCAATGAGCTGTTCGGTGCGATCGGTAACAAGTTCGCGCGCGGCTTCGGCGGCTTGGCCATTGGAGAGGTGTCCCCTTTCAGACAGGATGCGCTCCTGAAGAAAGCGGGGATATTCTCCCTCGCGCAGCATGGTCACATCGTGGTTGCTTTCGAGTGCGAGGACTCGACAATCTTCGAGGGTGTTCATGGCTTGGCTCGATAGCTCTCCGGTGTCGGTGGCAAAGCCGATGGAATCATCGAGGGTGTCGAATCGATAGCCGACTGGATTGATGACATCGTGTGACGTTGAGTAGGTTTGCACGTGGATGCCGGCAATGGATAGGGTGTCACCGGGATCGAATTCCTCGACAGGCAGATGCGAAAGATTTTCTTTGCTCGAAAGTGTGCCCCTGCTGGCAAAGAGGGGGCCGTGCCAGTGCTTGCACCAGACATCGAGACCCTTGATGTGATCGCTATGCTCATGAGTAATGAGAAGAGCCGAGACGTTGTCTGTCGAGAGCCCCAGTTCTGCCATGCGCTTTAATGTCTCGCGGCGAGACAGTCCGTCATCGACCATAATGAGCCCCTGCGGGCCCTCGATGAGTGCGCAGTTGCCTTTAGAGCCACTGCCGAGGATATGAAGGTGCAGACGAGACATAAGATTCCAAAGGATACAATGGGTGCGGACGAATAGAGGAGGAAGCAAATGCCTACGGTATCTCAGCATTATGGACACCATGCCGTGCCTGGGGCAGTCGATGAGACCCGGACGAGGCAGCAGGCTGCTCCTGTCGTGCTCATGGTATCAGGTGGTGCGGACTCGACGGCTTTGCTCCTTATGGCGTGCACATCAAAGTTGGATATTCTGGATGGGCGTGGTGTGGCCCCCATCGCGCGCGAGCGACTGCACGTGCTGCATGTGAACCATCATCTGCGCGGCAAGGCGTCCGATGGCGACGAGGCCTTTGTGCGTGAGCTCTGCGCGAAATATGGTTTACCGCTGTGCGTGGAGCACGCTTATTTTGATGGGGAGTCGGGCAATATTGAGGCCGCGGCCCGCGAGGTGCGCTATGCCGCGGCGCGAAGGTATGTTCGCGAGCTCTGCGCCCAGACGGGGGCACCGCGAACGGCGGCTCGTATCTGCACCGCGCACACGTCTTCGGATCGCGCGGAAACGTTTTTGATGAACGCGATTAAGGGTTCAGGGCCTGCTGGCCTATCGAGCATTCCTCGCCGGAGGAATATCGTGGTGCGTCCCTTGCTCGACCTAACTCATGGCGAGCTCGTGGGCTATCTACAGGTACATGGTCAGCCGTGGCGTGAAGACGAGAGCAATGAGGATATCTCGTATCTGCGAAACTACGTGCGCCATCGAGTAATGCCGGTGGTGGCGCAGCGCAACGCGAGCGTCTGCAAGACGATTGGCGCCGCCTGCGAGATCTTAGGCGATGAGGACGCGTTTTTGTCTCAGCTTTCGGCACAGGCGTTTCGAAGCTGTTTGCGCAAAGAGGCAGCGGGTGCGCTGGTGCTCGATGCCAGGCGCCTGGCTGCGGCCGAGGTGGTAATCGCGCGGCGCATCGTGCGACTGGCGATTAAGCGCATCGATCCGGACGCTCGTCCCGAGATGCGACATGTGGAGCGAGTCCTTTCCTGCGTTGCCGAGGGCACCGGCTCGGTCACGCTTCCGGCGGGGATTGACGCACGCATTGAGTTTGGCATGCTGGCGTTTAAGGCGCCGGCGGCTCGCGAGGGCCTGGTCGCGGACTGGGTTACCGTACCCGGTCGTTTGCCGTTGGGCGGGGGACGTATGCTGGTCACAGAACCGATGGCTGTTGAGCCGGGATGCGATATCGTGCGCCGCGCCCGTGAGCTTGCGGCTGCCGGGGAAGTGACAGCTTTGGTAGACGCGGCTGCCCTGGGTTTTGCCGACAGCGATAGTGAGCGGATCCTGGCGGGCTCGCGTGGCGAGATCCCTGCCGAGGCGCGATTGGCACGCCTGTGGGTGGACGGTCCCGCGCCGGGAGACGTGATGTGCCCGTTAGGGATGAGTGGCCGAAGCAAGAAAGTATCCGATTTGCTAGGTGAGGCTCGCATTCCCGTTTCCGAGCGCGCCGGCGTGCCCATGGTGAGGACGGCGCCGGGGGGTGCCGTGGTGTGGGTCGCCGGAGTTCGCGCGGACGAGCGTTTTAAGTGCACGGCCGCAACGCGCGTGGCATATCTGCTCCGCGTGGTCGATGCGGAATAGCGTCCCACGCCTGCTGTTCTGTGCGACGTTGACGGTATTCCCGCGCTGATGGCGCGCGGGCTGGTAAATTTACCCCGTGCGCTGCTAGAATGTGTAGTTCGCGTCCATACGGCGGTGTGTGGGCGATAAGCACAAGAAAGGGTTGTCATGGCTTCTCAACATCCGGATATCGAGAAGGTTCTGTTCACGCAGGAGGATATCGACGGTATCGTCTCTCGCCTGGGCGAGGAGATTACGCGCGACTACGCGGGTAAGGATCTGGTGCTGATTGCGGTCCTGCGCGGCGCCGTGGTCTTTATGGGCGACCTGATGCGTAAGATCGAGCTGCCGACCAACATCGATTTCATGGCTGTTTCGAGCTACGGCGACGGTGTGAAGTCCTCGGGTATCGTGCGTATCATTAAGGACCTGGATATCGACATCCGCGGTCGCGACGTGCTGATCGTCGAGGACATTCTGGACTCGGGCCTGACGCTCAAGTATCTGATGAAGAACCTCGAGAGCCGCAAGCCCGCTTCTCTGGAGGTCGCCGCCTTCCTGTGGAAGGACGTTGAGGACCGCGTCTCGGCCATCACGCCCAAGTATGTTGGAACCCATTGCCCCGATGCCTTTGTGGTGGGCTACGGCCTCGACTATGCCGAGCGCTATCGCAACCTTCCGTATCTGGGCATTTTGAAACCGGAGGTTTATTCGTAAGATGCCCGACGACCGTAACGACAACAATTCCCAGACTCCCCGGGACCCAAAGATCCCGGGGATGCCCGGAGGCAAGAAGCCCACGCGTACGGGCTGGCTGTATTTTATTTTGGCTTGCGCACTTCTGGGCTACGCCTTCTTTAACATGGGCTCCGGCTTTGCCAATTCCAGCAATACCGTAAAGCTCGCGACGAGCGAGATGGTGAGCGCCATCAAGCAGGATCGCGTCGAAGATCTGACCTATACGGTTCAAGACGGAGGCGTGACGGGTCATTACTGGAAGACGAAGAAGGACAAGGGCGATACGAGCGAGCTCAAGAGCTTCTCCTCGACCTATGTCGGCTCCGATTCGCTTGCTGAGCTCATGGCGGAGCACCCCGACACTAAGTACATCGTCAACACCAACGATCCCGATTTTTGGGGCGACTTGGCGATGAGTGTGCTTCCGACGATCGCCCTTATCGCCATCATGTTCTACTTTATGCGCCAGATGATGGGCGCCAACAACAGGAACATGCAGTTTGGCAAGACCAACGCCAAGACCAACGAGGCCACGCGCCCCAAGGTCAAGTTTGAAGACGTTGCCGGCGTGGACGAGGCAGTCGAGGAGCTCGAGGAGATCCGTGACTTTTTGAGCGATCCGGATCGCTATCGCAAGCTGGGCGCCAAGATCCCGCGTGGCGTGTTGCTGGTTGGCCCTCCGGGCACCGGTAAAACGCTGCTGGCCAAGGCCGTTGCCGGCGAGGCGGGCGTGCCGTTCTTTAGCATCTCGGGCTCTGACTTTGTGGAGATGTTCGTGGGCGTCGGCGCCAGCCGCGTGCGCGACCTCTTTAAGGAGGCCAAGTCTCAGGCCCCGTCGATCATCTTCATCGATGAGATCGACGCCGTGGGACGTCAGCGCGGAGCCGGCTTGGGCGGCGGTCACGACGAGCGCGAGCAGACGCTCAACCAGCTGCTGGTCGAGATGGACGGTTTTGAGGAGAGCGAGTCGGTCATCCTGATCGCTGCGACCAACCGCCCTGACATTCTGGATCCGGCGCTGCTGCGTCCCGGCCGTTTTGACCGTCAGGTTACGGTCGACCGTCCGGACGTGAAGGGCCGCGAGCAGATCTTGCGCGTGCATGCCGAGAACAAGCCGATGGACGAGGACGTGAAGTTTGAGAAGCTCGCCCAGATGACCGTTGGCTTTACCGGCGCCGACCTGGCGAACTTGCTCAATGAGTCTGCACTGTTGGCTGCCCGCCGCCATCGTTCCGTGATCTCGATGGACGAGGTCGAGGAATCGATGGAGCGCGTGATTGCCGGACCGCAGCGCAAGGGTCGCGTGATGACCGAGGCCGAGCGCACCACGATTGCCTACCACGAGAGCGGTCACGCTTTGGTGGGCCATATCCTGGAGCACTCCGATCCGGTCCACAAGATCTCGATCGTCAGCCGCGGTCAGGCCCTGGGCTACACGCTGCAGCTTCCGCAGGAGGACCACTTCCTCAAGACCAAGAACGAGATGCTCGACGAGCTCGCCGTGTTCTTGGGCGGTCGCGTTGCCGAGGAGCTCATGTGCGACGACATCACGTCGGGCGCGAGCAACGATCTGGAGCGCGCGACCAAGATGGCGCGCGAGATGGTCACACGTCTGGGCATGAGCGAGGAGCTGGGCACGCAGGTCTTTGGCGAGGCGCAGCATCAGGTGTTCCTGGGCCGCGATTATGCCGATCATCAGGATTACTCCGAGGAGACGGCGCGTCGCATTGATATCGAGGTTCAGCGCATCATGCGCGAGGCCCATCGTCGTGCGGCCGAGATCCTGGATGCCCGTCGCGATCAGCTCGATCTGATGGCGAAGGTGCTGCTCGAGCGCGAGACCGTCGAGGGCGACGCCGTGAACGCCCTGCTCGATAACGAGTGGGACGCCTACCTTGAGCGCGAGGACGATATCCTGGCGGCCAAGGAGGAGCGCAACGCCAAGGCTGCCGGCATGCCGACCAAGAAGCGTGCGCCTCGCATGAGCGAGGAGGAGCTTGCGGCCGATGCCGCCGCATTTGCGCAGGCGGCCATGCAGGAGGATGCCGAAGTCGCATCCGATGATGCCGCCGATGACCGTGCCGTCAATGCCGGTGCCGACACCGACAAATAGTCTTTGTGGCGAAAGCCTCCGCGGGGAAACCTGCGGAGGCTTTTTCTTTTGAGCGATATGGGGCCGTCTGTTGATTGGGGACAGACTAAAATGAGCGTTTTCACGCATTTAAGTCTGTCCCCAATCAACATTGCTGCGGCACTTTGCTCGGCTAAAGCGTACAATAGCGCCTATGCGAAAGGGGAACAGATGATCAACGAAACTATGTATGCTCGCGGTGCGGAAAGCTCCATCATCCGTGAGATTTTTAGCTATGGCCTTGAGCGCAAGGCGCAGATCGGTGCGGAAAACGTATTTGATTTTTCGCTGGGCAATCCGAGCGTTCCGGCACCCGCTGCTGTGGCGGAGTCCATTAAGAAGGCCCTGGAGCTGCCGAGTGACCAGTTGCACGGCTACACCCCCGCTCCGGGCCTGCCGCAATGTCGAGCAGCCGTCGCCGAATCGCTCAACCGCCGCTTTGGAACGAACTATGAGGGTAAGGACGTCTTTATGACGGTGGGTGCCGCGGCTTCGCTCACCTGCACGCTCAACGCCGTTACGAACCCGGGCGACGAGGTTATTGTTATCGCCCCGTACTTTCCGGAGTATCGCGTTTGGATTGAGAAGGCCGGCTGTACGTGTGTTGAGGCGCTCGCCGATGAAGATACGTTCCAGCTGAGCGTGGACAACGTGCTCAAGGCGATTACCGATAAGACGACTGCCGTCATCATCGACTCGCCCAACAATCCGACTGGTGCCGTATATACACGCAACACGCTGACGCGACTGGCCAATGTTCTGCGCGAGGCCAACGCTCAGCGCGATCCCGAGAATCCGATTATGCTCATCTCGGATGAGCCGTACCGCGAGATTGTGTACGGTGCCGAGGTGCCTTGGGTGCCCTCGATCTACGAGAACACCGTGGTGTGCTACTCGTATTCTAAGTCGCTTTCGCTGCCGGGCGAGCGCGTGGGATGGATCCTTGTTCCCAATACGAATCCTCAGGCAGATCGTCTAATGCCCGCCGTTGCCGGTGCCGCCCGTACGCTGGGCTTCGTGTGCGCGCCGGCGCTCTTTCAGCGCGTAATTATCGACTGCATCGATGAGCCGAGTGACGTTGAGGCCTATGCACGCAACCGCACCGCGCTTACCGACGCACTAGCGGAGTATGGCTACACCTATGTTGAGCCGGATGGCGCGTTCTACCTATGGGTGAAAGCGTTGGAGCCCGATGCGAATGCGTTTTGCGAGCGCGCAAAGAAGTATGAGTTGCTTGCGGTTCCCTCGGACAGTTTTGGTATGCCGGGTTGGTTCCGCCTGGGCTATTGCGTGAGTTACGAAACGATTGTCAATTCGCTACCCGCTTGGAAACAGTTGGCGGACGAGTATCGTTAAAAGTAAAGCGCTCTGTCTACAATGTTTTACGTGAAACGGGGTTTGGTGTTAAGCCGGACCCCGTTGTCATGGACGTTGTGTCTTTGGGATGGAGTGGTTTTACGACTATCGAAGGCTATGCGTACAATGAATATAAGCGACGGCCGTGCCAGATAAGGAGACCTGATGCCCTACCTGCTTTCTTGTGACATTCATACCCATACGATGTTCTCTGCGCATGCATATTCGACCATTGAGGAGAATGTGTACTGGGCGGCAGAGCGTGGTCTGCAGGTGCTCGGATCTGCCGACCATTTGAGCTCTATGGTTACGGCTTGCCCCAATGACCTGCGCAGTTACCAGTTCTTTATCAACCAGGATATCTGGCCGCGCATTTGGAGCGGCGTGCTGGTGCTGCGTGGTGCCGAGGCCGATATCGTTTCGCTGGACGGAAGCCTGTTTGGCGAGGACACTCTTGTCACGCTCGATATTGCCGGCGATTCGTACAGCCGTCAGCATTCACTGTTCGATTTGGTTACGCGTAATTTGGATTATTTGGTTGCAAGCGTGCATAATCCGCAGATTGCTGAGGGCGCGACGCTGGCCCAGACGACCGAGATGTATATCAATGCCCTGGAGCACCCCAAGGTGTTCATGCTGGGCCACACGGGGCGTTCGGGCGTGCCGTTCGATATCGACGAGGTGCTGTTGGCAGCTAAGGCCAAGCACAAGATTATCGAGATCAACAACCATAGTCTTGAACACGGTATCGACACTGAGCATTGGGTCGTATGCCGCAAGATCGCCGAGCGCTGCGCCGAGCTGGGCGTGGGCATTGGCGTTTCGACCGATGCGCACATTGGCATGGCCATTGGCAAGCTCGATCACGCGCGCAAGATGCTCGACGAGATTCACTTCCCGCTGGATTTGATCGTGACGCGCGACCGCGAGACGCTGCTGCGCGAGATGGCGGCAGCCGGCGTGTGCGATCTGCGCAAGGGCATGTAGCGGCGTTCGTAAACCAAGTGAAGGGGGCGGTCTAGACGGGCCGCCCCCTTTCTTGTCCCAAAAATCTACCGGGGTTGGTTAGCGGCGCTCGAGGACCGCTACGGTTTCGGTGTGGTCGGTGTGAGGGAACATGTCGACGGGCGTGATCTTGAGCAGGCGATAGCCTCCGTCGAGGAGCCGATGCAGGTCGCGCTCTTGAGTCACGGGGTTGCAGCTGATATAGGTGATGCGGCGCGGCTTAAGTGCGCAGGCAGCTTCGAGGAACTCGGGGGTGGAGCCGGCACGCGGCGGGTCGATGGAAAGGACATCGACCCGCTCGTTGTTGTCGGCGGCATCTAGGATGTAATCGGTGGCATCGTCGGCCATAAACCAGGCGCTGCGGGTAAGACCGTTGAGCTCGGCATTGCGGCGTGCGTCGGCAATGCCCGCCGGGTTGCGCTCCACACCGAGCAGCATGATGCCGATCCCCTTGTTCTGGGCATCTTTAGCTGCGCAAAGACCGATGGTGCCGCTGCCACAGTAGGCATCCATGAGCACATCGCCCTGGTGCAAATCCATGCCGTCGATAGCGAGCTGATAGAGCAGCTCGGTCTGTTGCGGGTTGGTCTGGTAGAACGCGGTGGGGGAGATATCGAACTCGCAGCCGAGCAGCTGGTCGCGCATGCATTCGGCGCCATAGGCGATACGAGTCTCCTCACCCAAGATGGCGTTACCGGGACGGCCATTGATATTTTGGGCAACGGTGACGATATGCGGATCGAGCGCCGCGACGGTCTCAAAGAACTCCTGCGCATGCGGTAAGTCACGCTGGGCGGTCACGAGCGTAACCATGACCTGGTCGGTACGCCAACCGCAGCGGACGACGGCATAGCGGAGCAAGCCCAGATGCTTGTCCTCGTTAAAGGCGGGAATGTGCAGGCGCTCAGCTTCACGCGCGATGCCGTTAAGAATCTGTCGGGCGCCCGGTGCCTCGACGGGGCATTCGGGTACGGCAACGATCTTGTGCGTGCCGCGCTCAAAGAAACCGCAACGGACAGCGCCCTCTTTGCCGGGGGCAAAGGGAGTGGCGGCTTTATGGCGAAAACCGCGCGGCGCAGGATATTTGCCCGGGTCGCCCAGGGTGACTCCCATACCGCGAATAGGATCTACAGCAATGCCTTCACGCTCACAAAGCGAAGCAAAAAGCCCCTCCATAGCAGCCTGCTTGGCGGCGAGCTGCTTCTTATAAGGACGATTGAGCGCCGTACACCCACCGCAAGCTTTCATGATGGAACAAGGAGACTTGGGGTCCACAGCCTTACGCGCAGACGAAGCCGGATCTTTATGCGAGCGCTTGGAACGAGTCTGAGGCGCTTTATCCCCGCCTCGACGAGAGTCAGAACGCTTGGTCTTAGCTCTGCTCTTGGTCGGTTTGCTTTTTGCAGCTTTAGAAGACTTGGATTTCGTAGAAGATTTCTCCTCCTTCGACCCCTCAGCCGCCTCGATCAAAGCACGACGAGCCTTACGCTCCGCACGAGATTCTGCCATGAATTAACCCCACTAATTTACAAATTGAAATCTGAAAGCATTGTACCGTGCCAAGCTAGCGGACGATATGCAAGCGTCCATTTCGTGTCAGTGATAAGTCCAACGATGTTTGCCCGCCCACGCCGGGCAAACCATCCCTTGTACTTTATCAAGGTAGAGTGTATGATTCTGAACGTTACATGACTCACTTTACCCAACTAAAGTGCCATCAAGGGGAATACCATGAACACCGATATGTCTCGTCGTCAGTTTGTTGGTCTAGCCGGCTCGTTTGCCACGGTGCTTGGCCTTGGTCTTGTCGGCTGCGGTGGTGGTGCCGGTAAGGGTTCCGCTGCCGGTTCTGCTGCAGCCAAGGACGTGAAGGGCGCTGCGGAGTCCAAGAAGCTCGTGGTGGGCTTTGATAAGTCCTATCCTCCGTACGGCTTTGTGGGCGACGATGGCGAGTACACCGGCTTTGATCTCGATCTGGCCAAGGCTGTTGCCGATAAGCAGGGCTGGGAGGTCAAATACGAGGCCATCGACTGGGATGCCAAGGATACGCTGCTCAACTCGGGTGCCATCAACTGCATCTGGAACGGCTTTACCATGGAGGGCCGCGAGGACGACTACACGTTCTCCGAGCCGTACATGCTCAACGAGCAGGTGCTGGTGGTAAAGAAGGATGCAGGCATCAAGAGCTGGGACGATCTTGCCGGCAAGACCGTGATTACCCAGACCGATTCCGCTGCGCAGGATGTGCTCGAGGGCGACCAGAAGGATCTGGCGGCGACGTTTGCCACGCTCGACACGATCGGCGAGTACAACACGGCCTTTATGCAGCTCGAGAGCGGCGCAGTCGATGCCGTGGCTTGCGACCTTTCGATTGCCCAGTATCAGCTTGCCGCCAAGCCCGATGCCTATACGCAGCTCGACAAGCCGCTGTCCAGCGAGCACTACGCTGTCGGCTTTAAGAAGGGCGACACCAAGTCCGCCGATGCCGTGACCGAGTCGCTCAAGGCGCTCTACGAGGACGGCACGGTCAAGGACCTCTGCGATAAATATTCAAGCTATGGTTTGTCTTTCGATAATTGGGTGCTCAAGTAATGTCTATTCAGGTCATGATGCAGATGCTTGGCCAGGGGTTCTTGGTCAGTTTGCAGTTGTTTTTGCTGACGCTGCTCGGGTCGATTCCGCTGGGAATTCCCGTGGCGTTTATGCGCATGAGCAAAATCGCGCCGCTTCGCTGGATTGCGCGCATCTATATCTCGGTCATGCGCGGTACGCCGCTCATGCTGCAGATGTTTGCCATCTACTTTGCCCCGTACTACGTGTTTGGCATTTCGCTCACGCCCGATTCCAAGTGGACGGCGTGCGTCGTGGCGTTCATCATCAACTACGCCGGTTACTTTGCCGAGATCTATCGCTCGGGCCTGCAGTCCATTCCGCGTGGTCAATACGAGGCAGCCGAGGTGCTGGGCTACTCGCGCGTGCAGACGTTTCTGTATATCGTGATGCCGCAGGTCGCCAAGCGTATTCTGCCGGCGATGGGCAACGAGATCATCACGCTGGTCAAGGACACGTCGCTGGCGTTTGCCATTGGCGTGGGCGAGATGTTCTCGACCGCCAAGGCCCTGGTTGCCTCGCAGGTGAGCATGGTACCGTTTGCGATTGCGGCGCTGATCTACTGGGTTTTCAACTTCGTGGTCGAGATGCTGTTGGGCGCCGCCGAAAAGAAGCTGGACTATTATCATGACTAACTCGGTGATGAAAATCGAAAGCGCTCGCAAGGCGTTTGGCGGCAATGAGGTGCTCAAGGATATCTCGCTCGAGGTCAAGCGTGGCGAGGTCGTGGCGATTATCGGGCCTTCGGGTGGCGGCAAGTCCACGCTGCTGCGGTGTGCCACGCTGCTCGAGACACTCGACGGAGGCTCGCTCTCGTTTGGTGGCCTTGCCGTTGCGACGGATGCGGGTTCGGGCGCAGTCTATGCGAAGGGCGATGTGCCCAAGCGGGCACGCTCGCGATTCGGCCTGGTGTTCCAAAATTACAACCTGTTCCCGCACTATACCGTGATGAAAAACATCATCGACGCGCCGATCCGCGTGCTTAAGCGCCCGCGCGAACAGGCGGAAGCTCGTGCGCGCGAGTTGATCGCGCAGATGGGGCTTACGGGCAACGAGAACAAGGTGCCATGTGAGCTTTCGGGCGGCCAGCAACAGCGTGTGAGTATCGCCCGCGCCTTGGCGCTCGACCCGGAGATCCTGTTCTTTGACGAGCCGACCTCGGCGCTCGATCCCGAGCTAACGGCCGAGGTGCTGCGTGTCATTAAAGACCTTGCGGCGCAGAATATGACGATGGTGATCGTGACCCACGCAATGCAGTTTGCGCGCGATGTTGCCGATCGCGTGGTCTTTATGGATGGCGGCCGCATTGTCGAGGAGGGGCCAGCCGATCAGGTTATCGACCATCCGCGCGAGCAGCGCACCCGTGAGTTCTTGAGCCGTATCGAGGGGTAGGCTCAGGTATTTACTCAACTATTAATTGAGGCGAAGCCGCCGCAGGTCTTACGGTCTGTGGCGGCTTTTTGTTTGCATCGACGGGGTTCAATAATCGCCTCACAAGCTTGTCTCTTCCTCTCGCCGCCTGTATTCATACGTGCGCCGAAAGGTATGCATGGACAGCCGCCCGTGAGGGTAGGGTGGTGGCATAGGACATTTGGAGGGTGAGTCGGCTCGGCTGCCGACCATGCTGCTCCCGGGATGGCACCGACCGCGAACTCTCCCCGTTGGCGTCGCGCATTGCGCGCGGCCCTGCAAGGAGGTCATCATGGGTGCTCCCAAGACCGGTAACGTAAGGAACGTGGTGCTCGTAGGCCAAGGCGGGGTGGGCAAGACTTCACTCGCCGAGGCCATGCTCCACCTTTCTGGCAAGACCGCCCGCCTGGGCGGCCACGACGGCACCAAGCCCACGCTCGACTATGACCCCGAAGAGGTCAAGCGTGCATTTTCCATCTCGACGACCATTGCACCGATCGACTGGAAGGGCGCGCGCATCAATGTGCTCGATGCCCCGTGCTACCCCGATTTTATCGGCGACGCCTTTGCTGCGATGAGCGTCTGCGAGACGGCTCTGTTTGTGGTCGATGCCGAGGCCGGCCCACAGCCTACGACGGTTAAGCTCTGGTATGCCGCCGAGGACCTGCGCCTGGCGCGTGCGGTGTTCGTAAACCGCCTGTCGCGCTCCGAGGCCAGCTTTGCGACCACGATGGACCTGCTGCAGGAGCGCTTTGGCACGCGCCTGGGCGCCGTGACCCTTCCCTGGGGCGAGGGCGAGGACTTTGACGGCATCATCGACCTGGTGCGCA
Organism: uncultured Collinsella sp.; assembly: GCA_958353395.1. Classification (GTDB taxonomy): domain Bacteria; phylum Actinomycetota; class Coriobacteriia; order Coriobacteriales; family Coriobacteriaceae; genus Collinsella. Next base: position 13,837 of record CATWSG010000029.1, read on the forward strand.
TGAAGGCGCGCCATTGCAACGGCACCGAAGCCGTTGAGTCGGAGATTCCCGAGGAGTATCGTGCCCAGGCCGAGGAGGCCCATGACCATCTGTGCGAGCTGGTGGCCGAGGCCGACGATGAGCTGATGATGAAGTACCTGGAAGGCGAGGAGACGCTGACGCAGGAGGAGCTTGAAGGCCTGCTGTCGAAGGCGATTGCCGAGCGCATCTTTGTGCCGGTCTTTGCGGGCGATTGCATTAAGGAGCAGGGCGTCAACTCGCTGATGGACGACATCGCGACGTACTTCCCGGCGCCGACCGACTACGGCGAGATGCCGCTTATCGACGGCGATTCGCTCAAGATTTCGAGCGACGATGATCGTCCGGTGGCGTTTGTGTTTAAGACCCTGGCCGATCCGCAGCAGGGTCGCATCAGCTTTATCAAGGTGCTGACGGGTACGCTTGAGCCGGGCCTTGAGCTGGTCAACGCGCGCACGCGCAAGGGCGACCGTCTGGCTCACCTGTATGTGATGTGCGGCCGCGACATGACCGAGGTTGGCCATGCCTATGCCGGCGACATTATCGTGGCACCTAAGCTGGCGGCCGAGACGGGCGATACGCTCTCGATTACCGGCAAGGTCGAGGCTGCGGCGTTTAAGTTCCCCAACTCGCAGTACCGCATCGCCATCGAGGCTGAGAATCGCGGGGACGAAGAAAAGCTCTACACGTTTATCGAGAAGGCATGCAAGGCCGATCCGACCATGAGCATCGATCGTGACGAGGAGACGGGCCAGACCATTATCTCCGCCGTTGGTGAGGCGCAGGTTTCGGTGCTGCTCAACCGTCTGGAGGACCGCACCAAGGTCGCCGCCAAGAGCGTGCCGATCCGCATTCCGTATCGCGAGACCATCCGCCGCACGGCGAGCGCCCAGGGCCGCCACAAGAAGCAGACCGGTGGTGCCGGTCAGTACGGCGACTGCTGGCTGCGCGTGGAGCCGCTCATTGGGCCCGACGGCACGAGTGACGGCTACGAGTTTGTGGATGAGGTCGTGGGCGGCCGCATTCCGCGCTCGCTGATCCCCGCCGTGGACAAGGGCGTCCAGGAGACCATGAAGGACGGCATCATTGCCGGCTACCCGCTTACGGGCATTCGCGTGGCTGTGTACGACGGTTCGTATCACAGCGTCGACTCCAATGAGATGGCGTTTCGCGCGGCGGCTCGCATCGGCCTGCGCAAGGCATGCGCCGATGCCGATCCGGTGGTGCTGGAGCCCATCGAGGAAATCACGGTGACTATCCCCGAGAGCTACGCCGGCGCCGTGATGGGCGATATCTCGGCCTCGCGCGGTCGCGTGACGGGCATGGAGACCGATGAGCGCGGCGACACCGTGGTCATCGCCCAGGCGCCGCTGGCCGAGTTGACGGATTACTCGACGCGCCTGCGCTCTATCACGCGCGGCACGGGTGACTTTACCATGAAGCCTGCTGGCTACGAGCAGGTTCCCTATGACGTTCAGGCCAAGCTGGTGGAGCGCTATGAGGAGGGTCGCGCCAAGTAGCGTGCGATTTTGCCTGCAATGTAGGTGCTGACGAAAAGGCCACCCTGGGTAACCGGGGCGGCCTTATTTGATTCCTTGGGGACGGAGGAAAACGGATCATTTTTTGGGCTACGGGCAGCTTGGTCGGCCCTAAACTCCCGAGGTCTGGTTGCGGCCGGTGGCGTAGTCGATCTGCACGTGCGGCTGCAGGTTGTAGCAGTATACGTGGAAGCAGAGGGTCTTGCCGTGGTCCTCGACCGATTGCGCCTCAAGGCGCACGCCACGACAGACGAGTTCCTCTTCGTTGTACATGGGCGTGACGCGGTAGAGCACGTGGTTGCCCGTGTCGTGGATGTAGTCGAGGATCTGCTCTTCAAACGGCAGCATGCCCGTCTCGTTGAGGTAGCGCGTGCCGGTGAGGAGATTTTTGCGATTGGCGTTCTCGCCGCAGAGCGACCAGGCGATGAGGTGGCAGCGGTTGTAGAGGCTCTGGCCTGGAATAAAGTCGTAGCGCTGCTGGTGCCAACCGGCAGGATGGATGCGCGAGATATCGCCGCGCTTTCCCTGTCCGAGCGACTCGGGGCCTACGCAGGCGAGCGCCTTGCGAGTGCGGCCCAGGCTGTCGAGCTTGGAGAATTTCTTAAAGCAGCCCTCTTCGGTGGCGCGCTCGTACTCGTCGAGCGTGAACGACGGCATACCCAGCGGGTGCGTGCTGTCGGCGCGAAGGGCAACGTAGGGGTTGCCGGCGTAGTCGGGAATGCTGCTGAGATAAACACCGCGGGCGCGGTTGAGGTCGGGGTTTTCGACCTCGTCGATGGGGGTTGCGGCACTATCCGCGGAGGCAGTGTCACCGGTGTCGGTTGCGGCGGATTCAGAGCCATCGCTAGAGTCTTGGCTATTTTGAGAGTCCGAGGAGCTCGCTGTTCCCGATTCGAGCCGGGCAACCAGGTCCGCTTCGTCGTCGGTACGGTTGGGACTCTCGCTTTGTTTTTCGGCCAGAGCCGCTGCCTGCTCATCGCTTTGCGGCGACAACAGCTTGGGCGCTCCGTCGAGCGATCCCGTAAACAACGCAAACCCCAGCACCACGGCGGTGCCGATGGAAAGTGCTTGCTTGTAGGCGGACTTGCGCGACATTGAGGCTCCTGGATGGACGGTTGGGAATCTACCAGTCTAGCAGGAGCCGGCAGGGGCCGTTCTGTCGAACAAATACTTAAGATTTGGGATAGACGTTACTGATTCATTTGCCTCATATGGAGCTACGGCGGTTGTGCATATGGAGCTATTCGGCGCTTCCCCAGATAAAACCTGCCAAAATAAACCTGTCCCTTTTCGGTGGGTTAATCGTGAGTTATTTCACCGCAGCTTAAGGTACGGTTGGGATGTGCGCACTTTAAAGAGAGGGGCCCATGATTAGAGAGGTCGCGCTCATCTCTCTAAATGTCTCTCTAAAGAGAAAGCCAGTTAAAGAGATAACATTAGGCAATCTAGCAGTGAATTCGATACATCTTTCTAAATTTCTCTCTAAAATAAGATGCTTATCTCTCTAAAGTTAGAGAGATATACTATACTTTAGAGAGATAAATCTATCGTTTTAGAGAGACGGAATGCCAATGCTGCTGGATGAACCTCTTGGCCTTATCGTTGAGCGCCTTCGCAGGCGGGGGACTGATGACGCATCGGTAGAAGTTAAAGCCTGCACGAATAAATTGAGCGCAGACGTATGGGAGACAGTGAGCGCTTTTGCGAACACTGCGGGTGGGCTCATTATTTTGGGCCTGAACGAGGCCGAAGGATTTGTTCCTTCGGCTAACTTTGCTATCGATAGGGTGCGCGATCAGTTTGTTTCGGGTATCGGAGACGGAGGCTCAGCGGCAGTGGTGACCCATGCGCCGCGGTACGAGCTTGATCGAGGCGAGGTCGACGGGCTCCAGGTGCTTCTGGTGCGCATCTTTGAACTTGAGCTTAAAGCGAAGCCTTGCTATATCGGCGCGCGCGGCGTGCAGAACGGTAGCTACAAGCGCGTGGATGATAAAGATATCAAGATGTCACCTGCTGAGCTATATGAGCTGCAGAGTGCGTTGCTTCCGAGCGATGCAGACGGCACGGTGGTTTCGGAGGCAACGGTCGAGGATTTGGATCCAGATGTCGTGCGGTCTATTATCGCAAATCGCCGGCTGCAGACCCCGCGCGTTTTGCGCGGGGCCGATACGCTGGAAAAGCAGCTGGTCAGACTCAATATCACTACAAAGGATGGCGCCGTGAAGCTCGCGGGGCTTCTGTCGGCGGGAATTTACCCCCAGCAGTTCTATCCCAAACTGATGATCGATGTCGCCGTTCATTCCGATGTGGAAAAATCTGCACCCGGGCAACCCCGGTTTATTGACCGCCAGTTGTGCGATGGCCCGATTCCGGCTTGCATCGAAGATGCCCTTGCCGCGATTGGACGAAACTTGCGCAAAGCGACGATAGTGCAAGGCGCTGGCAGAAGGGAGGATTGGGAAGTTCCCCAGGAGGTTTTGCGCGAGGCCTTGGCAAATGCCTGCATCCATCGAGAATATTCGCCCATGTTTGTGGGGCAGGCCGTGAGTGTCGATATCTATCCAGACAGAATAGAGATCAAAAACCCCGGTGGGCTTTGGGGCGGAAAGACGGTGGACAATCTTGCAGACGGGGAATCGCGCTGCCGAAACCCAAAGCTCATGAGCCTAATGGGGGCGACGCCGTTAGAGCATGCCGAGGGGGCCGTTGCGGAAAGCCAGGGATCTGGTATCCCGGCTATGATTCGCGAGATGGAGTCTCGTTCGCTTGGCAGGCCGAAATTTATCGTTAAGGCCGATTCGTTTACGGTGCTGCTTTCCCGGCACGGGGCGGAGCTTGCTGAAAACCGCACGTGGATTCAGAGCCATGTGGGCGCCGAGCTGACGGATCGTGAAGAAACATTGCTCATGTTTATGCGGGAGCATGGGTGCGTATGCGATGTTCAAAAAATACGAGAGGCCCTGAAGTGGGATTCGGATGACATTCGTCTGATCTGCGGGGACCTTGTAGATAAACATGCCCTGTCAAAATGCGGCAAAGACACATTCGAAATTATCGATAGGAACAGAGAACCGTCAGCTTCGACGGCGGATAGGATCCTGGAGGCTCTCAGCGCCGAAGTGGATATGACGGCGCGAGAAATAGCGGTTGCATCGGGGGTCAGAATTTCGTCTGTCCGTTACCATCTGCCAAAAATGGCGGATAAAGGGCTCATCGAAGTAATGGGTTCATCGACGAGTCGTAACCGCCGATATCGGAAGAAGTAGATGCAGCCGGGTCGCCTCTCTAGTGCCTCTCGAAGTTAGATGGGTGCTAGAGGAGCGACTGCCTCGCGATATTTCCCCAGATAAAACCTGCCAAAATAAACCTGTCCCTTTTTGGTAGGTCAGTTAACGCAGTCCAGGTTGAGCATATGCGAGCGAGCAGGCTCCGGGTGCGGTAAGGTGACGTGAAACAAGCGGGCGCTGACCTTTTGGTCGCGCCCGTGAAGTTGAACGTCAGATTGCCGTGCCCGGGGCCTGCGCAGCGCCGAGCAGTTACGCCGTTTGTAAAACGGCGTAGCCTAAAGATTCATGGCACCGTGAATGTAGGGGGTGACCTCGGGGGAGATGTGACCGCAGCCCAGCTCGCGCAGCGCGGACTCGATGGCGGCGGGCAGCGGGGTTTTGCCCTCGGCATCGATGGCGGTGCCGTCGAGGGCGGCAAGCTTGGCGACATCTGCGGGGGCGGCCTCGATATGCATGCAGCCGTCGACCAAGCGCGCGCGAACCTGTGCCAAGTCAAGATCGTGCAGGTAATCCTCGCAGGCGCGGATTAAATCGACCTTCTCGTGCGTAAGCTCCTCGCCCGTGGGGACGCGCGTGGCAAGACAGGCTCCCGCCGGCAGGTTCCAAACGGGATAGCCCCATGCGCGCAGCAGTTCGCGCTCTTCGTCCTTGGTAAAGCCGACCTCCATGAGAGGGGAGCGTACGCCGAGCTCTTCTGCCGCGCGCATGCCGGGGCGGTAGTCACCGCGATCGCTTGCATTGCTGCCATCGATGACGGTGGGAAAGCCGAGCGACTTGGCGTGGTTGACGATAGCGGTAAAGCCGGCGTGCTTGCAGTGGTAGCAGCGATTGGCATCGTTGCGGGCTACTTGGGGGAATTGCAGCTGATCGACCGAAAGATTGAGCACAGGGAGCTTAAAATGCGGCTCCTCATTGGCTTGCCCGTCAACGGACCGCTCAAACGAAGCCTGCTCGGGCGTGCCGATGAGCGGTGTGGTGAGGTGGACGAGGAGGGTATTGGTAGGCATGATGCGGGCGCATACGGCGGCCAAAAAGCTGCTGTCGACGCCACCGGAAAACCCGATAGCCACGCGCCCGTATGCCAAAAGCAGCTGTTCGAGCGCCGATAGCTTGTCTTGAAGCTCCTCTGCGGGCGCCGTGGTGTCTAAAATCATGAAACGTTCCTTATCGTTGAGTACTCAATCGAAAACTATAATCCTAATGCGTTACTTGCCATAAGACTTCTACCTATGTAACGAAAGTGCAATATGCTATATACGTTATATACAAGCTTGTAAAGTGCGGTAGAGTGGCAGCAATGCAATCCGGCGAGGGGGATCGATATGATCAAGGCTGTTATTTTTGACATGGACGGAACGCTGGTCGATACCGAGCGTTTGGGCATCAAGGCCTGGAAGGCAGGCGCCGCCGAGCTGGGGCTCGCGATTGATGATGCACTGATCCATCAGTTTATCGGTCGCACGCTGCCCGATGTCATGGACATCCTCGATAAGCATTACGGTAGCCACGAAACCACCGAGGCGATTTATCATCGCCACAAGGAGATTCGCGACGAGATGGTCAAGACCGACTTGGAGCTTAAGGCCGGCGCCGCCGAGTGCCTGGACGAGCTGCTGGCGGCGGGCTATCACGTGGGCCTTGCGACGTCGTCGCGCCTCGTTACGGCCGAGCGCAACCTTAAGATGGTCGGTCTCTTTGACAAGTTTGAGACCGTGACCTGTGGCGAGGACGTCGTGCACGGCAAGCCCAACCCCGAGATGTATCTGCTTGCCTGCGAGCGCGCGGGCTTTGCCCCCGAGGAGTGCGCCGTGGTCGAGGATTCGCGTAACGGCTGCGTCTCGGGCATTACGGCCGGCTGCCATGTCTTTGCCGTCCCCGATATCGTGCCGCTGCCGCAGGACGTGGTGGATGGCTGCGAGGCCGTGCTCGACACGTTGTTTGACCTGGCGGCGGCGGTCAAGGCCGTGCGCTAGACAATTGCGGTGTTGAAACGAGCAACTGCCCACGTTTGCGCTTAAGCAAAAGGGGCCCGGCAATGGTCGGGCCCCTTTTGCTTAAGCGGTGACTTAGCATACTTGCGGGCGTGCTATAGATACGCGCCGAGGTTGATAGCCGTGGCGTCGGTCTGGGTGCTTGCCTGGGTGCTGGCGCGCTCCAGTAGGAACGGACGTACCAGTTCTTGGCGATTGATATCCTCGGCGGCGGTGACTGCGGTGACGGTGCGCGCTGCAGAGCCGACGCGGATATGCTTGGTCTTTGCCGGGGCCTTGTTCTCGATTTGCTCCATGAGCAGTTGGACACCCTTGCGGCCAATCTCGTAGCCCGGGGGCGCTACCGTAGTGAGCGGGACCGATCCGCTCCAAGCGAGCGGGTTGCCATCGCAGCCTGCTACGCGTACTTGCCCGGGGATAGAGATGCCTTTGTCGACCAGTGCCGAAACGACGCCCGAGGCCAGCACGTCGGTTAGACCGACGACAAAATCGGGACGTTCGTCCGCGGGGCGCTCGGCGATTTGGGCACCGATGCCGTAGCCGTCGGCAGCGGTATTCCATTCGCCGGCGTCGATGACTTCGATCTTGATATCGGGGTGCAGGGCGAGCGCCTTATGAATGCCAAGGACGCGCAGGGTGAGTTGCATAAATGCTGCTCGGCCGACGACGACAATATGGTGCGCGCCGCGGGCGATGGCAAGTTCGGCAATGATGCGACCCTGGGCCTCATTGTCGGCCGCTACGTAGTAGCCGGGCTCGGAGCAATGGATGTCCAGATGGACGATCGGCACGGGCATCTTGGTCATGGCGGGGTGCCAGTCGGGGGATGCCATGGGCTGAACCATGACGCCGGACATCTGGGTGCCCATAAAGTAGCGCAGGTAATGGTCCTGGAGAATATCGTCGTTATCGGCGTTGGCGATGAGCAGATCGTAGCCGTGCTTGCGGGCCTCGTTGTGGGCGCCGCTGGCGATTTGGAGCGAAAAGCCGTGATCGAGACGGGGGAGCACCAGGCCAAAGGACTTGGTGGCGCCGCCCGCGAGCTGACGGGCGCTTTGGTTGGGCAGGTAGCCAAGGCGACTGATGGTCTCGTTGATGAGCTTGAGGGTCTCGGGGCGCAACTTTTCGGGATGGTTGAGCGCGTTGGAAACCGTGCCCAGCGAAACCCCGGCCTCGCGCGCGACGTCGCTGATTTTTACCTTTGCCATAGCGGCCCCTTTGATGCGTTTCAAGTACAAGCCAGATTGTAGCATCCCAAACCTTCCAAAAAGGGACAGGTTTATTTTGGCAGGTTTTATCTGGGGAAACGCTGTTGCCAGCTCAAACCACCACGAAGGGGACAGGTGCTTTTGTGGTGGTTTGGACCGGCTGGACGTGTGTGCATCGGGTGGTATCTAAGTTGAGATACCACTTCTGGTATATCAGCTTGCGTTTGCGTGAGTACAATACTCGAACGTTATACGTCTCAGCGCCCCCTGTGCGTGGACGTCTTGCAGTCACGCGAACGAAGGGATTTATCCTATGTGCGGAATCGTCGGCTACACCGGCTCTGATATTGCAAAGAACATCCTGGTCACGGGCCTCAAGCGTATGGAGTATCGCGGCTATGACTCCTCGGGCGTCGCGCTCGAGGTGGGCGAGGGCGCCGCGGCGCACCTCGACGTCATCCGCCGCGTGGGCAAGGTCGCGGGCCTGGAGAGCGAGCTTTCCAACATCGACAGCGACGCTACCTGCGGTATCGGCCACACCCGTTGGGCCACCCACGGCAAGCCCTCCGTCGTTAACGCTCACCCCCACACCAGCTGCGACGGTCGTATCGCCATCGTCCACAACGGCATCATCGAGAACTTCGCCGAGCTGCGCGAAGAGCTGGAGGGTCGCGGCCACCACTTTAAGAGCGAGACCGATACCGAGGTCTTCGCGCATCTGATCGAAGAGGCTTATGCCGAGACGCACGACCTGATGGCCTCCGTGCGCGAGGCGTGCACCTACGTGGTCGGTGCCTATGGTCTGGCCGCCGTGTGCGCTGACGAGCCCGGCGTGATCGCCGTGGCCCGCAAGGATTCCCCGATCGTGGTCGGTGTGGGCGAAACCGGCTCCTATGTTGCTTCCGATGTCATCGCGCTCATCGACGCCACCCGCGATGTCGTGGTGCTCGAGGACGGTCAGTTTGCCAAGCTCACGCCCGCAGGCGTCGAGTACACCGACGAGGCCGGCAATGTTATCGAGCCCAAGGTCACCCACATCGACTGGGACCTGGACATGGCAGAAAAGGGCGGTTATCCCGACTTTATGCTCAAGGAAATCCACGAGCAGCCGCGCGTCGTGCGCGACACGCTGGTTGGTCGTATGACGCCGGCCGGCGAGCTCGACATCGACGAGCTGGGCCTTTCGCTCGAGGAACTCAACGATATCGACCGCGTCTACGTGATCGCTTGCGGCACCAGCTATCACGCTGGCCTCATTGCCAAGAATCTCATTGAGGGCTGGGCTCGCATCCCTACCGAGGTGGAGGCGGCCAGCGAGTTCCGCTATCGCAACCCCATCATCACGCCGACGACGCTCGTCGTGGCCGTGTCCCAGTCGGGCGAGACGGCCGACACTCTCGCCGCCATCCGCGATGCGCGCATCAAGGGTGCCAAGGTCTTCGGCATCACCAACGTGGTGGGCAGCCCCGTGGCGCGTGAGAGCGACGGCGTCATCTACACCAAGGCCAACAAGGAGATCGCGGTCGCCTCGACCAAGAGCTTCATCGGCCAGGTTGTGAGCCTGACGCTGCTGGCCCTGCTGCTGGCGCAGGTCAAGTACCGCTTGACCACCAAACAGGCACGCATGCTGTTCCGCGAGCTTTCCGATACTGCCAAGCAGATCCAGTGGATTTTGGATACCCAAACCGATGCCGTGCATGAGGCTGCCCTGCTGTGCAAGGATGCGCAGTCGGCGCTGTTCGTGGGCCGCGGCATGGGTGCCGCTATTTCCTACGAGGGTGCGCTCAAGCTCAAGGAGGTCAGCTACCTGCACGCCGAGGCCTACGCCGCCGGCGAGATGAAGCACGGCCCCATTGCCCTGATCGACCCGGGCTTCCCTGTCATCGCTGTGGCCACCAAGAGTGCCACCTACGACAAGACCGTGTCGAACCTTATGGAGTGCAAGGCGCGCGGTGCCAAGGTCATCGTCGTTGCCACCGAGGGCGACGAGGAGATCAACAAGATCGCCGACTGCATCATCCGCGTGCCGGCAGTCCGCGACGTGTTCAGCCCCATCACGGCGAGCGTTCCTCTGCAGCTGCTCGCACGCGAGGTCGCCATCCTGCGCGGCTGCGACGTCGACCAGCCCCGTAACCTGGCGAAAAGCGTTACTGTCGAGTAGTTGGTTCCGCCGTTCTAGCGACTAAGGCCCGGCTCCGCATTTTGAACTGCCTCCCATTTCTTGGACATGAGAAATGGGAGGCTTTCTTTATGCGCGT
>CATWSG010000030.1 GCA_958353395.1 uncultured Collinsella sp.
GATTTTGCCTCTTGACAATGTCCTGCTCATATTAAAAGGAACGTCCCCAAGTGCCGGCAGTTTGGGACAGTCATTGTTGATGAGAATCGGGCGCAGCGCCAAAGGCCCCGTTGGGCGAAATGTCGAACGGAAAGGTGCCGCAGCGATTGAAGGCGGCGATGAACATGCGGATGGCGTTGGACGGCGTAGTGCCCACGAGCTGGGTTGCCGCCGCGAAGGCCGCCTTTTCCTCGGGCAAGACCTTCGCGACAACCGGGGTCATGTGTTCTGCCATGGCGCTTCCTTTTTGAAACGACGGTGGTGCGGATAGATGCGGGCCACGCGGCTGGGCGACGGGCTGTGAAGGCAACCCGATTGGCCCGCATCTGGAGTTTGTTTCTACGGTGTTGGTATTACTTGGTATTCCTAAGTATTACCCCGCAGATAGAATACCATACCCGACCCCATGGGAACGGAGAAAAACGGATCATTTTGTTGCTGAGTAAGTATTTAGAGCGTAATGATGTCCGAGATATTGAGGGCCCGAGCGTCAGCGGCATCGTGTGTGGCAAGCAACAGCATGCGGCCGTCGAGCAAGTCGAGCACGACCTCGGCGCATGCGTCGCGCGCAGCGGTATCTAAGCCGGTAAAAGGCTCGTCCAGAATCACCGCGTCGCCCGGACACAGCAGGGCTCGGGCGATCTCGACGCGACGGCGCTGCCCGCCCGAGAGCTCGGCCACACGAGCATGTACATCGACCCCCGGCACCAGCAGGCGCAGCAGGGCTGCGGCGCTCGAGGCGTCCACGCGCGCGTCGGCGCACACCAGCACGTTATCCAAAGCCGAGGCGCCCTCTACCAGGCGCACATCCTGAAACACCATGGAGCACGGCACGCACTCCCCCGCCGCCAGCGCAAGCAACGTCGACTTGCCCACACCCGAGACGCCCATCACGCAGGTGCGCCCACCGGCGGGCACGCGAAGCACCAGCCTGTCGAGCGCCGGCGCCCAGGGCGCACGATCGCCCACGGCAAGCGCAAGCTCCGCCGCAGCGCCGGCGCCAGCAGAGTCGCCCGAACGCCCGCGAGCGCCACACCCATGCGCCCGCACGGCAGCACGCCATCCCACGGGCCCCGAAGTCCGCAGCAACCACACCAGCACGCGCTCGCATGCCCACGAGGCGGCAACGACTAGCACGGTCCACGCCAGCAGGTCAGCCGTCTCGATGAGCAACTTCGCCTGATAGATGCGCTCGCCCACGGTGCCCGCCGCCATGCCGATGAGCTCCGCTGCCACGCCGGCCTTCCAGCTCATGCCGATCACGGCGCGGGCGCACGAAAGCACAAACGGCAGGACTTCGCGCCAGGTGTGGGCGCAAAACAGTCGCCAGCCCCGCACGCCATGCAGACGAAACATCTGCTCCAGCGGCTGATCAACCTGCGTCAAACCCTCGACCAGCGAGAAATATACGCCCGGCAGCGCCATCAAAAAGACCGCCGCGATGCTCACACGTGCCGACCCCAACCAAATAAGCAGCAGGACCACTACGCAGGCAACCGGCGTCGCCTTAACAAACGAAAGCGCCGGCGCCACCAGGCGGGCAAACGTCCGCGACCGCACCGAGACTCCCGCCAGCACGCCACCGCACACCGCGGCAAGCGCCAGCCCGCCCAAGATTCGCGCGCCTGAGCCCATCAGAATCGCCCACGTGCCGGCATCGCACACCAGCCGCAGCAGCGCCACCACGACAGCGCCCGGCCCCGGCAAAATCAACGGCTGCGCTGCCAACGCCGCTGCAAAGACCCACACGGCAAGCCAAAAGGCGGCAACGGCACCTACTGCCGCCACCGCCTTCATACGCTCTGTCATTTGTCGAGCAAACGCACGCACGGGCTACTCCATGTAGTAGAAATCGTCAGCCGGGAGCTTGCCGCCCACGGCGCTCGCGTCCGCATCGGCCAGCACCTGCAGGTACCCACCGAGCGCCGCCTTCATATCCTTCCCCGTCTGGCACACGAGCATGCACCCGGGAATCGCCTTTTCGGCAATCGCGGCGTTATCCACGATGCCCGCATCGACCACGGCCTGAGCCCAGTCCGCCGGCGCCGCATTGACGGCCTTCACGCTCGCCTCATGGCAGCGCAAGAATTCCGCCACGGCCTCGGGATGCTCCTCGGCAAAGGCACGGCGCACCACGGTCACGCCCGTCAGCAGGCGCGAACCCGTGTCACCCGCCAGCTCATCCCACACATCAGTCAGATTTACCGGTGCCGACAGCTTGCCCTCGCTCTTGGCGATGGCAGCGGTCTTGAACGGCTCCGGCAGCACGCCCACGGCGGACGGGTCGGCAAGCAGGGCCGACAGCACCTCGGTGGGCTCGCTCTTAAACTCGAGCGGCACCTGGCCGGTCAGGCCCGCACGCTCCAGCAGGTAGTTCATGACGTACTCTGGCGTGGTGCCCTTGCCCGTCATGTAGACGGTATGGCCCGCCAAATCGCCAAACGAGGCCACACTCGCGTCGCCCGTCAACACGCTCAGCACGCCCAGCGTGTTGATGTCGATGACCTGCACCGCACCCTCGGTCTTGTTGTAGAGCACGCTCGCCACGTTGGCGGGCACTAGGGCGATATCGACATCGCCCTGAATCACCTTGGGCACGATCTCGTCAGCGGTAGTGTTAATCGCAAAGTCGAACTCATTGTCCGTCTCGCCATCGGTCGCCTGGCCCATAAACCGCACCAGCCCAATCGACGTCGGGCCCTTGAGCGACGCGACGTGCACCTCAACCGGCTCGGCAGCGGCACCGTCAGCGGCAGACCCGGCAGCCGAGCCCGCGGCGGACCCGGCACCGGCAGCTCCGCCACCACAGCCAACCAGCGCAAGCGACAACGCACCCGCGGCAAGCGCCGAGGCAAACCCCCGGCGCGTCATCTCAACATTAAACGCGCGCATCGTTAGCACACCCCCTCGTTGGGCATCGACCAGGCGTGATGGTCGGTATGCAGCAGCTCCTCGGCCAGCGGCGAGAGCGGCGCGCCCAAAAACTCGCTGTAGCACGCCTGGACATCGGGATTCTCGTACGAGAAGCGAATGTCCGCCTTCGCATCCAGGCCCCACAGCACCTGGCCACGCTCGGCCGCCAGCTCGCAGCCGTCATGGATGGGCTGACCGCCGCCACCGACGCAGCCGCCCGGGCACGCCATAACCTCAACGAAGTCATAGCTCACACGGCCGTCGCGAATCGCGTCGAGCAGACGGGCGGCATTGCCCAGCCCGTGTGCCACGGCGACGCGCACCTTGGTGCCATCGATATCGGCGACGGCTTCCTTCCAGCCGTCCAGGCCGCGCACATCGGTAAAGAAGTCGGCGTCGAGGTTCTTGCCCGTCACCAGGTAATAGGCCGAGCGCACGGCGGCCTCCATCACGCCGCCCGTGGCGCCAAAGATCACACCCGCGCCCGTGCCAAAGCCCAGCGGCGTATCGAGCGGCTCCTCGGTAAGCGTGTCGACGCTCACGTGGCTCGCGCGGATCATGCGCACCATCTCGCGCACCGTCAGCGCAACGTCCACGTCGGGCGCGCCGCCCTCGCCCACCATGCTCGGCAGCGCACACTCGGCCTTCTTGGCCGTGCACGGCATCACGGACACCACGAACAGGCGCTCGGGCTCCACGCCCAACACCTTGGCGTAGTACGTCTTGGCAATAGCACCGAACATCTGCTGCGGCGACTTGGACGTGGACAGGCTGTCGACAAACTCCGGATAGCGCGCCTTCACAAAGCGCACCCAGCCCGGGCAGCAGCTCGTAAACATGGGCCAGCCGCGGCTGTCACCTTCGCCCTCGGCGGCGGCGCCCAGGCGCTCGAGCAGCTCAGAGCCCTCCTCCATGATGGTGAGGTCGGCCGAGAAATCGGTATCGAACACGTATTCAAAGCCCACGCGGCGCAGCGCGCACGCCAGGCGCTCAACCGTTGCCTCCTCGCGCGGAATGCCGAGCTCCTCGCCCCAAGCGCTGCGCACGGCAGGCGCGATCTGCACCAGCACGATCTTGTCGGGATTAGCGAGCGCGTCAAATACGGTCTCGGTGTCGTCGCGCTCGCGCAGCGCGCCCGTCGGGCAATGCGTGATGCACTGACCGCAGGCGACGCAATCAGTCTTGCCGATCGGCGCGCGTCCGCGGGTACCCACGGCGGTATGTGTGGCGCGGTTGGTCAGGTCCCAAATCCCCAGGCCCTGCACGCTCTCGCACACCTTGATGCAGCGCATGCATTTAATGCACTTGTCGTTTTCGCGGATGATGGGAAAATCGAAATCCCAGCCCTCGCCCGCCAAATGCCTTTGATACGGCAGATAGAAAATGCCCAGGTCGTTGGCGATGGTCTGCAGGTTGCAGTTGCCGCTGCGCACGCAGCTCGTGCACTGCGAATCGTGCTGGGACAGCAGCAGCTGCACGTTGGTGCGACGGGCCTCGCGGGCCTTGGGGCTGTTGGTGTGGACCGCCATGCCGTCGAGCACGTAGTTGTTGCAGGCGGCAACCAGCTGGTCGCAGCCCTCGACCTCGACCACGCACACGCGGCAGCCGCCGATCTCGTTTAGATTGCGCAGGTAGCACAGGGTGGGAATCTGGATGCCGACGGACTTGGCCGCATCCAGGATCGTGGTGTGCTCGGGCACCACGACCTCGCAGTTGTCGATAGTGAGCTTGACCATGTTATGCGCTCCGTTTTCGCTGTTGTCGCTGACGGTGGTTTTGTTGGGCTCTACCATTCCAGGTTCCTCCCTCCGCGGAACGCACCAAAGCCAAAGTGATCGCAACGCAGGCAGCGGCTCGCCTCCTGGCGCGCCTCCTGCTCGGTGAGACCCTGCTCGACCAGATTCCAATCGTGAATACGCTCGCCGGCCTCGCGCTCGCCCAGCTCGCAGCGGCCGCACTCATGCTTACCCTTAAACTGGACGGTCGGCAGCTCCACGTCGAGCTTGATCTTGTGGTCGAAGCCCAGGTAGTGGTCGATGTTTGCCGACGCCACGCGGCCGGCATTGATAGCGCGGATGACGGTGGCGGGGCCGGTCTGGCAGTCGCCGCCGCTAAAGAGGCCATCGAAGTTGGGCACGGCGCCGTCCGAATCGGTGACGATGCAGCCCCACTTGCAGGCAATGCCCATCTCCTCAAACGGCTTGGAATCGATGTCTTGGCCGATGGCCACAAACACGCGCTCGCAGGGGATGACGCGCTCGGGCGTGGCGGCGGCACGCGGAGCCGGACGACCGCGGCGGGGCTCGCCGATAATCTGCGGCTGCACGCGCAGGCCACTCACGCGACCTTCCTCGCCCGTCTCGATAGCGAGTGGAGCCGTCAGCTCCAGCACCTCGCAGCCCTCGGCCTGGGCGCCAGCGATCTCGGCATCCTGGGCCGTCATGTCGCAGATGCGGCGGCGGTAGACGATGCTCACCTTTTCGGCACCGCAGCGCACGGCAGAGCGTGCCACGTCCATGGCCACATTGCCGCCGCCGATGACGCACACGCGCTGGCCGCTCAGGTCGGGCAGCTCGTCGTCACCGATGGCGCGCAGCATCTTGACGGCCGACTCCACGCCGGGCGCCTCTTCGCCCGGAAGGCCGAGCTTCTTATCGCTGTGGGCGCCAATGGCCAGGTAGACGGCATCGAACTCGTCGCGCAGGCGGGCAAGCTCCTCGCCGTTGACGGAGTGGTCGAGTTCCACGTCGATGCCGGCGCTCAAGATCCAGTCGATCTCGGCCTGCAGGCGCTCGCGCGGCAGACGGTAGCTGGGGATGCCGTAGCGCAGCATGCCGCCCAAGTGGTGACGCTGCTCAAAGATGGTCACCCTATGGCCCATCACGGCCAGGTAGTAGGCGCAGGAAAGGCCGGCCGGGCCGCCGCCGATCACGGCGACGCGCTTACCGGTGTTGTCCACTACATGCGGCCTGTAATCGTTGAGGTCGCTGTGCTCAACGGCAAAACGCTTGAGGGCGAGGATGTTCATGGGATCGTCGACCATGCCGCGACGGCAGTGCATCTCGCAGGGATGCTCGCACACCAGGCCGCAAACGAGCGGCAGCGGGTTGTTCTTGCGGATGACCTTGACGGCATCGGCATAGCGGCCGGCCTCGACGAGCGAAATGTACCCGGGAATGTCGACGTGCGCCGGGCAGCCCGAGACGCACGGGACGCGGGCCTCGCGGTCAAAGCCGCAGGAGTGTTCGCGGATGTGGTGCTCAAAATCGTCGCGGAAGCCGCGAATGGCCGTGAGTGCCATGGCGCCGGCCTCGTAACCGATGGCGCAGTCGCTCGAGAGATAGATGGTGCGGGCGGTGCGCTCAATCAAGTTGAGCGTGGACTCGTCGGCGCGGCCCTCGAGCACATCGGCGAGCAGATCACTCAGCGCGCTCAGGCCCACGCGGCAGGGCGTGCACTTGCCGCAGCTCTGGGTGGAGCACAGGTTGACGAGCGCTGCCGTAAACTCAACGGGACACGGGGCGAGCGAGCTCACCGCCAGACGGCGTCCAAGCGCATCATGCAGGTCGTCCATGACGGCCTGAGCGTGGCTGCGTTCCATTACGTGCAGTCGTGCCATAAGATCCCCTCTCATGTGGCAGCCCGGAGGCGTGGCCGGGCGAAATTGCTACACGCACAACACTGAGCTAAAAAGTTGTTAGGTCTCCACACGGTTCGGCAGGCGGTATAAAATGTTACCCTCAGCGGTGAAATAGAACATTACCGCAGATAAATGCCATATTTGATAAAACGCGTTACCAAATAGCAATAGCCCATGTGGGCAAATAGCGCCTTACAATTTTTCCTATCTGATCCGTTTTCCTCCGTCCCCAAGGGGTCATATGATCCGAAGGGGACGAAGGAAACCGGATCATTTTTGGTACAAAGGAGTCAGGCCGCCTTGCACCAATCATGAGTTGCGGTGAAATAGGGACTGAAAAGCCGCTCAAAAGGCCAAAACAGTCCGTATTCCACCGCAACTCATGATTGGTGCAGATCAACCTGACCTCTTTGCACTAAAAAGGGCCCCGAGCATAGTCTGCTCGGGGCCCAAACTCGTCTCGCCCTACCGCGCGACGCGTGTGTTACTTGCGCTTGCCGCCGCCGTCACCGGGACGACGGGAGCTGCCGCCGCGCTTGCCGCCACGGCTGTTACCATAGCTGCCACGGTTATCGCGACCGCCGGCGCGGCCGCCACGGGAGCCGGCCTGGTTGCCGCCACGCCCGCCGCGATAGCCGCGATAGCCGCGACGATCCTCGCGGGTATCGTCGTAGTTGCGCCAGTCATCGCGACGATCGCGGCTGGCACGCGGATCGCGGCGATCGCGCGACTCGCCAGAACGGCCGGCGCCGCTGCGCCCGCCATTGCCGCGAGCACCCTCGCGACGCTCGCCACCGCGGCCGCTACGCTCTTCAAAGCGCTTGCCGCCACGGGACTCACCGCTGCGGGCGCCACGCTCACCGCGACCCTCGCCGCCACGATGCTCGTCACGGCCACCGCGCTCGTCATTGCGACCGGAACGACGACGATCGCCCGAGCCACGCTTGCCGCCACGCGAGCCACGGCCCTCGTCCTCGCGCTCAACACGGCGACGACCACCGCGGTCCTCGTCCTCGCGGCGACGGCGATGCGCCTCGCCCTGGAACTGCTTGGCACGGCGCTCGGCACGGTTGCCGCGCGGGGCCTGCTCGACGACAGCAGCACCGCCGCGCTCCTCGGCAGCCACCTCGCGGGCCACGCTCTCCACAGCCTCGTCCACGCGAGCCTGAACGCCCTCGCGCACGCGGGTCTTGCCGCCGCGCTTGGGACGGCTCGGACGCTCGCCGTCGCCGCGACGCTCGTCTCGACCGCGGTTGGAACGACCAGCCACATCGCCGTAGTCATCGCCGTTGCGCTTGCCGTCGCGACGCGCCTGCTCAAGCTTCTTCTTGCTCTTGGACTTGCCGCGCTTAGTCTTCTTCTTCACCTTAAAGGCCGCAGGGTCGCGCTCGGGATCAACCGCAGGCGGGTTGGGACCCACATGCAGGTCACCGGCCTCGTAGATGTCGGCGGTCTTGTCCATGAGCTTCTCGATCTCGTAGAACTCATCGACGTCCTGCTCGGTCACAAACGTGATGGCCCAGCCCAGCTCGCCGGCGCGGCCCGTACGGCCAATACGGTGGATGTAGTCGGTCGGCTCGGCCGGCACGTCAAAGTTCACGACGTAGCGCACGTCGCTAATGTCGATGCCGCGGGCGAGCACGTCGGTTGCCACCAATACGTCGACGGTACCGTCGCGGAAGGCCGAAAGGGCACGCTCGCGCTGGGCCTGGCTGCGGTTACCGTGAATCGCGGCGGCCTTAATGCCCTTGCGCTCCAGACGACGGCAGCAGCTGTCGGCACGGTGCTTGGTGCGCATAAAGACGATCGTGCGCTCCGGGCCTTCCTTTTTGAGGAACTCGGGCAGCAGGTTGTTCTTGGCCTCGATGGACACCGGGAACACAAACTGATCGACGGTATCGGCGGTCGACGTGGCGGGTGCGATCTCAACGCGAGCCGGGTCGCTCACCAGGTCGGTAATCTCACCCACGGCTTCCTCGTCGAGGGTCGCCGAGAACAGCAGCGTCTGGCGCTCGGCCGGCGTCTCGCGCACAATGCGGCGGACGGCGGGCAAAAAGCCCATGTCGAGCATGCGATCGGCCTCGTCGAGCACCAGGACCTTAACCTCGTCCAGGTGACAGGCACCCTGCTCGATCAGATCGACCAGACGGCCCGGCGTGGCGACCAGGATGTCGCAGCCGTACTTGAGGGCAGCAGTCTGCGGCTTGTAGCTCACGCCGCCCACGACGGTCACGGCGACATGGCCGGTGACGTCGGCAATTTTGCTTGCGACCTCGTCGATTTGCTGGGCAAGCTCGCGCGTAGGGGTGATGACGAGCATCGCGGGGCCGCGGCCGTTGCCCTCGGGCTTCTTGGCACCGCGACGACGGTTGCGGGAGCCGCGCTCGCGCACGGGTTTGGGAGGAGCGATGTGGTCCAGATTGTTCATGGTCGGCAGCAAAAAAGCGGCCGTCTTGCCGGTGCCAGTCTGAGCGGCAGCAAGCAGGTCGCGGCCCTCGAGCACCACGGGGATCGAACCGGCCTGCACGGGCGTCGGCGCCGTGTAGCCCAGGTTCTCGATAGCACGAAGCATTTCGTCGGAAAGGCCCAGCTCGTCAAAGGCGGGCAGGCTCTCGGTAGCGGACTCGACGGCCTGGGCGGCATTTGCCTCATCGGCGGCATCGAAGGCAGCCTGGGTCATGGCCTCGCGGGCCTCGTCCAGAATCTCGGCGTCCGTGACGTCGGATACAGAATTACGCATATGTTGTTGTTCCTTATCTGCACGCGCAATGGGCACGGCATGCGGCCGCGCGGGCGTGCTTGGTAGTGCGCTAATACATACAAAAACGGGTGCGCACAGAGAGGACGTTGCTCAGCACGCTGGCGATCGCTTTGGCAGCCCTATCACGCGCCGTCCAGACACAGCAGCTCTAAGCGATGGAGCAGATTCGCCGCCGGTTAGTATACCCGTACTCCGTATGCCCCCACGTAAACCACAGATGACGGAGCAGGAGGAACGGGTCTGGACCGATCGTCTCAATCTGTAACAGTTACGGGGCAAAACCGGGTCTACACGTTACAGATCGAGACATTCAGTCAGCCCCTTGGCTAACATCTCGATCTGTAACAACTAGACCCCGTATCCCCCGCCAGATGTTACAGATCGAGACAAACGTGCCGAGCACCAACCCCAACAGGCAACAAAAAGGGCCGGACGTCCAGCCATCTCAACTGGAACGTCCGGCACCGCCAAACACTAACTAGGGAAGCTGAACCAACAGATCGCAGCCTCTACTCTGCGTCTGGGTCCTTAAAGTTCTTGGGATCCAAGACCATGCAGGTGTAGGTGATGTCGTGGTCATCGTCGGGAATGGACTCAAACCCGTTCTTGCCAAAGAAGTCGATGAGCAGATGCGCGAGCTTAATCGGATCCGCATCAGCATCGTCAAAGAGATATTCGCTCAGATCCAGGAATGTAGGCTGCTGTTCGCCCTCGCTCTCCCAGTATCCCAACAGGGCGTCGTGCACCAGGCGCGCGCCATAGCCGTTACCGCGGTAGTCGGGGTCAACATACACATGGCTCAAAAACGTCGACGTGTACTCGTTGAGCGGGTGCTCCGTAACGGCATCCGGCAGGTCGGGGTCATCTGCACCGCCCGTTACGCAAAAACCGACCAGCTCATCATCGGCAAAGACGCCCCAGAGGTAACAGTTCTCCTCGTCCTCGTCCTCAACATAGTCCGCCCACGCGTCATAGACCTCGTAGCCCGACTGCTCGTCCAGATCGACCATATCGTCGACGTCGTCGGGACCCAAAGCCCTTACTTCAACCTCAGCCATTGTCCTGTCCTTTCTCTCGCTTTCAGGACAACCCAAGCATACGGCGCTGCCCAGATAACCTGTTGCGCAACATCGGAAGCTGCGTCAATACCGCCGTTAACGGCGACGACGCCTCAGGGCAATGCATGCAACGACAATCGCCAGCAGCACCAAGCCCTGGAAATTGATGCGGCTAATAGCGAAGCCCGAAGGAACGATAAAGCTGTCGTAGAACATGTCGAGCATGCCGATAAACACCAGAAACGCAATGAAGATCCAGAACACGCGACTCCTTAAAATGGGAGTAAACATGTCGAGCACCGAACCGCCCGAGGAAGAGCCCTGATAGCCAATTAAATCAAACGGCTCATCCTTTTCCACCTCGTCGACATCGCTCGAAGCGCCTGAAGACTCGGACTCCAAATCTCGACGATCCGTCCAATACCCGGGCACATGGTCGCGCTCACCAAGGTACTCACCGTTTTTGACCACCGGCTCAAACAACATGGCACTCGAAAGATCCTCGAGCTCCTCGCGAATCAACTGGTCGGTACGAGCGTCATGAGGCTCCTCGAGCTCGCACTCAAGCTCGTACATATGCTCCATAACCCGCTCGTAATCTTCTTCGGACATATCGTCATCGTAATAGGAGTTCCCGCTCATCGTTCATCCCTCATTCAAGAACCGAATCCCTTTTGGACAACTCAAGTGTAGAAATCCATACCGAGCAGACGTTGCGCAACATTGCCGGAAACGAGACGGATCCGCTCTCAAAACGCCTCGGGACAAACCGTTCCGCATTGCAATTTGCGCACTCGCGGATGTTGCGCAACGTTCTCGCCCATCGGGGCGGTAGCGTTCGAGTTAGCAAAGCCACGAGCCCTAAAACCCGGGATCGTGGGTTTCCACCACATACGAAAGAAGGAACGATGGACGAGATTTTTGAGCATCTGCTTCAAGATACCGACCGAGGAATCTCGATCAACCAGATTGTCAATCGCATCGTGTTTCCCAACCACGATATCTGCATGCAGGCCAAAGCTGCCCTGGAGCGAGACTATGGCGAGTTCTGCTTTGCTGCCGTGATCCCCGATTACGAGGACTTCCAGCACATGGATCCGACCGACGCCATCAATGCCGCCCTGGAAACCTGCGGGTCCGACGGCGAAGAGGTCACCAACGTCGTCTGGGGCTACAACTCGCTCCAGTACGAATACAACGGCATCCCCTCGCTGGAGGTTGCCAAGACTATCTCCAAGATGATCGGCGTTCCCGTCTACTACGAGTACACCGATGCCGATGAGATCGCCGCCGGCGCCGTGATCGCCGATGCGCAGGGCGATAGCGTCTCGTTTGCAAACGTGGTCGACAAGAGCTGCTGGGTGTATTTCCCGGAGGGGTTCGACGGTGCCACCGACACCCTGTTCCGCTGCGGCATGGGAACCATGTCCATGCCCGACGGAAGCCAAAAGTACTTTGAGGACACCACCGACCCCATCATGCGTTCGTATGCGCAGCGCGGAAACGTGTCCCTGTACTTCGACTTTCTCAAGGACCAGTTTGGCGCCCAAGAGGAGCCCCAGCCGGCGCCCTCGCGCAAAAAATCGTCTTCTGCGGCAAGCAAACGCAAAAAGAAGTCGACCAAGACGCAGGAGGTCGCAACCGCCACCATGGACGCATCGGACGTTGACGTGCTCTTTCGCCATCTAATCGAAGAGACGGGCGGTCAGATCCAGCCCCAAAGGGTCATCAACCGCATCGTCTTTCCCGGACACAATGCTTGCATGCAGGTAAAGGAGACCCTGGAACAGGAATTTGGCGGCTTTTCGCTCGCCACGCTGATACCCGCAATCTCCGACCTTGGCGATTTGAGCCAGCCGCAAAACGCCGCCATGTGCATCCATATCTGTGGCGCCCTAGGCGGGCAGACATTCAACGAGATGTGGGGCTACAACTCGCTTCAATACGAATACGACGGCATCCCGCTGCTGCGAACTGCAAAGGCGCTCGCCGGCCTGCTCGGGGCGCCCGTTTATTACGAGTACGTAGTAACCAACGGCTACAAGGCCGGAGCATGGCTAGCCGATCCCGATGACGACGACGTCTCGTTTGCGGCAAGTCTCACTAAAAGCCAGTGGACGTTCTTCCCCGACGACAGCCAGTACCGAGATGCCACGGCAGTTCGTTGCGGCGTGGCGACCGTCACGCTTTCCGTGACCCAAAACGGCGTGCCCCAGGACCGCGAGGTCTCGTTTGCGGACACGTTCAATCCCATCATGCAAAAGCTGGCAACCCGCGGGACCGTCTCCATGTATCTCGACCTGATCAATGCAAACTACAGCTCGTTTGCAGATCCATCGGACGATGACGACGAAGACGGGGATGACAAGCCCCGGGCAGAGTCCGATGCCCAGGCATCGGGCAACGTCTACATGTCCCAGGCCATGGGCGCGATGACGTTTCGCATCGTCTTTCCCAATCATGACTGCTGCGAGTATATCCGCAATGATCTCGAAAAGTGCTTTGGCGGGTTCTCGCTCCAGGCGATTTGCGGCACACCCGACGGTACGTTTGACTCACCCGATGAAGTCCTGTCCACCATGGCAGGCCACGGAATCCCCGATGATGCAACCGATGTCGAATGGGGCTATAACTCCGTGCGTTATCGCGTGGCGCACTCCGTGCCCAACGCCATCGTTCTCGAGGCGCTAGCCCAGCACTACAAAATTCCGCTGTACGTCGAGTATTTCGATGAGCTTAAACGCGCGACCGGCGCTGCCATTACGATCCCCGACATAGCGAACCCGACCGCATTCGTCCCTGGCACACTCGGCTGCAAAGAGCAGATGTACTTTGACCGCGGCAGCGACAACGAAGGCTACGTTGCACTTCGATGCGGCTACTGCCAGGCAGTCTCCGATGATGGCAAAACGCGCATTTCCTTTGTCGACGACCCTTCGCAGTCGGTCATGGCGGAAATGGCAGAAGAAGCATCGGTCGGAGTCTACGTTAGGCTGCTTAAAAAATTCGATCTTGAGCAAGTTCTCCCCGCTGGATATCAGAAACCGACTTCTCGTCCCGTCGCAAGCTCCAAAAAGAACACCTCGACCTCCTCGGCAGAAAAATCGAAAATCAGCTTGTGGATGAACCCCATTGCAGAGAAGCATGTCTGGAACTCCCTCGATGCCTACGGTCAAAAGCAGGGCAAGCAAAATGACATGAACATGTTCTTTTTGGAGCCGCTCTATCGCGGCGGCGATCAGATCCGAGACCCATTTGGATTTGCCACAGGCCGCAAACCCATGCCGGCTTATGCAAGCCACCAGGCGCACCGCAAGGTTATCGACGCCGCCCTTACTACCGACATAGAAGTCGGCGCGCTTGTCGCGGGGCTTCTCGGCCAAGACCTGTTGACATCCGAAGAGCTCAACGCGCTGCACCGCGACATCGAGCTCAAGGCCCAGGGTATAAGCGCCATTGCCACCGGAAGAGGCGCCGCACTCGAAAGCCGTTGCGACTCGGTTTGCTACCTTATTGCAAAGCTCCGGAGCCATGACGGCGACAATAGCCATCGCTTTATGATGTGGATGGCGGACACCGACCAAGCCGTACGCGTAAAGTTCTACGGCGAGGCACCGGCAATCGGCGCGCCCTTTACGTGCCGCTTTAGCGTAGTGGAAAATGACGTCATTACGCACTGGATGCCCGTCGAGGGCGAGAAGGGCTTCTCTCGCTATAAGCAGATTCCCGAGGGAGGACGCATCGGCGCCTCCGCGGCAAAAAGCGACTCTGCCGCTATGAGCGCCCTGCGCAAGGGCAACGCGATGTTCCTTAAGACGTGCGGACTCAAGCAGACCGCGCCGTCCAAGACGCGCATGACCCCGGAGCAGTCGCAACGATTTAGCGAGCTACGAGAAAAACTGGGTCGTAAAACGGGTTATGCCCTTACGGTGCTCTTCTCGCGCTGCGTACTCTGCAGCGCCGAAGCCGACCGATTCCTCGAGCTCATGGAGCACGCCGCTGCCGCGCACGATCGCGGAGAGGTGATTGACGTCGACGATACCGAGGTCGTAGAGCACAAGGCCGTTTACATGGTTGGCCCGATCTCTACCGAGGATGGCACTTGTCAGCTCTACAACCCCAACAACATCAACTTTGAGGACTTTAGGTTCCAGCCCAACCTGCTCGAAGACTTCCACACCGACCTGCCCCGTGCCGGCAGCTTTATCAACATTGCAACGAGCGTCGTTGAGTCGGACGTCATCGCCGCCTGGGCGGGCTACAACCCGGGCAACGCCCAGCGCTCGGCGCGCTACTAGAGAGCGATTGGCACGGCCAGGCCATGTATCTGTTGCGCGGCATCGGCCCTGGACGTCGAACCGCGCCGTCCACGATGTTGCGCAACAGAATGCAGCGCAGGCGGCCTAGTATGCGAAGTAACAGGCGCGCGCAGGTCAGACGCATCGAATCTGACCTGCGCGCGCAACACAAATCATCGCAGGGAGCACACCATGGCGCGTGACACATCAAACGATCCGGTTGTTAACTTGCCGCTCGATTACAAGTTCGACGGCAACGGCAACATCATCCAAAAGGTCTTTTTTGGCGTAAATGCGGTATTCTGCCCTGTCTGGTACTGGTGGTACTTCAAAAGCAATCGTGATCCCAACTTTTGGATCGGTGACAGCGACATGGACGGCTATGATCCCGAGGAATGCGCTACCGAGTTCCTGCACCGCATGGATAACTTTACGCCCGAGGAGAGCTGCAACCTCTTTGAAGTCGCAAAGTATTGCGACCGCATGACGGGTGTTACCGTCTTTGACGTCGTAAACGGGCGAAATGTAAACGAACGACACCTGGATGACTACTACACCGGCTACGACCTTGGCATCGAAGATGATGACGAGGACGAAGAAGACGACACAGACATCGAGATGGAGTTTGACGGGCAACCTGTTAGCCCCCAGCCGATGCGCGTATGCGACGAGGGCCCCTGCCAGTTTATGCTGCCGCCCGTTTTAAGCTGCGGAACGGACGACGGTTCTGGCTACGAGGTCGAGATTCCCCTGCGCGCCAAAACGACCAAGAGCGGTACTCCGCAGGAGCGACTATCGTTCTATATCCCCGCCGACGTCGCCGTACAGTGGTTCCGCGAGGTCACGGGCGAGCCGCGGGCCGACTACCAGCTGTTCCAAACCGTTTGGATGGGTCAGGCCAATCGGCTTGAGAATCCGCACTTTGTCGACCACCTGTTTTCCTATGCGTTTTGGCAGGAGCGACTGCTGCGCATCCTGCACTACACGTACAAGCGGGGCAAAGTGCAGAGTGTGCGCATCGTTGCCGACTACGAAGGCGACGCCGCCGAGTTTATTGACAAGTACTACCCGGAGGCCGAGGTCATCGGTCATCAGGGCAATGAGAACGCCTTTGAAACGGGAGCCGCCTATCTGGTGGACCTCACGCTGGACTACAAATACAAGGGCGACAAGCTTGTCGAGAAAAAGACGTTCTCGGTCCTTGGCAGCTTTGGACGCAAATGGTATCGACTCTTTAGCGGCAATCCCAACGCCACCGTTGATGATTTCTATGCGTGGTGCGAACAAACCGACACCTACGAGTCCCTACGTCAGGCAGCCGAAACCGCCGGCGCAATCGTTCAGTACACCACCTACGGGCTAAAGGACGGCAAGCTCACCAGCAAGCGCACCGAAGATCTCCAAGGCCGCACCAATGTCGAGATTAACGAGGCGGCCGAGCTGAGAGACCGCATGTTTACGTAGGCGGTGGGAAGATATGCCCATTTGCTCACACTGCCCTCTAATCCTAGGAGGTTTCTACTTTGGCTGAAATCTTATGGACCCTAGCGTCCCCGATCGCTTTCGTCGCACTCTGTTGCTCTGTCTTCCTGGAGCTCCACAGTCATCAGAACAGGTTCTTTGGCCATGAAATAGATTATGATCGTCGCCTCGTCGCCTTCATCGTCCTTGCCATTGGAGCCCTTTTCCTGTTCGCGCCCGTTACCTGGGAGCAATGCTTTTCATCCGACCTTGGCGAGGGCTGGGAACCAGGGGGCTGGAATTATATCAGCTGGTTCATCACCAACCTATTCACAGTTGGCTGGACAACAACCATCCAGACTGGCCTTACCGATATAACATCGGTCGTCAACGGCGTCATCCCCAACCAAGCATGCCGCCTGTTCTATTCGCTGCTAACACTCGCATACATCATTGCCCTTCCCGTTGAAGTTGGCCTACTTGCCTTCAACGCCGTCGTCACACGCCTCTCGGGCAGCGTGATCAAGCATCACCTCAAGCATGCCAACCATGTAATTGTCTTTGAAAGCGTTAACGCCAACACTGAGTTGCTCACGCGCGATATCGTCAACGACATCAAAGATGGAAAGCTCAATAAGGCCAACGGCGGCGACATCGCCCTCGTCTTCTGTCTTGACTGCGACGAGGACGGTGACCGCCAGCGTATGCTGCGCAACCTCTGCCAAGGATATGTACGCTACGCCTTCACCGAAGACGGCGCAGCCGATGTCCTGAAGACCACTGTCGATCGAACTCGAGCAAGATGCACTAAACATATCGACATCGTTGCAACTTCCGAAAAAACCGAGCGAAATGTAAGCACAACGATCGACATGCTCGAGACGCTTAACCAGCAGTACCCGCTTAACCAGCAGTTCCAAACCGACGAGCCACCTTTTGAGATCACGCTGCATTGTCTTCACAGCAACCCCGACGACCCGAGAGTTTTTGATGCCATCAAGCCCTATCCAAAAAACGTCAATCTGCACCTGGTTTCTCGTACGCAAAACGAAATCTACAACGTTCTGGACGAGGCACCCCTTTTCAGATGGCTTGCTCCTGTCGACATCACCCGCGACGACAGCACCAAGCTCCAAAACCTCACAGTGCTCGTAATTGGCGCCGGAGATTACGGTATGCAGGCGGCACGCACCGCATACTGGATGGGCCGTCTGCCACAGGTAAAGCTCAGCATTGTGATCGTCGATCCTAATGCTCACGAAATCGTCGAGCGCGAGGCGGCACGATATCCCGAAATGCTCGGTGAGATCAAAGACGGGACACCTACGGTGCGTTTTGTCGAGGCCAGCGCCCCCTCAATCACGCTTGACCGCCTTATGGCAGGCAACAGCGTCGCAGCTCTGCACTACGACCTTCAGAGCAAGCGCGTGGCATGTGATGACAGTTGTGTCCTGCTGCCCGATAACGCATTCGTTTATGCCTTTGTAACCACGGGCAGCTGCAGCCAGAACCTCTCATGCTCCCTTATGTTGCAACGGCAGATTTTCAACCGCTTTGTCGAGCATGGCACTCCCAACTACATGAAGCAGCGCCCTGTAATTTGTCCTCATATCGAAAGCGAAGAGATTCTTAAAGCCTTAAGAAAGCTCGCCATGACCGAAACAAGTACCGAAAAGGAAAAGCGCCTCATCGTCGGAATCATGCATCCCTTTGGTTCTCGCAAGGCTTTCTTTACCTACGACAATCTCCTCAATAATAAGCTTGAACAGCGCGCCATACAGCTCAATGCGGTATATGAGATGTGCAACTTTGACCATGCCACCGTCAGCTATGATGCCTCCATGACAGACGATATGGCGCGCGACAAATTCAACAAGAACGAGTGGAACAAATGCAGCAGTCGCGCGTCGGCCGCGTATCTTCCCAGTCGCTTTTGGTCGGTTGGTCTATCGGAAACCATCGATACGCTCGAAAACGACTATCTGGCGAAACTAGAAGGCGGAAGAAGCGAAGGCCTAGACAATGGTCATCTGGTAAGACAATACCTACTCGAAAATAAAAAGAAAGGCGATACATTGGAGACCTTCGCCAACAATGAAGCCAATTATCGCAGAAGAATTAAAACTATCTGCCTATTGGGCGATATAGAGCACGAGCGCTGGCTCGCTTACTGTCAGGCAATAGGCATGACCGAGCTGGGGCACGGCACCAGAGAGGACGAGAGGGATCAGCGCAGGCGCGCACATAATGTCAATCTTCTCCTTAAAGGGGAGGAGCCCGAAGACAAGCCCGAAGGCACGAATAAATCTGAGACCCTCATGCGTCACGCCTACATGACACCTGACAACGACGTACTCGGCGCCCGTGGATTCTTGCTGGGCAAGGACGTCTATGCCTACGACCGAATCATCGTCGCCCTCTCAGCCCGCATCGCCAAGGGCAGCATCGTCAAATAACAGCAGTCGGCAAAACGGAGGAACCCATGAGCCAGCAGCAGTCCATGCTAGGGGTTGAAAAAGATGAAAATGGCAACACCCTGGTAAAGGTCTTTATTAGCTACAGACGCAACGACAATCTATTCAACCATCTCCTAGATATTGTTAACCGAACAATGGACAAGCTTAACAATGATCTTCTCAAGGACACCGAATACCGAGTGGATAAGGTGATCGACTTAAATTCGATTAGTCTCGGTGATAAGTGGCAAGAGAAGATCGATAAAGATCTGTCCAACAGCGATATCCTCCTAGCATTTATTACAGAAGCATACCTTACAAGCGATCCTTGCCGATATGAATTCAACACGTTTCGCACGAATCAAATTGAGACTCGAAACGATAGCGAAAAACACCACGGAAGCCTTTGTGTTCCGGTTTTTTGGGCTGCCCAAAAAACCGTTGCAGACAAACTGAGCGATAAATCCAAGCTGCATTTTGATAATGAAGAGGATTCTGAAGCCGCCTACACAAATGCTTGCGAAACTTGGACAAAAATCAAAGAGGTCAATGGCGTCGAGGGCATATTGCCAAAACTGATCGACTTGCTCAAGAACGAAGCCCAAGGTCCTGATTATTTCTTTATTAGAGACTGTATTGTTCAATGGCTTGCCAATAAAGTCAAAGCTGCCATCGATCATATGCAAGAAGACGCTACTGAAGAAATCGAAGACATCCCCGTCAAAATCAGCGCCCCACAAGATATATCGGAAATTGAGCTTCATACGTACGGTCGTGGATCCGATGCAATCGGGTATTTCACAAGCGATGGCTTCATTGTAATGAACGGCTCAAAAATTGCCGAAGGCACCACCGCATCTGCCCGCAAGCCCACATATGAAAGCCGTCAAAAATACCAGCACCTCATCAATGAGGACAACATCCTAACCAAAAAACTGGTATTCCCAACCCCCTCTGCTGCATCTGCGTTTGTTATCGGTCGCTGCAGTAGTGGCATGGCTGACTGGAAGACCAAGGACGGCAAGCAGCTTGGCGAGCTGCTCGAGGAGGAAAAAAAGAAGGCAGCTGCTGTTCAGAAATAGAAATCAGAACCACCCTTAAAAAGGGTGGTTTGCTCTTAGGGTATAACCCACGGGC
>CATWSG010000031.1 GCA_958353395.1 uncultured Collinsella sp.
CGCTCGATTGGGACAGGCAGGCCTTCGAGGCCGAGCGCAAAATGGATTCTAAAAAACACCTTGCCAAATAGGAGCGTCAGGACGCAAAGAGGCTCGCCGCACGAAGTGCGCAGCGAGCCTCTTTGCATGTCCGAGGACGTTTTGGAAAGTAACCCAAAGCGGCCCGGCGATCCTGCAGGAGTTAAACCCCTTTAGAACTTGTCGTGGAAGGTACGCGCAATGACCTCGTCCTGCTGCTCCTTGGTGAGCGTGTGGAAGTTCACGGCATAGCCGGAAACGCGGATGGTCAGCTGCGGGTACTTCTCGGGGTGAGCCTGAGCGTCGAGCAGCGTCTCACGGTTGAAGACGTTGATGTTCAGGTGGTGGCCACCCTTCTCGGCGTAAGCGTCGAGCATGTGGACCAGGTTATCGGCCTGGGTCTCGGAAACTTCAGAAACCTTCATAATGTGTCTCCTTCGATTAATAGGCGCCGGCCGAAACCGGCGCGCTAATCAGTAATCGTTATTGTTAGTATAGCACTAACAATAGTTACTCGCCCAGCTGATCAAGGTCGATATCGCCAAAGAACACCTGGTCCTCCTTGCCGAGCGCACTCGGGATGATGGAGAAGGTGTTGGAGATGCCGTCCTGAGCATCGCGGAACGGGAGCTTGGAAACCGAAGACAGCGAAGCGATGGCGCCATGGCTATCGCGCTTGTGCATGGGGTTAGCACCCGGGGCGAACGGCTGGCCAGCCTTGCGGCCGTCGGGCGTGGAGCCGGTCTTCTTACCGTACACGACGTTGGAGGTAATGGTCAAAACCGAGGTCGTAGGCACGGAGTTGCGGTAGGTATCGTTCATGCGGATGTACTCCATGAACTGGTGCACAACGTCGTGAGCGATCTGGTCGACGCGGTCGTCGTCGTTACCGTACTTGGGGAACTCGCCCTCGGTCTCGAAGTCGACGATGATGCCATTCTCGTCGCGGACGGGGTGAACCTTGGCGTACTTGATGGCGGACAGGGAGTCAGCCACGACGGAAAGGCCAGCGATGCCCGTAGCGAACCAGCGGTGCACGTGCTTGTCGTGCAGAGCCATCTGGATGCGCTCGTAGCAGTACTTGTCGTGCATGTAGTGAATGATGTTCAGCGAGTTGACGTACACGCCAGCGAGCCACTTCATCATGTCGTTGTACTTGGCCACAACGTCGTCGTAATCGAGCGTATCGCCCTCGACGGCGCGATACTTGGGGCCGACCTGCTTCTTGGAGACCTCGTCAACACCGCCGTTGAGTGCGTACAGCAGGCACTTGGCCAGGTTGGCGCGAGCGCCGAAGAACTGCATCTCCTTGCCAATGCGCATGGAGGATACGCAGCAGGCGATGCCGTAGTCGTCGCCGTGGTAAACGCGCATGAGGTCGTCGTTCTCGTACTGGATCGAGGAGCTGGCGACAGAAGTCTTGGCGCAGAACTTCTTGAAGTTCTCGGGCAGACGGGTCGACCACAGAACGGTCATGTTGGGCTCGGGGCTGGTGCCCATGTTCTCGAGCGTGTGCAGGTAGCGGTAGCTCATCTTGGTAACGAGCGTACGGCCGTCAACACCCATGCCGCCGATGGACTCGGTGACCCACTGCGGATCGCCGGTAAACAGGGCCTGGTACTCGGGGGTACGGGCGAACTTGACCATACGGAGCTTCATGATGAAGTGATCCACGAACTCCTGAATCTGCTCCTCGGTGAAGGTACCGTTGGCAAGGTCGCGCTCAGCGTAGATGTCGATGAACGTAGAGGTACGGCCGATGGACATAGCGGCGCCGTTCTGCTCCTTGACGGCAGCGAGGTAGGCGAAGTACATCCACTGGATGGCCTCCTGCGTGTTGGTAGCAGGGTTGGAAATATCGAAACCATAGGTCTCGGCCATCATCTTGAGCTCGCCGAGGGCGCGGATCTGCTCCTGCAGCTCCTCGCGGTCGCGGATGTTGTCGGCGGTCATGACCGTCGGGGTGGAAGCCTTCTGGGCCTCCTTGTCCTTGATCAGGTAGTCGACGCCGTACAGGGCAACACGACGGTAGTCGCCGATGATACGGCCGCGGCCATAGCCATCGGGCAGACCGGTGATGATGTGAGCCGAGCGGCAAGCACGCATCTCGGGGGTGTAAACATCGAAGACGCCAGCGTTGTGGGTCTTACGCTCGAAGGTGTAGCGCTCGACAACGTTCTCGTCGACCTTATAGCCGTGCTGGCTGGCAGCCTGGCAAGCGATGCGGATACCGCCGTTGACGTGCAGCGCGCGCTTGAGCGGCTTGTCGGTCTGGAGACCGACGATGGTCTCCTTCTCGCGGTGGGCGTTATCGATGTAGCCAGCGGGGTGGCTCACGATACCCGTAACGGTCTTGGTGTCCATATCGAGGACACCGCCCTGCTCGCGCTCCTTAAGCAGCAGGTCGAGAACCTCGCCCCACAGCTCCTTGGTACGCTCGGTCGGGCCGGCGAGGAACGACTCGTCGCCCTCGTAGGGGGTGTAGTTCTTCTGGATGAAGTCTCGGACGTCAACCTCTCCCGTCCAAATGCCTTCCTTGAAGCCTTCCCATGCCTCCTGCATTGTGTAACCACGCTCCTAGTTACGTGTAATGCGGCGCTCTCTCACACCGCTGCTTATTGAATTCTTGAATTTTCGGCTTGCACTACCGGCTTCTTCCGTTCTTCACCACACGTTGGTGCAGGGAAAACGTTTGTCCACCTTGGAACTACAACCCAAAACCCAAGATTTCACCCGTCTGAGAAGGATAACATAGCGACCCTCTCCATCTGGGCTGTTATATGTTTCTTTTTTTATATCATAAGGGTGTTTTTTACAAATCCGCAGGAAACGCGAGCGCGAACAACTACCGTTCACCGATTTGTATGTTATTTTTCCTTGCCTTTGTACGACGTTCGCTCTAGCTGTTATGCCAGCTTTAGCAGGGTAAAGTGTCCCAGAGACCCTACAGAAACTGCAGGGCGGCCACGGGATCCCCCGTGGCCGCCCTGTGGCGTAGCTAGTTTTTAGCTTTGATTGCCGCTTGGCATTAGGCGGCTGCGGCGGCCTTGTCGGTCGTTGCCTTGCTATCGCCGTTGCCCTGGCCCTCAAAATGCTTGTAGCACCAGCTGGTGACCAGCGGGGTCAAAATAGCCGTCACGATTGCGCAGGCAGCAACCTGTGCCGTAGCCGTCGCGAGCACGGCGCCGCCGTACATGGCCCCGTTGACGCTTGCCATGGCAGCAGGCGTGGCCACATTGGCTCCGGCGCAGCTCGAAATGGCCGCACCTGCGACACCCGTACCACCCGTGAGCTTATCGACCGCGATGACGGGAATTGCAAAGACCACCGAGCAGATCACGCCGAGCAGAATACCGGGGAGACCGCCATTAATGAGCTGGCCAAAGGTCATGGTCGAGCCCATGGCAAAGAAGACGAGCACGATGATGGCGGAAAGTGCCGGTGCCATCATCTTCTTAAAGCTGGGGAACAGGTTACCCAGAATAATGCCGATGACGATCGGCAGAATGGCACCCACGAGCGACCAGCCGATCGGAGCCTGACCGGCAGCGCCGAGCACGATCATCGTGACCGGAGGGCCGACAACGAGCGTGGTGATGGCGACGGCGCCACGCTCGGCCTCGTTGCCCATGGTGCCCATCAGACCAGCGTACATAGCGTTGTTGGCGCCGGTGCAAGCCGCCAGCATCACCATGGCAGAGATGCCAAACAGGTTGTCGTTGAACACATAAAGGATGAGCAGCGACACGGCAACGACCACGATCTGCTTGACAGCGATGATGATGGCGCCGCGTGCAGCGGCGGCGGGAGCACTCTTAAACGAAATCGTCGTACCGACGATGAGCAAAAAGGCGCCAACGAGCGGGCCTGCACCCTGCTGGGTCATGCCAAGCGTAAAGCTACCGAGCGTTTTAAACAGGTCGGGGAATAGCGTGTTGAGCAGGCAGCCCAACAGAAGCGGCACCAAGATATTGGCGCCCGGGATGGAGGACATCTTAAAGAACGGCTCCTTTGCCGCCGGCGCCTCCACCGCAGTCGATTCACTCATATATATCTCCTTTGGATGCATGCGAATCGTAGCCGCACGCGCCTATGTCAGAAAGAAGGCGACAACCCCGAGTCGCCAGGGTCGCCGCCAAACGATCACCGCGGGGTATTACCCGTCCAGGACGATGCCGCCGTCGCAGTCACCAATCTCGCCGTTCACGAAGCTGGCGAGGTCGGAAGCGAAGAACAGCACCATCTGCGCAGGCTCGCTGGCCTGGGCGGCGCGGCCCAGAGGAATACCGTTGATGATGCGCTGAGAGTTCTCGTCAGAGAGAATCGAGGTCATATCGGTCAACGTGAGCGACGGGCACACGGCGTTGCAGCGAACGCCAAACTTGCCGCCTTCCTTGGCGACTGCCTTGGTCAGACCGTTAACGCCTGCTTTGGAGCTCGCGTAAGCCGCGGTGCCGAGCAGGCCGCCACCGATCTTGCCCGCAACGGAACTCACGTTGACGATAGTACCGGCATGGGCCGCCTTAAAGTGCGGGTAGACGGCGTTCATCATGGTAAAGGTACCGTTGAGGTTGATGTCGATGGTGCGGCGCCACTCGGTGTCATCGATCTCGTCGAACTTCTTGGTGCTGATGACGCCAGCGCAGTTGATCAGGATGTTGGTTTGCGGCAGGTCCGTAAAAATCTGCTCGACGGTCTCGCGCGCCTTGGGCGCATCGGCGACATCGAGCTGATAGAACTTGTTGCCCTCGCCAAGCTCGGCCACAGCGGCCTCGCCCTTAGCAGCGTTCCTTGCGATGAGCGCGACATGTCCGCCGCCCGCAACGATGCCCTTGGCGATCTCGAGGCCAATGCCCTGAGTGCCGCCCGTGACAATCGCGGTCTTGCCCGTGAAGTCAAATGCCATGACTCCATCCCCCTTTATGTAAGGTGTCTCCTTGCGGGAAGTTGGAGCATCGCACGTGGCGATTATATGAGTCCCAGTCGTCATGGTGGTGACAACCCCTCGCCTAACCGCGGGCATGATAGTTCTTTGAAACGCTTTAGCAATTGAATGATTTTAAGTCTTAATGAGCTCTTAATATTGCCTACTGTATGAGGCCCGCGTATGGGGGTATCATCTTCCACCGAAAATAGTTTCTAGTGTTAGGGGTTTTCGGTGGAAGATACCGATTTCCATGAGCTTGGGCGTCAGCTCTTTACCGAGTTTGGCAGCATGCACCAGCGCGTTTCGCGCTTTGCCGACCAGGCTCTGGGTGGCGAGATGGCCGTCATGCGCGCCCTCATGCGCGCCGGCGGCTCGCTCACGCCGAGCGAACTCGCTGATCGCGCCTGGGTCTCGAGCGCCCGCATCGCCAATATCCTGCGCGCCCTCGAGGCCAAGGGCTGGGTCGAGCGCGAGCACTCAAAGACCGACCGTCGTCGCGTACACGTCACGGTGACCGACAAAGGATTCCAGGTTATCGAAATCAAACGTCGGGAATTCGAGGACCGCACCGCGGCCTTCCTCGAGCAGCTTGGCGAAACAGATACCCAAGAGATGGTGCGCCTTCTTAGACGTGCCAACGAAATTATCGACCGCAATCAAGAAAGGAGAGATGCCGAGTGAGGATTCTCAAGCTCTTTAAAAAACATATCCTGGCACTGTTCGCAGCTATCGTACTTATCGTAATCAGCTGCAACGCCGATCTGGCGCTGCCTACCTATATGAGCGACATCGTCGACGTGGGTGTGCAGCAAGGCGGCATCGCGTCGCCCGTACCCGACACCATCCGCGCCGAATCGCTCGACGACCTCGAACTCTTTATGAGCGCCAAGGACGCCAAGGCTGTGGAGGCCGTGTTTAGCAAGGCTGACAAAAACGACATTCGAACGTACGAGGGCACCGAGGAAGAGCGTGCCGATGGAGGCAAGATTGCCGACATTATGAGCCTGCCCGAAACTGTTGTCCTTTCGCTCAACCAGGGCATCGACGCCAACTCCATGGGCGACATGATGGACTCGTCCAGCGAGAAAGACGACAACGCTGCCCAGGCCATGCCCACCCCCGAGCAAATGGCAGCGATGACGCCCGAGCAGCTCGCCGAGATGCAGCAGAAGGCCGCGGCGGCGCAGAACATGCAAAAGCAGATTGATGCCGACGGCGGTAAGATCACTATGAAGAGCCTGCGCCTGGGTGTCGAGGGCGGTCTGGTAGACCAAAGCAAGCTCGTCGAGGGCGCCAACCAAATGGCGGACAAAATGGGCTCCATGTCGGGCTCCATCGTCACCCAGCGCGCCGTGAGCTATGTACAGGACGAGTACAAGGCGCAGGGCATCGACCCCGCCGACGTGCAGAACGCCTACCTGAGCCGCATGGCGACCACGATGTTTGGACTGTGCCTCGTGTCGCTCGTCGCCACCATCCTGACCGGTGCCGTGGCTTCGCGCACCGCCTGCTCCATCGCCCGCGACCTGCGCCGCGAGACCTTCAACAAGGTTATGCACTTCTCGCCGGCCGAGGTGGGCAAGTTTAGCCAGGCCTCGCTCATCACCCGCTGCACCAACGACATTCAGCAGATCCAGATGGCCGCAACTCTGTTTATCCGCATGTGTCTGATGGCCCCCGTCATGGGCATCGTCGCCGTCATGCGCGTCCTGGCCAACCATACCGGCCTGGAGTGGACCATCGCCGTTGCCATCATCGCGGTCTCGGCCGTCGTCGGCGTGCTTATGGGCCTCACCATGCCCAAGTTCAAAAAGATGCAAAGCTTTGTTGACCGCGTGAACCTTACCGCCCGCGAGCTGCTCGACGGCCTTATGCCCATCCGCTCGTTCAACCGCGAGGAACATGAGCTCGAACGTTTTGACAAGGCGTCGCTCGACCTGATGACCACGCAGCTCTACACCAACCGAGCCATGAGCTTTATGATGCCGCTCATGATGCTCGTCATGAACTGCATCACCGTGCTTATCGTCTGGTTTGGCGCGCAGGGCGTGTCCGACGGCGTGATGCAGGTCGGCAACATGATGGCGTTTATCTCCTACACCATGCAGATCGTCATGGCGTTTATGATCCTCACCATGGTTTCGGTCATCCTGCCCCGTGCCGAGGTCGCAGCCGAGCGCGTAGATGAGGTCATCACCTGCCCCACGAGCATCAACGACCCTGCCTCGCCCAAACTGCCCGCGGCCAGCTCGCCGCGCGGTGAGCTCACCTTCCGCGACGTGAGCTTCCAGTACCCCGATGCCCGCGCCGACGTCATTAGCGGTGTGAACTTCACCACGCATGCCGGTCAGATGCTCGGCATCATTGGCTCCACGGGCTCGGGCAAGTCCACGCTCGTACAGCTGATTCCGCGCCTGTACGACGTCACGGGCGGCAGCATTTCGCTCGACGGCATCGACGTGCGCGACATGACCCTTTCCGAGCTGCGCCGCCGCATTGGTTACATCCCGCAGCAGGGGCGTCTGTTCTCGGGCACCGTCGAGAGCAACCTCAAGTTTGCCGGCGACATGGTGAGCGATGATGACATGCGCCAGGCCGCGCGCATCGCACAGGCCGAGGACTTTATCGCCGAGCGTGAGGGCGGTTACGACTCCCCCATCAGCCAGGGCGGCTCCAATGTTTCGGGTGGTCAGCGCCAGCGTCTGGCCATCGCCCGCGCATTGGCCAAAAAGCCCGAGGTCGTGGTGTTCGATGACTCGTTTAGTGCCCTCGACTACAAGACCGACGCGCGCCTGCGCGAGGAGCTGGCCAAAAACGTTACCGACGCCGCACTCGTGGTCGTGGCCCAGCGCATCGCGACCATCATGCACGCCGACCAGATCATCGTGCTCGACGACGGCCACGTAGTGGGCACCGGCACGCACGAGGAGCTGCTGCGCAGCTGCCCGGCGTACCTGGAGATCGCACAGTCGCAGCTTTCCGCCGAGGAGCTGGGGCTTACCCAAGAAGAAATTGCAGCCGTCATGGAAGGAGGCGAGCGCTAATGGCAGACGAGACCGAGACTCAGATTCCCAAGCCCACCCGCCAGCGTGGTCCCATGGGCCGCATGGGTGGCATGCGTCGTGGCGAAAAGGCCAAGGACTTTAAGGGCACCATGAGGCAGCTGCTCGGCTATATCGGCCAACACAAGATTGCCGTGTTTGCCGCCGTCGCCTTTGCCGTGTGCTCGGTCATCTTTAACATTGTGGGACCCAAGGTGCTCGGCCAGGTTACGACCAAGCTGTTCGAAGGCCTGGTCGCCAAGGTCAACGGCACCGGCGACGTTGACTTTGACTGGATCGCCAAGACGCTCGGCTTTTTGCTCTGCCTGTATCTGGCGAGCTCTGTCTGCAGCCTGGTCCAGGGCTGGCTCATGACCGGCGTCACGCAAAAGATCTGCTACCGCATGCGCAAGGAAATCGCCGCCAAGATTGCCGTCGTGCCGATGAGTTACTTCAACGGCCACAGCAAGGGAGACGTACTCAGCCGCATCACCAACGACGTCGATACGCTGGGTCAGTCGCTCAACCAGAGCGTGACGCAGCTTATCACGTCGGTCACGCAGATTATCGGCGTGCTCATCATGATGCTCTCGATCAGCCTGCCGCTCACCGGCGTCACCGTGCTCACGCTACCGGCAGCCGCAATTATCTTGATGGTGATGATTCACTTCTCGCAGCCGTACTTCCGCGAGCAGCAGCAGGTTCTGGGCGCCGTCAACGGCATTATCGAGGAGGACTTTGCCGGCCAGAACGTCATTCAGGTGTTCGACCGCGCCGAGGCCTCGATCGAAGAGTTCGACCGTCAAAACGACCGCCTCTTTATTAGTGGCTGGCGCTCGCAGTTCCTGTCGGGCCTGATGATGCCGCTTATGAGCCTGGTGGGTAACATGGGCTACGTGGGCGTTGTCGTGGTGGGCGCACAGCTCGCACTGACCGGCAACGCCACGCCCGGCGACATCCAGAGCTTTATCCAGTACGTTCGCAACTTTACGCAGCCCGTGCAGCAACTGGGCAACGTGAGCAACACGATGCAGTCGATGGCAGCCGCCACCGAGCGCGTCTTTGAGTTCCTGGCCGCGCCCGAGGAGGAGCAGAAAGCCGACGCGCAGATTCCCGAAAAGCGCCCCGGCCATGTGGAGTTTGATCACGTCAAGTTTGGCTATACGCCCGACAAGACCATCATCCACGACTTTAGCTGCGAGGCGCAGCCCGGCCAGACCATCGCCATCGTCGGCCCCACCGGCGCCGGCAAGACCACGCTCATCAAGCTGCTGCAGCGCTTCTACGATGTGGACGGCGGTTCGCTGCGTGTCGAGGGCGTCGACGTGCGCGACTGGGACCGCGCGGCGCTGCGCGGCGAGTTTGCCATGGTGCTGCAGGATACCTGGCTGTTTAACGGCACCATCCGCGAGAACATCCGCTACGGACGCCCCGATGCGAGCGATGCCGAGGTCGAAGCCGCCGCGCGCGCCGCACGTTGCGACCACTTTATCCATACGCTTGCCGGCGGTTATGACTTTATGATTAACGAGGAGGGCACTAACCTGTCGCAGGGTCAGCGCCAGCTCGTGACCATCGCCCGTGCCATTTTGGCCGACCGCCCGGCGCTGATTCTGGACGAGGCGACTTCCAACGTCGACACCCGCACCGAGGAGCTTATTCAGCGCGCCATGGATGCGCTGATGCAGGGCCGTACCAGCTTTGTCATCGCGCACCGCCTGTCCACGATCCGCAACGCCGACGTAATCTTGGTAATTCGCGACGGCGACATCGTCGAGAAGGGCACACACGACGAGCTACTCGCCCAGGGTGGCTTCTACGCCGACCTGTATAACTCGCAGTTCGACGAGGCGGCGTAACAACCGGCGGCAAACAACCGCAATGCCCAGAAAACGGGGGCGCAGGACAACCTGCGCCCCCGTTTTTGCTCTGCGACCCTCAAACCGCCTCCCCTGGGACCTGATTGACAGCCCCTTCGAGGCCCCGTGGGCAAATAATGGCAAATATGAGTACTGTTACCCTTTTAGTAACAGCCAAAACAGCCCCAAATGCCGTTTTCACGGCTTACACGCGTCCCTAAATTGATCAAACAGCCCTATAGCGGACTTATATGTGTTTGCGTTAATGAACATATTTTGCTGTTAGGTCTATTGTTTTGCGAAGGCAATATGCTACTAAGCTAGCAACCGTACTCATATTTGGCATTTTTTGCCCACAGGGTGTTTCCTGGGGAACCGACAATAGCCTTAGGGTCCCGCGCGACGCCACTCCCTCCCGGTATCCGCCGACGTTCCCCCATATAAAACCTGCCAAAATAAACCTGTCCCTTTTGGCAGGTTTCGGGGTGGCAAGGGCTTGCACTTTAGCGTGCGACAGCGGATAATGCCGAGCATTCGACAATACGCTTATTGCTCTTTCTATAGATTGAGGAGACCCCTATGGCCATGGAATTCAAACGCAGGCTGCCGATCCCCATGGAGATCCGCGAGGAAATGCCACTTTCTGCCGAGCTTACCGCCAAAAAGCAGGCATTTGACGCCGAGGTCGCCAAAGTCTTTACCGGCGAGGACGCACGTAAGGTGCTCATCATCGGCCCGTGCTCTGCCGACCGCGAGGATTCGGTGCTCGAGTATATGAACCGACTGGCCAAGACCGCCGAAGAGGTCAAGGACAAGCTCATCATCATTCCGCGCGTCTACACCAACAAGCCGCGCACCAAGGGCACCGGCTACAAGGGCCTGCTGCACAACCCCAACCCCGAGGCTCCCGACGACCTGCTCGAGGGCGTCAAGGCCATCCGCCACATGCACCTGCGCGTTATTGAGGAAACGGGCTTCTTTACCGCCGATGAGATGCTCTACCCGTCCAACTACCAATACCTCGTCGACCTGCTGAGCTATGTTGCCGTGGGCGCACGCTCGGTCGAGAACCAGGAGCATCGCCTGGTGTCGAGCGGCATTTCGGTACCCGTCGGCATGAAGAATCCCACTGCCGGCTCTACCACCGTTATGCTCAACTCCATTTACGCCGCGCAGGCGCACCAGAGCTTCATCTTCCGCAACTGGGAGGTCGAGTGCGACGGCAACCCGCTTGCACACGCCGTTATGCGTGGCTACATCGGTCTCGATGGGCGCACCTACCCCAACTACCACTACGAACACCTGGAACGCCTGGCCGAACGCTATACCGAGCACGCCGGCTACGCCAACCCGGCGGCGGTCATCGACTGCAACCACGACAACTCGGGTAAGCGTCCGCTGGAGCAGTATCGCATTTGCAAGGAAGTGCTCGACAGCTGCCGCCGCAACGAGTCCATCTCCAAGCTGGTCAAGGGCTTTATGATCGAGTCTTACCTGGAGGACGGCAACCAGCCGGTCGACGGCGGCGTCTTTGGTAAATCGATCACCGACCCGTGCCTGGGCTGGGAAAAGACCGACTACCTCATCCACGAGATCGCGGAGCGGGTGTAGGTTACGGCGTTTTACCAAACGCCGTAACGGCTCGACGCTGCGCGGGCCGCACCTGGACAATCTGACGTTCAACTTCAAGGGCGCGACCAGAAGGTCGGCGCCCTTTCGTTTGATGCGGCAGTTAGGGACGCTCCTTTTCTGCCGGCAGTTTGGGACACTCCTTGGGTAGCCGTTTAAGAACGTCCCCAACGACTACCCGGGGGAGTTGCCTTCCCTCGTGGCGGTCTTCTAGCAGAAAAACCAAGTGAGTAGGCTTTTTGCAGAAGGCCGAGCACGCCCTAAAACGCCACAGCTCTGACCTGCAGTTTTATAGATCATTTGTCGCGATGTGCTCGGCAGGTTCAAAAAAGTCTACTCACTTGTATCTGAGACGCACCAGATAGGCAAAAACCACCGCGAAAGGGCCCCTGGTCCCTTCGCGGCGGTCATACGCCTCTGATTTTGCGACGATTTTGCCCGCTTGCTACTCGCTGTAGCGGGTGGCTATGGCGGCTCGCACCATGCCGGTGCTCATGAGGTAGGTCACCAGGAAGTAGCCACCGTATGCTGCCAGGAAGATTGCGCAGGTGAGGCCCACGGTGCCGCCGATGCTCATATTTCCGAATATGCTCACCATCTCGATGATCACCTTAAGTGCCACAAAGGAGTGCGCCAAGCCCACCGCCAACGGGAACAGGAAGAATACCGCTTGCTGCGCCATCACCGAATGGCGAATCTGGCGGTCGTCACAGCCGATCTGTGCCAGCACACGATAGCTGCGGCTGCCGTCGGCCACGT
Source organism: uncultured Collinsella sp. (assembly GCA_958353395.1). GTDB lineage: Bacteria > Actinomycetota > Coriobacteriia > Coriobacteriales > Coriobacteriaceae > Collinsella. The sequence goes on from CATWSG010000031.1 coordinate 12,234, forward strand.
TGGAGAGTTGCTGGATCGACAGAATCGCCGCGCATGCAACAACCAATACAAAGCCGATGTAGATGGCTAGGTAGCTAATCAAGCCGTTCATTTGCGCTGCTTGCGTGTACATCTCGGAGCGTGTGATGAAGGTTCCCCACGACCCCGGCTCCTTGCCGTCAACGAGCAGATTGTCGAGCAGAGTGTATTTAATGCTCTCGTCTGCCTCGGTCGTATCCATCCCCTGTTTGTAGTTAACGAGCAGGCCACTGGAATACGGCTGCAGATTAAGTTGGGACAACAGCTCGTCGGCAACGACGACGGTACCCGGATTACTGCCCATCGCCGAGTTGGCGATGGCCGCCGTATCTTCGTCCGACTTATCGGCTGCGGGCTTGAGCTCATGTCCGCCCAAGGTGAGGGTATGGCCGCCAGCCATATACTTGGTGTACATGTCGACCAGCTCGCCGCCCATATCACACGTGAGCAGATACTGGTCGTGACCGATATGCACCGGCTCCTCGCCCATCATCTGACGCAGTTTGTTGTACTGGCTCGCCGGCGTCACAAACAGATCCATCGCATCGGCATTGCTACCCCCGAACGCCTTGGGAAGCTTTTCGCCCATGGTCTTGCACATCTCACTTGGAGTCACCGAAGGATCCGAGCCGCCAAGCGGGTAACTCAGATACGAATCGATCTGCACATGCTCACCGGCAACATCGGCGATATTGACCTTCTTGCCGGTCTCGTCGTTGTTGTCCGCCGACTTGCCCTTAATACCGTCTGCAACGTTATCGTGATCGATACGATCGCCGTGCCATGCGGAGTACAAATCGACCGTACTATCGGCCAACACCATGCGATCGGCCTCAGACGGATTGACATACTCTTTGTAGTAGTCGAGCGTTTCGGGCGTGTAATAGACATACGTCTGAGACACATCAACAGGGTTATAGCGCTCCAGGTTTTCGTTCATCACGTTGGCAATCGACATACCGCACGTCACCGAAGTGATGGCCAAAAACAGGAGCATCGCGATGACGCCCATCGAAAAGCACACCGTATTGACCTTGGCCGAAAGCTGACGCACGGTAAACATATTGAGGCCACGCCAATACACGCTGCGCAGGCTCTGCAGCAGCTTGATGAGCATGCCCGAGAGCCCCCAGAACAGGGCAAAGGTGCCCACGGTAACCATAGCGGTCGTAATACCAAACTGGTTCATGGCCTCTTGCAGCTTGCTGTCCGTCGCGGTTAGCGGGAACCCATCACGTAACAGACGGTAATAGGCCACGCCCACAAGCGCCACGCCCACGACAAAGATGGCAATCGCAATCCAGGGGTTGCGTGTCTTGATGCTCTCGTTGCGACGCTCGGCACCCATAAGCTCGATGAGTTTGGTACGACGCACGGCGCGAAGGTTCAGCAGTAGCGTGAGCACAAACATTACGAGCATGCAAGCAAGGGTCAGGTTGAACGCATGCACCGAGAAAAAGAAGTGGAAATTGGCGATCTGTGTCTTAAAGAGCGAGGCCGTAAAGAACGTCATGAGCTGGGAGAGTCCCACACCCAGCACAATGCCGGCGACAAAGGCCACGACCGAAACGATCACCGTCTCGAGCGCCATAATCGTGGCGACGCGCCCGCGCCCCATGCCGAGCACCTGGTACAGGCCAAACTCCTTCTTGCGGTGTTTCATGATGAAGTTATTGGCATACACCATCAAAAAGGCCATGACACCGGCCAAAAAGTACGTCAGGTTGCCGAGCATGCTGCCCATAACCTGCGCCAAGCCCTTTTCATCGATGCCGGCGATGTCGACCTGCATCGAGATGGTGTTAAAGGCATAGAAGACCGTGACGCCCAGGGTGAGCGTCAAAAGGTAGACGAGGTAGTCGCGGCCGGCGCGGCGGACGTTGCCCCAAGCGAGTTTACAGAGCATCGGAGCCCTCACCGCCCATCATGGCAACGACCTCCATAATGCGGTCGAAGAACTCTCGGCGGTCGGTGTCGCCGCGGCGCAGCTCGGTGAAGATCTTGCCGTCGCGGATAAACAGCACGCGGCTCGTGTAGCTGGCAGCAAAGCTGTCATGCGTGACCATGAGCACGGTGGCGCGCAGGCGGCGATTGAGGGACTCCAGGCTCTCGAGCAGCAGGCGGGCGCTCTTGGAATCGAGGGCGCCGGTGGGCTCGTCGGCCATGATCATGGTGGGGTCGGTGACGAGCGCGCGAGCCGCGGCAACGCGCTGCTGCTGACCGCCGGACATCTGGTAGGGATACTTGTCGAGCACCTGACTGATGGACAGGCGCGCTGCCACATCTTGCACGCGGGTCGAGATCTCTGCCGAGTTTGTGCGGGCGATGGTGAGCGGCAGGGCGATGTTCTCGCGTGCCGTGAGCGTATCGAGCAGGTTGGAGTCCTGGAAGATAAAGCCGAGCTCCTCGCGGCGGAACTGCGAAAGCTTAGCCTGCTTCATGCGCGTCACGTCCTGCCCGTTGATGCGGATCGTGCCACTTGTGGCGCTATCGATGGTCGAGACGCAGTTGAGCAACGTCGACTTACCCGAGCCCGAAGCGCCCATGATGCCAACAAATTCGCCGCGGTTGACGGTAAAGCTGACGTCGTTGAGCGCGCGGGTCACGTTGCCCAGCGCTCCATATACTTTTTCGAGATGCGCGACCTCCAGTACCGGGGTCGCCATGTGCGTGGTTTGCATACCGAGTCCTTTCTTGCGATTAGTCTACGGCATCTATAGTCGCAAGAAGACGAGTCGGCTACCATCGATATGGCTTACGCTTGCCTTACCGTTGTGTAAGGTACAGGTAGCCGACCTGCCACGTGTTGATGTTGAGAGAGGACTCCTGTTGAAGACTGTTCATGTTGCCGCTGGGATCATTCGCAAGGAAGGATCTGACGAGCTGCTTGCCGTGCAGCGCGGCTATGGCGACATGCAGGGACTTTGGGAGTTTCCCGGCGGCAAGCTCATGCGCGGCGAGACACCCGAAGACGCCGTGCGACGCGAACTCATGGAAGAGCTGCAGGTCAAAGTCACCAACCTGCGTGATTTCTATACCGTTGAGTACGACTACCCCGATTTCCATCTCTCGATGGAGTGTTACTACTGCTCGCTGGCCAAAGAGTCTGGCGAGCCCCAGAAACATGACCGCCAGCTCGATATCCGCTGGATTCCACGCACCTCGCTTGCCACCGTTGAGTGGATGCCCGCCGACAAGGGGCTCATTGATGCCCTGATTGAGTTGAAAGAAGACCGGCTTGAGGCCAACGGCACTGCCAACGACGCCGAGGCCACCACGGCCGACAAACCCGCCACCAAACCCAAGCGCGCACCTAAGCGCCGCAGCAAGAAGCGTCCCAAGCCCGGTCTGCTCGACGGCATCGACACCTCGGACCTTTCCGCTGACGAGCGCGAACTGGTCCGCCGTCGCGCCGCCATCAAAAAGTCCATGAAGGGCAACAAGCGCGGCAACACCAAGCCCGAGCTGCTCGTTCGCCAGCGCCTGCGGGCAGCGGGCCTTACGGGTTATCGCTTGGAATGGAAGGTTCCCGGCAAGCCCGACATCGCCTTTCCCGGGCGCAAGATCGCCATCTTCGTCAACGGCTGCTTTTGGCATCGCTGCCCCAAGTGCAACCCCAGCCAGCCCAAGCGCAACGTTGAGTTTTGGGAGGCAAAGTTCCGTCGCAACGTCGAGCGCGACCGCGCTGCCATCAACGCACTTACCCAAATGGGCTGGACGCCCATCACCGTCTGGGAATGTGAGCTCAAGAAAGACCGCATCGATGCCACCATGGAAAAGGTCATCGAGCAGGTGCGCGCCGCAGAGCCGCAGCGCTAGGAGCGATCCGGCCACGCGCCCCACACAGGCGAGCCACATCCGCGCCACAAACCTTAGAAAACCCTTAAGCTCAAAACCTTTCAAGAGTGTTACCCGATAGCTTTGACCTGCGGTTTCATTGTTACATCAAACCTGATTAAGCCTTTCTTTAGCGCTTCTTTGCAACAGCCGCGGCATAATACTGCCAACGCACGGGACCTAGCAGCACACCCCGTGCGCAACCTTTTGGTGGACATCGAGGAGGCCGCATAAGCATGCATTCTTCCAATGCCGTAACACGGCAGTCATCCCTAAAACATGCAGACCTTTTCTCCTTCCCCCCGACACAGAGAGACGGCCTCCTCGACTCCCCCACCACAAAACCCAAACGCTCAACCGACCAGAGCCACAACTTGCGAGCATCGTTCAAAAAGCTCCAAGCATCCCTAGACAGAACCTTCCCTAACCAAGCCCGGGCATACTAGCCCCCACCAACAAAGCGCCCCCTCGCGCCCCACCCCTTCAGCCATAACGCCACAAGGGCGATTGAGCAGGTCCGTCCGGAAACGGAAAAGGGCCTATCTCTCAGAACATTCCGCACTGATATTTTCTGTATTGAAGACGTCGATGATGCACCCGTATACCATTG
>CATWSG010000032.1 GCA_958353395.1 uncultured Collinsella sp.
CATCGACCTGCGCCGATGCCCCCAACGTGGACACACATTTTGTCCTATAAGCCTGTTATTATCGAACATATATTCGTATTTATAGCAGTACTTTGATAGAATTGCAGTTGTTGACGGCAGTTCCATGTGCCGGGCAGCGCCCTCCATGCGACGGGAGGTGATGCCCATGACCGATCTGACTGATTTCGTGAAGCTCCTGACCGCTTTGGTCTCGCTCCTCACGGCGCTTATCGGACTTACCGAGGCACTCAAGCAGCGTACGAAGCAGAAAAAGAGGGGTCGACGCCGGTAAGGCATTGACCCCTTAATCGAAGTAACGGCGCTGCCCAGCATTCCACCACTTGGGCTGCCGTCGACTTTATTTTACCCACGGGCGCCAGGTTTAACAAATGGAATTTCGGTTACGAAGTCCGGGGCTCGCCCGGGCTCGCCCCTCTACTCCAGCCACCATTCCACATCCACGGAGCACTCGACCTCGATAGGCTCTGGCTCCAGCACCGTCACCTTGGAATCAGCCGATCCCGCAGGAGCTCCGAGCGCAAAATCGGCCGCACTTGCATAGCAAAGCCGATCCATGCTGCCAAGCTGACTGTTGTAGGAGATATGCTTGACGCCATCCAGCTTAGAACCCGATGCCGCCGCAAGCGCCTGCGCATTGTTGCGGGCTCGCTTGACGACGCGGGCGATGAGGGCATCCTCGGCAGCACGCCGGTCGGCTAGCTCAAAACCTACGCTCATGTCAGCGCGCGAACCGCAGGTGTTAAGAGCCGTCCATATAGCGGCGACATCGACGGCGTCAATCGACGCGGCGATTGTGCCGTAGGCATGGTAGCTATAGCCAGTGACCGTCGCCTTTCTGCGTGTCGTTCGCGCGTAGCAGGCGTAACCGCGACACGTTAGCTCGTCATCCAAACCAAAGGGCACCAATGCCGCAGCGACCTTAACGCGATCGGCGTTGTAGTCGTTCAGGCACGCCTCCTTGGTATCGAAGCTTCCCCCAAAGCAGATGCTAAACACGACGCGATCGGGCATCACCTCGTCCTCGATCTCGGCACCAACGCTCACGAACCCAGTTTTATCCATCGACATGGCATCCGTCCTTTCCACGAATGGCTACGTTGCGGTAAGCGTAGCCGCCCGTGCGGACACAAAAGCGGGATGCAGTGCCATGCACCAGGCACGCGCCACGCAGACAGCCCCAAAAGAGTCGCCCGCCTATTCGAATGTGTGAAAAAGATTTAGGCCCGGTGACTTGAATCAGCGGTCATCCCGGGCCCATCAGAGCTCACAGAGCTCTTGGTTGCTTTGGTCTCGCTCTTCACGGCGCTTATCGAACTTTCCGAGGCACTCAAGCAGCATTCGAAGCATAACAAGTCGCTGCCATTAAGGCGCTGACCTCTTGACCAAGCAACGGCGCTGCCCAGCTCTTCACCACTTGGGCTGCCGTCGACTTTATTCTATCCGCGAGCATCTGGTTTACCAAATGGATTTTCGGTAATGGAGGCCCAGTACCCCGCAAACCGCAAACCGCAAAACCACTACGCCCCAAGTGCCGCCATGGGGATCACCGCCACGCCGTCGTCGCGCGTGTAGGCAATGCTCCCCTTTCCAACCACGACCGCCAAAAACGCCGACGCGGTATTCTAAGACGCGCTTTCCACTTGAAGCCATGTCGATTCTGGGACACAGTTTCCGCTTGAAGCCCATCCGGAAAGCACGTCCCATTCCGAGGCTTGAATCCGGGACGCAGTTTCCACTTGAGCTCCTGACGGGAAAGCACGTCCCACTCTGAAGCTCGATTCCGGGATACAGCTTCCGCCAGAGACCTCAGCCGGAAACGGCATCCCACTCTGGAGTCAGAATCCGGGACACAGCTTCCGCATGCGACCTCGTTGGGAAAGTTCATCCCGTTCTGAGCGCTCATTCCGGGATGCAATTTCCGTTTGAGGCCCGATCTGGAAACGACATCCCACTCTGGGGCCGAAATCTGGGACACGCTTTCCGCCGGCATTCCGCTGGCAGCTAGCATGACAACAGAGGGCCCCGTTCCAGCCATTCGAGGACAGGCTTTACCCCCGAGCAGCGTTATCCCCGCCCTCACATCTCGGCAAACGAGATCAGCTTGACGTCTCCCCTACTCTCCGCGGCATCCCGACATCCCTGCGTAAAGCCGCTTTTTGAGAAAAGCGCATAGCTTTTTCGTTGACGTCTAAAGAGCTCGCTTCGGTGCACGAGCTTTTGCAGCACGTCTTCGCCCACCGGTTCATTGCGCCATTTGCACTCCGCAAACAGCGCAGCGCCCTCGCCATCGTCAACAATCAAGTCGATTTCTTCCTGCGTATGCGTGCGATTATCCGTCCCCCACCAGCGCCCAACGCTTGCCGGAACCACATCGAGCTGGCCCGCGCGTGCGAGTTCGTACACGTATTGCCTGCATATAAGCTCAAAGACCGTGCCCATGTAATCCGATACGTGCGGTTCAATGCGCTTATACGCCATCGCGGCCATATCGTTTTGAATCAGCCCGATGTTCTGCGGAACAAACTTGTACCAGAACCTAAACATCTGATCGCTCAGCAGATACACGGCTCGCTTATTGCTCGTCTCGTTTAGGGGCAGCTCGCGCTCGACAATCCCAAGCGACGCCAGCTTATCCACATAGCTCTTTACGTTGCTCGCAGGGATTCCCGTAGAGCTCGCAATCTCCGAGATCCTCGAGCGCCCCTGAGCAATTGCCTGCACGATCGCATCATATTGCTCGGGATTGCGGCACTCTTGCAATAGCAGGTTACTCGGCTCCTCAAAGAGATAGCCCGTAGGAGTAAGAAAAAGACGTTTGATGTTGTCCTTGAGCGGTGCGGCAGGATCGACTTTCTCGATATATGCAGGAATGCCGCCCGTCATGCCATAGCAAACTGCAGCATCTTCGCGACTCATGCTCTGCCACAGGCCGAGGGTCGTCGTAAAATCGAGCGGCATGATCTTAAACTGGGCCGTACGCCTACCGTATAGCGGACTCTCGTAGCCCAACACCTGTTCCTCCATAAACGAAAGAGACGAGCCGCATAGGATCAGCATGAGCCTAGTCTCTTTGTACAAGTGGTCGATCTTGTCTTGCAGCAACGAGCTGATTTCGGGATTCGATTGGGCGAGATAGGGATACTCGTCAATCACGACAATCAAACGCTCCGTTCGAGCCATGGTGGCCAATGCATCGAACGCTTCGTCAAAACTACGAAACGACACGCCTGCAGCACCAACCGAGCCTGCAAGTATCGCCTGGCTAAAGCCGTGCAGGTTTGCCTCCGCATTGGTACGACGAGCTTGAAAGTAAATAGCCTTCTTGCCTTGGATGAACTCTGTGATAAGTCGCGTTTTACCCACACGACGGCGGCCGTAAATCACAGGCATTTCAAAGGAGCCCGTGCCATACAGTCGATTGAGCTCGGACATTTCCGCTGTTCTTCCGATAAACATAGGGCCATCCTTCCTTCACGTTATAGCTAGCCATATTATACCTTCCTATAATATAGCTAGCTATAACGTAATTCGACAAGCGGTGCACGAAAAGGGGCGATACACCGCCGCACGTGAGCTGTTCCGGAAAGCGTATTCCGTCCTGGAGCCAAAAACTGGGCCGTAGTTTCCGCCAAGCATGCCATCCGGAAAGTGCGTCCCGCTCTGAGCCTGAATTCTGGGATGCGGTTTCCGCTGAAACTTCTACCGGAAAACGAATCCCATTCCGAGCGCTCATTCCGGGACACAGCTTCCGCAGATACAATGCAACGATCCGCCGCCCTTATCACATGCCTTCAAACATGCAATCCAGAAACACAAAACAGCAGATAGAATGCTCTTTTTCAAAAAGTACACGTCTCGAAACTTACCAAGACTTCATATCCAGCTACCGTTCACGGTCGCCGATTACCGCCCACCGATTCAAACAAGAAATATGTCGCCAAAAGCAGGTCATCTACCTGCATGGTTAGATTTTGGTCAGCTTTTGGTCAGCTGAGCGGCAAGTTCCAGCTGATACGTTTTTGCTACCCAAAAGGAGGCGGTAGCTCATGACCCATTGCAATGACCAGCTCATCGACCAACTGCTCACTCAAGCCGAACAAAAGGGGCACTGTCTGATTCCCCCGAGCACGGCGATCCGAAAAGCGCTCCTTCGGCGCACCGGCGGCACGGTTGTCTCGCCCATGCCGGGGTTGTTTGCGCGAAAAACGCGCTGAGATGAACTCAACCGAGCGCAACGCCATTGCGAGATTATCCGCGCCCTTGCGATCATCCACCCCGATTGGACGTTCTGCTCGTTTTCGGCAGCTTGCCTGCTGGGGCTCGAGGTCTCGTGGCGACACCTGAATGTCGTGCATGTCTGCAGCTCGACAAAGCCGTCGGCTCGCCCGGGCGCACATATTCAGCGGCACCAGATTGAGCCGGCCGGAGCAATACGCAGAGCCGGCATATCGGTAACGCCGCCCATCCAAACGGTCACAGATTGCCTGCTGCAGACCGGTTTTGCCGACGGCATGCCCATTACCGATTCGGCGATCCTAAAGCTCGGCCTTGCGCGGGAACAGCTGATGGAGGCCGTTGAGCAACGAGCGACTGCCCGCAATGGTCGTGCGATTCGCACCGCCCTCACAACGCTTCGATATGCCGACGCCCGCGCCGAGAGCGGCGGGGAATCGGTCGCCCGAGCCGTCATGATCGAGACGGGCTTTGCGCCCGACTGGCTTCAATACGAGCTGACGGACCCCTTCGATTCGGCCAAGCCCATACGAACGGACTTTGCCTGGGAGCGCCAGGCGCGGGAACTCACGCTGGGCGAGCTCGACGGGCTCATCAAATATACCGACCAGACCATGCTGGCCGGACGCACCACCGCCGAGGCGCTCGTTGCCGAACGACAGCGCGAGGCGCACCTATCGCTCTACGGCCACCCTCTGCTGCGCTTTACCATGAACGAGGTCCGCTCGGCAGGAATGCTCGCCAAAAAGCTGCAGACGGCAGGCATCCGGCAGACCGCGCTGCCGACATGGCTCAACGAGGTGGACCTGTAGGAGCTGTTAGGCCAAGCATCGCCGAATCGCATCCCCCCTATCTGGGCCGCGTTTTCCCAACGGCCACGCCAACGGAAAGCGCGTCCCAGCCTGGACGCTCAAAACGGGACGCACTTTCCGGATGGCGGGCCTGGCGGAAAGCGTGTCCCGGAATCCCGTCTCAGAGCTGGACAGGCTTTCCGGTTGAGTCCTTCAGCGGAAACCGCATCCCGGAATAAACACTCAAACTGGGATGCGCTTTCCAAATGAGCGGTTAACGGAAAGCGCATCCCACTCTGAGGCATGATTCCGGGACGCTGTTTCCGCCAGAGGCTCTACCGGAAAGCGCATCCCATTCTGAACGCCAATTCTGGGACGCAGTTTCCGCTCCAAACAAAAGGCCCCGACTCACGATGGAGTCGGGGCCAAAGGCGCAGCGTATGTAGTTGATGTTGAGCGCGAACAGCCCATCAGCAATGGTCGTCCGCGCCCTACCCTACCCGCGGTTGCGAACGCGGCTGTAGGGCGTATCCACCATGGGAAGATCCGGACGCAGTTTGCCGTCAAACGCGCGGTAAGCGTTCTGTACGGCGGGCGCCGTGGGGATCGTTGCGATCTCGCCGATGCCCTTGCCGCCATATGCCACAGGCAGCAGCTCGTCCTTCTCCACGTAAATGGCGTGGATATCCGGAATCTCGGGCGCACGGAACAGCCCGAGCGTACCGTACCTTGCCTGGGGCACGCAGTCCTTGAGCGGCCAGTCCTCGGTAAGCGCATAGCCCATACCCATGAGCACGCCGCCTTCGATCTGACCCTGGATGGAGATGGGGTTGACCACCTTGCCGGAATCGTGCGCGGCATAGACCTCGCTCACGCGACCGTCATCATCCAGAATGACCACATGCGTGGCAAAACCGTAGCAGATGTGGCTCTTGGGGTTGGGAACATCCGCGCCCAGTTTGTCGGTCGGCTCCAGGTACACGTAGCCAAACTCGCATCCCTCGAGCGCCTTAATGGCGGTCGCGGGATCCTGAGGATGCATACCCTGGCCGGCGACGAGCTCCTGCGTGTGCAGCTGATAGGCGCGACCGTCGTCGTACTCGATCTTGACGCCGTCGCCATGCGCATTCACGGGAGCGGCGGGCGCAGACTTGCCGGCCTCGATGTCAAGCATGGCATCGCGCAGCAGGAAGGCGGCACCGCGCACGGCCTCGCCGGTCACGACCGTCTGACGCGAGCCAGACGTGGTGCCGGAGTCGGGAGCGTTCTCGGTGGAGCACTCGCCGTTGGCAATGCAGCTCAGCGGCAGACCGCAGGCCTCGGCAACGTCCTGCAAAAAGACCGTGTTGCAGCCCTGGCCGATGTCGGACGTGGCGGCATAGACCACGGCCACGCCGTTCTCGACGCGAATCTTGCAGCGGCCGGCATCGGGCAGGCCCACGCCCACGCCGGCGTTCTTCATGGCGCAGGCAATGCCGGCGTGTCCGGGATGCGCATAGTAGGCATCCTTGACCTCGAGCAGCGTCTCCTTAAGCGCCGTGGAGCAGTCGGCAATTTGGCCGTTGGGCAAAACCTCGCCCGGCTCGATAGCGTTTCGGTAACGAATCTCCCACGGATCCAGGCCGACCTTCTCTGCCAGCAGGTCGATCAGGCTCTCGAGCGCAAACTCGGACTGGCAGACGCCAAAGCCGCGGTACGCGCCGGCGGGCGGGTTGTTGGTGTAGTAGCCATAACCGCGAATGTCGGTGTTCTGGTACTTGTAGGGGCCGACAGCATGCGTGCAAGCGCGCTCGAGCACCGGGCCGCACAGCGACGCGTAGGCGCCGGTGTCAAAGTTGATCTCGCAATCCAGGCCGGTAAAGTTGCCCTCGGCGTCGCAACCCAGCGTAAAGGTACCGTCCATGGCATGACGCTTGGGATGGAACGCGAGCGACTCGGCACGCGTGAGCTTGCACTTCACAGGACGCTGGAACTTATAGGCAGCAAGCGCGGCCAGGTGCTGGATCGAAACGTCCTCCTTACCGCCAAAGCCGCCGCCCACGAGCATGGTCTCGACGACCACGCGCTCGGGTTCGCTATCCCAGCCAAACATGTGGGCACACTCTTTGCGCGTGTCGTAGGCACCCTGGTCGGTCGACTGCACCTTGACGCCATTCTTGTACGGGAAGGCAACGGCGCACTCGGGCTCCAAGAAGGCATGCTCGGTAAAGGGCGTGGTAAAGCGCTGTGTCACGGTAAACGCGCTCTCCGCCAGCGCCTTGGCGGCGTCGCCGCGCGTCACATGACGGCTCTGGCACACGTTGTCCTTGAGCTCCACCGTGTTGCCAAAGGCAAAGAAGCTGTCATGCAGGCGCGGGGCGTCGGCGGCCCTGGCCTCGACAATGTTGCGCACGGGCTCCAGCGGCTCGTAGTCAATCTTTACGAGCTTCTTGGCCTTCTCGAGCGTCGCCTCGTCCTCGGCGACCACCAGCACGATGGCATCGCCCACGCAGCGGGTGATATCGCCCTGAGCGATCATGACGTCCCAGTCCTGGATAAGGTGGCCGACCTGGTTGACCGGCACGTCCTCGGCGCGCAGGATGCCCACCACACCGGGCAGGGCCTCGGCCTTGGAGGTGTCGATGGAAAGCACGCGGGCGCGCGGATACTTGGAGCGCACGGCGCTGGCATAGGTCAGGCCCGGCTGATCGAGCTCGTCGATGTCGTCGGGATACTTGCCCTCGCCGAGCACCTTCTTGCGCACGTCAATACGGAAGGCGCGCTTGCCCACGCCGTAGTCATCGCCGCGCTCCAGGTCCTCGTCGATCTGCTTTTCGCCGCGGAGCACCGCAGCGGCCAGCGAGATGCCCTCGATAATCTTTTTGTAGCCGGTGCAGCGACAGACGTTACCGCGAATGGCGTACTTGATCTGTTCCTCGGTGGGCTCGGGGTCCTCGGCGATGAGCGCCGCACCCGCCATGACCATGCCGGGAATACAAAAACCGCACTGCACGGCGCCCACGGCGCCAAAGGCGTACACAAAGGCCTCGCGCACGTCCTCGGGCAGGCCCTCGACGGTCACGATGTTGCGGCCGGCGGCAAGAGCGGTGGTCAGCACGCACGCCTTGACGGCTGCACCGTCCACATGGATGGTGCAGGTGCCGCAGGCGCCCTCGGAGCAGCCGTCCTTGGCGGAGTGAATGTGCAGGTCGTCGCGCAGATAGCGCAGCAGTGGTTTATTCTCCGTCGTCGCGTGCACGACACCGTTAACGGTAAAAGTGAATTCCTGTGCCATGGTGATTCCCTTCTACACGCCGGCGGCGATGCCGGTGCGGTCGTGGATGGCGCCATGCGGGCAGACGACGGCGCACATGCCGCACGACAGGCAGTCCACGCCGTCGATATGGGCGCAGTTGTCCTCGATGCGGATAGCGCCGGCAGGGCACTTTTTGGCGCACATGCCGCAACCGATGCAGCTCGTGTCGCAAATCTTGCGGGCGATGGCGCCCTTATCGGTGTTGTTGCAGCGCACCAGGATGTTCTGGTAGCCGGGGACGAAGGCAATCACGCGCTGCGGGCACGCCATGCCGCACAGGCCACAGCCCGTGCACTTGGAGCGGTCCACGCGGGCGATGCCATCGACCAGCGCAATGGCGCCGTGGGGGCAGGCCGTGACGCAGGCGCCACAGCCAATGCAGCCTTCGCTGCAGCGGGCGTCGCCGCCTGCGGAGGCGCAACCGCTTCCGCAGGCAACGTAGGCCACGTTATGTTGAATGGATTTGGCCATAAGAGACTCGCCTATTTCTTAAGAAGGTACGAATAGTTGTCGCGCACAGCCCTGATGGTCAGGCGGACGGCCTCGGGAAGACCGGTGTTGACGGCATCGACCGAGACGGTGCGGACCGTGCCGGCGACGCGGACCTTAAAGTGGTCCTCGTCCACAGCCTGGAAGCCCTCGTTCTCGGAGTTCTCCATGTCCTGCTCGCTCCAGAACAGGGTGAGCTTGTCCTTGTAGGGACGGCCCTCCTGGTAGGGGCAGAACACAGCGCAGTTGCCGCACTCGTTGCACATGCCGTCGACGTGGACGACCTGATGCCTGGCGAGACCCGGCACCTTAATGGCAACGTTGGCGCGGTTGGGGCACACATCGCAGCAGACCTCGCACACCGAGCCGCAGCCCAGGCAACGAGTCTTGGTGCAGTTGCGCTTGTCGCGGCACAACGACCCCTTGCGCTCGTAGCAGGCGTCCTCGCGACCGGCCTGAGCATTCTGGTCGGCGTACTTGTTAAAGTCCACGCCGACGATGGCACGGGCGACCTCGGCGGCGTCGGCAATAGCCTCGACCACGGTAGCAGGACCGCGACGGCAGTCGCCGGCAGCCCAAACGCCCTCGACGCCGGTGGAGGTGGCGGCAAGACGGCCGCGACGGTCGTGCTCGACGCCCGCGGCATCGTACAGGCTGGCATCGACGCCCTCGCCCACGGCGCAGATCACCGTGGTGGCGGGAAGCTCGATGGTCTCGCCCGTGGCGACGGGGCTGCGACGGCCGCTTGCATCCGGCTCGCCAAGCTCCATAACGTCGCAGGTCAGCACGGCGCCGTTAAGCGCCTTGGGGGCCAGCAGCTCGCAGAACTCAACGCCGTCGGCAAGAGCAAGATCGAGCTCTTCCTCGTCGGCGGGCATCTGCTTCTTGGTGCGGCGATACACCAGGCGCACGTTCTTCACGCCAGCAAGGCGCTTGGCCACGCGGGCCGCATCCATGGCGGTGTTGCCGGCGCCAATGACCACGACGTCCTCGCCCAGCTCGAGCTTCTCGCCCTTCTTGGCGGCCTCAAGGAACTCCAGCACGTCGAGCTCGGCGCCCTCGCCCAAACCTGCAGAGCCGGGCATCCAGGCACCGGTGGCCACGACCACGTCGGTGAAGCCCTGGGCCTTGAGCTCGTCGATGGACTCCACGCGGGCGTTGAGCTGAACCTTGGCGCCAAAGGCCAGGCAGAGCTCGGCATCGTGGGAGATATCGTCGCTCGCAATGCGGAACTCGGGAATCACGTGACGGACCACGCCGCCGAGCGAGTCGCGGGCTTCAAAGATGGTGACGGGCACGCCGGCGCGCGTCAGGAAGAATGCCGTCGCCAGGCCGGCCGGGCCGCCGCCGATAACGGCAACGTTGCGCTCGCCGTCGTTGGCGATAGCCTGGGCACGCAGCTTGGGTAGCACGGCGGTCATGGCCTCGCGGGCGGCCTTGAGCTTGCTGGCGCGAATCTGGGCGCCCTCGGGCTCGTAGAACGCACGCTCGCAGGCACGACCGCAAGGATGCGGGCAGATGGTGCCGGTGATGAACGGCAGGGCGTTGCGCTCGATGATGATGTTGAGTGCGTCCTCGTAGCGGCCCTCGTCAACGGCCGCCAGGTAGGCGGGAATATCCTGCTGGATGGGGCAGCTCGTGCGGCACGGCGTGGTAAAGCAATCGGAAAGAGGGCTCTTGCCGGCGACCTTGCGGTCGGGCAGCGGACGCAGCGGCTTCTTGTAGAGCGGGTTGGTGAGTGAGTCGGTCTGGATCGCAGTCACAGCCTCGAGAGAGACACCCGCGAACGGCTTGCCATCCAGGTCGGTAAACTCGCCGGCCATCTGGCTAAAGCGCTCGTAGCCACCGGGCTTGAGCACGTCGGTCGCCAGGGTGACGGGCCAAATGCCGGCATCGTACAGGGCGCGGATGTTGTAGACCGTAGCACCGCCAGAGTAGCTAATGCGCAGCTTGCCATCGAACTGCTCGGTAATGCGACGGGCAGCCTCGATGGTCAGCGAGAACAGCGAACGGCCGGACATGTACATCTCGGTGGAAGGCAGCTCGTTCCTCGTCACGTCGACGGGGAAGGTGTTGGTGAGCTTGACGCCAAACTCCAGGCCGCGCTCGGCGCACAGGGCAATCAGGCGCTCGAACATGGGCACGGCGTCGGCCCACTGCAGGTCCTCGCGGAAGTGCGTATCGTCGAAGACGATGTAGTCGAAGCCCAGCTCGTTGAGGCGCTGGCGAGCAAACTCATAGCCCAGCAGCGTGGGGTTGCACTTGATGTAGGTGTTGAGACCCTTCTCGGTAATCAGATAGGTCGCGATGCGCTCGATCTCCGCCGGCGGGCAGCCATGCAGCGTGGACTCGGTAATGGAGTTGGAGACGCGCGCCGAGATGGACTCGACAAACGCGGCATCGACATGCTCAAACTTGTCCAGGTTAGCGAGCGCCCACGTGCGGCACTCGTTCCAAACCTCGGAGCCGCTGGCGTCCTTCATGCCCTCAATGTACGCATCGACCTTGGGGCTCTTGATGCCCTCGAGGTCATAACCCACGGACATGTTGAAGACAAAACCATCCGGGCTGCCCAGGCCGTACTCGCGAGCGATCAGGTGGCAGGCAAACCATGCCTTCACGTACTCGGCAAAGGCCTGCGGAACCTCGAGCTCGGTCGACCACTCGCAGTTGTAGCACTCGTCCTGCGCCACGATGCAGGGCTTGTTCACACACTTGGAGAGCTCCTCGCCGTCCATAACCTGAACGGTCTTGAGCTCAAAGAAGCGGGAACCGGCCACGTAGGATGCCACGATGTTCTGGGCCAGCTGCGTATTGGGACCGGCGGCCGGGCCAAACGGAGTCTCGATGCGCTCGTCAAAAATGGGAAGCGCGCCCTCCTGGTTGGTCGTGACCATCTTGCGCACGCCAAAGACGGCGCCCTGAGTCTTGTGCTCCTCGATGATCCAGTTCATCAGCTGCGAAAACGGGATCGGCCTCATGATGTCGCTCATAATGAGCTCCTCTCTGTAACGCCCGGCGAGACCGCGCGACGGGCGCAAATACGGTGTAGCGCTAGCACAGCGCCGGCGACCCCGCGGAGGCCGCCTATGCGCGCGCCGGATGCGGCGAAACATCCGACGCGCGCGAATCTACTTGTGAATTAGTAGGTGCGATCGTTGAGCGTGCTCCAGAGCTTCTTGGACTCAGCCATGGTCCACGCGTTGATCTTGTCCTCATCAATCCCAACGAACTCGCGATCCTTGTACAGGACGCGGCCGTTGATAATGGTGGTGCGGCAGTTTTTGCCCATCATGCCAAAGAGCATGTGGCCGTCGATGTTCTCCTCGCTCAGCGGCGTAAAGGGCTTGTAGTCCATAACGATAACGTCGGCGGCAGCGCCGGCCTCGAGCACACCAAGCTTGCGATCGAAGTACTTGCTCGCCATCTTGGCGTTGTTCTCAAACAGCATCGTCATGGCCTCGCACCAGCCCACGTTGGGCATGGCAGCGTTGTGGCGCTGAATGATCAGGAAGACCTTAAGGCTCTCGAGCATATCGTGGGTGTAGGCGTCGGTGCCCATGCACACGGGGATGCCGCGGCGGAAGAACTCGAGCACGGGGGCGCAGCCCACGGCGTTGCCCATATTGGATTCGGGGTTGTTGACCAGCCAAGTGCCGGACTCCTTGACGATATCCATCTCGGCAGGCGTCACGTGGATGCAGTGGCCGAGCATGGTGTCGGGACCCAGCAGGTTGTGCTGCAGCAGGCGCTCGACGGGGCTGATACCACCGCGGTTGAGGCGGGAATCCCACACGTCGTTCATGCCCTCGCACACATGGATGTGGAAGCCGGTCAGGCCGTTGTTGGCCTCGGCCATCTTATCCATGGTCTCGTCCGAAAGCGTAAAGGTAGCATGTCCGCCAAACATGGCGGCGATCATGTGGTTGTCGTTATCGCGACGCTCCTTGGCGGCCCACTGGGCAAATTCGGCGTTCTCGGCAATGGCCTGGTCGCACTTTTCCTGGCCGCGGCGATCGGAGACCTCGTAGCACAGGCACGAACGCATGCCCAGCTCCTGAGCTGCATCCTTAATGGTAAAGAGGCTTCCCGGGATCTCGCAGAAGCTCGCATGGTGATCGAAGATCGTGGTGACGCCATCACGGATGGAGTCCAAAATCGTGGCATAGGCGCTGGCCTTGGTGCCGTCGAGCGTCAGGTTGTCGTCGATCTTCCACCACTGCTGCTCAAGATTCTCCAGGAAGTTGGTGGGGTTGCAGCCCTTAATGGCAAGGCCGCGGGCCAGACCCGAGTAGATGTGGGTGTGGCAGTTGATGAGTCCGGGCATGATGAGGTTGCCCCGGGCATCGACGTACTCGGCATCCGGGTACTTGGCCTTGAGCTCGCACTCGGGGCCCACTTCGACGATCGTATCTCCGTCAATGGCGACCGCACCGTTTGGAATAAACGGGGTCTGAGCGTTGCGGGTAAAGACGGAACCGTTAGCGACCAGAAGCATGGATGCTCCCTTCAACATCAGAGGCGGGGTTTGACACCTCTGACATGGCGGAGTGCGAAGCGCCGGCCTACACCGGAAACGGGCCCTCTCCCGTCAACGCTTCACCAAAGGGACAAACCCTTTGAAGTGCGGCTTGGCGCCGCATGGCGTCGGCGGACGAGGCGATACGTCCGCCGACGAATAGCACCGAATTGGTTACTTCTTGCTCTCGGGCAAGACCAGATCCACGGCAGCGTCCTTGGCAGCATCGATGTGCTGAGCCACGACCGGCGTCTGCGGAAGGATCAGGTTAAGGACGATGGCCATGATGGCGGTGGGGGTTACGGCATTGGAGCCGATGACGGTGGACACCCAGGCGGGCATGCCCTCGCCGGCAAGGCAACCGCTGGCCATCCAGATACCCAGGCCAAAGACGACGGAGGTGCCGACGATGGTGGTGGTGCGCTGCGTGAGGCCCTCGCGGGTGAACATGCGCACGCCGTTCATGGTGATGGTGCCAAAGACGCCGACGGTCGCGCCGCCGATGACGGGCTGCGGGATAGCGGAAAGGACGGCAGAGAGCTGCGGGAACAGACCGGCGATGGCAAAGACGGCAGCGATGATCACAAAGACCCACTTGTTGACGACCTTGTTGGAGCAGATGATGCCCACGTTCTGGCCAAGGGCGCTGGTGGGAAGACCGCCCAGCAGGCCGCCGACCATAGAGGTGAGGCCCTGGGATACGATAGCGCCGGAGAGCTCGCGCTCGGTGGGCATACGGTCGATGGAGCCCAGGCAGGCGGCGGAGACGTCACCGATAACCTGGATGGCAACCATGGGGAACACGACGGCGAGGGTAATGCAGACCTCGGGATCAAACTCGAGCGCGTAGGGCATGAGCTTGGGAAGGGCGAAGACCTGAGCGGTGGCGACGCTGGAGAAGTCGATCATGCCAAAGGGAATCGAAACGATCATGCCAACGATCATGCCAAAGAACACGGATCCCAGCTTGAGCGTACCCTTGCCAAAGTTGGTGAGCGCAAAGACCACGGCGAAGGTGATAAGAGCGACGCACCACGCCTGCGGGGTGCCCCACAGCGGCGTGCCCATGCCACCGGCCATGTACTTAACGGCCGTGGGATAGAGAGAGACGCCAATGGAGAAGATGACCGTACCGGTCACGACAGGAGGGAACAGCCACTTGATCTTGCTGTAAGCCAGACCAAAGAGGACCGCGACGGCGCCGCCGACGATCTCGCCGCCCAGTAGAGCGCCAAAGCTAAAGCCCGAGGCACCCATGGCCTGGAGGGCCGGGAGGAACGCGAACGAAACGCCCATGACGATGGGCAGGCCGCCGCCGATGCGACGGAAGGGAGCGAAGGCCTGAAGGGCCGTGTCGATTGCCGAAAGAATGAGCGCGACCTGGATGATGTCGGTGCTCTGCTGGCTATTAAAGCCGTAGACGCCGGCCATGATGACCGCCGGTGTAATGATGCCGGCAAACGATGCCAGTACGTGCTGAAGGGCACACGGGATCATTTCCTTAACGGGAGGCATGCCTTCGCGAGTGAACAGGGCTTCAGTGCCGTTCGTAACCGTCTCCTGGGTCATTTGACCACCAATCCTCGAAATAGTTGTTTTCGCATCTAACGCTCTATTGTGACGCAGTGCGGGGTTGAGGTTGTGCCTTCGTTGCATATCGTATTAAAGATGATTCTCATTCTCAATAATAATTTTTTGTTATCATACTATTCTTGAGCTGAGACAATGCATTTCCGCAGGTCAGGAAAGTGTCTGGTCAAAATAACATCTAACTTTTCTTTTGGTCGACCGTTTACCGCCAAATTCCTACCGCTCGTCTGTATTACGCAATGTACCTGCGAATATACGAGATGACGAACAGCGTGTTACCATGAGAAAAAATTGTTATGAACATTTCCGATTTCACCCCAAGGAGTTGCCCGTGAACGAGACCGTACGTCGCTTTTTGCCGATGGTCGATTTCCTGGAGCAGATACTCGGTAAGAACAGCGAAATCGTGCTGCACGATTTCTCGGATCCCGACCACGCCATTGTAGATATTCGCAACGGCATCGTGAGCGGCCGCAAGGTCGGCGGCCCCGCCACCGATCTGGCACTCAAGATCATGCACGACGCCAAGTATCGCGACCTGCCGTTTATTACGGGCTATGAAGGGCGCGGCGCCGGTGGCAAGACGTTGGAGTCCGCGACGTTCTTTATCCGCGAGAATGACGAGATCGTCGGTATGCTCTGTGTCAACACCGACCTCTCGACCGTGCGCTCCATCAACGCCATGGCGCAGCAGCTCATGGCGTGCTTCGACGCGGGACCCACGCGCACGGAGCCCGCCCCTATCGAGGTCGAAAGCCTTTCGGAGTCTACACAGGAGCTTATCGACCGCAGCATCGCCGAGTTGCTGAGCGCGCGCGGGCTGGATGTAGCTTCGCTTGGTCAGAGCGACCGCGTGGACGTCATTCGCCACCTCAACGGCAACGGGGTGTTCATGCTCAAGGGCGCCGTGGCCTGCGCCGCCACCGCGCTGGGCATCTCGGAGCCCAGCGTCTACCGCTACCTGCAAAAAGTCCGCAAGGAAGGCTAACGAGCAAAATGGAGCGCGGCTCCACAAGCGATCCGTCACTTGACAAAAGACCCTGCAGCTCGCACTGAACTGCGCCCCAAATCTTGGACGCCCTAAATAGCGACTAGGCCGCAAGGGCCT
>CATWSG010000033.1 GCA_958353395.1 uncultured Collinsella sp.
GCTGCGGGAACGGCCTATTCGCTCAATGTGTTCGGCTGAGATCGGAAATCAACCAATGCCTATTGATATAGGTAAGCGATGGCGGTGCCGGTATGGACTTGGATCGTGGCTGAAGACCTGACGACGTTACTGATGCCAGTGTCGGCCAACAAGCCCAGCGGGGCGTGTTC
The DNA here is from genome assembly GCA_958353395.1 of uncultured Collinsella sp. Lineage (GTDB taxonomy): Bacteria > Actinomycetota > Coriobacteriia > Coriobacteriales > Coriobacteriaceae > Collinsella. Next base: position 171 of record CATWSG010000033.1, read on the forward strand.
CAGTTCCCACTCTAGACCGTGTTCGCTTACTACCGTCCCAGGGGCTATGGCTATGATAGAGAACGTCTTGCCTTCGGCGCTTTCGATGGTCCAGGATTCGCCTACGTGCAGGATGCGGGCGACTACCCTGTCCTCGGCAATCCAGACAGGGGCATCCTCGTAGCCCGCGAGCAGGCCCAGTACGGAAAGCGCCATGTCCGGACGGCCGCCGGTGGCGCAGGTCGCAACCAATTCGGCACCCGGCCAGCGACGGCGGACGGAGCAGAGCGCCAGCGCCAGATCGGTATAGTCCTTGTACGGGTCGTGGCGCTCAACTTCAAAGTCAGTGGCAGCATCGACTAGCGCGCGACCCGCATCACTCACCGTGTCGGCGTCGCCGACATAGACGTCGCAGCTCAAGCCGGCACCTAGAAGGGCATCCAGCCCGCGGTCCACGGCGACAACGCGATCGCACTCCCCCGCTAGCCTATGCAACAGATCCGCGCTCGCCACCACGGGCGAGCCGCAGACCACTAATACCTTGCAAGCCACGGCCCTCGCCTATCCCTTAAACGAAAGCACGCGGGCCAGGTCCAGCTCCTCGTAGCTGTCGATAAAGATATCGCAGTTGGAACGCACCTCTTCGCGCTCCATACGGCCATGCGGGTCATAGATGCCCACGCGCCTAAAGCCTGCGGTGCCAGAGCTCTTAAGGCCAAAGACCGCATCCTCAAACACCCATGCGTGCTCAAACTTGTGCCCATGGCGCTTCTCCAGACGGCGCAGCGCCAGCTCGTACACATCGGGGAACTGCTTGGAGCGCCCCGCCTCGCCCGTGGTGGTCACAAACTCCATGTAGGCGTCGAGCCCGGCGCCAGCGAGCGCAGACTGCACCAGCTCGGCCGGTGTGGACGTAGCCACGCACATGGCAATACCTGCCGCCTTCGCCTGCTCCAAAAATGCCAGGAGCCCCTCGCGCGGCGGCACCTTGGAGTAGCCATCGATCAGGATGTCGCTCAGCTCACGGTAGAGCTCCTCACCATTCGCGCCAATGCCCCATGTGTCGTGGTAGGCCTGGCACTCGTCCTCCAGCGACAGGTGCTCAAATTGGGCAAAGTCATCTACGGTCACGTTAATACCGTGGCGGTGCAATAACTCGGGCTGGGCATAGGCCCAAACGGGGGTGCTATTAACCAGCGTGCCATCGCAATCGAAAATAAAAGCAACCTTGGGAGCGGCGGTACGGGACATAAACGAACCTTTCGATATCAAATGGTAAACATCCTGCTAAAAACGTTTTACCAAACGTCAGCCTAACAATTTTGAAACCCAAATTGGTAAAACTGTCAAGAGTTTTACCACAGCAATTCTGCCAGTGGTATAAACATGTCGCTTACCGATTAAACGCCCCCGCAAATCCGCTTTCGTCCATAAAACTAACGCACAGGTGTTATCGTAGTTTCTGCCGAAAGTTCCACCGAGCACGCGAGGTGGAACGAATCACAGAAACTTCGCCGTCCCTTCGATTCGTGCAGCCTTGGACCTTTCGCATCTAGTCACCAAGGCAACACGCTGCCGCGTCATGATGGGATCAAACGTGAGCGATACAAAGCTAAAGCCAACGGCTAAAAAGCCCGCAACCCGCAAACCGGCTCCGCACGCACCGGAGCTCTCCAAGGACGATGTCTACCTGTTTGGCATTGGTATGTGGGAGCGCAGCTGGGAAAAGATGGGCGCGCATCCCGACACGCAGCAGCGCACGCGTGGCTGGCGTTTTTGCGTTTGGGCGCCCGACGTAAAGAGTGTCCATGTCATTGGCGAATTTAACAATTGGGATGAAGAAGCCAACCCGCTGGTGCCCGTACATACGAGCGCTATTTGGGAAGGCTTTATTCCTGGTGCCGAGCAGGGCCAGCTCTATAAATACCTCATCGAGACCAACGAGGGCGAGAAGCTCTACAAGGCCGATCCGTATGCCTTTAAGGCCGAGTGCCCTCCGGGTACCGCCAGCGTGCTGTGGACCCTCGATGGCTACAAGTGGAACGACGCCGCGTGGCTCAAGCGCCGCGCCGGTCACAACCATATGTCGCAGCCGCTTAACATCTACGAGGTGCATATTGGCTCGTGGAAGCGCCACGGTGACGCGCCGCAGGGCGAGCCCGACGAGTACGGCAACTACCCCGGTCCCATGGACCCCTTCCCCGCGCAGCGCGGCGAGTTTTACACCTACGACGACCTGTCGGTGGAGCTCGTGGACTACGTGCGCGACATGGGCTATACGCATATCGAGGTCATGCCGCTCATGGAGCATCCCTTCGACGGCTCCTGGGGCTACCAGACGACCGGCTACTATGCCGCCACATCGCGCTACGGCAACCCGCAGCAGCTCATGCACTTTATCGATGCGTGCCACGAGGCGGGTATCGGCGTGATTATGGACTGGGTGCCCGGCGGTTTTTGCGCCGACTCCCACGGCCTTGCCACCTTTAACGGTCACATGCTGTTTGAGCACGAGATTCACCCCAACTGGGGCACGCACAAGTTTGACTTCGCCCGCGGCGAGGTCCGCTCCTTCCTGGTCTCCAACGTACTGTATTGGCTCGAGAACTTCCACGTGGATGGCATTCGCATGGACGGCGTGTCCAGCATGCTGTACCTCAACTTTGGCATCGATGATCCCGGCCAAAAGAAGTTCAACAAGTACGGTACCGAGGAGGACCTGGACGCCAGCGCGTTCATTCGCCAGGTCAACTGCGCCGTGGAGGCGCACTACCCCGACGTGATGATGATGGCCGAGGAGTCCACCGCGTGGCCGCTCGTGACCTATCCGCCGCAGGACGGCGGCCTAGGCTTCCACTACAAGTGGGACATGGGCTGGATGAACGACACCCTGCACTACATGCAGACCGATTTTCCGTGGCGTCCCGGCAACCACGGCCTGCTCACGTTCTCCATCATGTACGCCTTTACCGAGAACTTCATTTGCCCGCTCAGCCACGACGAGGTCGTGCACGGCAAGTGCTCGCTGATCGGCCGCATGCCGGGCGACTGGTGGCGCCAGTTTGCCGGCCTGCGCACGCTGGCCTTCTACCAGATGACGCACCCCGGTGCAAAGCTCAACTTTATGGGCAACGAGATCGGCCAGTTTATCGAGTGGCGCTACTACGAGTCCATCCAGTGGTTCCTGACCGAGGAGTACGAGACTCACCGTCATCATCAGGCGTTTATCAAGGCGCTCAACCATCTGTACACCGCCGAGCCCGCCCTATACGAGCGCGGCTACACCGACGACGGCTTTACCTGGATCGACGCGGACAACTCCAAGCAGTCCATCGTGAGCTTTGTGCGCCAGGGCGAGGACGTCGATAACGACCTGGTGATTCTGATCAACTTTGACCCGGCGAGCTACGAGAGCTTCCGCGTGGGCGTGCCGCGCGAGGGTGACTGGGAGGTCATCTTCGATTCCGACCGTCCCGAGTTTGGCGGCAGCGGCTATGCCGGTGAGGAGCCCTACACCTGCTCGAGCGAGCCCTATCCCTGGAACGGGCAGATGGACTCCATCGAGATTAAGGTGCCCGGCCTTGCAGGCGTGGTGCTTAAGCGCCGCGGTCCCAGCAGCTATAAGCCGCCCGTGGTCGAGGAGCCCAAGAAGGCGACGCGCAAGCGCATGTCCTCGGTGAAGCCCAAGGCCGCAGCTGCTAAGAAGGCTCCGGCTAAGGCGAAGGCTGCCAAGCCCGCCGCCAAGGCTTCGGCCAAGTCCACCACGGCCAAGAAGGCTGCTTCCAAGGCCAAGGCAGCTGCCGTTAAGGATCCTGCCAAGAAAGCGTAACAAAGGTGTTACCACTGTAATTACCCGCCCCGCCGGGGCGTAGGATACAAGTCATAACCGTTCCGGGAGAAACATCCCCGGGGGAAGGAACGTATGAATAAGATCTTCGACAACAAGCAGGAGTTTACCGAGCTCTATCGCGATGCCGTCATGAGCATCAGCGGCAAGAGCGTCGAGGCCGCCAGCGACCTCGACCGCTTTAACGCCCTGGCCAAGCTCGTGGCCGAGAAGGCACGCACCGTTGCCACCAAGAGCGACGCCCGCGCCACCGCCGAGGGCAAGAAGCGCGTGTACTACTTCTCGATCGAGTTTTTGATCGGCCGCCTGCTCGACAACTACCTGCTCAACTTTGGCGTGCGCGACATGGTCGCCGAGGCGCTCGACGACATGGGCTTCGATCTGTCCGTCATTGAGAACCAGGAGCCCGATCCGGCTCTGGGCAACGGTGGTCTGGGCCGTCTTGCCGCATGCTTCCTGGATTCCATGGCAGCCGAGGGCATCGCCGGCTACGGCAACGGCATGCGCTACCGCTACGGCCTGTTTAAGCAGGAGATCGTCAACGGCAGCCAGGTCGAGGCTACCGACGAGTGGCTCACCCATGGCTATCCCTGGGAGGTCCGCCGTCAGGACAAGGCCGTGACCATCAAGTTTGGTGGCCGCGTCGAGGGCTTTGAGGAGAACGGCCGCACGTTCTACCGCACGGTGGACACGCAGGACATCCTTGCCGTTCCCTATGACATCCCCGTTGTGGGCTATGCTGGCGAGACCGTCAACAAGCTGCGCGTCTGGGCTGCCGAGCCGGTCGAGGAGCACTTCGATCTGGAGGCCTTCAACCGCGGCGACTACGCCCTGGCAGACGCCGAGCGCGCCGAGGCCGAGGCCATCAGCGCCATCCTCTACCCCAACGACGCTGGCGAGCATGGCCGTCTGCTGCGCCTAAAGCAGGAGTACCTGTTTGTTTCGGCCGGCATTTACAGCTTGCTCGACACCTTTGAGAAGGAGCACGGCGCTAACTGGGAGCTGCTGCCGCAGTTTGTGGCCATCCATACCAACGATACCCACCCCGCCATGTGCGGCCCCGAGCTCATGCGCATCCTCATCGACGAGAAGAAGCTCGAGTGGGACGACGCCTGGAACATCGTGACGCAGGTCGTGAGCTACACCAACCACACCATTCTGCCCGAGGCTCTGGAGAAGTGGCCCATCGGCACGTTCTCCAAGCTCCTCCCCCGCGTATACCAGATCATCGACGAGATCAGCCGTCGTTGGCACGAGTCGTTCGACACCACGCAGGAGGGCTGGCAGGAGCGTCTGCGCCAGACCGCCATCCTGTGGGACGGCGAGATTCGCATGGCCAACCTGTCCGTGATCTGCAGTCATAGCGTCAACGGCGTGGCGAAGATCCACTCAGACATCATCAAGAACATCGTGCTCAAGGACTTCTATGCCCTGACGCCCGAAAAGTTCAACAACAAGACCAACGGCATCTCGCACCGTCGCTTCTTTGCCGAGGCCAACCCCACCTACGCCAAGCTCGTGACCGAGGCCATTGGCGACGGCTGGCTCAAGGACGCCTTTGAGCTGGAGAAACTCAAAGAGTTCCAGAACGACACCGAGTTCCTGAAGGCCGTGGGTGCCTCCAAGCGCGCCAACAAGGAGCGCCTGGCCGCCTACGTTAAGGCTGAGACCGGTCTGGTCATTGACCCCAACACCGTCTTCGATGTTCAGGTGAAGCGCTTCCATGCCTACAAGCGTCAGCTCATGAACATCATGAAGGTGATGGATATCTACAACCGTCGCATCGCGGATCCCAACTTCCACGTGACGCCGACGACCTTCATCTTTAGCGGCAAGGCCGCCTCGAGCTACACCTTTGCCAAGGAGACCATCCGCCTGATCAACTCCGTGGCCGACGTCATCAACAACGATGCCCGCGTGAACGAGGTTATGAAGGTCTGCTTTATCCCCAACTTCCGCGTGAGCAACGCCCAGCTCATCTACCCCGCCGCCGAGATCTCGGAGCAGATCTCCACGGCCGGCAAGGAGGCCTCGGGCACGTCCAACATGAAGCTCATGATGAACGGCGCCATTACGCTGGGCACCCTCGACGGCGCCAACATCGAGATCGCCGACCTGGCCGGCCGCGAGAACGAGGCCATCTTTGGCCTGACCGCTCCCGAGGTCGAGCAGCTCTGGGCATCCAACAGCTACTTTGCGTGGGATACCCTCAACGGCGACCGCGAGCGCCTGGGCCGCGTGATGGACGAGCTCAAGGACAACACCTTTGCGGGTCTTTCGGGCAACTTCGAGAGCATCTACAACGAGCTCATGAACAACAACGACCCCGACCTGGTCATGGCCGACTTCCGCAGCTACGTCGACGCCTGGGAGAAGCTCACGAACAGCTACGGCGACCAGGAGACCTGGAACCGCAAGGCGCTGCTCAACACCGCCTCCTCTGGCTGGTTCTCGAGCGACCGCACCATTCGCGAGTACCGCGACGAGATCTGGCACGCTTAAAGGCGCGCGAGCTCCCTTTGCCGCACGGCATTATTCGGTGGGCGCGACCAGGCGCCGTGCCCACCGCTAATGGGTTAGAAACATCGATGACAGAAGGAGAAATCGATGAGTAAGAAAGAATGCATCGCGATGCTCCTCGCAGGAGGACAGGGCAGCCGATTGGGGGCACTCACCCAAAAGATCGCCAAGCCGGCGGTTAGCTTTGGTGGTAAGTTTCGCATTATCGACTTTTCGCTGTCCAACTGCTCCAACTCGGGCATCGACACGGTGGGCGTTCTGACGCAGTATCGCCCCTATCTGCTGCATGCCTACGTGGGCTCCGGCGAGGCGTGGGATCTGGACAGCCGTGACGGCGGCGTTTCGATCCTGCCGCCGTACGAGACGCAGACCGGCGGCGCCTGGTATGCGGGCACGGCCGACGCCATTACGCAGAACCTCGACTACATCAAGGCCAACGACCCCAAGTACGTCCTGATTCTTTCGGGCGATCACCTGTATCGCATGGACTACCGCAAGATGCTCAAGACGCACATTGAGAACAACGCCGACCTCACGGTGAGCGTTATGCCCGTGCCGTGGGAGGAGGCCAGCCGCTTTGGCATCCTGACCACCGACCCCGAGGACGGCCGCATCACCAAGTTCACCGAGAAGCCCGATAAGCCCGATTCGAACCTCGCGTCCATGGGCATCTACATCTTCTCGGCCGACGTGCTGATCGAGGCGCTCGAGGAGGACGCTCTGGACCAGCGCTCGAGCCACGACTTTGGCAAGGACATCATCCCCAAGCTGCTCGGCGAGAACAAGCGCCTGTACAGCTACGAGTTCCACGGCTTTTGGAAGGACGTCGGCACCATCGCCAGCTTCCACGAGACCTCGATGGACCTGCTGGGCAACAACCCCGAGTTCGATCTGTTTGACAAGCACTTCCCCATCATGTCCAACATCACCACGCGACCGCCGCACTACATTGGCCCGGATGGTCGCCTGGACGATTGCCTGGTCTCCAACGGCTGCAAGATCTACGGCACCGCTCGCCACTCGATCCTTTCGACCGATGTCATCATCGATGAGCGCGCCGTGGTCGAGGACTCCGTGCTGCTGCCGGGTGCGCACGTTAAGAGCGGAGCGCACATCTGCCGCGCTATTTTGGGCGAGAACTCCACGGTCGAAGAGGGCGTGAAGCTCGGCTCTGTCGATACCACCAAGGATACGGCCGTCGTTGGAAATGACGTCGTTATCGGGAAGGGGGAATGATCCGATGATCAATCGCAAGGCCATCGGTTATATCACCGCTAACTACTCTTCGACCTACGGCAGCGTGCTGCTCAAGGACCGCCCCATCGCGTCCGTTCCGTTTTTGGGCCGCTACCGCCTGATCGACTTCCCGCTGTCCAACATGATGAATGCCGGCATTAAGACCGTCGGAGTCGTCATGCCGGGCAACTACCGCTCGCTGATCGACCACGTGGGCTCGGGCAAGGACTGGGGCCTGGACCGCAAGAAGGGCGGCCTGTTCATGGTGCCCGGCAACGCGTATGGCACCACCAAGGGCGGCATGCGCTTCTTGCTGCGCGACATTATCTCCAACAAGACGCTGTTCCAGCGCTCGGACAAGCCCTATGTCGTGATGATGGGCACCAACATCATCTTTAATATGGACCTCAACACCATCATCGACGCGCACGAGAACTCCGGCGCCCAGATGACCGTGGTGTACTGCAAGGCCACGCATAACGTCGATGACGAGACCAAACTCGAAATTAACGAGAACGGCCGTTTGACGGGCGTGAGCGCCGGCGTCGTGTACGGCGACAACGCCTCTATGGACTGCTGCATCGTCAACCGCGAGACGCTACTCGAGATTATCGACCACTACCAGGCCGCCGACTATCTGGACCTGCTCGAGGCACTCCAGGGCGACTTTGGCAACATTGACGTGTGCAGCTACGAGTACAAGGGCGAGGTCGTGGGCGTGTTTAGCGAGAAGTCGCTGTATCGCCGCAGCATGGACCTTCTCGACCAGACCGTGGCCGACCAACTCTTCGACCCCGAGCGTCCGATCCTGACCAAGGCTCACGACGTGCCGCCTTCGCGTTACGCGACCGGCAGCCACGCCTGCAACTCGATCATCTCGGCCGGCTGCATCATCAAGGGCACCGTGCGCAACTCGATCCTGTCGCGCGGCGTCGTGGTCGAGGAAGGCGCCTCGGTGACCAACTCGATCATCAACCAGAGCTGCATCATCAAGAGCGGCGCCCGTGTTGAGAACGCCATCCTGGACAAGAACAACGTGGTCCCCACCAACACCGAGCTTCGCGGCACGCCCGAGAACATCCTGGTGCTGGGCAAGGCTCCGTTAACTTCTGATACCACGATCGTGCGCTAACGTTGGTACCGCAACATCGCTCGTAACATGTAGAATAGCCGCCCGGTTCGCGCCAGGCGGCTTTTCTCGAATTGCAACAGGGAGACAATATGGCTGATTCCAGCAAAAAGATGCAGATCGTGTTTGCCTCGGCCGAGTGCGCGCCGTTTGTGAAGACCGGTGGCCTGGGCGACGTGGCGGGCTCGCTGCCTGCGGCGCTTGTGCGCGCCGGCGCCGAGGTTATCGTGATGGTGCCCAAGTACGCCACCATCAAGGACGAGTACAAGGCGCAGATGGAGCACTTCTCCGACTTTTACGTGAGCCTGGGCTGGCGCAATGAGTACTGCGGACTCGAGAAACTCGAGCACGACGGCGTCACCTATATGTTCATCGACAACGAGCGCTACTTTGCGCGCGACTATCCGTACGGCTTCTTTGACGACGGAGAGCGTTTTGCGTTCTTCTCCAAGGCCATCACCGAGAGCCTGCAGCACCTGCCGGCCGGCTTTGAGTGCGACATCCTGCACTGCAACGACTGGCAGACGGCACTGGCCCCCGTGTTTTTGCGCGAGTTCTACCAGGGCCTGCCGCTGTACGACCGCGTCAAGACCGTGTTCTCGATCCACAACGTAGCGTTCCAGGGCCAGTTTAGCGACACCGTGATGGAGGACATCCTGGGTGTGGCGCATATTCCGGCGGCTGCCTCGCAGCTGCGTTGCGACGCCTGCAGCATCAACTACATGCTGGGCGCCCTGCGCTATGCCGACGCCATCACTACGGTGAGCCCCACCTATGCCAACGAGATCCAGACGCCCGAATTTGGCGAGGGCCTGGACGGCGTGTTGCGCGAGCGCTCCTATGCGCTGCAGGGCATTTTGAACGGCATCGACGTCGCGGGCTTTGACCCAGCAACCGACAAGCGCATTGCCGCCAACTACACCGTCGAGGACCGTTCTGGCAAGGCCGTGTGCAAGGCCAAGCTGCAGGAAGAGCTGGGACTCGAGGTTCGCGACGACCGTCCGCTTATGGTGATGGTCACGCGCCTGACGCGCCAAAAGGGCATGGACCTGGTCATGTACGCGCTCGACCGCATTCTGGCCGGCGGCGTGCAGGTAGCGGTGCTGGGCACCGGCGACCGCGACTACGAGGACGGACTGCGCTACTTCCAGGACAAGTACCCCGGCACCATGGCCGCACGCATCGAGTTCGATCCGGCGCTGTCGCAGCGCATGTATGCTGCCGCCGACATGTTCCTGATGCCTTCGAAGTTTGAACCCTGCGGCCTGTCGCAGATCATCGCCATGCGCTACGGCACCCTGCCCATCGTGCGCGAGACCGGTGGCCTGAAGGACACCGTGCAGCCGTACAACGAGTTTACCGGCGAGGGCACTGGCTTCTCGTTTAGCAACTTTAACGGCGACGAGATGGGCGACGCCGTGTTCCGCGCGGCACGCCTGTTCTGGGACAACCGCGATGCCTGGAACCAGCTGGTAACGCAGGCTATGAGCCAGGACTTTAGCTGGACGCGCTCGGCCGATAAATATCTGGACCTGTACTTCTTTATGCACCCGGAGATTGAGAGGCCGGCGGCGGTTGTCGACGAGTCTGAGGCCGTTGCTGAGCCGGTGGCCGCGGAGGAGCCCAAGGCCGAGGAGAAGCCGGTTGAGGCTGAGCCCGTTAAGGCCGAGCCTGAGGTGAAGGCTGAGGTTGCTCCTGAGGCAGAGGCCGAGGTCGAGCCCGCTGCAAAGCCCGCAGCTAAGAAGACCACGACCCGCAAGACGACGGCCAAGAAGGCTACGACAACCAAGGCTGCCGCAGCAAAGACGACTGCTGCCAAGGCAACGACCACGCGCAAGCGCACGACCGCCGCTGCCAAGAAGGCCGCCGAGGTCGAGGTCGCTGAGGCCAAGCCTGCGGCAAAGGCACCGGCCAAGACCACTGCCAAGAAGTCGACCACGACCGCCAAGAAGACCACGGCAACCAAGTCGACGACCGCGAAGGCCGCCACGACCAAGGCAGCCGCAAAGACGGCCGCCAAAGTCAAGGAGGCGCCCGCCGAGTCCAAGGCCGAGGCAACCGTCGAGGCAAAGCCCGCCGCCAAGACCACCACACGCAAGCGCACTACAACGACGGCCAAGAAGACCACGGCAAAGGCCACAACTCCCAAGGCAGAGGCTAAGTCCGCTGCTGCCAAAGTGGAGCCCAAGGCTGAGGTAAAGGCCAAGCCGGCGCCGAAGACCGCTGAGGTCAAGGCCGCCCCGAAGGCAGAGGCTAAGCCCGAGCCTGCCAAGGAGACCCCGGTCTCCCCCGCCGCTCCGGCAGAGAAAAAGGCCCCGTCCAAGAAGACGTCCGTCCGCAAGGCAACGGCCACCCGCAAGCGCCGCTAGTCCGAACGATTAAAACTTAATCCTCAACGCAAAAGAGGGCACCTGGTGAGGGTGCCCTCTTCTTGATTGAACTTCTGTATTAAAAAGAGGGCCGGTTTACTACGACAAAATGGCTACGGCCGACCACAGCGAGTAATCTAAAAAATTGGCAACGCTTCTACCTGCGGTTTTAATATCACCAAAATGACCGTGGTTAAGATCATTCAATTCGTCGTAGTAAACCGAAGTACTTTTGTTTGGCTAAAAATAGTATCAGTCTAGGCTATTTTGGATATCGCGATAATTTGGGTGGTAAAACGATTTTCTAGGACAACCGTTCGCCGATGGTAAACGGATGTTGTTTATACAGCCTGTGTACAACAGATATACTTACATCCTGTGCGTAAAGCCCATGGCCCGCAGGCCGTGATTCTATTGAACTGGACCGTATTATGAGATTGATACACAACAGCCGTCTACCGCAGTTTCGCACTCCGTTTGGCGCTGTGACCACAGGAACAACCCTTTCGCTCTCCGTGATTCTGGAGGACGCCGATCCCGCGCAGGCAACGCTTACGCTGCGCACCTGGGTCGATGAGATCGGTGAGTCTCGGTATTCCATGACGCACGAGGGCGACGGCATATTTAGCGTAGAGCTCAAGTGCACCGAGCCCTGTCTTATCTGGTACAGCTTTATATGCAATATCGAGGGCCAGCCCGAGGTTCGTCTGGGCGCACCGCAGGGCCGCACCGGCGGCGAGGGCGTAACCTACGACTACGCCGAGGTGCCGTCGTTCCAGGTCACCGTCTACAAACACCGTGAGAACCGTCCCACCTGGTACGAGCGCGGTATGGTCTACCAGATCTTCCCCGATCGCTATGCCCGCGACGAGCACTGGCGCGAGCGCACGCTGGCCGAGGTCGAAAAGCCACGGCACGGTATTCAGCGCCGCATGGTCGAGGACTGGAACGAGCCGCCTGTGTACGAGCGCGCCGAGGACGGCTCCATCAAGACCTGGGACTTTTACGGCGGATCGCTCAAGGGTATCCAGGAAGACCTGCCTCGCATCGCCGAGCTGGGCTTTACAGCCATCTACCTCAACCCCATTTTTGAAGCCGCGAGCAACCACCGCTACGACACCGCCGATTACACCAAGATCGATCCGATTCTGGGCACCGAGCAGGACTTTACTGAGCTGTGCGAGGCGGCCGAGAAGCTGGGCATTTCCATCATTCTGGACGGTGTGTTCAACCACACGGGCGACGATTCGATCTACTTCAACCGCTACGGCAACTACCCCGGCGTGGGCGCGTGGCAGAGCGAGGATTCGCCGTGGCGCGATGCGTTTTATTTCCACGAGGACGGCTCGTACGACTGTTGGTGGGGCGTGGGCAATATGCCCGCCATCAATGAGAGCTCCGAACTGGTACGCGAGCGGCTCCTGGGCAAGGACGGCGTCATTCGTAAATGGCTGCGCGCCGGCGCTCACGGCTGGCGCCTGGATGTGGCCGACGAGCTTTCCGATGACTTCCTGACCGAGATCAAAAAGGCCGTGCTCGCCGAGAAGCCCGACGCGCTGCTGCTCGGCGAGGTCTGGGAAGATGCCTCCAACAAGATCAGCTACGGCCATCTGCGTCGCTACCTGCAGGGCTCCGAGCTGGACTCTGCTATGGATTACCCCTTCCGCGATATGGTCATCGGCTTTTTGATGGGCTACAAAAACGCCTACCAGGCTGCCGAGGATATCGAGACCCTGCGCGAGAACTACCCGCGCGAGGCATTATCCTGCGCGCTCAATCTGCTGTCGAGCCACGACCGCCCGCGCATTATCTCGGTGCTCGGCGGTGGCCCCGACGAGTCGCAGCTGCCCGAGAGTGAGCGCAGCAAATGGCGCCTGGACGAGAACTCCATGGGCCTGGCCAAGAGCCGCTTTTGGCTGGCGACGCTCATGCAGATGACGTTCCCGGGCGTTCCCTCAATCTATTACGGTGACGAGTACGGCTTGGAGGGTCTCACCGATCCGGGCAATCGCCGCACCATGCCGACCAAGGAAAACCTGCACGACTTCGATACGTTCGCGATCGTCAAGAATGCCTCGGCCGTGCGCCGCGCGCTGCCGTTTATGATCGATGGCAAGATCAAGGCCTTCGCGCTCAATGACGAGGTGCTGGCCTACAACCGTACCGGTAAAGACGGCGAGTCCGCGACCGTCATCATCAACCGCAGCCTGCGCAATTCGCATCGTGTGACGATTCCGGCGCTCGGCGAATGCGCGAGCGATGTTATTAGCGGTCACGAGTGCGAGATCCACAACGGCACGGTCACGCTCGATCTTTATCCGCTGGGCTCGTCGATCATCTACCACCATGCCGAGCAGCGCCTGCAGGAGCCGCTCGATCACGGTGCGGGTGTTGTGTGTCATATCACATCGGTGCCGACCGACGACGGCAAGCCCGGTACAATCGGCGCGCCCACGCGTCGCTTTATCGACCATCTGGCCGCCATGGGCATGCGCTACTGGCAGGTTCTCCCCGTCAACCCCACGGACTTCTTCCGCTCCCCTTACGCTGGTCCTTCGGCCTTTGCAGGCAATATCGACCTGCTACCCGAGAGCCACGAGGAGCTGGCAGCCGACTTTGAGACCTGGAAGGCCCGCGGCGGCGAGGATGCCGATCCGCTGTACACCGCGTTTAAACATCGCAATGCCGATTGGCTCGAGAAATACTGCGTCTACATGGCCGTTAAGAAGTACTTTGAGGGCGAGTCGCGCCATGATTGGCCGGCAGATGTCGCGCGCTACAACGAGCATCTGATCGACGACAAGCGCTTCCACGACGAGGCCGAGCTTCAGGCGTACATGCAGTACCGTTTTGACCTAGCTTGGTGCGAGCTCATGAACTATGCGCACAAGAAAGGCATCGAGGTCATCGGCGATATTCCTATGTACGTGTCCGACGATTCGGCAGATGCGTGGAGTGAACCCGAGAACTTCTGGCTGTCCGATACCGGCAAGGCAATCGAGATCTCCGGTGCGCCGCCCGACAACTTTGCACCCGAGGGCCAGGTGTGGGGCAACCCGACGTTCCGCTGGGACCACATGAAGCGGAACGGCTATAGCTGGTGGATGGATCGCCTGCGTCGTGCGTTTTCTCTCTACGACCGCGTGCGCCTGGATCACTTCCTGGGATTCCACAGCTACTTCAGTATCCCCGCAGGCAAGGCTTGCGCCGAAGGTCGCTGGTTGGCGGGACCGGGCAAGGACCTGTTCCAGACCGCTTATGACGAGCTGGGTCCGCTCAACTTTATCGCCGAGGACCTGGGCTATTTGACGCCCGGTGTTCGCGCCATGGCATCGACCTGCGGTTTCCCCGGCATGGACGTGCTGGAGTTTAGCGACTACGACGTTCGTTGCGGTGTGCATCCCACGCCCGGCAAGATTCTGTACACCTCGACGCACGATACGTCGACGCTGGCCGGTTGGTGCACGCGTTCCTTTGCGGGCGGCGACGAGCCGAGCGGTGTTGAGGTGGCGGCCAAGCTGATGAGCGACGCGCTGGCAAGCGACGCTCCCCTAGTGATGATGCCGCTACAGGATATCCTGGGGCTTGGCGACGACGCGCGCATGAACGTTCCGGGCGTTGCCACGGGCAACTGGACCTGGCAGGCTGACGAGGCGGACATTGCAGCCGCCGAAAACAAAACCGCACAGCTCCTGCGCAACAACCATAGATTCTGGGGCGAAGCGTGATAAAACCCCCGATATAGGGTACAGTTACAGACGTTTGAATTTTTGCGGGCAGAGTAATCTGCCCGCTTTGTGCTGAAAAGGAAGTATTATGGCGCGCTACGATTACAAGTGCTCGAGCTGCGGCAACGTGTTTGAGGTTGAGCATCCCATGTCCGAGACTCCCGAGGTCGTGTGCCCCAGCTGCGGTGCCCCGGCGGCCAAGACGTTCTCGGCCAGCGGCATTAAATTTGAGGGCAGCGGTTTCTACAACACCGATCAGCGAAGCGGCGGCTCCAGCACCAGCGCCACCAGCGGCTGCTGCGCCAACTGCCCGCATAACCACTAGAAACCAAACAGCCCCGCGACCGACACTGAACTGCCTCCCATTTCTTGGACATGAGAAATGGGAGGCTTTCTTTATGCGCGT
>CATWSG010000034.1 GCA_958353395.1 uncultured Collinsella sp.
GCGCTGGTTCCCGGTTCCACCGGGCCGCGCGGCAAGGAGATATATTGCCAGACCGCGAAGCTCTGTGGGACGTCAATTCCGCTCTTCACAAGTCCTACACAACATATTGCTTTCTATAGGTAATAGAAAGACTGGTGCGGATCTTCCGCACGTATCAGATGATGACCCTTTGGTTCAGGAATATATAGAGATCGGTCACCTGTAAGTGTTTATCTACCCGCGCTTTTAGCAATGTAAACCGCGCTTCAGATAAAAAGAGGGAGCGCCGCGCACAACGCGACACTCCCCTAGCGATTCAAGAGAATCTATTAGGCCTCGAGAGCCTTCTTGGCGATGGTAGCCAGCTCGTTGAAGGACTCGATGTCCTCGTAAGCCATCTGAGCCAGGACCTTGCGGTCGAGCTCGATGCCGGCAACCTTCAGGCCGTGCATGAACTGAGAGTAAGAGATGTCGTTCAGGCGAGCAGCAGCGTTGATACGAGTGATCCAAAGAGAACGGATCTCGCGCTTCTTGTTGCGGCGATCACGATACTGATACTGCAGGGAGTGCTGGACCTGCTCTTTAGCATGCTTGTAAGTACGCGAAGCGGCACCGTAGTAACCCTTCGCACGGTGCATAACGGTACGGCGCTTCTTCTTGGCGGCAACAGCGCGCTTAATACGTGCCATGTTCTATCAACTCCTAGACGGTAAAACGAAAAACGGGAACGCGAACTTAGGCGAGACGCGACTTGATGACCTTGCGGTCGGCAGCGGCAATCTCGGTCTCCTGACGGAAGCCACGCTTACGCTTGGTGGACTTCTTGCTCAGGATGTGGCTCTTGAAAGCCTTGGCGCGCATAAGCTTGCCGGTACCAGTCTTGCGGAAACGCTTCTTGGTGCCGCTGTGGGACTTCATCTTAGGCATGAAATACTCCTTAATCGGTTACAGAACACTAGTTACTTAGTATCGCTTGCCGCTTTATCCTCATCGAAGGCGCCCTTAATCGGGGCGAGCAGCATAAGCATGTTACGGCCTTCCATCTTAGGCTTGGACTCGACCGTAGCGTAAGGCTTGAGATCCTCGGCGAGACGCTCGAGAACGTTAAGGCCCTGCTCCGGGTGAGCCATCTCACGGCCGCGGAACATGATGGTGATCTTAACGCGTGCGCCCTTCTTGAGGAAACGCAGAACGTGGCCCTTCTTGGTCTCGTAGTCGCCAACGTCGATCTTAGGTCGGAACTTCATTTCCTTGACCTCGACCTTGGACTGGTTCTTACGAGCAGCCTTGGCCTTCATGGCCTGCTGGTACTTGAACTTACCGTAGTCCATGACCTTGCAGACCGGCGGCTCCGCGTTGGGAGCGATCTCGACCAGGTCGAGACCCTGATCGTCGGCGACACGCTGGGCATCGCGGATGGCGAACAGGCCGAGCTGAGAGCCATCGACGCCAATCAAACGGCACGAAGATGCAGTAATCTCGTCGTTGATGCGGGTGTCATCAGACTTAGCTATTTTCCCTACCTCCATTCATAAAAAAATAACCTGGCGCTTCTCAGCAACCAGGTCGTACACATAGAGTTCCTCGATTTGAGGAAGGGAATCTAAGTTGTATGACCAGTCAGCTGCTCATTGGCGCCAAAAGGTGGGAACCCTCGGGTTCCTCTTTAGGGCATTGCGGGAACAACGCCTTGCGAATAATAACACGTACAGCGCGTTATCACATTACGTACACGAAAAAGGGGGCCGCAGCCCCCTTGTACGCTCACTTGCATGTATGGTGCCCGAGGCGAGACTCGAAGGGCCTTCGCTTCGCGAAGCCCCGGGCTTCGGGCGCGCGGCGCCCTCGCCACGCTCCGCTACAAACAGGCCACAGGCCTGTTTGCTTAACGCTTCGCGCGCTCACGCGAGTTCGGCACGAAAAAGGGGGCCGCAACCCCCCCTCGAACGCTCACTTGCATGTATGGTGCCCGAGGCGAGACTCGAACTCGCACGTTGTTGCCAACGGTGGATTTTGAGTCCACTGCGTCTGCCAATTCCGCCACTCGGGCACGTAATGCGTGAGTTAGTTTATCACAGCTTTCTACCGATTAGTCCGAAAATGGAACTTCGAGCATTTCGACGAGTTCGACCGTGCGTAGCATCTCGCGCTGACGGCATCCGCGACCGTCGACCGAAGCCTCACCCATCTGGTTATCGTAAGGGTCCTCGCGCATGCCGTCGAAAGAGGGCTCAAACTCTGCCTGGAATCGATTGTTGGCCACCATACGCCATGGGTCGAGATTGCCAAAGTAGTGACGGCGGCGCCACTCCTCCCCCATCCTGCGAGCAGAAGATCCAAATGACACGTCGGCGTTGAGCCAACCGGTCTGCGGCGTATAGAACTCTGCCCAGTCGTGCGACCCCACCGAATCGGGCGCAACGTAGAGGCCGCTCTGCCAACGGGCAGGCACGCCCGCGATACGGCACATGGTGATAAACGTGAGCGCCATAACGCCGCAATCGCCGCGGAGCGAATGCGCGCAGTCATCGGCAATAGATCCCAAAAGCAAGTACGGCGGCTGATAGCGATAGTCGATATACTGCGTCAGGTAATCATAGATAGCACGGGCGCGATCGAGCGGATCCTCGAGTCCGCCAACAACGCTGGCCGTCAGCTGCTGCAGATACGGCGTAAATGCAATGTGCGGACGGTCCTCGGAAATATCCTCGGGCAGAGGCGCGTCCATACGCGGATGAACCGGAAGTGTGCCACCGTAGACATCACAATAAGCAGCATCGATGTGATAACGATAAGTCACCGAGAATGAGCGCTCACTCGAAGAAGACCACGAGGCGGTACGCGCCGAAGCGTTCGCGGGAGCAACAGCACCCTCCGGCGTCATGTCGAGAATCTCGACCTGAGACTGTTGGCGGCAGGTGGCGGCTACGGGAAGCCAAGCGCGAACGGTCTCCCCCTCTAGAGCGCCGGGGACAGACAAGGACGCCTTAAGCGTAATAACGCGAGTCAATCCGTTTTGTGACTCCATCTCCTTGAGCATCTCGTTTCGCAGTGCAATTCCGTCCGTAGGATCGGGACGCATGCCGGGGACCTCTTTGGGATATACGCGAAGCGAATCGAGGAAGTTGTCGAGAACGAACAGCTCGCCATCGATAAAGCGCCAGTCAATACGCTTACGGTCAATCAGATCGTCAAACTGCTCATCGGTAAACTCGGGCCACTCCTCGCGGATCATCTCGATAGCCCGATCACGCGACACCGAAAAATGAAGCGGCGTCTCGATCATACGATACCGCTCGGCGCGAACGCAGGCAGCAAGCGAGGAATCGGGATCTTGGGCAAGCAGGCGATCGCAAGCCTCAATAGCCTGCGAAAGATACCCTGCATCCTTTAAACGCAGGATCTCGGGCGGCAGTCCAATATCGAGATGGCGAAAGTCATCACAGCAAACATCAACCAAGCACCCAACCGGCCCCTCGGCAATAACCTTCCCATCAGCAGGCGACACGTTAATTACAGCCATACCAAAACTCCAAGTCACTAGAACCCTTGAAGCCCATTGTACCGAGATAAAAAGAAAGCCCCCAACAAAGGAGCCATCAACACCGCCGAACGGTAGTCAAATAAATAATTCAGCCCAGTAACCCTGCGGCGTTAAACAAAGGAAGCCCCGTCCCCCGGAACTGTTTCCTTGGCGCGACTTCTGGCGAAGCCAGGTGAGCGCAAAGGAAACAGTGTAGGGGGACGGGGCTTCCGGCGGGTAGTTTAGCGACGCTTACGCCTTGTTGACGGAGCCAAACTCCTCCATGAGCTCCTTGGTGCGGGCAACGATGTTCTCGCGACCAGGCTTGAGGAGCTTGCGGGGGTCAAAGCCCTTGCCCTGCTGATCCTTGCCAGCCTCGATATACTCGCGAACGCCCTTGGCGAAGACGAGCTGCAGATCGGTGTTGACGTTGATCTTGGAGATACCCAGGGAGATGGCCTTCTTGATCTGATCCTCGGGGATGCCGGTGCCACCGTGCAGGACGAGGGGCAGGTCGCCGGTCTGAGCCTTAATCTCGCCCAGGCGCTCGAAGGAAAGGCCAGCCCAGTCGGCAGGGTACACGCCGTGGATGTTGCCGATACCGCAGGCGAGGAAGTCGACGCCCAGGTCAGCAATCTGCTTGCACTCAGCAGGATCAGCGAGCTCGCCGCTGGAGGTCACGCCGTCCTCGGTGCCGCCGATGCCGCCGACCTCGGCCTCGATGGACATGCCCTTGGAGTGGGCAAGCTCAACGAGCTCCTTGGTGCGGTCGAGGTTAAGCTGGAAGGTCTCCTCGTGAGAGCCGTCATACATGATGGACGTGAAGCCGGCCTCGATGCACTTGAAGCAGTCCTCGTAAGAACCGTGATCGAGGTGAAGGGCGACGGGAACGGTAACGCCCGTGGCCTCGACGGCAGCCTTGACCATGTCGGCGCAGACCTTGAAACCGCCCATCCACTTAGCGGCACCAGCGGTGCACTGAAGGATCAGCGGAGACTTGGCCTCCTCGGCGGCCTGGAGAATAGCCAGGGTCCACTCGAGGTTGTTGGTGTTGAAGGCACCGAGACCGTACTTGCCGGCCTCGGCCTTCTTGAGCATGTCTGCTGCGTTGACGAGCATAAAAGAAACCTCCTGTAAGGTTGCTCCGATAACGCCTGAGATTTTACCACGACATACCCGAGCATAAACGTTCGTTTGTTCACGAATACCATCCGATTGGACAAATTTTGACCGTTTGCCCCACAGAATCGACCCACTGGGGAAAATAGCTTGAAGATTGAGCGGTCTTCGTGGTTCGGACGACGGCTTCGAGCCTACATCTGCATAAACGGGTTCTGCATAAGTTCGCGCGCCATCGTGGTCGAATCGCCATGGCCCGTCAAGCAAACGGTATCGGGCGGAAGCATCTTGGCAAGTTTGGAGAGCGAGCGCATAATCGCCGCCTCGTCACCGCCGGAAAGATCGGTACGACCGTGGCTGCCCGGGAAAAGCGTGTCGCCCACAAAGGCGATGTTCCCCCGCTCGGTCGCGGCGAACAGGACGATGCCGCCCGGCGTATGCCCCGGCGTCTCGATCACCTGCAGGCAGACGTCGCCCACCTCGATTGTATCGCCCTCGGCAAGCAAACGCGTCGGCTCACCCGGATCGGGTGTCTCGATACCCCACATGGCGCGCTGCTCCTCGATATTTGCGCGAGGTACCGTCACGTCCTTAGCGCACAACTCATATAGCGCGCTGTCGCCAACGACAGCTCGAACCCCGGCAACCCCGCCAACATGGTCGGCATGACCGTGCGTGCAGACAGAGCCGAGTACGCGCACCTCAGGATGCGCGGTGCGGATATGCTCCACAAGACACTCGCCCTCCCACGCCGGATCGACGATTAAGCACTCGTCATTCGAAATCACGGCGTAACTGTTGGTCTGAATGGGGCCGTTGACGAGCGCCTCAATCGAAGCCGCACCTCGGGGTGTCAGGTCCAAAGTCATATCGCCCATGCGCATACCCTCCTTCTAAAATACGTTCGAGGCACCAAACGATGCCTCGAACGTAACCAATATCTATGATGCTGAGAGGCTCTCGCACCTACACACGGCGCTTGAGCTGAGCTCCGCCTTCGCCGGGCATAAGACGGCGAGCGTCGTAGACCGAATCGACACTGCTGATGGAAGCCAGCAGCGGATCCAGACCACTCGCGTCCGAGATCTCGACCATAAAGCGCAGGGTTGCAATACCCTCGCGGTTGGTCGACGTGGCGGCAGAAAGGATATTGCCGCCCGCATCGCCAATGGCAATGGTGACATCCTTGAGCAGGCCCATACGGTCCAAGCACTCGACCACGATCTCGACCTGGAAGAGGGTGTCGGCAGCGCCGTCCCACTCCACATCGATCATGCGCTCGGGATGTTCCATAAGACCCTTGACGTTGGGGCAGTTGGCGCGATGTACCGAAACGCCACGACCGCGCGTGATGAAGCCGACGATGTCGTCGCCCGTCACGGGATTGCAGCAATGAGCCAGACGGACCAGCAGGCCGCTGTTGCTCTCGCCCTTGACGATAATGCCGTTACTTGCGCTCTTGCCGCGCTTTTGCGGCTTGCGGTTGGAGCCGCGAGCAGGCTGTTTCACAACCTCGGCGATAGCCTCGGCCTTGGTGAGCTGTTCCTCGGGCTTGGGGTCCAAGATTTGCTCGACCTTATTGCCCACAGCGCGCGGGGCAACCTTGCCGGCGCCGACGGCGGCAAACAGGTCCTCGAGCTGCTTGAAGTTAAACTGCTCCGCTACGGCGTTGAGCGCACGCGTCGAACGCGGCGTAGAAATGCCATAGCCACGCTTCCGCAGGTCCTTGGCCAGCATATCGCGGCCGGCAGCAGCGTCGTCATCCTTGGTCGCAGCGGCAAAATAGCGGCGGATCTTTGACTTGGCGGAAGGCGTCTTAACGATCTTGAGCCAATCACGCGACGGCTTGGAACTCTTGTTAGTCAGGATTTCGACACGGTCACCCGTCTTAATCTCGTGCGTGAGCGGAGCCACCGCACCGTTGATTTTGGCGCCGACGCAATGGTTTCCCACCTCGGTGTGAACGGCATAGGCAAAGTCGAGCGGCGTGGAGCCGGCACGAAGCGCCATGACCTCGCCCTTGGGCGTAAAGACGAAGATCTCCTGATCGAAGAGGTCGACCTTCAGCGAATGCAGGTATTCCTTGGCGTCGGTGATCTCATCAGACGCAGCCCAATCGAGTGAATGCTTGAGCCAGTTGATCTGGTCGTCCAAACGTTGAGCGTCATTGGTCTTGGAAGCAGACGATCCGCCCGACTTCTTGTATAGCCAGTGGGCGGCAATGCCGTACTCGGCCTGCTCATGCATCTCGTAGGTTCGAATCTGAATCTCGAGCGGACGGGCCGTGGGGCCGATGACCGTCGTGTGGAGCGACTGGTAGTTATTGACCTTGGGCATGGCGATATAGTCTTTAAAGCGACCGGGCATGGGGTGCCACAGCGTATGCACCGCGCCGAGCGTGGAGTAGCAATCGCGCACCGAATGCGTGATGACACGCAGTGCCACCAGGTCGTAGATCTCGGAGAATTCCTTGCCCTTGCGCTTCATCTTTTGGTAGATGGACCAATAGTGCTTGGAACGGCCGTTAATCTGGAAGTCCTCCAGGCCAATGCGGTTGAGTTCGTCGGTGAGTGTCTTGATGGTCTCGGCCAGATAGCGCTCACGGACCTCGCGCGACTCCGCCACCATGCGCGCGATGCGCTGGTAGGCGTCGGGTTCAAGGTAGAAGAAGGACAGGTCCTCGAGCTCCCATTTAATGGAGCTCATGCCCAGACGGTCGGCCAGGGGCGCATACACGTCCATGGTCTCGCGAGCCTTAAACAGGCGACGATCCTCGCGCAGGGCTGCCAGCGTTCGCATGTTGTGCAGACGGTCGGCAAGTTTAACGATGATGACGCGGATGTCCTTGGACATGGCGAGGAACATCTTGCGCAGCGTGAGGGCCTGCTTCTCGTCCATGCTGTCGACTTCGATGTTGGTGAGCTTGGTCACGCCATCGACGAGCTCGGCCACCGTATCGCCAAACAGGCCGGAAACATCGGCAAGCGAGGTCTCTGTATCCTCAACGGTATCGTGCAGCAGCGCGGCGCACACCACATCGCAGTCCATCTTGAGATCGGCCAAAATGATGGCAACCTCGACGGGATGGTTAATGTACATCTCGCCCGAGCGGCGCTTTTGGTTGCAGTGCTTCTCGGCGGCAAAGCAGTAGGCCTGCTCCACCTTGGAGAAGTCGTCCTCATTCATATATTTGAGGCACAGGCGCTCCAGCTTGTCGTAGCTGTCAGCCACAATCTCGGGCGGCAGCTCATCGGCATGCTTATAGTGCTCCATCTCCGAAAACGGCTGGAGGGTGGAATCATGGGCGGTACGGGCTGCGGCATCCATCGAGGTCCCCTTCCCCTAGGCCCGCGGTACGATCGGGCGGTTAACTTTGGCTAGCATATCAGAAGCGCACGAATCGAGCGCCCAGCTCCGGAAAGCCGAAAACTCCATGCGCGAGCGCAAGCCCTCCAAATAGCGAATTGACCTACTCAATTGCACGCGGCCGGGGTTTTCGGCCATCGCGATGCGACGGGTGTCGTCAAACCCCGAAACTCGACAAAAACCAAGCTCTTCGAAGATTCCCAGGCCGCTTTCCACCGAACGCTCGTCGACCGGCGTGCGAGCATCGATGGCAAGGCACATCTGTGCGATGTCGATATCGCTCGCGCTAAAGGAATCGTCCCCGGTTTTGCCGCGGTTGGAGCGCCACATGGTCTGCAGCGCGCGATAGAGCGTGACGAGCTCGTCGCGCTCGGGCGCATAGCAGTCGAGTAGGCGCTCGTTAATGCGGGCGTCGCGCGACGAATAGAGCAGATGGATCACGGCGGGCTGGCCATCGCGACCGGCACGGCCGCTCATCTGGTTAAACTCAATGCCGCCAAACGGCATGTGATAGAGCACGACATGGCGAATATCGGGAAGGTTGACGCCCTCGCCAAAGGCAGATGTCGAGACGATGCAGCTGAGGCTTCCGTCTCGGAATGCTTCCTCCACGCGACGGCGATCGGAACGCGCAAGCCCCGCGTTATAGAACGCGATATGGGTTGCGCAATCGGGCACACGCTTGCGCAACGTCTTGGCGAGCGCCACGGACTGGTCGCGCGAATTGACGTAGATGACGGTCTTTTCCCCCGTCGCCACAATCGACACCAAACGGTTCTCGCGACTTGCAAGATCACGGTCGTCCTCGAGCCGCAGGTTCTCGCGCACCGTCTCGTCGACCACCGTGCGAGTGATCGGCAGCATGCGGGCAAGCTCGGCCACGACCGGAGCCGTCGCGGTGGCCGTCGCAGCCATAACGACCGGGTCGCCCAGGGCTTTGAGGATATCGGGCATGTCGAGATAGGCGCTGCGGTCGCCGCCCTTGGCAAGGCCGGCGTGGTGCGCCTCGTCGATAACGACAAAGCCGATGCGGCCCGAACGTGCGAAGCGGTCACGGTGGATAGATAGGAACTCGGGCGTCGTGAGCACGATACCGGTGCGGCCCGAAGCTAGGCCGGCGAACACATCATCGCGTGCGGCCTCCACGGTCTCGCCGGTCAGCACGCCAACACCAATACCGAGCGCTGCCATCGTCGACGAGAGGTGATAGGCCTGGTCGGCAACGAGCGCACGCAGCGGATAGACAAAGATGCTCGAACGTCCGCGAAGCACCGCCTCACGCGCGGCATGCACATGGAAGATGAGCGACTTGCCGCGCCCCGTTCCCATAACGGCCAGAACACTTTGGTGATCGGCCAGGGCATCGAGCGCCTCGACCTGCGCGCGATGTGGCTGGTTCGAGCCGATAAAGCTATGGATAAGCGAGCGCGTCAGCTCGGTATAGGAAAGCTGGGCGAGCGTCTCGCGCTTGCGCGACTCCAAGCGCAGGCCGGAATCCGCCGGCTGCACGCCACGACGAAGCTCGCATGCCGGATCGTCGACGCTGGGCAGCGTGGTATCGCGGACCAGAACATCCTTGACCATGAGCTTGGGCTTCACACGACCCTGCCAATGCTCGGCAACGGCCTCGAACACCAAGTCGACAGCGCTATCGCAGTTGATGAGCTTATCGATTTGCGGCACGCGGAACATAATAGCCGGCACACTCGCGGCGCCATCGGTCGCCACAAAGCGCATGTGCTCGCCGGTCTTACCCACCACGGCGCGATCACACATCGTCACGCCCTCGGCAGCCAGCAGCGGCACCTTATTACCCTGGCCAAACGGCTCAAGGCGGGAAATCTGCTCGATGGTCTCGATATGCAATTCGGAAAGGTCGACCGTGGCGGCAACCTCGTCGGTGTCCTCAAAGTCCTCGGCGGGAAGCTCGGACAACACGACGGAAAGGCGACGGCGGAACTCATCGAGCTTGGATGCCTCGATGGTCACACCCACCGCACCGGCATGTCCGCCGCGACGAATCATCAGGTCGGAACAGCGTTCGATGGCGTCAAACAGGTTAACTTTGCCCACCGAGCGACCAGAGCCGCGCGCGATACCGTCCTCGATCGAGAACAGCAGCGCCGGCACGTGGTAGCGGTTGGTCAGACGGCTTGCCACGATGCCCTTGACGCCCTCGTGCCAACCTTCGCCGCCCACGACGATCGCGCGTCCGCCGTCATAGGTCTCCTCGACCTTTGCCATGGCATCGCGCGTGAGCTCCGCCTCGATCTCACGGCGCTGGCGGTTGATTTCCTCGAGCTCAGCCGCCAGTGCGCTTGCTTCGATGGGATCGCGGGCAAGCAGCAGGTCGAGCGCCAGCTTGGGATCAGCCATGCGACCGGCAGCGTTTAAGCGGGGAATGAGCGAGAATGACAGGCCATCCGCCGTAATGCTCGAAAGGTCCGCCTTGGCGAGCGCGGCAAGCGCGATATAGCCCGGGCGAGCGGTTACGCGCATCTGCTGGATGCCCTCGGCAACCAGCGCGCGATTCTCGGGCGTGAGCGGCATCATGTCGGACACGGTGCCCAGCGCCGCGACCTCGATTAGCGAACGCCAATACGACGGCTTGCCCAGACGTTCGCCCAGGACTTGCACCAACTTGAGTGCCACGCCGGCACCGGCAAGCTCACGCGAAGGACCATCGTCATCGAGCTTAGGGTCGGTCAGGGGTACGCCCTGCGGCACCTGATCGGAGGGCTCGTGATGGTCCGTGACCACCAAATCGATCCCCAGGCTCTTCAGATAGGAAACCTCTTCCTTGGCGGCAATGCCGTTATCGACGGTCACGATCAGCTGGGGGCGAGCGAGCTCGTTAACGCGGTCGAGCGCCGCGCGCGAAAGACCGTAGCCCTCATCAAAGCGATGCGGAATAAACGGCGTGACATCGGCGCCAAACGTGCGCAGCGCCTCGGTCAACAGGCAGGTCGACGTAATACCGTCAACGTCAAAATCGCCAAAGACTGCAATGTGCTCGTGGTTGCGAATAGCACGCTCGACGCGGTCGGCAACGACCGACATGCCCGGGATAATGAGTGGGTCGGCCCAGTCGCGATCGAGCGAAGGCGTCAAAAACAATTGGCCCTCTTTGATTGAGCCAATGCCGTGCGCGACCATAATGCGCGCCACCAGCCCGGGAATGCCCAGACCAGCCGAAAGCTCCTTTTCGAGCTCGGGGTTTTGCTGAGCGACCGCCCAGCGATGCGTCGTCTTAAGCGATGACATAGGCACCCACCCCCGATAGGGGCAGGTCGCCGCGATACCTCTCACGGTTCATAGCGATGAGTCCTCTGTGTATGCCCGCTTCGGCAGGCAGATCTGTTGAACGGATTTATTATACCGTGCGGCGCGGACGCAAATCGCCGCAGCATGCCGCGGTTTCGGTAAACGATGCCGGCCTTGATTATCGACTTTATCCGAACACCTCCCACATTCATCCGCACATGTGCGGA
>CATWSG010000035.1 GCA_958353395.1 uncultured Collinsella sp.
GCTGCGGGAACGGCCTATTCGCTCAATGTGTTCGGCTGAGATCGGAAATCAACCATTCCGAGGAAGACGCGGCGCAACGGCCCACTTTAGAAGGCAAAAGCGAGTCAGATAGTATAAACTCTCATGCACCATATATACACGGCTCGCGATGCGGGCCGTTTTTGCAAAAGTTATCCATCGAGGTGAGAGGCACACCATGATTGCAATTTTAAAGCAGAGCGCCAGCGACGAGGCCGTCGGCCATATCGTCAGCTGGATTGAGAAAAAAGGCCTGAAGACCGACGTCTCGCGCGGCGAGAACGAGACGATCATCGGCCTGGTGGGCGATACGACCAAGATCGACCCGTTCCTGCTCGAGTCCATGGATGTCGTCGAGCGCGTGCAGCGCGTCTCGGAGCCGTTCAAGCGCGCCAACCGCAAGTTCCACCCCGAGGACTCCGTCATCGACTGCGGCCACGGCGTCAAGATCGGCGGCGACCAGTTCCAAGTCATCGCTGGCCCCTGCTCCGTCGAGGGCGAGAACCTCATTCGCATCGCACGCCGCGTAAAGGCCGCCGGTGCCACGATGCTGCGCGGCGGTGCCTACAAGCCCCGCACCTCCCCCTACGCCTACCAGGGCATGGGCCCCGCCGGCCTCGACCTGCTGTGCGAGGCGTCTGCCGAGCTCGACATGCCGATCGTCACCGAGATCATGGACCCGCGCGACGTGCAGGTCTTCCTTGACAAGAAGATTGACGTCATGCAGATCGGCGCCCGCAACGCCCAGAACTTCCCCCTGCTCAAGGAGGTCGGCAAGACCCAGACCCCGATTCTGCTCAAGCGCGGCATGTCCGGCACGATCGACGAGCTGCTTATGGCAGCCGAGTACATCATGAGCGAGGGCAACGACAACGTCATCCTGTGCGAGCGCGGTATCCGCACCTTCGAGACCCGCACCCGCAACACCTTCGACCTTAACGCTGTGCCGGTGCTGCACCACCTGTCGCACCTGCCCGTCGTCGCCGACCCCAGCCACGCCACCGGCTACACCCGCTACGTCGAGCCCATGGCGCTCGCCGCGACCGCCTGCGGTGCCAACGGCCTGGAGATCGAGGTCCACGACGAGCCGAGCCGCGCCTGGTCCGACGGCGCCCAGGCCCTCACCCCCGATCAGTTCGACGACACCATGCGCCGCATCCGAGCCATCCGCGAGGTTGTCTGCCAAGAGACCATGGAGTAGCCCATGGGTACGGTGAGAAACGCGCGCGTTAACCAGGGCGGCCCCAAGTGCGCCGGCATCGTCGGCCTGGGCCTCATCGGCGGTAGCTTTGCCCGCGGCTATGCACAGGCGGGCGTCCGCGTGCTGGCCTGGGACCCCGATGACGATGTCATGACGGCCGCCAGCATGGGCACTGTCGCCGGAGAGCTCAACGACAAGACACTCGGCGAATGCGACATCATCGTCCTGGCCTGCTACCCCGAGGCCTGCATCGAGTGGCTCGAGACGCATGCCCAGGCACTCGCCGACGCCACCGACACCGAGGCCATCATGGGCCCCGTGGTGATCGACACGGTGGGCGTCAAGGGCATCGTGTGCGAGCGCGCCTTTGAGCTTGCCCGCGAGCACGGCTTTTACTTTGTGGGCGCGCACCCCATGGCGGGCACGCAGTACTCGGGCTATGCACACTCCCGCGCCGACCTGTTCCAGGGCGCGCCACTCGTTCTCGTGCCGCCCGCGGTGAACGACGCACTCAAGCTGGAGCTTTTGGGCCAGGTACGCGAGATGGTGCGCCCCTTGGGCTTTGGCAAGTTCAGCGTGACCAGCGCAGCCGAGCACGACCGCGTCATCGCCTTCACGAGCCAGCTTGCGCACGTGGTATCCAACGCCTATGTTAAGAGCCCGACCGCTCAGGTCCACCACGGCTTTTCGGCCGGCAGCTACCGCGACCTCACCCGCGTGGCGCACCTCAATCCGCAGATGTGGTCCGAGCTCATGATCGACGACGCCGATGCTCTCGCCTTCGAGATCGACCACCTGATCGACTCGCTCGGCACCTACAGCCGTGCGCTCAAGGACCGCGACCAGCGCTATCTGGAGAATCTCCTTGCCGAGGGCGACCGCATCAAGCGCGCACTCGACGACGAGGCCTCCCACTAGACCACCTATCACGCCAGGTCGAAAGGACCGAAGCTTATGGCGATTACCATCGATATCGACACTGCACGCCCCTACCAGGTGCATGTTGGCACGTTTTTGCTGGAGCAAACGGGACCGCTCGTGCGCGCCACTGCCGGCGGCACCAAGGCCGTCATCGTGACGGACACCAACGTGGGCCCGCTCTACCAGATGCCCGTTAAGCAGAGCCTGGAGGCGTCAGGCTACGAGGTGAGCATCTGCACCTTCGAGGCCGGCGAGGCCCATAAGCGCGCCGAAACCTATGTTGCCATTTTGGAGTTTATGGCCGAGCACGAGCTTTCGCGCTCCGACGTGATCGTGGCACTCGGCGGCGGCGTCGTGGGCGACGTGGCGGGCTTTGTGGCCGCCACCTACATGCGCGGCTGCAAGTTTGTGCAGATCCCGACGAGCCTGCTCGCCATGGTGGATTCGTCGGTGGGCGGCAAGACCGCCATCGACCTGGCTGCCGGCAAGAACCTGGCCGGCGCCTTTTGGCAGCCGAATGTGGTTATCGCCGACGTGGGGTGCCTGGCCACCCTTACGCCCGAGCAGTTCGCCGACGGCTGCGGCGAGGTCGTCAAGCACGCCGTGATCGCCGACCCGGAGCTTTTCGCCGAGCTGGAGAAGACCCCGCTCACGCTGGAGCTGCTCAACCGCGATGTAGCCCGCGTAGCACTCATCATCGCCCGCAATATCGACATCAAGCGCGCCGTGGTCGTTGCCGACGAGCGCGAGACCAACCAGCGCAAGCTCCTCAACTTTGGACACAGCGCCGGACACGCCGTCGAGGCCTGCGAGCACTTTGAGCTTGGACACGGTAACTGCGTGTCGATCGGCATGGGCATCATCACGCGCGCCGCGGCCCTGCACGGCGTCTGCGATGCTGCACTTCCCGGTCGTATCGAGGAGCTCTGCGCCCGCCATGGCCTCAAGACCCGCTGCGACCTCGATGCCGATGACGTCTTTGCCGAGGCGCTCCACGACAAAAAACGCACCGGTGACACTATCGACTTGGTGATTCCGCACGGCATTGGCCGCTGCAGCATCGACCGCACGCCGCTTTCCACTTTCCACGAACTCATTGCCGAGGGCCTCGGCCAGAAGGGAGACGCATCCGCATGCTAGCCCGCATCACCCCCTCCCCGCTCAAGGGCACCGTTCCCGCGATCGCGTCCAAGTCGATGGCGCATCGCCTCATCATCTGCGCTGCGCTTGCCAACGGCGAGACGCACGTTACCTGCAACACCACCTGCGCCGACATCGAGGCCACGGTGCGCTGCCTTACGGCCCTGGGTGCTCGCATCGAGACCGTCGAGGACGGCTTCCAGGTCCACCCCACTATGAAGAGCATTGAGTTTGGCCTGCTCAAGGCACTTGCCGGCAGAACGCTTGACTGCGGCGAAAGCGGCTCCACGCTCCGCTTTATGTTGCCCGTCGCCTGCGCGCTGGGCGCAGAAGCAACTTTTGTGGGTCAGGGACGCTTAGGCGCCCGCCCGCTGTCCCCGCTCTCGGACGAGATCATCGCCGCCGGCTGCGACCTGCAGGGTCTGGGCGGTTTTCCGCTCAAGACAAGCGGCCGCATGCGCCCGGGCACCTTTGTGCTGCCGGGCAACGTGAGCTCGCAGTATATCTCGGGCCTGCTGCTGGCGGCCCCGCTGCTGGCCAAGCCCTCCTGCGTGCAGGTGACCGGCCTTATTGAGAGCCGCCCTTACATCAACCTGACGATCCAGGCCATGAAGGCCTTTGGCGTCGAGGTCAACGTCGAGCGTATTCCGGCCAAGGACGGCCAGCCCGAGGTCACGAACTTCCGCGTGAGCAGCGGCTCGTACCGCACGCCCGGCAGCGTAGCCGTCGAGGGCGACTGGTCCAACGCCGCCTTTTGGCTGTGCGCCGGCGCCATCGGCACCGACCCCATCACCGTCGAGGGCGTGTCGCTGAGCTCCGCACAGGGCGACCGCAACGTGCTTGCCGCGCTTTCGCGCTTTGGCGCCCGCATCGTGCGCTCCACCAACGCCGCCACCGTGCAGTCCGACAAGCTCGCCGGCTTTGAGATGAGCGCCCACGACATTCCCGACCTGGTACCCGTTATCTCGGCCGTGGCCTCGCTGGCTCAGGGCCGCACGTTCATCCGTGACTGTGCGCGCCTGCGCATCAAGGAATCTGACCGTCTGGTCACCACCACCCGCGAGCTCACCGCGCTGGGCGCACAGGTGCGCATCGCCGGTGACGACCTCATCATCAAGGGTGTCGATGCCTTCACCGGCGGCGAGGTCGATTCGCACAACGACCACCGCATCGCCATGATGGCCGCCATCGCTGCGAGCCGTGCCACCGGCGAGGTCGTGATCCACGGCGCCGAGGCCGTCAACAAGTCCTATCCCGATTTCTTCGACCACTACCGCCTGCTGGGCGGCAAGGTCACACTCGAGGAGGAATAGCATGTCCTCGACCTTTGGCAACGTCTTGCACTTAAGCATCTTCGGCCAATCGCACTCCCCCGCTATCGGCTGCTCGCTCGATGGCATCCCGGCGGGCATCGCCGTGGACCAGGAGGAGCTGCAGGCCTTCCTCGACCGTCGCGCCCCCGGACGCGACGAGACCGCGACCAAACGACGCGAGGCTGACGCAGCCCACATCATCGCCGGTGTTGTCGATGGACATACCACCGGCGCGCCCATCGCCGCGATTATCGAGAACACCAACACGCGCTCCAAGGATTACTCCGAGCTGCGCCGCAAACCCCGCCCCGGGCACGCAGATTTCCCTGCGCGCGTGAAGTATCACAACATGCACGATGTCGCTGGTGGCGGGCATTTTTCCGGTCGCCTAACGGCACCCTTGTGCATCGCCGGCGGGATCGCGCTGCAAGCACTCGAGGCCCGTGGCATTCAGGTCATGGCGCACGTCGCGCAGATCGGCGGCATCTCCGACCTGCCCATGGACGATATGGTCTATCGCGAGGCCGACCGCAAGGCGATCCTTACGAACGACCTGCCGTGCATTGACGCCGCAGCTGCCGGTCGCATGCGCGAGGAGATCCTTGCCGCGCGCGACGAGCTCGACAGCATCGGCGGCATCGTGGAGTGCGGCATTTACGGGCTTCCCGCGGGCATCGGCGACCCCATGTTCGACGGCATCGAGAACCGCATCGCGCAAATCGCATTTGGCATTCCCGCCGTAAAGGGCGTGGAGTTTGGCATGGGCTTTGCCGTGGCCGCCATGCGCGGCAGCGAGAACAACGACCCGTATCGCATCGACGCCGAGACCGACGAGATCGAGGTCGAGTCCAACAACGCCGGCGGCATTCTGGGCGGCATCTCCACCGGCGCGCCCGTCATGTGGCGCATGGCCGTAAAGCCGACGCCCTCAATTGGCCGCGAGCAGCAGACCGTAGACATGGACGCCATGGAAAATGCCGAGCTCTCGGTCCACGGCCGTCACGATCCCTGCATCGTCCCGCGCGCCGTCCCCGTAGCCGAAGCAGCAGCTGCCCTCGCGATTTGGGACGCCCTCCTCGAGGACGCCGCCCAGCTCTAACCCGACTCACCTGGGTTGCCTGTCAACTCAGCCGTTACGTGAAAGGGGCCTCCATGGACCTTGCTGACATCCGCCAGACCATCGATGGCATCGACACCACGCTCCTCAGCAGCTTTGTCGAGCGCATGGACATTGCCACCGAGGTCGCCAAGTCAAAAATCGAGATGGGCAAGGCCGTCTTCGACCCCGCCCGCGAGCGCTCCAAGCTCAACAACCTCGCCAGCCGCGCGCCCGAGCGCTACGAGGCCCAAACCATCACCCTGTTCCGTCTCCTCATGAGCATGAGCAAGGCCGAGCAGCAGCGCTACATCAACGAACTCAAGGGCATCACTGTCTCGAAAAAGGCCCACGCCACGGCTGCAGCCTCCGACACGCCCTTCCCTCAAACTGCCACCGTCGCTTGCCAGGGCGTTGAGGGCGCCTACAGCCAGATCGCCGCGTGCAAGCTCTTTGCCGTGCCCGATATCGCGTTCTTCGACACCTTCGAGGGCGTCATGCGCGCCGTGCGCGACGGCTTCTGCGAGTTTGGCGTTCTGCCCATCGAAAACTCCACCGCCGGCTCGGTCAACGCCGTCTACGACCTGCTCGCCCAGTTCGACTTTCACATCGTGCGCTCGCTGCGCCTCAAAATCGATCACAACCTGCTCGTCAAGCCCGGCACCAAGCTCGCAGACGTGCGAGAGGTGTACAGCCATGGCCAAGCAATTGCCCAGTGCGCGGGCTTTATCGAGGCCCACGGCCTGCACGCCACCAAGTACCCCAATACCGCCATGTCGGCCGAGATGGTCGCCAGCTCCGAACGCGCTGACGTCGCCGCCATCGCCTCGCGCAGCTGTGCGGCACTCTACGGCCTGGAGGTGCTGGAGCCCAATATCCAAGACTCGGACAACAACTACACGCGCTTTGTCGTCATCAGCCGCGAGCCGCGCGTCTACCCCGGCGCCAACCGCACCTCGCTCATGATCACCACGGCCAACGAGCCGGGCGCCCTCTACCGCGTGCTCGAGCGCTTCTATGCGCTCAACATCAACCTCATCAAGCTCGAGAGCCGTCCCATCCCCGGGCGCGATTTTGAGTTTATGTTCTACTTTGATCTGGACTGCCCCTTTGGCAGCAAGGCCCTCGACGACCTGCTCGATTCGATCGACGACGTGTGTGAGAGCTTCACCTACTTTGGCAGCTACACGGAGGTGCTCTAGATGACCGATACCGCCGCAACCCGCCCCTACGGCGTACTGGGCCGCGTGCTGGGCCACAGCTACACCCCGACCATCTACAAGGAGCTCGCTGGGCTCGAGTACGTGCGATTTGAGCGCGAGCCCGAGGACCTCGCGGCCTTTATGACGGGCGACGAATGGGAGGGTACCAACGTGACCATCCCCTACAAGCGCGCCGTCATGGAGTACCTGGACGAGCTGAGTCCGCTCGCCGAGCGCATGGGCAACGTCAACACCATCACGCGCCTGCCCGACGGCCGCCTGCGCGGCGATAATACTGACTACTTCGGTTTTCAGTGCCTTGTCGAGGAGCTGGGGGTTGAGGTCGCCGGCAAGAAGGCTCTCGTGCTCGGAGCCACTGGTGGCGCCGGCACCACGGCAAGTATGGTGCTGGGAGACCTGGGCGCCATCGTCGTGCCCGTGGGCCGCACGAGCGAGGTCAACTACGAAAACATCGCGCAGCAGTCCGACGCGGCGCTGCTCGTCAACTGCACGCCCGCCGGCATGTTCCCCCACTGCCCCGACGCTCCCTGCAAGCTCGAAGGACTCGATGCGCTCGAGGGCGTCATCGACATTGTCTACAACCCCGCTCGCACGGGACTCATGCTCGAGGCCGAGCGTCGCGGCATCCCCCGCATCGGTGGTCTGCTCATGCTTGTGGCACAGGCGGCACAGGCCGTTGAGCGCTATACCGGCCAAGTCACCCCGCGCAAGCGCATCTTGAACGTAACGGAGCGTCTGTCCCGCCGCGAGCAAAACATTGCCCTGATCGGCATGCCGGGTTCGGGCAAGACCCGCGTGGGCGAGCAGATCGCCCTGCTCACGGGTCGCGAGCACATCGACCTCGATCGCGCCCTCGAGGAGCGCCTGGGCATGCCCTGCGCCGACTTTATCGTCAAGTGCGGCGAGGCGGCCTTCCGTGAGCAGGAGACGGCAGCGCTGGCCAACATCTCCAAGCGCAGCGGCTTGGTGCTCTCCACCGGCGGCGGCGTGGTTACGCGCGACGAGAACTACCCTCTGCTGCACCAAAACAGCCAGATCGTGATGCTCAACCGCAAGCTCGACGAGCTCGCCCACAAGGGCCGCCCCATCACCGCGCGCGACGGCATCGACAAGCTGGCCGAGCAGCGTATGCCGCGCTACCGCGCCTGGGCCGACTACATCATCGACTCACGCGACTGCGCCGCCAACACCGCCCATGCCCTCCTCGACACCCTCCCACCCGCTCTCTAACCAAAACCACCACAAAGGGGACAGGCTCCTTTGCGGTGGTTTTTCAACCGCAAAGGAAGCAACCATGAAAGCACTCGTCATTAACGGCCCCAACCTCAACATGCTCGGCATTCGCGAGCCAGGCATCTACGGCAGCGACAACTACGACCGCTTAGTGCAGATCTGCCAGGAGGCAGGCGCCGCACAGGGCTTCGACGAGGTCGAGGTCTTCCAGTCTAACCACGAGGGCAGCATCGTCGACAAGATCCAGGAGGCCTACGGCAAGGTCGACGGCATCGTCATCAATCCGGCGGCCTACACGCACACGAGCGTGGCGATCCTCGACGCACTCAAGGCCGTCGCCATCCCTACCGTCGAGGTCCACATCAGCGCCGTCGAGACCCGCGAGGACTTCCGCCAGGTGAGCTATGCACGCCTAGCCTGCTTCGCCACCATCACCGGCGAGGGCCTGAAGGGCTACGCACACGCGCTAGAGCTGTTGAAAGAGCATCTGCTACACTAATCCCTGGGACAAAGACATCAGATATGTTTGTCCCTAAACTAAAGTAACTGTCCAATCGACATACAAAGGAGCATATCCATGTCCCAGTACGATTACCTCGTCGTCGGTGCCGGCCTTTCGGGCGCCGTCTTCGCCAATGCCGCCAAGCGCGCCGGCAAGTCGGTCCTGGTCATCGACCGCCGCGACCACATCGCCGGCAACGTCTACACCGAGGACGTCGAGGGCATCCAAGTCCACCGCTACGGCGCGCACATCTTCCACACCTCCATGAAGGACGTCTGGGGCTACGTCAACCGCTTCGCCGAGTTCAACAACTACGTCAACTCGCCGGTAGCCAACTTCCACGGCAACATGTACAACATGCCCTTCAACATGAACACCTTCGCCAAGATGTGGCCGGGCGTCGTCACGCCGGCAGATGCCAAGGCCAAGATTGCCGAGCAGGTGGCCGCCGAGAACATCGGAGAGCCGACAAACCTCGAGGAACAGGCGCTGTCGCTCGTCGGCCGCGACATCTTCGAGACGCTCGTGAAGGGCTACACCGAGAAGCAGTGGGGCCGCGACTGCAAGGACCTGCCCGCGAGCATCATAAAGCGCCTCCCCTGCCGCTTCACCTACGATAACAACTACTTCAACGACCGCTACCAGGGCATCCCCATGGGCGGCTACACCAAGATGGTCGCCAACATGCTCGAGGGCGTCGAGGTGCGCTGCGGCGTGGAGTACAAGGAGCTGGCCGCCGCCGAGCCCGATATCGCCGCCAGGACGATCTACTGCGGCCCCATCGACTCGTTCTACGACTTTAAGCTGGGCACACTCGAGTACCGCAGCCTGCGCTTTGAGACCGAGACGCTCGACGAGCAGGACCACCAGGGCGTGGCCGTGGTCAACTACACCGAGCGCGAGATCCCCTACACGCGCATCATCGAGCACAAGCACTTTGAGTTCGGCACGCAGGAGAAAACCGTCATCACGCGCGAGTACCCCGCGGACTGGAAGCCCGGCGACGAGCCCTACTACCCCATCAATGACTCCAAGAACGAGGCCCTCTACAAGCAGTACGAGGAGCTGGCGGCGCAGGAGGGCGACGTGATCTTTGCCGGTCGCCTGGGCGGCTACAAGTACTTCGACATGGACAAGGCCATCGCCGCCGCCTTCGAGCTCGTCCGCAACGAGCTTGGTGTGGAGCCGACGGTGGCGTAGGGAGCTCAACGACTCGAGACCGACAACCAAATTCGCAAGAAGCAATAAGCCCGGTGCAGCGATGTGAACTGCCTCCCATTTCTTGGACATGAGAAATGGGAGGCTTTTGGAGTGGGAAGGATAAACTGGACTTTCTTTTAAGGATCCTCAAGCGTATTGCCGCTCGTATTCCACTGGAGACATGTAGCCCAGGGTGGAATGCATGCGCACCCTATTGTAATAGAGCTCTATGTACTTGAAGACGTCCTGCTTGGCCTCGTCCCTCGTCCCATAGCTCCTCTCTTTCACCAATTCCCTTTTCAGCGTCTTGAAGAACGACTCGGCCACCGCGTTGTCCAGCGGCGTGCCGGGCCTTGATACCGACTGGACTATGCCATGCGAGTCCAGACACCGCTGGAAGGAACGGGAGGTGTACTGCGCGCCCTGATCGTCATGGAAGACGAGGCTGCCGTCATCTGGCGGACCCTCCCTGCCGACCGCCTGCTCCATCGCGTCGATCGCGACCTTCTCGGTGATGCGCTCGGACATTGACCAGCCCACGACCTTGCGGGAGAAGGCGTCTATCACGGCTGCGAGATAGAGCCACCCTTCTCTTGTGGGTATGTAGGTGATGTCGCCCACCCAAAGCCTGTTGCGCTCGCCCACGGTGAAAGCGCGCTCTACCAGGTTCAACCGAGGGTCTCCCGGCTCGACCTTCTTCTGGATGCGGTGTTTTCG
This sequence comes from uncultured Collinsella sp., assembly GCA_958353395.1. Classification (GTDB taxonomy): domain Bacteria; phylum Actinomycetota; class Coriobacteriia; order Coriobacteriales; family Coriobacteriaceae; genus Collinsella. The sequence goes on from CATWSG010000035.1 coordinate 10,565, forward strand.
GGTCGCGCCCTTTCCGGCAAGTCCGAGCTTCTGCATGATGCGGAGCACGCGCTTCTCGCTCACGACGATGCCGCTTTTTCGCAGTTCGCGGTTGATGCGCCGGTAGCCGTAACGGCCCTTGTGCCGCTCGAAGGCCTCGACGACGAAACCTTCGATCGCCTCCCGCTCTATCTGGGCGTCGGACTTCTTCCGGCCGAGATACTCGTAGAAACCGGATTTCGAGACTTTCATCAGCCCGCATGCCTTCTTGATGGGGCCGATCTCGCCCCTATGCTCTTTGAGGAACTCGAACCTCACGCATGGTCTTGACTCAAGAAGGCCCGGAAATTTTTTAGTATCTCGTTCTCGCGCTCGAGCTCCTCGACCTTCTTCTTGAGCTTCACGATCTCGTAGTCCTTGTTGATCTTCGGGGAGCCGTTTCCGGGGAACGCGCCGTCTCCCATCTCCTCGTATTCGCGGGCCCACCTTCTCAGCGTCGAATCCTTTATGCCGAGTTCCTCCGATAGGCCTTTGACCGTCATTTCCCCGGACAGGACCACCTTTGCCGCCGAGACCTTGAACTGCCTGTCGTATCGCTTTCTTCTTTGGGTCATCTTGAACACCTTTCGCTCTTAACTAGGTGTCCAATTCATCATACCCACTCCATTTCTTTATGCGCGTTGATTTGAGGGTGAAGCATGATGCCGAGGCCAGGAAGGCG
>CATWSG010000036.1 GCA_958353395.1 uncultured Collinsella sp.
CCAGGCGGCCGAGCATGGCGAAGCCCATGGCCGGCAGGATGTTGGCGGCAACGCCAAAGCCAGCAAGGACAAAGGGCGGGATGAAGTCGAGCAGGCCCTGGATGGCGTCAGCACCCAGATAGAACGACAGCGAGCACAGCAGGAACGCCATGATGATACCGGTCAAACCGATCAGGAAGTGCATCGCATAGACACCCTTAAGGTTGCCCTGGCCGGAGTAGACATCAGCGCGGTCGACCAGGATCGGCAGGGCGGCGTTAAGGATGTTCTTGATGGCAAGGCACAGCGTGGCGATGGGCATGGCAAGCGCGATGGCTGCCTCGGTGCTCTGGCCCAGCTGGATAGCGAAGGCGCAGGCGAGCACGCCGCCGATCGTCTCATCAGGCGGCACGTAGGCGCCGATGGAAATCGAGCCCATGAACAGCAGCTCCAGACTCGCACCGATCGCGAGGCCGGACTGCAGGTCCCCCAGCACCAGGCCCACGAGCGGGCACAGGACGATGGGGCGGAACGCGTAGAGCGTACCGAGCTGGCAGTCGAACTTACCAAATGCGGCGATAAGTCCGATGAGGATTGCTTGGGTAAGCATACATCCCCCTTTCCATATAGGACACTACGAAGAGCTCAGACTCTTCGAAATTGAACGCCTAGAGCACGCTGGCGCAGTCAACCTTGGGGTCATCGGCCAGGGGTCGAATCTCGACCTCAACGCCACGATCCAGCATCTCGCGCACATCGGCTTCCTCGGCCGCGGTCAGGAAGATCTGACGAGAGACCTGACGGGCATCGGGACGCTTCTCGTCCTTGGGCTTGGTGTTGCCCAGGTTGACCGACTTGATCTGCGGGCAGCCCTCAACAAGCTGCTTTGCCTCAGCAATAGTGGCGACACAGATGATCATCTTGTACTTGTCGGTCACGCCCGAGTTGATAGCTTCGATTGCATGCTCCATATCTTTGATGACGAGCTTGCAGCCGGCAGGCTTGCCCATCTTGAGCGTCGTCTTCCACACCGGGTCGTTAGCGACCTTATCGCCCACGCAGAAGATGCAGTTGGAGCCAAGGCCCTGAACCCAGGAAACTGCGACCTGGCCATGAAGCAGGCGATGGTCAACGCGAAGTAGCTGAATCATAATGTGACCCCCCAAAGGTCTTGTGCCGTCTTACGGCGTGTCAGTAGGTGCTGCGGATTAGAACTCTTCTTCCTCGTCGTCATCGACCAAAAGATCGTTGACAAACTTCACGCGCGTATCGTCCGCAGCGACGATAGCGCGAATCGTCTCCTCAACCGGCGCCGACTCGTCAGAGAACAGCAGCTGGATGAGCAGAGGAAGGTTCATGTTGGTAACGAGGTACGTGCGGGGACGCGTCTGGACAATCTTGGTGAACTCGTTGTTGACGCTGCCGCCAAAGAGGTCGGTGCAGACAACGACATCATCGTCAGCAGACATGCCCGCCAGCAGTTTTTGGGCCTCCTCGGCCACGTCCATGCGGCCATCGACGAACATCGAAAGATCGTGGACGTTGTCGCGAGCGCCCGAGAGCAGCTCGACGCTCTCCTTGATGCCGGTGGCGAAGTGCGCATGGCTGGCGATGATGTACTGTCTCATTCTGTGTTCCTCTCAATAGCCCGGCACGTTCCCGCACCCGTTTTCTTTAGTAGTCGAACTGATGATAGTAGCGACGATACTTGAGGTTGTGCTTGGTGACCGTCTCGTAGTAGCGAGCCAGGCGGTCGGTCACGAGCACCGTCAGAATCCACGGAGAGACGATGACGCGGAACTCGTCGTCAAGGCCGGGAATCGCGAACTCGGCGGTGTCGATGATGTTGATGTCGGTGTCGCCGGTCACGCCGCGGTTGAGGAAGGCGCGGACGCGCTCGTCGAGCTTGCGGTTCTCGTCCTCGCCCATGAACAGGAACACGGGGACGCCGGGCTCCACGAGCTCGAGGGTGCCGTGGAAGAAGTCGGCCGAGGTGATGTAGCGGGTGCGCTTCCACTGCATCTCCTCCAGGATGCACATCGAGAACAGGATCGTCTCGCCCCACAGGGCGCCGGAGCCGATGAACATGGTGTAGGGGGCCAGGGCGTACTTCTTGGCGAGCTCCTCGGCGCGCGGCTCGAAGCGCTTGCGGATATCGAGCATGTCCTTCCAGATGTCCTTGGTCTGCTCGATAAACAGGTCAAACTTGGGGAAGCAGCCGCGGCGGTTGAGCAGGCGCAGGCCGAAGCAGTCGGCGAGGTAGTAGCCCATCTCGCAGCCGCCGTTACCGTGATCGGAAGCCATCTTGACGCAGTTCTCGGCGCCGACAGCCTGGCCGATGGGGCCCTCGGGCTTGGTCATGGCGTAGACGCGAATGCCCTTTTCCTTCATCTTCTTGACGGCCTCGAGGACCTCGGGGGTGGTGCCGGACTCGGAGGCGGTGAGCACGACGGACTTCTCGGTCATGCGCTTGTGGCCCATGGCGTTCCACTCGGCGGCGTGGATCAGGTAGACCTCGAGGTCGCGGTCGCCGAACTTGTTCATGAGGTACTCGAGCTGCATGAGCTCGTCCCAGGTGCCGCCGACGCCCATCAGGAACACGGCGTCGTAGCCCTCGTCGGCGACCTTGTCGGCGAGCGCGGTCATCTTCTTGCCGGTCTCGTAGAGCGCCTTACCGTCCTCGAGATAGCCCTCCTGGTCGAAATGCATGATCTCGATCTTCTCGGTTTCCTTCATTTGTCTCTCCTTTCTGGGGTTGTTTCCACATCCCCCATGCCAACGGGCATCAAAACCCGCTTACATTCCGTAACACTCGGCCGCTTTGGCCTTAAGCGCATTGACTGACTCTTCGTAGCCCTCTGCCTTGACCTCCATTTGCTTGGAGACGGCATCGAGATACGGGTGCACGTCCCATGACTTCAGACGCTCGGCGATCATTGCCGCAATCGTCTGGAAGAACACAAGATTGGGAATTGCGCTGAGCAGCGGAGCCACCTGAGGTACCGCAACCTCATGAGCCCTACCCCTGGGATGGGCCGTGAGCAGCACCGTTTTTGTCGTAACGTTCGATAGCGCATCGGCGATATTCGCAAGACGCTCCGACCCCTGCGGATCGTCGACGATAAACACTAGATAGCCCGGAACGATCTGCATCTCGGGACCGTGGACGAACTCCTCGCCCTCGTGATGCATGGCGGGAATCTTGATGGTCTCGCTCAGCTTGAGCGCTGCCTCCTCGGCAACACCGTAGTTGGGGCCGTTGCCGACGACCATGGCGGGCGTGTGCTCAGAAAGCTCGAGCATGTGGTCTTGGACATATGCCTCGACGGTCTTGCACATCACGGCATTGGCATGGATAGCCTCGCGCAGGTCGTCAAGACGCTGGGCAACGCCCTTGGCGTCAATCGTTCCGCGCGCCTGACCGCCGTAAATACCAAAGAGCACCAGGTACTCAACGAGAACCTCGACGCCCAGAGTCACAAAGTCCACCGACTCGACGCCCACACCGTAGTCAAGAACGATGTCAGCGTGCTCCTTGATGGGCGCCTCGACGTTTGCCGTGAGCGCAACTGCAGCCATATCGTGTGCGCGCATGTAATCGAGCGCCGCAATCGTATTGGTCGAATAGCCACTCTGCGAGACGGCGATGTTGAGCGCATGCTGCGGATAGGTGTGTTCAAAATCGACGAAGGCCTCGGGCGTCACAACGGACACCTGCATCTGCAGCGCATCTTGCAGGTAATCGCGGGCGCAATCGGCGGCATGGCGCGACGAACCCGAAGCAACGACGCGCAGTGCGTTAAAAGAACCGGACTGGAAAATATCAACGAGCTGCGCTACCAGCTCAGACGAACGCTCGAGGTTCTCCCCCATACGCACATGGGCAAGCTGAACGTAATCGAGCATCTTCATCGTCTCACCTCGTTACAAATCATTAGTATTTGATACCAATCACAGTTACAGATTACGGCTTTTTGATACCTCTTTGTCGATTAATTTATCCCCTTCGGCGAACGGTCGATTTTGGCCCTGTAAGGTTGTATATACAGCTGACCCAACGATCAAAGCTAGTTAGTTTCCCAGGCGTTATTCACAAAACACCAGCTAGTACGTATAGGTATATCCACCCGCATCACCGCGGTTAAACGACTTGACGTACTCGATCGCTTGGCCGCTCGCATCGAAGCTTACGCACTCCAGCGTCAAGGCAAGATCGCCCTGCTCCAGTCCAAGCAGGCCGGCATCTCGAGCGCCCAGCGCTTCGATATCGAGCTTTTCCTGTGCCATAACTGGCTTTCGGCCCAGCATCTCATAGGTCTCGTACAAGCTGAAGACCGACACGTCAATATCTTCGATTGTGGGAAACAGAAGGCACGGGATGAACGCCATCTCAATCGATACAGGGTCGCCGTTGACGCAGTTCAAACGCCGAATCGAATATAGCAAATCGTCCTCGGCAATGCCAAACAGGTCGGCGTAGTATGGCCCCGCATAACGCTTGGAACGCGCGAGAATACGGACGGACGGCTCGCCGCCCGAAGCACGGACCGATTCACGGAAACCGCCCGTACGTTCAAAAAAAGCAGGTACTTTCTGCGCCACAAAGGCACCTTTTCCCCGAACACGGCGAATCTGCCCGCGCCGAACCAGCTCATCGACAGCGCTTCGGATGGTCAAGCGTGTCGTACCAAATTCCTCGGCGAGGTCTTTTTCGGACGGAATCATGGAACCCGTGGGATATAAACCGCGCTCGATACGCTCCTCGATGCGGCGTCGAATGCGCATATAGACCGGGGTGACATCTACTGTTTCAGCCATTGTTCACCTGCCACGCTCCTCATGCCGTTCTCTTCGCCGTTATCGGCAAAGCGGAACTTTGTGGGCAAAATCACCGATTTGCAATGCTCCACAAAACGCATGTCCTTATCCAATTCGATCGTGCTCTCATAGAACACCGGCGTTCCCTCTTCTTGCTGGAGCAGCTCGGCCTCTTCGGCGTTCAAACGCGAGATGGAGATATGCTCACGTCCATGCTCAACACGCACGCCACCTTCTTTGAGCAAGACATCGTAAAGGCTCTCGCACTCAAAATCGTGCTCGATAAGCGATGGGCACAGGGACAGGTTAACGTGAGCCGTCTCGATTGACGCCGGCTCGCCCTCAATAAGTCGAACGCGCTGCATGCGGAGCAAAGGGGCGCCTACAGCCACCCTAAGCTTGTCGGCAAGTGCCTCATCCGCCTCGATGGTCCCGGTGGAAACCAGACGAGAAGAGGGGTGCAGGCCGGCAGTCCGCACAGCATCGGAGAAGTTATACGTTTCCTGGAAGATGTTCAGCGGCTTGGGAGGACACACATACGTACCCGATCCGCGTCGGCTCTCGAGCGTTCCACACGAGATGAGCCGCGTGATACCGGCGCGCAACGCCGTGCGCGAAACGCCGATCTCTTCGCACAGCACGCGCTCGGCCGGCAGGCGATCGCCGCCGGCAAGCTGGTGGTGCTGGATATACCAAAGAATTCCCTCAACAGCACGGTCTTTGGGGGGAATTGCATAAGATTCGCCTGCCATTGCACAGACTCCTCATTCAGAAACGTATGCCGCCAAAATTAGACCAGCCCTCCCATGGCATCAAATTCGGCCTTGATCTTCTCGGCAACATTCCGATACGACTTATATAGACTTGAATCGCGTTTGACTTCGTCGGTCATAACGGGAATCTCTAATTTGGAAACCTCGTCTTTTCCCGTCTGAACCGCCACAACAACGCCCATACCAAGACACATATTACGCTTGGCAGCGTTTATTTTCGCCGCCTTGGCAGGATTTGCCAGGATACGCTGGGCAAATTCCTGTTTTGAGACCACTTCCTCGGCCTCCGGATCGCCCGCCTCGGCCACTTCGCACTGCAACACGTCCGCATAGTCAAAAATCTTCGGCTCGCCGCCGCGCTGATGCACGGCCCACTTGCGACGCGTGGCATCCTGGTAGATAGCCGGCAAAAACGTAAACCGCGGCGGGTCCAAAATCGTATCCGTGATGGTAAACACATCGGGATCAAAGGCATCCTGCGGGTTTTTCTTCTTGAACAGCCCCATATCAGCCTCCCGTACTAGCATTAAACAACTCAAGCCGAATATAGCACCAATTTCAAGCTCATGCTTTAGTAGATCGGTGCGCGGCGTCTATGGCTCGCCCAGCGGAAGAGCTTACGGACGAGGGCCGGGGTGCCTGCTTTGTTTTGAGAGGTGGGCTTCGCGAACTTCTCAAAACAAAGCAGGCACCCCGGCCCCGCCGGCAAATAGCGGACGCTCCGCATGCAATCTATGCAAACAAACAAGTGCGCTTAGCTATATTCGGTAAGGTTAAGCACGCTGCCCTTCACGATAAGCGCCGGCTCCAGAACGACCTCTTCGGCACGTCTACCGCCCCTACCGGCAAGACGCTTGGACATGCAGCCAAAAGCATGCTCCGCGAGGACACCAGGATCCTGCTCAATCGCGGTCAGCGCCGGCTCAAAGAGAACGTCGGCCGCCGAGTTGTCATAGCTTACGACCGAGATATCGCCCGGGATGCTCTTCCCCATCTCGTGCAAGCGCTTGAGCAAACCGAGGGCAATGTTGTCCGAGCTTGCGAACACGGCGGTGGCGTCGGTTGCGAGCACCGCCTCCGAGGCCTCGTAGGCGCTCGGAATGTAGTACTCGCTCTCAAACTCCAGGCGCGCGTCGATGGGCAGTCCCACCTCGCGCAGTGCGCGCTCATAGCCAGCAAGTCGCTTGCGGCCCGTATTGGAGCGACGCGCGTTAACCAAGCAGGCAATGCGACGGTGGCCTTGCTCGATCAGATAGCGGGTGGCCATGTAGCCGCCCATCTCGTGGTCGAACATCACCTTGTCGCACTCGAGGCCCTCAATGGCGCGGTCGACCATCACGGCAGGAATGGGTAGATGGCTCACTTCCTCGCGCAGGGCGCGATCGTCGGAGAACTCGTCACCCACTACCAGAAAGACGCCGTCGACGCCGCGCGTCACCAGCTGGCGCAGCAGTTCCAAATCGTCATCGGCGCTTCCGCCCGAGCTGGTAATAAAGAGCGCGTAACCGTCCTCGCGGCAGCGCTTTTCCAAGCTGCCGGCAAGCGAGGCAAAAAAGCGACTCTCGATATTGGGAACGATAAGGCCCAGTGTGCGCGACTCGCGCATGACCAGGCTGCGCGCGATCTGGTTAGGAACATAGTGGTTGCGCGCCGCAACCTCCTTGATGAGCTTGCGGTTTTCTTCCGAGATGCGACAGGGCCGATTATTGAGAACAAGCGAGACCGACGAAGGGGAAAGCCCCACCTCCTGGGCGATCTGCTTGAGGGTGACTTTGTTGGCCATCTCGCTCCTTCCGGGTTTACGCGCAATCTCTTGAAAGTATAGCGACTGCCCATCTACCTCGGTGATAAACACTTTACCAATCCGGTGGACGGCTGTTTTATCGCCGTCAGCGCACCAAATCCGTCCAGGTGGGGTATATTGCAATCGATTGATGACAACAACCACCAAAAGGCGGATATTCGTATGCACGAGAACGACTTTTTTAACGAGGACCTGCTGTGCGCGCTTGCTGGCGTTGCCGGCGAGGACAACGTACTGATGAGCGAGCCCATGCGCGAGCACACCACGTTTAAGATCGGCGGCCCGGCCGACGTCTTTGTCACGCCCGATACCGAGCAGGGCCTCGTCGCCACGCTCGATACCTGCTATCGCTGCGATCTGCCCCTCACCATCGTGGGCAACGGCTCCGACCTACTCGTCGGCGACAAGGGCATCCGCGGCGTCGTCGTGGCGCTGGGCGAAGGCCTCTCCGACATTACGATCGACAGCACGCACGTCACGGCGGCAGCCGGCGCGCTGCTTTCCGATGTCGCAGCCGCGGCAGCCGAGGCCTGTCTCACCGGCATGGAGCCCATCTCGGGCATCCCCGGATCGGTCGGCGGCGCCTGCTACATGAACGCCGGTGCCTACGGTGCCTGCATGGCCGATGTGCTGGAATCTGTACGCGTCTACAAGCCCGCTCGCATGCTCGACGACGGCACCCGCGGCAGTGGCAATATCATTGAGTTCGATGTCGACGAGCTCAACCTGGGCTATCGCAAGAGCCGCATCGCCGACGACGGCTTTATCGTACTTTCGGCCACTTTCAATCTCGCCCCGGGCAACGCCGCGATGATCAAGGCCGACATGGATGACTACCGCCAGCGCCGCGAGGACAAGCAGCCGCTCGACATGCCGAGCGCCGGCTCCACCTTCAAGCGCCCCGAGGGCCACTTTGCCGGCAAGCTCATCATGGACGCTGGCCTGCGCGGCCACGCCGTCGGCGGCGCCCAGGTGAGCGAAAAGCACTGCGGCTTCATCGTCAACGCCGACCACGCCACCGCAGCCGACGTCGACGAACTCATCCGCCACATCCAAGCAACCGTCAAAGACCAATTCGGCGTAGACCTACAACCCGAAGTCCACCGAGTAGGCGAATTCTTATAAAAAAGAAGGCCCCGAAAGGGGCCTTCACTTTCTTTAATTCAGATAAACCAGTCCGGTGTGTGACGTATTGGGCTTATAGGACAAAATGTGTGTCCCGATAGAACATCCGTTTCCATCCATTAATC
>CATWSG010000037.1 GCA_958353395.1 uncultured Collinsella sp.
GAGCGGGGGCTCCTATCTTTTTAGTGCCCTCGGATTGGGTCATAGTGTCTGCCGTTGCCAAGACACCGGCGTTGCCTTGGTCGCAAGTAGTCATTGGGGACGCTCTTTAATGACTAGTCGTTTAAGAACGCCCCTTAAGAATGACCCCAATGACTACACTCAAAAACGGCGCCCGCCGGCTATGTTGCCGGCGGGCGCCGTTGTCGTGTAGACGCTATTTGTTGAGTGCGTGCGTTCGAGCTCGCATGCTATAGCGAGTCGATAAAGCGCTGCTGGGCGGCGCGGCCGGCTTCGTCCCATTTAAAGACGCCGGCGTTGTCGAGCACGTGGCCAAACACCACGCCGACCTCCTCGTGCAGGATGTCGATGGCGTTGTCGGCCGTAAGCTCGTCGGCGCGGCGGGCAAAGACGTCCTTGGCCCATGCGGCGTGGCTGCGGCAAAGGTCGTCGCCCTCGAGCGCGCCAGCAAGGTCGTAGCTGGCATCGGCCTTGGCCGCCAGCAAGTGCTCGCGGACAGCGTCGAGCTCGGGAACCAAGCGCGGCGGCAAAATGGCCAGGCCCATGACCTCGATTAGGCCGATGTTCTCCTTCTTGATGTGGTGGTACTCAGCATGCGGGTGGAATACGCCCAGCGGATGCTCGTCAGTCGTGATGTTGCAGCGAAGCGCCAGGTAGGCCTCGTAGACTTCGCCGCCGGCATTGCCGCGCGAGTCGACGCGGCGGATGACGGGCGTCACGGTGTTGTGCGCCACGCCGTCGGCTGTGTGCGCGATGACGCCCACAGACTCATCGGTCCACTCGCGCCAGGCGAGGATAATCTTCTCGGCGGCGTCGAGCAGCTGGGCGCGGTCGTGCGAGCGCAGTCGCAGTACCGAGAGCGGCCACTGCAACACGGTACCGCTGACCTGGTCAAAGCCGGGCACGTTAAAATGCGAGACTTCGGTGGCATGCATCATGGGGAACTCGTGCGCGCCGCCCTGGAAGTGGTCGTGCGACAGAATCGAGCCGCCCACGATGGGCAGGTCGGCGTTGGAGCCAATAAAGTAGTGCGGGAACAGGTCGACAAAGTCGAGCAGGCAGGTCAGCCCCTTGCGGTCGACGTGCATCGGACGATGCTCGGAGCTCATGGCAATGCAGTGCTCGTTAAAGTACGCGTACGGGCTGTACTGGAAGCCCCAGCGCTCGCCGTTGAGTTGGATGGGGATAACGCGCAGATTCTGGCGGGCGGGGTGGGCGCCGCCGTCGGCTGCAGCGGAGCGTCCAGGGTAGCCCTCGTTTTCGATGCAGAGCTGGCAGGCGGGATACTTCTCGCCCGTGTTCTTGGCTGCACCTGCCGCGGCGATATCGCGCGGGTCCTTTTCGGGCTTTGACAGGTTGATAGTGATCTCCAGGTCACCCCAGTTGGTGGGGGTGCTCCATTTGATGTTGCGCGCGATGGCGGCGCGGCGCACGTAGCCGGCGTCACAGCACAGGCCGTAGAACCAGTCGGTCGCGGCGCGGGGCTCGTTGACGCCCATACGGCCGTTGAATTCCTCGTTTACAACCGAAGGTCTCGGCATGAGCACGCCCATGATGCGCATGGCGATGCGGTCGCGGCCCGATGCCGTGTCCTCGGCGGCGCCGTTGGCAACAGCCGCCTCGGCAAGCGCGGCAAGTGTGCCTTCAAGGTCAAAGTTGGGCAGGGTATCGGGGTGCAAGAGCGAGAGTTTCTCGACCTGGAGCGCCCAGGCCATGTCGAGCGCCGGGCCCGTAGCACCGATGCACTCGAGAATGGTGTTATACGCCCAGATGCGATCGTCCTGGCCGATCATCGATCGATGGATGGCGTACTCAATTAGGTTCTGCGCGGCCTCGCGCACGTCAGTCATTACAGCCATGCCGCGTAAGCCCCCTTGTCAGAAATTGCGTAGTGACGGGCAGAGCCCTCGCCCAGCCAGCCGTTCATCTTGGTAATAAAGGTGTCGATCAGGTCGAGCGGCACGAAAGCCTGGATGGTGCCACCAAAGCCGCCGCCGTGGATGCGGACGGCGCCACGGCCGTCGAGCACATGCTCGGCCAGTGCCAGGGCATACATCGAAGGCTGCTCGGAGCCCAGCTTGGCAACGACATTCTGCAGGTACATGGCAGAGCTGGCGCCGGACTCGCGCGTCAGGACCAGGAACTGATCGATGTCGCCGGCGTTCAGGGCTGCCCAGCGCTTATCGACCAGGCCGTTTTCGTACCAGTAGTGAACGGCGCGCAGGCAGGCGCGGTCGCCCAGCTTGGCGCGCAGCTCGGGGAGCTTGGCGTCAAAGTCCGCCACGTTTACCTCGCACAGGCGTGTCTTGCCAAACTCGGCAGCGACGTCTTGCATCTCGCGCGGAACGGCGGCGTAGTCGTCGGTGGCGGCCACGTGGTCGGCACCGACCTTAACGAGCACGAGCGCATAGCCGTGATCCTCAAAGTTGAGCTCGAGCTTCTGGGTTTTAGGCTGAGCCTGGTCCTCAAAGTCCATGTAGGCAAGGCCGCCCAGGCATACAGCGGCCTGGTCCATCAGGCCGCAGGGCTTGCCGTAATAGTTGTTCTCGGTGCGCTGGCTCATCTGGGCGAGCGCGACGGGCTCGATGGCGGGTGCGCCCCAGAGCGTCTCCATGGCGCGACCGTATGCCGCCTCGACAGCAGCAGAGCTGGAAAGGCCGCCGCCCGAGGGGACAGAGCAGGTGAAGGCGAAGTCGAAGCCCTGGGGCTCAACGCCCAGAGCGGCGATTTCGTGGGCCATGCCGCGGACGAGGCTTGCGGACGTGCCCTTCTCGGACTCCTGAACATCTAGCGTATCGAGCGTGATCTCAAAGGTGGGGTAGCCCTCATCGGCAACGCGGACCTTGTTGGTGTCGGTTGCCACGGCGATACCGTCGACGGCGACATCGAGCGAGCCGGCGATGACGTGGCCGCCCTCGTGGTCGGTGTGGTTGCCGCTGATCTCGGAACGGCCGGGCGCGTGCACGTAGAGCACCTGGCGGTCGCCGATGGGGCCAAACTCCTCCTCGAACAGCTTGGTGAGCGTGGCGAATGTCTTTTCGTCGGGGGTGGTCATGGGAGTCCTTTCCTTGGCGCGCACGGGTGGGTTTTGCGTCGTTATGAGTACGTTAACAACTTGAAGCGGCATGAACCAAGTGTTCACAATACCGCACGTTACGGGCTATGTTAACGTACTCATAACACATCGCTTGTCACTTTTTGAGAATCTGGTAATCGGTAGAAATTCAGCCGTGAACGGTACTGCCGTATGGACTTATAAAGCAGAAGAGATGCAGATAGAAAAAGTAGAGTACGTTAACATGCGTCCGACGATAGCGGGCCTCGGCGCGGGATGTATTTCTGCCCGGGCCGGCATTCACGCTATTCAGATCTCGCAAGGGTGAAGGTGATCCTGTGGCAAGGCGCCCGTCCAACGATACAGGTACGCGTCCGGTCTCCATGGCCGACGTCGCCCGCGCTGCCGGCGTTTCGCAGCAGACGGTTTCGCGCGTCGCCAACGGCTTGCCTAACGTTAACGAGCAGACGCGCCAGCGCGTACAGGCCGCTATGCAAAAGCTCGGCTTTCGTCCGAGTTATGCCGGTCGCTCGCTGCGCGACGGCCGTTATCATTCGGTCGGCCTGTGCGTCAACGATGTCACCAAGTTCGGCAACCTCTCAATGATCGACGGCATCGCCAGCGCTGCTCGCGAGCATAATTGCGCCATCACGCTGGTCGAGATGTCCAAGACCGAGGAGTTTTCGCTTGCCGAGGCCACGCGTCGTATGGCCGCATTGCCGGTGGACGGCATCATTATCGGCATGAGTCGCATGGCGCCCGATTTTGAGACGTTTGATCCACTGCCGGGCATTGGCACGGTCATCGTTACCATGTACGCGCACCCGCGGGTGACCACGGTCGATTCCGACCATTACGGCTGCTCGCTATTGCTTATGGATCACCTGTTTGAGCTAGGGCACGAGCAGATTCGCTATATTGGCGGCCCGTCATTCTCGGTCGACGAGCAATTTCGTCGCGCCGGTTGGCAGGATGCACTCGAGCGTAAACACATCGAGCCGGCAGAGCCGCTCGAGGGCGACTGGTCTGCCAACAGCGGCTACGAGGCCGGCAGGTACCTGGCCGAGCACGATCGCACCATGACGGCGATTTACGCGGCAAACGACCAGATGGCAAATGGCGCGATTGCAGCGCTGCGCGATAGCGGTCTGCGCGTGCCCGAGGACGTGAGCGTGGTGGGCGTCGACGATTCGCTCGATGATTTTGTGGCACACAACGAGCTCACGACCGTTCGATTCGATTTGCATCAGCGTGGACGCGAGGTGTTCGAGCACGCGGTTCCCAAGGCGGGGGCAACGGACAAAACCGTTGCCATTCGTATTCCCGGCCAGCTTATCGTTCGACATACCACGGCAGCTCCGCGCACATAGTTTTTGCAGGTCAATGGCGATATATTCCGCCTCAATAACAATCGATAAGGATGCTGGCAGATAGCCGTGGCTATGAAGACGAGTGCTATGATAGACGGGCTCTTTTGTCTATCTAGGAGGCTTTGCCTGATGGAGATCACCAAGGATATCCGCTACATTGGCGTTAACGATCACGACATTGACCTGTTCGAGGGCCAGTACGATGTGTCCGAGAACGGCATGGCATACAACAGCTACGTTATCTTGGGCGAAAAGATCGCTGTCGCCGATTCAGTCGACGGCGGTTTTGTTGACGAGTGGCTCGGCAACCTCGAGGCCGTGCTCGATGGCCGCACGCCCGACTACCTGATCGTCCATCACATGGAGCCCGATCACTCCGCCGGCATCGCCGCCTTTATGGAGCGCTATCCCCAGGCGCAGATTGTTGCCAGCATGGGCGCCTTCCGTATGATGGTCAACTACTTTGGCACCGACTTCCCCGAGCGCAAGATGGTCGTCAAAGATGGCGACGTGCTCGACCTGGGCGGCCACAGCCTAACCTTTGTCGGTGCCCCCAATGTTCACTGGCCCGAGGTGCTCTTCTCCTACGAGTCCACCGACAAGGTGCTCTTTAGTGCCGACGGTTTTGGCAAGTTTGGCGCCAACGACATCGAGGATCCCGAGGGCTGGGCTTGCGAAGCGCGCCGTTACTACTTTGGCATCGTCGGTAAGTTCGGCAAGTTCGTGCAGGCCGTCCTCAAGAAGGCCGCCGACCTGGACATCCAGATTATCTGCCCGCTCCACGGCCCCGTGCTGACTGAGAACCTGGGCTACTACCTCGACACCTATAACACCTGGTCGAGCTATCAGCCCGAGGACGAGGGTATCACGATTGCCTATGCGAGCGTGTACGGGCATCTGAAGGCTGCCGTCGAGGAGCTCACATCTGCGCTTGAGGCTCGCGGCCAGAAGGTCTCCGTCTTTGACCTGGCTCGTGACGACATGGCCGAGGCCGTTGAGGATGCGTTCCGCTACGACCGTCTGGTGCTCGCCTCCATCACCTATCAGGGCGAGATCTTCCCGTGCATGAGCACCTTCATCCATACGCTCGCCGAGCACGCCTACCAGAACCGTACGGTGGCGCTCGTCGAGGCCGGCTCTTGGGCACCCGCGGCTGCCAAGGTTATGACCAAGGAGCTCGAGGGCATGAAGGACATCACCCTGACGCAGAACAAGGTGACTGTGCTGGGCTCGCTCAACGAAGCCTCGCGCACCCAGATCGAGGCCCTCGCCGACGAGCTGTCCAAGTAGCGACACGCTCACTTTTGACGCTCAGCCATCACAACCACCACAAAGGGGACAGGCACCTTTGTGGTGGTTTTTGTTTAAGCGCCGGCGATGATGAGGGCTGGACGTGCGCTGTCGGTGGCCTCGGCGATTGAGGTGGCGACGGCATGATCGGGGTCACGGTCCATCACGATGGTGTCGACATCAGTCAGTTCGGCAAAGCGGTACATGCCGCGTCCGTTAACCTTGCTAGCGTCCATGAGGGCGACGCTTTGATGGGCTCCGGCGATCATAGCTGTTTTGGTCTCGGCCATCTGGGGAAAGTCGGTCGTAAAGCCGCAGCCGGGAACAAAAGCGCCAGGGCACATGACGGCAAGATCGGCGTGGACCATTTGGAGAGCCTGCATGGTAAGTGGGCCGTACAGATAGCGATGACCTTTGCGCAGTGCCCCGCCCAGCATGACGACATCGACCGAGGGCATGCTCTCGTCAATATAATCGGCGATGGTAATGTCGGCCGTGATAACGGTGATGCCGTCGCGCTGATCAAGGAGCCGGACGAACTCGAGCGCCGTGGTGCCCGAGTCGACGAGCAGCGTGTCGCCGTCATTGACGAGCTCGATGGCGCTTTGCGCGATGGCCTGCTTGGCGGCGACGTTGACATTGATGCGGCGATCCTGCGTGGAGACGGTCAGGCGCTTGTGAAGCGAAACGGCACCACCATGTGTGCGGCGCAGCTTGCCTGCTTCGGCGAGCGCGTCCAGGTCGGCGCGGGCGGTGACGGAGGACACGCCAAAGGTCTGGGCGATTTCTGCTACCTGCACCGAGGCATTATGCTCGAGCATTTCCATGATGGCGGTACGGCGTTCGTCGGCAAAAGCACGGTTGGTAGCTTGGGCCATGTCTGCTCCATTCTCAGCTAAATTTGCAGGAATTGTGTTGACTCTATTTTCGTTCATTTTCTTTTTGAGTAAGAGAACACCTTTCGATTACTTATCTTTTCTATAAAAGAAAGACGCTCAACGCCCAAAATTCAATATCGAACACGCCCACTCGGCTCCAATTCCTTCCGTTTACTTTTCAAAAACGACGGTATTGACCTGCATGGGCTCAATATCTCGCACGTGCAAAGCCGCTGAATTTCATACAATGAGCGCAGTAAAACGCAAGGTAAAACGCCTTGTGAACAACTACGCCCGATGTCCAGATGCGGGCGAGGGAGAGGAGCAAACGCTCATGGCACTTGTTACCACCGAAAAGATGCTCAAGGACGCTCAGGCCGGCCACTACGCCGTCGGCGCGTTCAACGTTGAGAACCTCGAGTTTGTTATGGCCGTTCTGGCTGCTGCCGAGGAGACCAAGTCCCCCGTCATCATGCAGACCACCCCGGGCACCATCAAGACCGCTGGTCTGGACTACTTCTACGGCATGGTCAAGGCTGCCGCCGAGCGCGCTTCCGTGCCCGTCGCTCTGCACCTCGATCACGGCGATGGCTATGACCGCTGCATGCAGGCTTTCCGCACTGGCTACACCTCTGTCATGATTGACGGTTCGCACGAGTCTTTCGAGGACAACATCGCCCTGACCAAGTCCGTCGCCGACGCTGGCCGCGCCATGGGCGTGCCCGTCGAGGCTGAGCTCGGTAAGGTTGGCGGCAAGGAGGACGACGGTCCCGCGGTTGAGGGCGAGAGCCCCTACACCGATCCGGCCGAGGCCAAGGAGTTCGTCGAGCGTACCGGCTGCACCTCCCTCGCAATTGGCGTTGGCACCAGCCACGGTGTGTACACGAGCGATCCGCACATCGAGCAGTCCGTGGTCAAGGCCATCCGCGACGTCGTCGACGTGCCGCTGGTCCTGCACGGCACCTCCGGTGTGCCCGATGAGCAGGTTGCCGAGGCTGTGAAGAACGGCATCTGCAAGGTTAACTACGCCACCGAGCTGCGTCAGGCCTACACCAAGGGCTTCATGGCCTACATGGCCGAGAACCCCGCCTGCTTCGATCCCAAGAAGCCGGCCAAGGAGGGCATGCGTGAGATCACCGAGCTGGTTAAGATCCGCATGACCAACCTCAACTCTGTGGGCAAAGCAGAGTAACAGCAAGGGTACTCTGATCCCACCGGGCCGTCCGGAAACGGAAAAGGGCCTATCTCTCAGAACGTCCTCGGACATGTCGGAAGCCCCGCTGCGCGCTACGCGCTGCGGGGCTTCCTCCGTCCTGACGCTCCTATTTGG
>CATWSG010000038.1 GCA_958353395.1 uncultured Collinsella sp.
AGGCCCTTGCGGCCTAGTCGCTATTTAGGGCGTCCAAGATTTGGGGCGCAGTTCACACCGATCGCGGGGCTGCCTCTTTCTGTTGCAGGTAGCTCTATGAGTTGCGGTGAAATAAGGACTGTTTGGCGGGCTTAAGCCGCTATTCAATCCCTATTTCACCGCAACTTAGTCGTTACTTGTGGACCAGGCGGGCACAGAAGTGGCCGTCGTAGGAGTCGGCGTTTACCGGCACGCTTTGGAAGAGGCCTCGATCGTTCTGGCGTACGGATACGAGCTTCTTGGCCTGGTCGAACTCGGGGAGTTGCAGAATCTGTGCCTCGGAAAGCGGTGCCACGCTAAAGCCGGCACCCTCGGGAGAAGCAAGGAAAGCATCCACCACCTGCGTGTTCTCCTCGTCGAAGACGGAGCACGTCGCATAGATGAGCTCGCCGCCGGCAGCCACGCGCGCGGCAGCTTCCTTGAGCATCGTCAGCTGCAGTTTGGGCAAATCAGTCGTAACGTCATTCTCAGTTAGACGCCATGGGATCTCGGGATGACGGCGCATGGTGCCGGTGCCCGAGCACGGCGCATCGATAAAGACTGTGTCGAACTTAACCGGCTTGCCAAGCATGGCATCAAACGATGTGAGCACCTCATCAAGCTCGCAAGCATCGCCCGAGACCGTGCGAACACCCGTAATACCCGCCTTATGCAGGCGCGCGAGATTCTGATCACATTTACGATCATGCAGGTCAAGCGCCGTATGCTGACGTTCATAGCCCGCACGCTTGGCCTGGCACATCATTACATAGGTCTTGGTACCGCGACCGGCACCAATCTCAAGGCAGCTACCAGGGCGCGTGGCAGCTGTGGCGATAAGCTGCGCGTTGAGATCAGATGCCACCGCGGCAGCACGCTCAAACACGCCCGATGCAACCGTGACCTGCGCATCTACCGGGGCATGGCAGCCCGGGAAGACGGGCGCGACGAGCTGCGAGATATACGGATCGGGCTTGGTCGCAAAGGCGTTCTCATGCAGGGCCAGCGGCGCAGGGGCCAGATTGCCGGCAAAGTTAAGCGCACCCTCAGGCGTGTCGAACGATGCCATAATGCGAGCGCACAGCCAACGCGGCAGACCCATCAGGCGCGACAGACGAACCAAGCGTCGCTCAGGCTCATCCACATCGGACGCCGTTGCAAAGTCCTCAACATTGTCAGCAACCTTATGCAGTACAGCATTGGCCAAGCCAGCGGCGGACTTAGCACCGCAGCGAACCAGCTCAACACCCTGACTTACGGCGACGCGGCCAGGCGTATGCAGATAGAGCATCTCAAAGGCCGAGATACGAAGCGCCATGCGAACACGCGGCGCAACCTTTTTTGGCTTATCGAGAAACTGATCGAGTAACTCGTCCAAAATACCCTGCGTGGCGGCAACACCCAGCGCCAAGCGGGCGGCAAAAGCGGAATCGCGCTGGTCAATAGCCTTGGCCGATGCGCGAGAGGACAGCACGTCACGCGCATACATGCAGCGGCGATCGGCCTCCATGAGCACATCGAGCGCAAGCTTGCGCGCGGGAGAAAGCTTGCTCATGACAAAACACCCCACGAAAGATCGACGCCCTGAAGGCCAGCAGCCCAAGCAGAAGCGGCCATAGCACGCTTGCCATCAGGCTTAACCTCGAGCAACTCAACCGTGCCATCGGAAAGACCCAGGTAAACACGCTTGGCCTTAACGAGAACCTGGCCCTTGCCAAGCGAAACATTGGCCAGCGCAGCATCGAGCACGCGCACGGTCTTGCCGGCAATCACGCAACGAGCAGGCGCGGTATCGGACGAAGCGAGCACATGACGCACGCAATCGAGCGCAGCCATCTGCGGATCCAGACGCATCTCCAGCTTAGAAATCTTGGCAGCATGAGTGACGAGCGACTCATCCTGCTCAGTCCACACGGCGGTGCCATCGGCAAGAGAAGGAAGCGTATCGGCAAGCAGTTTACCGCCCAGCTCGCCAAGCTCCATAGTCAGTGCCTCGGCATGCTTACCTGCAACCGACGTGGAAGCCTGAGCACAATAAGCACCAGTATCCACGCCATGCCCAATACGCATAATGGAAACGCCAGCAACCTCATCACCAGCAAGAATGGCACGCTGAATAGGAGCAGCCCCACGCCAACGAGGCAGCAAGGAAGCATGAACATTCACAATGCCGAGCGGCGCCATATGCAGCACCTCATCAGGCAAAATGCAGCCATAGGCAGCCACACAGAAAATGTCAGCCTGGGCAGCCTGAAGCGCCTCAACAACCTCGGCCGTCATACGATTAGCCTCAACAACCGGCAACCCCAGCTCAAGCGCCTTAGCCTTAACAGGAGAAGGCTCAAGCTTCTTACCACGCCCACGAACAGCATCAGGACGAGTAATAACAAGCGCAATCTCATTGCCAGCCTCAACAAGCGAAGTAAGCGAAGGCACAGCAAAATCAGGCGTACCCATAAACACAATACGCATAAAGAACGTCTCCCCTCAACCAAAGCCGAGACGGCTACAAATAGCGGCGGAAAGCCAAGTCACCAGCCCATCCGCAATAACATTTCAACAAAAACAAATATACCCAAAACCAAAGAAAGAGCCGCCATAAAAGCAGCTCCCTCTCAACAAAGACTATCAGCGAAGACGCCCCTCCCTGGCCCGACGGCACCCGGGCGAAACGAAGAGCGACAACGTAGTCCCTGGGATGGGGCCCACACATATCGTCCCGCGCGCAGTTTCGCAGCGCAGCGAGAATGTTTGAGCACGGGATGATATGTGTGGGCCCCATCCCAGGGACGGACAATTAACCTATTCCGTCTCACCCGGTCGAGCGCCGCGGGCCAGGGCGTCCTGGTACTCCTTGACGGCCTTGATCCTCTGCATCGGCTTCAGTCGCTCAAACATGGTGTTGCCGTGCAGGTGATCGATCTCGTGCTGCAGGCACACGCAGAACAGGTCACCCGAGGCCTCGTAGCGAATCAGGTTGGCATCCAGGTCGTACGCCTCGACGACGACATGATCGGGACGCTCGATCTCGCAGCTAATGCCAGGAATGGAAAGGCAACCCTCGCTAAAGGGCACCAGATAGTCGCTCTGCTCAACAATGACGGGATTGATGAGCACGTACGGATCGTAGTCGTTCTTGTCGCTGTAGTCGCAGTCGATGGTGACAAGCTGAATGAGCTCGCCGATCTGCGGGGCAGCCAGGCCGCAACCGCCGTTCTCGAACATCATCTTCTTCATCTTCTCGGCAAGCGCCTCGATCGCCGGAGTGATCTCCTCGATGACAGCGCACTCCTGGCGCAGACGAGGGTCGGGCGACAGTACGATTCCGTTGGCTTCCATGGCCATCCTTTCGGGTTGTTACATCAAATCATAGGCATCGACGTCAACGCTCACGCTCACGCCGCGCGCAGAGCCCACCTCTTTGAGGCAGGCGTCGATATCATCAGAAATATGGTACCCCACGGGCGACTTCACAAGCAGATGGAAGCGGTAACGGTCCTTGGCTCTCTCGATTACACACGAAGCCGGGCCCAGCACCTGCGGCACGGCACTCCCCGCCCGCAAAAAGTCGGGCGCGGCAGCATGCCAACGGCGCTTGAGGAGCTTTGCAATGCGCCCGATGTAGTCCTGCGCTTCGTCTCGGTTCGCCGACCACACCAAGATGTTGACCAGGCGAACAAACGGCGGGTACAGCGCGTCGCGGCGCTGGTCCAGGTCGTAGTCGGTAAAGATCGAACGGTCATGCTCAGCGACGGCGCGAATGACCGGGTCCTCGGGCAGGTAGGTCTGGATGATGACCTCGCCGGGGCGATCACCACGACCGGCACGGCCGGCGACTTGCTCCAGCAGATCGTAGGCGCGCTCCCCTGCGCGGAAGTCCGGCAGCTTGAGGGCGAAGTCGGCATTGACCACGCCCACGAGCGTGACCTCGGGAAAGTCGAGACCTTTTGCGATCATTTGGGTGCCCAGCAACACGGCGCAATCCGCCGCATCGAACTGCTCGAGCAGCTTTTTGTGCGCATCCTTGCCGCGCGTGGAATCGGCATCCATGCGAATAATGGCGACATCCTCGGGAAGCATCTGGTGCAGTGCGTCCTCGATCTGCTGCGTGCCCAGACCCATTTTTGCCAGGTAGCGACTGCCACATTTGGGGCAACGGCTCGTGGCCGCCGGATAGGGCTGCACGCGCCAGGACGATCCGCAAGTGTGACACTGCAGCGTGTGCGTGCGCTCGTGATACGTAAGCGCGGTGGAGCAGTGATTGCAGGTGGGGACGCATCCGCACTCGCGGCACATCAAGAACGGCGCAAAGCCACGGCGGTTGTGCAACAGCACGGCCTTTTCGCAGCGCTCGACCACGCGTTCCAAGCCTTCCATCAGCGGTTTTGAGAACATGGAGCGGCTGCCATGCGAGAACTCGCGGCGCAGGTCGGCGACCCGAACCGTAGGCAGCACAGCGTGTCCCGGGCGCTCGGGCATCTCGACGCGCGTCCAGGTGGAACCGTTATACGTGCCGCGGCGGCAACGGTCGAGGGCCTCGGCAGAAGGCGTGGCGGAGCCCAACACGAGCGGGCAGCGGTAGCGTCGCGCCATCTCGGCCGCCACCTCGCGCGCGTGGTAGCGCGGACTGGAGCCCTGCTTGTAACTAGTCTCGTGCTCCTCGTCGATGATGATGAGACCAAGGTCGCTGAGCGGACAAAAGAGCGCCGAGCGGGCGCCGACGACCACGCGGGCCGCACCGCTGGCGACCATATCCCACTGGTCCAGACGCTCGCCGGCCGAAAGGCGCGAATGGAACACGGCAACCGTCTCGCCAAAGCGCGAGCGAAAGCGGCCGACGGTCTGGGCCGTCAGCGAGATCTCGGGCACCAGAACGCATGCCGAACGGCCGGCGGCCAGCACGCGCTCAATCGCCGAAAGGTAAACCTCGGTTTTGCCGGAGCCGGTGACGCCGTCGACCAGCACCACGTCGCCATGAGCGTCCAGACGGGCGCGCTCAATATGCGCGAGCGCCTGCTGCTGGCCATTGGTTAGCGCGACCGGCGCCTTGCCGCTTGCCGAAGACAGTGTGGTCTGCTCGCTGCAGCCACGCCAGGCGCGACGCTCCTCCACCACCACGACGCCGCGCTTTTCGAGCGCCTTGATGGTCGCCGACATGCTGTTATAGAGCAGGTTGAGGTCGCGCGTCGTGACCGGGCCGCATTGGAGCGCCTCGATGAGCTGACGTTGGCGAACCGCTGTCTTGGGCGGCGTGTAGTCGAAACCCTCGGGCGTGAGCATGACCCAGCGGTTTTGGATAGGCTTGACGGCGGGGCGCTCAACCGTCCACACGCCGTCATCGCCCTTGACCACGCGCGGACTTCCACCCGGGGGCAAGAACAAACGCAGGCACTCGGAAAGCGTCGCGACATACTCGCGGCTCATCCAGCGTGCGATACGGGCAGCCTCGACAGTAAAGAGCGGTTTGCTGAGGATAGCCTCGATGGGCTTGATGCGTGCGGGGTCGAGGGCGATGTTGCCTTGTAGGTCGCCCAGCTCAGGCGCAATGTCGACAATATAGCCCGCGGCGGCACGGTTACCAAAGTGGACCAGGACCGTTGATCCAATCTGCGCTTCGCTAGCAAGGGGTTGAGGAATGCCATAGGCAAACGGCTCGGACAGCGCACGCGTCGGGATGTCGAGAACCACGCTCGCATAGGCGGCGATGGGCTCAGGTGCGGGCTCGGGCTGCGCCGGGGCGGCGGCAGGAGCCGCGGACTTCGGAGCTTCCTCCGGTTCCGGCAAACCAAACAGCGACAGTTGCTCGGCCATGGTCCCTGTACCTCCCATCCCATACGTCTACAGAAACAAGAGCCCCGCTCGGGTGAACGGGGCTCGGATACATACGTTTGCGCGGCTGCTACAGCGCCATCGTGCGGGCGCGGGCGATGCGCGCCAGGCAGTCGTCGCGGCCGACGAGCGCCATGGTCTCGCCCAGCGGAGGGCTTACCATGTTGCCGCAGACGGCGACGCGCACAGCCTGGAACACCACGCGCTTCTTAAGGTCCATCTGCTCGGGCAGCGGCTCAAGCGCAGCGTCGATGTTCGCGGCTGTCCACTCGGTAACGCCCTCGAGCGCGACCTTGGCGGCGTCCAGGATGGCACCCATGCCCTCCTTGGCCAGGCCCTTGTTGACGGACTTCTCGTCATACTCGAGCGTCTCGGCCGTAGCGAAGATGGGAGCGGCGACGGTCACGGCGTCGGTCGGCATCTTGGTGCGCGGCTTAACGATGGCGGCAAGCGCATCGATCCAATCCTCGCCATACTCGACATTACCCTCGATGAGACCCGCCTCGTGCAGCTCGGGGACCATGATCTCGTCGGCAAACTGAGCATCGGACATGCCATTGATGTACTCGGCGTTGACCCAATCGAGCTTCTTGGGGTCGAAGGTCGCCGGGTTCTTGGAGATGCGGTCGAGCGAGAACTTGCTGGCCAGGACATCGCGCGGGATGATCGTGGTCTCGCCGTCGAGCGACCAGCCGAGCAGCGCCAGGTAGTTGACGAAGGCGTCGGACAGGTAGCCGGCGTCGCGGTACTCCTCCACCGAGGTGGCGCCGTGGCGCTTGGAGAGCTTCTTGCCGTCGGCGCCCAGGATCATGGAGATGTGGGCGAACGTAGGCACGGGCGCGCCGAGGGCCTCGTAGACCATGACCTGGCGCGGGGTGTTGGACAGGTGGTCGTCGCCGCGGATGACGTGGGTGATCTTCATCATGGCGTCGTCGACGACGGTCGCGAAGTTGTACGTGGGCGTGCCGTCGGAGCGGAAGATGACAAAGTCATCGAGCTCCTTGGCGTCGAAGGTCACCTCGCCGTGGACGGCGTCGTGGATGACGACGTCGCCGCGGTCCTCGGGCACCTTGATGCGCAGTACGTAGGACTCCCCGGCCTCGATGCGGCGGCGGGCCTCCTCGGGATCAAGATCGCGGCAACGGCGCTGATAGCCCTGGAAGGGGTCCTTGCGCTCCTGCGCGGCCTTGCGGTCGGCGTCGAGCTGCTCCTTGGTGCAGAAGCAGGGATAGGCCTTGCCCTCGTCCCAAAGCTTCTGGGCGGCCTGCTTGTACAGGTCCAAGCGCTCGGTCTGGGCGTAGGGGCCAAAATCGCCGCCCACCTCGGGACCCTCGTCCCAGTCCAGGCCCAGCCAACGCATGGCGCGCAGGATGATCTGCGTGTTCTCGTCGGTGGAGCGGGTGGGGTCGGTGTCGTCGATGCGCAGGATGAACGTGCCGCCGTTAGCACGGGCGAAAGCCCAGTTATAGATAGCGGTGCGGGCGCCGCCAATGTGCAGCTTGCCCGTCGGTGAGGGTGCAAAGCGGACGCGAACGTCTGATGCCATGGAAATCTCCTCGATTGCAGGATGGATGTCTAACTGCACCAGTATAAAGCATCAAAGCAACCTCCGCACAAAGGGCACCGACCCATTCATTGGGGACAGACTTAAACCTTGATTATCGACTTTATCCGAACACCTCCCACATTCATCCGCACATGTGCGG
>CATWSG010000039.1 GCA_958353395.1 uncultured Collinsella sp.
CACAACACCTGTTTAATGGGGCAGGGGGTTAGGTTATACTAAGTTTCGCTGTAGGCCGGTATTGATGCAATCAACTTCAGGCTCGGCATCCAGTGGACACCCGATTTGCTATTTGGCTGTCCTGGCATTCGTTTGGCGTCTCGACGTAAGCTCGGCCCCGGAGCCCGTTCGAGCTGTTCCTATTCCTTGAAAGGGGAAAAATGGACATATCGAGGAAGACTGACTATGCCCTTCGCATGCTTGCGATGCTTGCCGAGGAGCCGGAGCGGCTGCTTTCTGTTCGCACTGCCGCCGAAGAGGTCAACGTGCCCTATTCGTTCGCGCGTTCGATTCAGCATGGCTTGGTTCAGGCTGGCATCGTGGAGAGCCTGCGCGGCGTCCGTGGCGGCATGCGTCTTAAGGTCAGCCCGGACGACGTCACCATTCGTCAGGTCGTCGAGGCCGTTCAGGGTCCTATGGTTATGAATGATTGCACCGCACCCGATGGCGACTGTGCACGCATGGGTACGTGCTGCTATCATCCCCTGTGGGCCGGAGCTCAAGCGTTGATGCGCGACTACCTCGATTCCGTTTCGCTGGGCGATATCGTCGCTCACCGCCAGTTCCCGGCCGTCGACCCCAAGTTTGCCGACCGCGATGCGTTTCCCGAGTACGCCGCCTGTGCGTGTGCTTGCCAGGAGGAATAACGCCGCATAAGGAGCATAGATATGATTCAGGACCCCTTTCGTTCGATGATTCGATCGGAAGGGGTCCTGCGCTATCGCGACCTTCCGTGGCGACGTACGCGTGACCCGTACATTATTTGGCTCTCCGAGGTCATGCTGCAGCAGACGCAGGTGCCGCGCGTGGAGACGCGCATGCCGGCGTGGCTCGAGCGCTTCCCGACTGTGCAGGCACTTGCGCAGGCGGCACCCTCGGACGTTTTGGACGCTTGGCAGGGCATGGGCTACAACCGTCGTGCTCTGGCACTTCACAGGGCTTCACAGCGGCTAGTAGAGGACTGGGGCGGGGAGTTCCCGCGCGAGACGCGCGATCTGGTCGCCCTGCCCGGTATTGGGCCGGCGACGGCGCAGGGCATTCGGTCGTTCGCGTTCGATCTTCCGGGCGTGTATCTGGAGACCAACGTGCGCACGGTCTTTCTGCACCATTTCTTTCCCGACGTGCCGGCTGTTCCCGATCGCGAGCTGGTGCCGCTGATTCAGGCGGCCTGCCCGGCGGCTCCCGGTGCGACGGCGGACGAGATTGCCCCCTTTGCCGCGCCTCAAGACGACGCCGACACGCCGCGCGCGTGGTATTACGCGCTGCTGGATTATGGTGCGTATCTTAAGAAGACGTTGCCCAATCCGTCTAGGCGATCGGCGGGCTATAGCCGCCAGTCCAAGTTTGAGGGTTCGCGTCGTCAAAAGCGCGCCCACATCGTGCGCATGCTGCTGGCAGCGCGCGATGGGCAGCCGGCGGGTATTACGCTCGATGAAGCCGTTGCAGGCGTTAACGAGATGGAGGCGGCAGCCGGCCGAGAGCCGGTCGAGCGCGAGCTGGTTGCAAGCATTCTTGCCGACCTGGAACGCGAGGGATTCTGCCGCGTCGAGGGTAATCGCTGGCTGAGCGTCTAGCTCGCTTGAATTTGAAGAACGAGATTGTAAGGTTTAGATTCTCGGCATGGGGGCATCCTAAAGATAGGGCCGCTCGAAGCCTACGGGCGGCATGTGTTGAAGGGAAGTACACCTATGGATTTTGAGAATTCCCAAACCAAGAAGAACCTCGAGGCCGCTTTTGCCGGTGAGTCGCAGGCGCATACCAAGTATCGCTACTATGCATCCAAGGCCAAGAAGGACGGCTACGTTCAGATCTCGAATATCTTTGCCGAGACCGCGGGCAACGAGTCCGAGCACGCTAAGCTGTGGTTTAAGTATCTGCACGACGGTGCCGTTCCGGGCACTCTGGACAACCTGCGTGATGCCGCGGCAGGCGAGAACTACGAGTGGACCACGATGTACGACGAGTTTGCCAAGACCGCCGAGGAAGAGGGCTTTGCCGAGATCGCCGCAAAGTTCCGTGGCGTCGGTGCCGTCGAGAAGGCCCATGAGGAGCGCTACAATAAACTCGTCGAGCGCATCGAGTCGGGCGAAGTGTTTGAGCGCGAGGGCGTAAAGGTGTGGAAGTGCCTGAACTGCGGGCACCTGCATGTGGGTGCCGAGGCGCCCGAGGTGTGCCCGGTGTGCAACCATCCCAAGGCGTATTTTGAGGAGCAGGTGGTGAACTACTAGCGCGTGGCGCTAGCGTGAGCTGGGCCGGGAGGGCAGGACTACCTTCCCTCCTCGCTCACGGCTTCGCAGGGTCGCGTTGAGGGAAGGTAGTCCTGCCCTCCCGGCCCGCGTTGGGTCGTCGCGTGCTCGTTACTGAAAAGCTGATTAGAAGTTTGCGTGCCGCCCCCTTTTGGGGCGGCACGTTTTTGTATGGGAGCCGGTTGGGACGGCACCGTTCATGGGTGGGGTACACTGGGTAGCGTTGGCTATTCGTTTCCTCTTGTGAGGTGTTGGTTATGGGTAAGAAGTCTCGGGCTCGGGTTGCTGCGGCGGGGACTCGCAAGGATCCTGGTCGTCGGGTTGCCGAGGGTAAAAAGGTCGATCGTGTCGAGAAGGACAAGAAGGTTGGCGCGCATGCTCATCCTGAGTGGGCGCCTCACCTCAATACGGCTAGCGAGGATCTGACTGCTAAGTTGTTTACTCTGGTCGAGGTTATCTTGGGCGTGGTGCCCGTGGTGGTCATTGGCTTGTTCTTGGCTTCGAAAGATGCCACGAGTGTCGATAAGCTCAGCGAGGTCTTTTCGCAGGACCCCTCGATGGTGGTTACGTTTATCTCCGCCTGCTTGCAGCCGTTTGTGGCGTACATGCTGTACATGATTTATCGCAAATACTGCGAGGGCGACGCTGGTTTTGCCGCCGGCAACCTGATCGGTCTTCTGTGCTCCGAGATCTTGCTGCTCAATATTCCCGGCGTCATCGGCATGGGTATCTTGTTGTGGCGTGTTTGGCGCAATGTTGCCCCGCACTTCGAGAGCTGGCTTATCGAGCGCCGTGTTGTGGGCGTGTTGGCAGATATTGTCGGTTCGCTCGTGATCCTGGCCCTGGCGTTTATGTGTGCCGCCGCCGCACGAGGTCTCGCGGGCATGTAGTCTGTCCTCACCGACCACGGAGCGCAGGGCGGGGAAACCTTTCCCTCTCGCTCACGGCTTCGCAGGGTCGCGCGAGGCAAAGGTTTCCCCGCCCTGCGCTCCGGCTTCGGGTCGTCGCGTGCTCGTTACTGAAAAGCTGATAAAAAAGTTTGTGTGCCGCCCCTTTAGGGGCGGCACGTTTTTGTATGGGGTCCCGGTCTTCACAATTTTCGTCAAGCTTTTGGTCAGCTTTTGGTTAGTTGGCGGGTTAGCGGAAGGGCAAAAGATCATTCGATAAAAAAGCTCAGAGAAAGTGCTGGTAGGGGAGTTGTTGAGGTTTTCGACAGCTTTTGTCAACAAGAAACTTTGCAGCTATTGCTACGGATTGCGTTGCCGTTGCCTTGGCGGTGCGGGATGCTGGGCGTAAGCGTCGAATGCTCCGATTGAGGAGGCCAGCATGGACCTGTTTCTTGAGACTCCGCAGCAACAAGCTGAGCGCATGTTGCGCCAGCAGCAACGGCTCATGGAGATGCAAATGCAAGGGGTAGCCGCTCAGCCCCCTGCGCAAAATGCCACGCCCACGGTTTCGCCTGCGGGCGGATCGGCGCCAGAGAACTATTCCGTACAACAAGATTCATATGCGCAGGAGCTTGCGTTCGACAAACGCCGCACGCGTCACCGCCGCATGGGCCAGCGCCTGCGCACATTAGCGATGGTCGTGCTCATTCCGTTAGGACTTGCGGCGATTTTCTTGGTCTCGTATGCGCTCACCTGCATCCTAAACGGTGCTTCGCCCAGTGAAGTGCTCCAACATCTGTCAGCCCTCGGCCAGCGCCTAGGCGATGTCATAACAACCATCCGCGCCGGCTGGGAGAGTTAGCGTTTTGATGCCTGTGGCCCAAAATCCATTTGCCCGATTCCCGTGGAGCGCTCGGTGCGTGCGGCGGGGTAAGATTGATCGCGGTTTTGATTGGTGGTCGATTGAGTTTATTGGGCGGAGTCTATGTCTGCTATTGATATCGTGCTTGTTGTGATCGCCTTGGTGGCAGTGGGGGTTGCTGTGGCTTGTGCCCTGCAGCTTAAGGGCCTTCGCGTCGAGCTGCGGGGGCGCGGCGATGGTGGGGCAGAGATGCTGGCTGCGCTCGAGCAGGCCAACAACGCGCTCGATACCCTGAACGTCGCGTTGGCAGAAACCCGCCGCACGGCAAACGCCATTGCGCAGCAGCAGACGACCGACGCCGCCGTAGAGCAGCAGCGCTACCTGACCATCGCGCGTGAGTTCTCGCAGGCTGGCGACCGTATGGATGACCTGCGCCGCGAGACGGCCCAACAGCTTGGCGCCAACCGCGAGGGCATCGAGCACCGCTTGGACAAGGTGCGCGAGACGGTCGATGCCCAGCTGGGCGCCATCCGCAAGGACAACAACGTGCAGCTCGATCAGATGCGCGCGACGGT
Organism: uncultured Collinsella sp.; assembly: GCA_958353395.1. Classification (GTDB taxonomy): domain Bacteria; phylum Actinomycetota; class Coriobacteriia; order Coriobacteriales; family Coriobacteriaceae; genus Collinsella. Next base: position 4,610 of record CATWSG010000039.1, read on the forward strand.
GGACGAGAAACTCTCCCGTACGCTCAACGATCGCCTGTCTGCATCGTTTAAGCAGGTGAGCGACCAGCTCGAGGCCGTGTACAAGGGCCTGGGCGACATGCAGTCTATCGCCACTGGCGTGGGCGACCTTAAGCGCGTGCTGGGCAACGTCAAGGCGCGTGGCATTTTGGGTGAGGTGCAGCTGGGCGCAATCCTGGCGGACATCCTTACGCCCGACCAGTATCTGGAAAATGTCGCCACCAAGCCCGGTGCCTCGGAGCGCGTTGAGTTTGCCGTCAAGCTGCCGGTGGACGAGGGCGACCCCGTGCTGCTACCAATCGACTCCAAGTTTCCCGGCGATGCGTACGAGCACCTGCTCGACGCCCAGGAGTCGGGCGACGCGGAGGCCGTTGCCGCTGCGCGCAAGACGCTTGACGCCATGGTGAAGCGCGAGGCCAAGGACATCTGTGAAAAGTACCTGAGCGTGCCCGCGACGACCAATTTTGGCATCATGTTCGTGCCGTTTGAGGGCCTGTATGCCGAGGTCGTCAGTCGCCCCGGGCTTATCGAGACCCTGGGCCGCGACTATCACGTCAACGTTGCCGGCCCCAGCACCATGGCGGCCATTCTCAACAGTCTGCAGATGAGCTACCAGACGTTTAGGCTACAAAAGCGCACCGATGACGTGCTGCGCGTGCTTTCTGCCGTCAAGGCCGAGCTACCGCGCTATCAGGCGGCGCTGCGCCGCGCCCAACAGCAGATCGAGACCGCAGGAAAGACGGTCGAGGGCATCATCACCACGCGCACCAACGTTATGGAGCGCAAGCTCAAGGATATCGACGCGCTGGAAGACGCGCAGGAGGCCGACGAGATTTTGGGCTTGGAGTCCGCAGACTTGCTCGCAGACCAAAAAGGCGAGGACTAGCTGCATCTGACGGCGGGGTGCCTGCGCAAGTGCGCGGCGCGGCCGCTTTTCGCATCGTGCTTGCCTGAAGTGCGCTTTAGTGTGCAACAATGGCGTTTCGCCCTGTCAGACGCGAAAGGAAGCCCATGTCTCAGAGAAGCACTAGTCCGCTCAAGCGCTCGACCGTGCGCCGCACGCTGCGGCGTTTTTGGGATGTCACGCGCACGCAACCTCTGATCGTCTTTCTCTCGGTGTTCTCGTCGGCGGGCTATATCTTTTTGCTCACGTTTGCCAACACCTATGTGATGGCCCTCATCGTCGACCGCGTCCAAGCGGGCCCCGTGACGGGCGATCAAGTATTCGAGGTCTTTGGTCCCTACATTCTGGCGCTCGTGTTTGTGAACCTAGTGGGCCAAATCCTCTCCAAGCTGCAG
>CATWSG010000040.1 GCA_958353395.1 uncultured Collinsella sp.
CTCCACCATACGTAACAGGCAGGTAGATATTTATATCTACCTGCCTTTTTATTTCTAGTCCGTACCGCGGAGAATCGAACTCTATGCAGGGCGCGAGCGTTAAGCAAACGCGAAGCGTTTGTAGCGAGCGGGCGAGGACGCCGGTAGGCGGCCGAAGCCGGTGCGTATTTGCGAAGCAAATACGCGGATTCTCCGCGCAAACTTCCGACTCAAAACGGATACGATGTTATCGAATCTCAGCCTGCCATGCGCCGCATCAATGGAACCCCAAACCCGCGGAGAATCGAACTCTATGCAGGGCGCGGGCGTAAAGAAAACGCTACGGCAACGCAGGGTGGGACGCGCTTTCCCAATGGCGGCCCAGGCGGAAAGTGCGTCCCGGAATCCGCACTCAGACTGGGACGTAGTTTCCGGATGGCGCCTCAAGCGGAAACTACGACCCGGAATCGAGCCGTAGAGTGGGACATGCTTTTCCAATGGCAGTTCAAGCGGAAAGTACATCCCGGAATCCTCATTCAGAATGGGATGCAGTTTCCAAATGAATGGCTAGCGGAAAATTCATCCCAGAATCGCCCCTCAGACTGGGACGTGCTTTCCCCGGGGCAACTCATGCTCTGGGGTTGGCTTGACCGCCACGCCCTTCTCAACTCCAAAACCCATGCGCCCTCCATCCCAAAACTGGGTAGAAGAAAGCCAAAACGCAATCGCAGGAGGTCAATATGACTGCAGAAGATAAGGCAAAGAACGCCGGCAAGGTCGCGCTCGTTTTGGAGGGCGGAAGTTATCGCGGGCAGTTTACCGCCGGCGTGCTCGACGTCCTCATGGAGGCCGGCGTCGAGATTCCGGCGGTATATGGCGTATCGGCTGGCGCCCTCAACGGCGTGAACTACAAGTCGCACCAGATCGGCCGTGCCAACCGCATCAACCTGGCTTTCTGCAACGACAGCCGCTACATGGGCGCCGCATCGTTTGCGTCCACGGGCTCTATTGTGGGTTACGACTTTATCTTCAACGATGTCCAGGACCGCCTGGACCCCTTTGACAATGAAACGTTCGACGCGAGCCCCATCGAGATGTACGCCGTCGCGACGGACATGCTCTTTGGAACCGCCACGTACCTGCCGGTCAAAAGCGCCGTACTTGACCTCGACGCCGTGCGCGCATCGACGTCGCTGCCGCTGGTGACGCCGCCGGTCGAGATTGACGGGCACAAATACGTCGATGGCGGCGTAGCCGATTCGGTCCCCATCGAGCACGTGCTGGAGGAAGCGGGCTTCGATCGCGCGGTTGTTATTGTCACGCAGGACCGCTCGTACGAGAAAAAGCCCTACGAGTTTATGCCCGCCGCACGCGCCCGCTATGCCGACTACCCCTACCTGCTCGAGGCTATCGAGACGCGCCACGACCGCTATAACATCCAGCGCATGCACCTGTGGAAGTATGAGCGCGAGGGCCGTGCGTTGGTCGTCGCTCCGCAAAAGCCGGTCGAGGTCGGCCATGTTGAGCACGATCCGGCAAAGCTCCTCGACCTGTATATTCAAGGTCGCCAGGAGGCAAAGCGTTTGCTCGCGGAAATCCAGGAGTTTGTCGAGCGCTAGTGTCGCGACGTCATGACCCATGGACGACATGTGCAGAAACTCTGGTCGGAGCCAAAATACCTGTTGACTCGGGCGGCGAGCGGGGTAATATGGACGGGTTACTTGCAGAGCCCCGTGAATCTCTGTAACAACACGTACTGTACATGGAGGAGTCTAAGTGATTTCGAAATCGACTCACTACGCCAAGCAGGGCGAGGTCCAGCGCAACTGGGTTCTCGTCGACGCCGATGGTGCTGTCCTGGGCCGTCTTGCCACCCAGATCGCAATGATCCTGCGCGGTAAGAACAAGCCCCAGTTCACGCCCAACAGCGACTGCGGCGACTTCGTTGTCGTCATCAACGCCGATAAGGTCCAGCTTACCGGTAACAAGGCCGACACGAAGACCTATTATCGCCACAGCGGCTACAACGGCGGCCTCAAGGCTGAGAGCTTCCGCCAGGCTATGGAGAAGCACCCGGAGAAGGTCATCGAGCGTGCCGTTCGCGGCATGCTGCCCAAGACCACCCTCGGCCGTGCCCAGATGACCAAGCTTAAGGTCTACGCTGGTGCCGAGCATCCGCACGCTGCCCAGAACCCCACGAAGATTGAGCTGGAGGCTTAAAGATGGCTGAGAACACCGTTGTCTACCAGGGTACCGGCCGTCGTAAGAACGCCGTCGCCCGCGTCCGTCTCGTCCCCGGCACCGGCAAGGTGACCATCAACAAGCGTGACGCCGAGCAGTATTTCGGCCGTCATCAGCTCGTTGAGAACGCCCTTGCTCCCTTCAAGGTGACCGACACCGCCGGTCAGTTCGACGTTATCGCTCTGTGCGATGGCGGCGGCATCTCCGGCCAGTCCGGCGCTCTGCGCCTGGGCATCGCTCGCGCTCTTCTGAACGCTGGCGACTACCGTGCTGACCTCAAGAAGGCCGGTTTCCTTACGCGCGATGCTCGCGTGGTCGAGCGCAAGAAGTACGGCCTCAAGAAGGCCCGCCGCGCTCCCCAGTTCTCCAAGCGCTAAGGTTTTATCTCCTTACGAGATACAATGTACAAGCGGGGCCTGCCGATTGCTCGGCGGGTCCCGCTTTTCTTTTTCGACTAGGGTGGGCGACTGCGTTTTGCCCACTTGGGAAGGAGCGATCCTATGCCCCAGAACATCTTCGGTACCGATGGTGTCCGTGGTGTCGCCAACGCCGATCTTTCGTGCGACCTCGCATTTCGCCTGGGCCGCGCGGCGACCAAGTTCCTTGGTCCGGACATCTGCATCGGCCGCGACACGCGTCTTTCGGGTACCATGCTCGAGAGTGCTCTGACCGCCGGCATTATGGCCGAGGGCGGCCGCCCGCACTGCTGCGGCGTTATCCCCACGCCCGCCGTGGCGCTGCTCACTGTTCAAAACGAGCTCGATGGCGGCATCGTCATCTCTGCTTCGCACAATCCGCCGGAGTTCAACGGCATCAAGTTCTTTAGCCGCAAGGGCATGAAGCTTCCCGATGCTGTCGAGGAAGAGATCAGCGCCTGGGTCATGTCCGAGGAGGCCATGGCTGCCGACACGCTGCCGACCGGTGCCGGCGTGGGCCACATCATCAAGATGAAGGACGCCCGTAAGGCATATGTCGATCATGCCATCAGCACGCTCGACGGCCTTAAGCTCGACGGCCTGGTTGTTGCTGTCGACTGCGGTCACGGTGCTTCCTGCCAGACCACGCCTGCCGCGCTGCAGCGCCTGGGCGCCACGGTGCATGCCATCAACACCGATTACTGCGGCACCGACATTAACGTCGAGTGCGGCTCCACGCATCTTGAGCCCCTGCGCGAGCTCGTGCTGCGCACCCACGCCGATATCGGCCTGGCCCACGACGGCGATGCCGATCGCGTGCTGTTCGTGGACAGTGAGGGCAACGAGATCGATGGCGACTACATTCTTGCCATCTGTGGCTCCGACCTGGCCGCTCGCGGCAAGCTCGCCAACTCCGAGATCGTCTCGACCGTCATGTGCAACCTGGGCTTCTCCATCGCCATGAAGGAGCAGGGCTTTGAGATGGTTCAGACCGCCGTGGGCGACCGCTATGTTCTTGAGCGCATGCTCGAGGACGGTGCCGTCATCGGCGGCGAGCAGTCCGGCCATATCATCTTCCTGGAGCACAACACCACCGGCGACGGCTTGGTGACGGCCCTGCAGCTTCTGGCCGTGCTCAAGCGCACCGGTCGCACCCTCACCGACCTTGCCGGCATCATGAAGAAGTACCCGCAGGTGCTCGTCAACGTGCATTCGGACAACAAGGCCGGCCTGGACGATTGCCAGCCCATTTGGGACGCCGTCGCTGCCGCCGAGAAGGAGCTCAACGGTCGCGGCCGCATCTTGGTGCGCCCGAGCGGTACCGAGCCGCTGGTTCGCGTTATGGCCGAGGCGGAGACGCACGAGCTGACCCAGCGTGTTGTTGACGATATCGTCGAGGTTGTCAAGCGCGAACTTCCCTAATGGCCAAAAACGGGTGCCAAGTGGTAAACTGACAAGGTTATTTTGATTGATTGGTATGTCCGAGGGGGAGCATGTTCACTAAAGTCCTAAGGTCTTTTGGTATGCGTGGTCGAGTCCTTACGCTGGATGCTCCCATCTCGGGTGATGTCATTCCGTTGTCCGAGGTCAATGACCAGACGTTTGCCACCGGCCTTTTGGGCCAGGGCGTGGCGATTCAGCCTACCGGCACGCGCGTGATTGCGCCGGCAGACGCCAAGGTCGAGGCCATTTTTCCCACGGGACACGCCGTTGCGCTCAACACGGTCGATGGCCTAGACGTGCTCATCCACGTTGGTTTGGACACTGTTCAGCTCGAGGGCAAGCACTTTACCGTACATGCGCAAGTGGGTGACATCGTCCATAAGGGCGATGTACTCATCGAGTTCGATCGCGAGGCAATTGCTGCCGAGGGCTACGATGTGACGGTTCCCATCTTGGTGTGCAACTCCGTTGAGTTCTCGAGCATCAAGGGTTCCGTTGGCGAGCATGTCGAGGAGATGGACCAACTCATCGTCGCTCGCGAGCGCTAGCAAGGCGCTTTGCCTTTAGCCTACAATTCAAACACGTTTACGGAGGGCGCCCTTGAAAGAGGACGCCCTCCGTGGCAAGATGGGATTTGTCCGAAGCTAAACAGCTTTGGGTCACCGTGGACGGGCAGGGGCCTCGACGCGGGTAGACACGAGACATATACATTACGCGACCTCGCCCTGGTGGCCGCACACGTTGGTTGCGGCCGACGCGGGCCGCGGGCAAGTGCTTGTAAGGGGAGCCTTGCCTCTCTTGTACGAGAAAGGACGCGTAATGAAGATCATTAAAGCTAAAGACTACGAGGATATGAGCCGCAAGGCCGCCAATATCATCTCGGCCCAGGTTATCCTCAAGCCCGATTGCGTGCTGGGTCTTGCCACCGGCTCCACCCCGATTGGTGCCTACAAGCAGCTCGCCGCTTGGTACGAGAAGGGTGACGTCGACTTTGCCGAGGTCAGCACCTACAACCTCGACGAGTATCGTGGCCTTTCGCACGACGATCCCCAGAGCTACCACTACTTTATGCGTGAGAACTTCTTCGATCACATTAACATCGACCTGAACAACACGCATGTGCCCGATGGCTCCAATCCCGACGCTGCCGCTGCCTGCTCTGAGTACGACAAGATCGTCGCTGCTGCCGGTTACCCTGATCTGCAGCTGCTCGGCATCGGTAACAACGGTCACATTGGCTTCAACGAGCCCGATGACCACTTCTCCAAGGGTACGCACTGTGTCGACCTCACCGAGAGCACCATTCAGGCCAACAGCCGCCTGTTCGACAGCATCGACGACGTACCCCGTCAGGCCTACACCATGGGTACCCAGACCATCATGTATGCCCGCATGATCCTGGTCGTCGCCAACGGCGAGGCCAAGGCACAGGCCGTGCATGACATGTGCTATGGTCCGGTTACCCCCGAGTGCCCGGCTTCGATCCTGCAGCTGCACACCAACTGCGTTGTCGTTGCCGACGAGGCCGCCCTTTCGCTCTGCGAGTAGCGCGAATCCTGCAGCTCGACATAGCCTTGCCTAAGGCCTCCGCTTTGCGGGGGCCTTTTTGCTATCCCTGTCCGCCCACTTGACCAAAATCTTGCCGCAAGCTTGAGGCTTATAGGACAAAATGTGTGTCCACGTTGGGGGCATCGGCGCAGGTCGATGC
>CATWSG010000041.1 GCA_958353395.1 uncultured Collinsella sp.
ATAATCGGAGACTGAGCTGTACAGGTTCATTGTCCCGTCTCTACGGAGACTTCGACGGGGGTAGTGCCCTCCATGTGACCCCTGCGCCGCCTCGGCCCTTCTGGGCGGAGACGGCGTGCCGGATTCAGAGCGATTGTCCTGCTGGAAAACTGCAGGAAAGTAGGCGAACAGCCGAAGATCAGGAGTTGGTTGGATAGCCGTGTGGCAACACACGTGTCGCGGTGATAAGCCGCAACGTCAAGCAAAGAGGATCACGATGAGCATGCAGCCGTGACGGATTCTGAGCCCAACCCCGGGTTCCGCCATGTACGGGGGTGCCGGTGAGGACGGCCGGCGCGTTAAAACGAACGGTCCGGATGCATGGGCGTAGCCATGCGGAGTCCCGCGAGATCGTCGAGCAAAAGGCCAAGGGGCGGGTGAGGCTTTCCCAGCTGCAATGCTGGTTTCGAAGATTTAGGGAGGGTCCACGATTGTGCCCGGACTCTGTGGATGCTCCACCGCCTAACAATTCAACCACCAAGCTAATTAGTAACAATTCAACCACCAAGCTAATTAGACCTCGCGACCAGTTATTACAATCAGCAAGTCATCAGCGCGAGGCGTGCCAGCCGTCAGCCCTCAGCGCCGGCGTCGCTTCGCTCCCCGGGCGATGTAAATAAGAGATATATAAGTCAGCGAGCTTCGCGAGCGGATCATAGGTGCCGTCAGGCACCGCATCAAAAACGATTCGCAATCATTTCGGAATACATGTCGCTGGCGATGAGTGGACCTAGTCCAGACCTGTATCCGTACTAGGCGTTTCTAGAAATGCGCATGAGAAAGGGCCGAACCGAAGTGTCTGGCCGGACGCCAATTGTCCGGGAACTGCTTCGTTTCGACCCTGCTTCATTCTACAGCCGCGTCATGTTTATGGAGATCAATTCGGCAGCTGCAATTCATTCGATTGTAAGATGAGCTGTCCTGGACGGCTCCCACTGTTGCGATCACGCCGCATGGACGATGGATGAACTCGCATGAGAACCCAAGCGTACGGTGGTTTTATCTGCCCAAAGAGGGTAGAATGACAACAGAAAACGACGCATCCCGTGTAAGCAACATGGAGCGCGGGCGGCCTAGTTTTCAGTCTTTGTTAAATGCCCGGGCTCCGACCCCCGGGCATTCTTATTTGCGCTTGTGGCGCAAATGCCGTCCACTGTCCGCACCGCGCGTACGCCTACGGACCTTAATCCGAACCTCATACGAGTTTAAAAACGCGATGATGAACGTGCCGACCGTTGCAAGAGCGGCCAGCGCGTTAAGGAATTTCAGCATATGGTGACCTCCGATCAAATCGTCGGCCGCCCGCGCACGGAATGCGCCGTGACATCAATTCTAACCGAATCTGCTACTACCCCGGTTAACTGGTACACCTCTGTTATTGTTCAAATTAAACAGTCTCAAAAGGTATGCTGAACGGCACTTGCAAATCGAGCGGTCGAGACCGTGCAAATCGAGTGTCAAAACCTAGTGCCAAAACCATCCTGTCAAACCTCATGGGAAAATCAAACTACGAGGCAGGAGGCTAAAAAATGACGCGATACGGCTACGCACGCGTAAGTACAAAGGAACAGAAATTAGATCGCCAAATCGAAGCGCTGGTCAATGCCGGCGTACCCTATGGCCATATCTATAAGGACAAAGAAACTGGCGGTCGTGACGGTGACCGCACGCAGCAGAAAAAGTTGTTCAAAAAAATGAAGCGTGGCGATGAAGTAGTCGTCGAGTCTTGGGAGCGTCTATCCAGATCGACCAGGCAGCTGCTCAACTACGACCTGATGTTCCGAAACCTCGGGGTCAAACTGACTTCCTTGAAACAACCCGTTGATCTGGATACCGCGTTCGGCCGTTTCGTCTTAGGGACCCACGCCTGCACAGCCGAACTTGAGCGCGACCTGATCAGGCAGCGTCAAGCTGAGGGAATCGCGATCAAGAGAAGTCATGGCGGCAACGTCGGCGGTCGTCCGCGCGTCGCAGACGTCAAGGTCGATGCGGCCGTGAAGCTCTACCTCGCCTGCGAGACGCCTATCACTGACATCTGCGCCGCCACGGGCATCTCGAAATCGACGTTGTACCGCGTGCTCCGTGAACGCGGATTGGTGGGCGTCAGGAAATGAGCCCGTCCATCGTTTCGCGATCTGTCAATAAGCTCGAGTGCAGCGGCGTTACTATATAAGAGTGCGGTATTTCTCCAACTGAAACCCTGCGTGAACGCATGACCTGAGACGCCTTTTTAGAACTCACCGATCGCAGGATGACTACAAATCAACAGCGGCCGTGCATTGTCCCCAGCCGTATGGCATGGCGAAGCCATGCCCTTTGTTGATTGGAGTGCTGCACCATGGCAGACAATCCGAGCGAGAAGAAAATCAGCGAGACATCCGGCGTGAAGGCCGTCCTCGATGAGGCTGCCGAGCGGATCGAGGCGACATGGCGGGAGAAGCTGCTGCGCGAGACTGCCGACCTCAGGACCGAGAACGCACTGCTCATGGCCCAGGTGGATGAATTCAGCCGCAAGCTCGCCGAGGCGACGGATCGGAATGAAAAGATTGAGGCCGACTGCAATGAGCGGATTGCCTTTATAGAGGAGAAGTTCGAACTCGATACCGCGAACCTCGAACTCGAGAACAACGAGCTCCACGCCGCGAGCGTCAGATATCTCGCTGATGCCCGGGAGCTCGACAGACAGGTCGTCCAACTCCATGCCGAGGCCGTGGCCATGGTCGATGAGATCGAGCGCCTGCGCGGCGAGCGTGATGCCGCATTGAAAACCCAGTCCGAGCTGAACGACGCACTCCTGGCCCAGCGCAACCTGATGGCCGAGGTCGCCGCCCTCAAGGACCGCCTCGCCGCCTCCGAGCAGCGGGCGGCCGTGGCCGAGGCCAAGGTCGAGGTCATGACCCAGAGGGGCGAGTAGGATGTCCACCTCGAAGATGTCGCATCGTACAGCCGTTGCTGTTGGGCTGATCGTCCTTCTTGCCGTAGCGATTGTCTTGACAGTCGTTGACGGCGCTGGAGCCGACTCGACAACTATCGGCGCCGTTCTGGCGCACCAAGATACCGCGTGGGTATCGGTCGGCGTAATTGCCGTTATTGTTGTCGCTGTGCTTGAACTGGTGGGTTGACGGCATACGTGATCAACGAACAAAAGCAATAGATCAGTCAAGTATTCGGTTTGGAGTAAATCATGAAAAGGCGTGTTAGCAAAAACGCCATCAGCCTGGCTCGAACTCTCGGCGTCGCCGGTCTTTTGGCGGTTGCCTTGGTTATGACCCCTGGGTGCAGCCAGGCAGACGATCACCAGACGGCAGTTCAGGTCGCCAATTCTGACAACGCGCAGGAAGAGGGCGCGGTTTACGGCAAGATGGAGTACTCAATCACCGGCGTCGAGGTGCATGATTCCTCGATTAGCGATAGCGGGAAGGTCGCTGTTGTCCGCTGGCACGCCATCAACAATCAATCAGCAGATTCATTCGCCAACGGTTGCTACATCACGGCCTATCAGAATAAGCAGATACTTTCTTCCGGTTTTGCCGACGATTTGCAGGAAAGCGCCTCTTTGCAAGGGCTTGCGCCGGGAGGCGAATGCGACGGTGTGTCGACTTTCGAACTCAATGACATGTCCCCCATCGAAGTGAAGACCGACGGATATGGGACTGAATGGAACTCTCTTGACCAGACCTTTGAATTGGAATAGGCCTCATGCATAGCATCTAATTTTCTAGAAACCCCCTAGAGCATTTCTAGGGGTTTCTAGAACTGAGAACCGGGCGCAGCACTTTCGATCGGCACGATGTCTCGATAGACCAGACGGTGCCTGTCGTCACGCCACTCGTCACCGTGGTAGTGCCCGAAGAACCAAGCGCGGTAGTCGAGCCGCCCATCGAGCTCGCCCAGGAAGGTTTGCAGCTGATCCCCACGGTACTCACGTCCGCGCTCCCGGCACAGCTCTCTGGCCAGGGCAGCAGGAGCCTCATGCGTCACCACGTAATCGGCCCTCCAGCCTACGCGGTTGAGCGAGGCGCGGCAGTGGTCCATCTCCTCCTCGCTCGGCATCTCCTCGGGCCACCAGCTCCTCCCCTCCTTGCGATACTGCCTGTCGTTGCTCGCGGCGCCGCCCATGGCAAGGACCGTGGTTCCCGCGATGTCGAATACCCCTCCGCGCATGAGGTGCAGCACGTGCGGTCGTACCTCATGGACGAGACCGCCGCTCCACTCCCGCACCGGCAGTTCTGCCAGGGCGTGGTGGTTCTCATGGTTGCCGTCTACGAAACACGTGGTCCAGGGCTTCGACTCGAACCAGTCGAGCCAATACCTCTCAGCATTCGAGCCGTCCCAGACAAAGCCGAAGTCGCCCGCCACGATCACCACGTCATCGCGCGTCAGCGTGCGCCCCGGCGGCCAAGATTTGAAGGCGAATCTGCTGGCCCCATACTCGGCCCTGCCGTGGACATCGCCTGTCACATAGACCGTCATCAGTACGCGCCCCACGGCAGGAGTTTGTCCCCGAGCCTCACGATCCGGTCATACAGCACCGTGTGCCGTTCGTCCGGATTGCCGTCTCGGTGAAAATGTCCGTAATACCAGCGCTTGTAGTCCAGGCGGTCCTCGAGCTCGTCGAGGAATCCGGTCAGCCGGTCCACATCAGGGCGTTCCCAGCCTGGGTCCGGGTAGAGCGTCGGCGAGATCATGCGCGTGGCGCAGGTATGGGTGATGACGCAGTCGACCTTCCAGCCGACCTCGTCGAGCCTTGCCCGCGCGGTATCGAAATCGCGCTTGTCCGGGAGCTCCTGAGGCCACCAGCTGGAATACGGCACGCGGTATTCCCTGTCCACGCTCGTGGCACCGCCCATGGTGAAGATTGTCGAACCGTCGAGCTCAAAGACCTCGCCGCGCGTCAGGCGCCGAATAGACGAAGTATCCGACAGGCGTTGCGTCAGCCCGCCGTGCCACGGCTCCATGGGACGCTCCTCCCAGTGGTCGAAGCGCTCGTGGTTGCCATCCACGAAAAGAACCGTGTAGGGGCGCGACTCGAGCCAAGCGATGTCAGCGCATTCCTCGGCAGAAAAGCCCCACGGAAAGCCAAAGTCACCGGCAACGATGAGATAGTCGTCGCTGGTAAGACTGTCGCCAAGCTCCCAGTCGCGGAGCTTTTGCATGTCGAGCCCACCGTGGATGTCGCCCGTCACATAGACCGTCATCGGATCGCCTCTTCCCTCTTGTACGCCGCCAGTTCGCGCTCGACCTGCCTGTCGCCGGTCTCGTTGACCCAC
>CATWSG010000042.1 GCA_958353395.1 uncultured Collinsella sp.
CGTCGGTAACGCCCTGGAGCGTCTCGTTGCCGTCGAAGAACGTGCCGCCGTTGGCTGCATAGAGGACGTCGATGGAGTTGGCCTCGACGTCCATGTTCCACTGGGCGTAGAACGTCACGTGGTCGCCGCCGCCCTGGACGGGCTTGCTGAAGTCGACCGGGTCGTTACCCTTGGAGTCATAGGTCCAGCCGGCGAAGGTGTAGCCCTCGCGGGTCGGGGCCAGGGGCTGGCGGGCGACGCCGTCGCCGTCGGTAACGCCCTGGAGCGTCTCGTTGCCGTCGAAGAACGTGCCGCCGTTGGCAACGTAGAGGACGTCGATGGAGTTGTCCTCCTTGACCATGTCCCACTGAGCGAACAGGGTGGCATGCTTGCCGCCGCCGACCAGCGGCTTGCTGAAGTCGACAGGATCGGTGCCCTCGCGGTCGTAGGTCCAGCCGGCGAAGGTGTAGCCCTCGCGGGTCGGGGTCAGGGGCTGGCGGGCGACGCCGTCGCCGTCGGTCACGCCCTGGAGAACTTCGTTGCCATCAGCGAAAACACCACCGTTGGCGACGTAGAGAACATCCTTCTCATTGTTGGCAAGCTCTGCCCACTGAGCGTAGAACGTAACGTGCTGACCGCCACCCTTGACGGGCTTGGTGAAGTCGACGGGCTCGGTGCCAGCAGCATCGTAAGTCCAACCGGTAAAGGTGTAGCCCTCGCGGGTCGGGGCCAGGGGCTGGCGGGCGACGCCGTTGCTGTCAGTGACACCCTCCATGGCCACATTGCCATCGGCGAAGGCGCCACCATTGGCAACATAGAGAACAGCCTTCTCGTTGTTCTGCTTCCACTGGGCATAAACGGTCGCGTGGCCGCTGCCAGCAACGATGGCCTGCGTGAAGTCGACGGGGTCATTTCCGTCGCGATCGTACGACCAACCAAGGAAGTCATAGCCCTCGCGGGTCGGCTGAAGCGGCAGACGTGCGACACCGTCGGTATCGGTTACGCCCCGGAGCGTCTCGTTGCCGTCGAAGAACGTGCCACCGTTGGCAACGTAAAGGATATCGATAGTCTTGTCCTGCTTCGCAGGCGTCCAAGCGGCGAAAAGGGTCACATGCTTGCTGCCACCGACGATCGGCTGGTTGAAGTCAACCTGGTCGGTACCGTCGCTGTGATAATACCAACCGGCAAACACATAGCCGTCGCGCGTAGGAGCAAGCGGCTGACGAGCAATGCCATTGCTGTCAGTCTTGCCCAGCATGACGTCGTTGCCGTCGGCGAACTGACCGCCATTGGCGGAGTAGGTCACATCGAGCACCTTCGAGGGAGCCTCAGTCCACTTGGCGAACAGCATGAAGTGATCCGAGCCGCCCTGAAGAGGCTGAGAGAAATCAACTACCTGATCGGTTCCGGCATAAACCCAGCCAGCAAACACATAGCCGTCACGCACTGGTGCAGCCGCAGGAGCGACCTCGCCGTTCTCGTTCGTCTCGGCTTTTTGCCAATCGCTTCCGTCCGCAAAAGTACCGCCGTTGGCATAGTAGTCGACTCGCTTGCCAGTAGCGGCAGCAACGGTCGCCTCCCCGTTTGTACCCTGGGCAGTCTCCGCCGCGATAGCAGCAACCGGCGTAGAGCCAAGCACCATGCTCAAGCTCAGACCGGCCGTGATAGCAGCGTTAAGCTTCCTATTCATGTGGTCGTCCTTTCCCGACTTGCTCCTCTGCGACCACTTCGCAAAAGAAGACATTTGAATTGCATTGATATTTAAGCCGAAAAAAAACTCAAAAGGTTGCGCAACCAAGCTATATCTAAGGTTTGCAATTTTTTTGCAAAAAAGTTTGCAAATAGCTATTGCACCACCCGTACGCTGGGGCAAAGGTCTGCCAGCGGGCACTCGTCGCACTTGGGCTTGCGGGCATCGCAGATCTCGCGACCGAAGGTGATCCACTGGTGATTGACCGACTCCCAATACTCGTGCGGCAAAATCTTGAGCAGATCTTGCTCGGTCTTGAGCGGCTCTTTGGCGTGCGTCTTGGGACTCAGCATCAGGCGATGCGCGATGCGGTTGACGTGTGTATCGACCGCGATGCCCTCGACAATGCCAAACCCCACATTGAGCACGATGTTCGCCGTTTTGCGTCCCACGCCCGGCAGCTTTACAAGCTCCTTCATGTCGGCCGGTACCTCGCCGCCGTAGTCGGCGACGATCATCTGCGCGGCCTCCACGGCATGCTTGGCCTTACTCTTATAAAAGCCGAGCGACTTGATGGTCTCGGCCACATCGGCCACGCTCGCGCCGGCCATGGCCTCGGGCGTGGGCCACTGGGCAAACAGCCGCGGCGTCACCTTGTTGACCTGTGCATCGGTCGTCTGAGCCGAGAGCAGTACCGCGATGAGCAGCCTAAAGGGATTCTCGTGGTCCAAAAAACACTCGACCGGGCCATAGCGACGGTTGAGGCGCTCGCACACCTCAACGGCGCGCTCGCGTTTGGCGGCATTGGTCTCGCGTGGCATAGCGGCTCCTCGGCTCAGCGGCACAACAAACTACAGGCACGATTGTCCCACGTCCGGGGCGCTTACGCCTCCAAAAATGCGCCGGTCTGGCGGCTCCACAGGCTTGCGTACTCGCCGCCCGCCTCGACAAGCTGTGCATGCGTGCCGTCCTCGACAATCTCGCCGTCCGCCAGCACGACGATGCGGTCGAGTGCCGCCACGGTGGACAGGCGATGTGCCACCACAATAGAGGTTCGACCGCGCATCAGGTTCTCGAGCGCCTCCTGCACCAACGCCTCGGACTCGCTGTCCAGGGCAGAGGTCGCCTCGTCGAGCACCAGAATCGGCGCGTCGGTCAGGATAGCGCGGGCGATGGCCACGCGCTGACGCTGGCCGCCCGAGAGCTTGACGCCGCGCTCGCCCACCATGGTGTCGAAGCCACGGGGCAGGCGGTCGATGAACTCCAGGGCATTGGCCAGGCGTGCGGCCTCGCGGATCTGCTCGTCAGTGGCATCGGGGCGGCCGTAGGCGATATTCTCGCGAATGGAGCGGTGGAACAGCAGCGCCTCCTGCGGCACGTAGGCAACCTGGCGGCGCAGGCTCTGCTGCGTGCAGCGCGAGACGTCCTGACCGTCCACGAGCACGCGGCCGCCCTGCACGTCGTCCAGGCGCAGCAACAGCTTGGTGAGCGTCGTCTTGCCCGAGCCCGATTTGCCCACCAGGCCCACGCGCTGGCCCGCCGCCACATGGAGCGTCAGGTCATCAAACACGCTCTCGCCCGCCGCGGCATCACGGTATGCAAAGCTCAAGTGCTCAAAATCAATCGCACCCTCGCGCACCTTGAGCTCGGGGGCGTTCTCGTCGTCTGCCACCAGACGCGGCTCGTCCAGCACGCGCGTCATCTCGGCCGCATCGCCCAGCGCACGGCTGATGCGCTGCATCATGGAGCTCACGTAGTTCAGGCGCATGGTGAGGTTATACGTGTAGGTAAAGATCATGACGAGCGCACCGGCAGAGATGCCAAACCACGCGTTGCCGCCCGCCACGAACACACTCACCACGGCCATGGTGATGACGATGAGGCCCGAGGTCGTAAAGTTGCGCTGCATCATGGCGTGCATCGAAACCGTTTCGGCGTCGCGTGCGGCGCGGTCGGCGGTATCGAACAGGTCGCGCTCAAAGTCTTCGCGCCCACAGGTCTTGACGGCCAGGATGTTCGTGACCGCGTCGGACAGCACGCCCGACAGCTTGTTCTGAGCGGCGGACGTCGCGGCCGAAAGAGGCATGATGCGCTTGTACATAAGCCAGACAAACGCGATGTAGACGACCATAATGCCCACCAGGATCACGGTAAACGTCGGCACCACCGGAGCGAGCGCCGCCACCGTGCAGACAACCGAGGTGATGGTGGGAATGAGCGAATACACCGTTACGTCCACCAGACCCGTGTAGCCGCTCATAAAACGGCTCGTTTGGCTCACAAGCGATCCGCCAAAGCGGCTGGTGTGGAATGTCATGGATTGATTGGAAAGCGTGTCGAAGCACAGGCGCGCCAAATGATAGTTGCCCGCAATCTCGAGCTTGTAGACGGTGTAGTCCTGCAGCTTGGAGAGGATTTGGCCCACTAGGTTCACAAACACGAGCGCCAGAATG
>CATWSG010000043.1 GCA_958353395.1 uncultured Collinsella sp.
CCGCACATGTGCGGATGAATGTGGGAGGTGTTCGGATAAAGTCGATAATCAAGGAGATGTATCCGCTCGCGCCGCAATTTATGCAATCAGGGAAAACGGCTTGAAATTACTTGTATAATGAGCTTCGTCGAAAGATACAAAAACCTGTACTTTTGCGACTGCGCCTAGCTGCGAGCGAGAAGCCTGTTCTTAACGCCCCTGCATCCGCGTGCGTCGCGGAGGCAAGAAAAGGGGGCGAGAGATGGAACAGACAATGAGGCGCCAAGAGCAGCTGCCCGGTGCCTTTCGGCGTGTTGCACATAGAGCAGGGTCCCTTGGTGGGGCAAGAGGCCCGTGTGCACAAGATCGACCGTCGCAAGCGCTGGTGCCTGGTGGACGTAGGCGAAGGCGACTCCAGCTTTAGGGAAGTGCTTCCGCTCGACGTTCCCATCAAGACGTAAGGGAGACGTTGCACCAGCTATTCGTTCGCATTTTTGAATTTACCGATTGGGGGGGGGTCCTGGAGGACAGGGCCGTACGTTTGACTTTGGCTGCTAAGGAAATGACAGAGAGCTGTGCATCAATGGGGGATGCACTGGCTTTCGATCAGATAAAGCCGAGCGGTACGCTTGGCTATCGCTTTGTTAAGAGGCTGTTTGACCTTGTGTTCAGTCTTTTGATGAGTGTTCTATTGCTTATTCCTATTGCTGTGGTGTGCGCACTTATTAGCCTTGAATCGCCCGGCAGCCCTATGTATACGCAAGAGCGCGTTGGCAAGGGCGGAAAAACAATCAAGATTTTTAAACTTCGCAGTATGGTCGCCGATGCGGGGAATGTGCAGAAGTATTTGAGTCCTGAGCAGCTGCATCAGTGGGAAGTCGAGCGCAAAGTTGATGATGATCCTCGCATTACCAAGATAGGCCAGTTTATTCGCAAATGCTCTATCGACGAGATGCCCCAGTTTATCAATGTGCTCAACGGTGATCTGTCCGTTATTGGACCTCGCCCCATTACGTGGGATGAGCTGAATCAGCATTTTACGGATAAAGAAAAGGCGGAGCTTCTTTCTGTCCAGCCTGGCATTACCGGCTTATGGCAGGCAACCGATCGTAACGAAGCGACGTTTGAGAGTGGTTTGCGTCAAAAGATTGAGCTTCGCTACGTTCAGAATCGCTGCTTCCGTATGGATTGGAAGTGCTTTACCGGCACTTTCGGCGCTATGTTCGGTAAAGAGAGGACGGGGCGATAGATGGACATCTCCGTCATCATTCCGACCCTTAATGCGGAACATGATATCGAGGGACTTTTGACTGTGCTGGGACGGCAGTCAATACAGCCGATTGAGACTTTGGTCGTCGATTCCGCATCGGAAGATAGAACTATTGAATTAATCCAGAAGCATAAAGGCGTTCGCCTATTGCAAATTGATCGGCAGGATTTTAACCATGGCGGCACAAGGGATTTGGCACTGAGGGAGTCACGTGGCGATTTTGTCTGTTTTCTCACCCAAGATGCCCTGCCTGTTTCCGATGATTACCTGGAGCTGCTTGTTGCTCCTATGGTAGATGATTCGGAGATTGCGCTTGTTAGTGGTAGGCAGCTACCCAAGGCCGATGCTCGCCGTTTTGAGCAGCTGGTGCGTGGTTTCAACTACCCTGACTCTTCTTCCGTCCGTTCAAAACGTGATCTCAAAAAATACGGTATTAAGACGTTCTTTGCCTCCGACACCTGTTCCGCCTATCGACGAACTGCATATCTCGAATGTGGTGGATTCGAGCATGTCAATACCAACGAGGACATGCTCATGGCCGCCAGGTTTATCGCCTCAGGTATGAAGGTCGCTTACGAGCCGCGTGCCGAGGTCTACCACTCACACAACTTGACGCCATCCCAACAGTTTGCCCGCAACCGTGCCGTCGGCTTCTTCCTCGAATCGCATGCAGACGATCTCATGCATATAAGTGAGACCGGCGAGGGAGGACGGCTAGTCAAGTCGGTCTCATTGCAACTCCTGCGGGAGGGAAATTTTGGCGAGTTCGTCGCCTTTGGCGTCGATTGCTGCGCCCGCCTCCTCGGAAACCGTGCTGGCCGTATGGCCGCTAGAAAAGAAAGGCTATAGCTAATGAAAGGCATCATCCTCGCCGGCGGGTCCGGCACCCGCCTGTACCCGCTCACGCTCGTGACCTCCAAGCAGCTGCTGCCGGTCTACGACAAGCCCATGATCTACTACCCGCTTAGCACCCTCATGCTGGCGGGCATCCGGGACATCCTGGTCATCTCCACGCCGACGGACCTGCCCAACTTCGAGCGCCTGCTCGGGGACGGCTCGCGCTACGGCGTGAACCTCTCCTACGCCGAGCAGCCGAGCCCGGACGGCCTGGCGCAGGCCTTCACCATCGGCGAGGAGTTCATCGCCGGCGAGCCGTGCGCGCTCGTGCTGGGCGACAACATCTTCTACGGCAACGGCCTGTCGCGCCACCTGACGCGCGCCGTCCAGAACGCCGAGTCGGGGAGGGCCACGGTCTTCGGCTACCACGTGGACGACCCCGAGCGCTTCGGCGTCGTGGAGTTCGACCGCGAGGGGAGGGCCGTCTCCATCGAGGAGAAGCCCGCCGAGCCCAAGAGCTCCTACGCGGTCACCGGCCTGTACTTCTACCCGGGCGACGTGGCCGCCAAGGCGCATGGGGTCAAGCCGTCCGCGCGCGGCGAGCTCGAGATCACCACGCTCAACCAGATGTACCTGGAGGAGGGGACGCTGTCCGTCGTCACCCTGGGCCGCGGCTACGCTTGGCTGGACACCGGCACCATGGAGAGCCTGCACGAGGCGGCTGAGTTCGTCCGCGCCGTGGAGCACTCCCAGGATCTGCCCGTGTCCGTGCCCGAGGAGATCGCCTGGGAGAACGGCTGGATCACCACCGCCGAGCTGGAGGAGGCCGCGAAGGCCTACGGCAAGTCGGTCTACGGGCAGCACCTCAAGAAGGTCGCCGCCGGCGAGATCGTCAACAGCCCGCGCGAGTACTAGGAACTGAGGAGACATCAACATGGCAGAGGAGACCTTCTCCCCCAAGAACATCATCGTCACGGGCGGCTGCGGCTTCATCGGCAGCAACTTCGTGCACTACGTGGTCAACAACCACCCCGACGTCCACGTCACCGTCCTGGACAAGCTGACCTACGCCGGCAACCCCGAGAACATCGCCGGGCTGCCCTCCGACCGCGTGGAGCTCGTCGTGGGCGACATCTGCGACGCGGAGCTGCTCGACCGCATCGTCCCGGGCCACGACGCCATCGTGCACTACGCCGCCGAGAGCCACAACGACAACTCCATCGCCGACCCCGAGCCCTTCCTTCGCACCAACGTCGAGGGCACCTTCCGCCTGCTGGAGGCCGTCCGGAAATACGGCGTCCGCTACCACCACGTATCCACCGACGAGGTCTACGGCGACCTGGCGCTCGACGACCCGGCCAAGTTCACCGAGGAGACGCCGTACCACCCGAGCTCCCCGTACAGCTCGACGAAGGCGTCCTCCGACATGCTCGTGCGCGCCTGGACCCGCACCTACGGACTTCGCACCACGATCTCCAACTGCTCCAACAACTACGGCCCCTACCAGCACGTGGAGAAGT
>CATWSG010000044.1 GCA_958353395.1 uncultured Collinsella sp.
TTAATGGATGGAAACGGATGTTCTATCGGGACACACATTTTGTCCTATAAGCCGAGATGCCAGCGAATCGACTACTCGTCGTGCTTCTCCTCGCGGCGTGCAGCAGCGCGTGCGTCGTGGATGCCCTTGATCGCGGCATGGCGAGCCGTTCGGGCATCATGGATGGCGTCGCGAGCCTCGGCGGTCGTCGCCTTGGCAGAGCGCAACTTGGCGGCCAGATCGGGGTTGGTTTCGGCGACCGCGGTAATCGCGGGGCCGTCGAGCTCCTCTTGCGTGGGCTCGGCCAAAAAGTCGATAGCATACTGGGCGGCCACCATGGAGCCCTTTGCCAGCACGGTCTCGTCGATCTTGTAGAAGCAGGAATGTTGGGCGTACGTGGCGCCAATCTTGGGGTTGCGCGTACCTACAAAGGCGAGCACGCCCGGTACGCGACGCAGGTACTCCGAAAAATCCTCGCCCGAAAGCGTGCCGCGATAATGGCCTTGGCCGGTGGGGCCCAGGCACTTCATTACAGCCTGACGGCAGCGCTCGCTCGAGGCGGCGTCGTTTTCGACCTTGTAGTTGGCGATGGTGTAGTCGGTGAGCTCTGCCTCGGCGCCCAGGGCGACCGCGGTATGCTCCACGATGCGGCGCATGAGCTCCGGCATTTCCTCGTGGGTCGAATCGCCGTAGGTGCGCACTGTGCCGGCGAGGTAGGCCGTGCCGGCGATAACGTTGCGCGCGGTGCCGCCGTGCAGCTCGCCGACGGTGATGACGGCCGGCTCGTAGGGGCTGATTTCGCGCGAGACGATGGTCTGCAGGGCGTTGACAATCTCGGCGGCAACCATGACGGCGTCGTGACCTCGCTGGGGCATGGCGCCATGGCACGAGGTGCCGCGGACGTCGATGCGGAACCAGTCGGTATTGGCCATGCGTGGACCGGGCTCGCAGCTCACGGTGCCGGCGTCGACCTCACTCCAGATGTGTGCGGCGTAGGCGCCATCGACGCCGTCGAGCACGCCCGTGCCGATCATGAGCTTAGCACCCTGGCCGTTTTCCTCGCTGGGCTGGAAGACGATGCGGACCTCGCCGTGGATGTCGTCGGTCATATGGCGCAGGATTTGCAGCGTGCCGAGCATCATGGCGATGTGGCAGTCGTGGCCGCAAGCGTGCATGCAGCCCTCGTTGACGCTGGCGAACTCCTCGCCGGTCTGCTCGGTGACGGGCAGGGCGTCGATATCCGCACGCAGTAGGATGCGGCGGCGTGGCGTGCCGTCCTCGCGGTAGGCATCCGGCGCGGTACCGCGAAGCGTTGCCACCAAACCGGTCTTGAGCGGACGCTCGTAGGGGATATTCATGGCGTCGAGCTGGTTGGCGATGTCGGAGGTCGTGCGCTCCTCGGCAAGGCTCAGCTCCGGGTGCTTATGGAAGTGCCGGCGCTGCTTGATGATATATGGTTCAAATTCGGTAGCGATATCTTTGATGGCTGCGGTGACGTCGTCAGCCGCGCGAGCCTCGGTCGCCGCCATAATCTGCTGTGCCTTGGTCTTCGTCATGGTCGATTTGCTCCTTGCTGGGTTGATCGCAAAATCGTACAGGCTCTCTCCAGTATGCCACCTGCCGCTAGGGCTGGTAAAGTTGCCGTTTGCCGCTTGGGGTTTTGTTACAAGGGCGGGGGAGTACACTCGGGGGTGTTGAATTTCCTGCCAGAGATGGGGATGCCCATGCAACATATCGATCGGATTATCCGCTCCAAGAACGTCTTTACCGCGCAAGACGGCATCGATACCGCCCGCGAGCTGGCGATTGCCATCGCAGGCGACCGTATCGTCGCAGTCGGTGCGCCGGATGACGTGATTGCCGCCGCGCCTGCCGCCACGCCGGTTATCGACTACGGCGAGCAGTTTGTCTGCCCCGGTTTCCATGACGCTCATCTGCACTTCTTCCATACCTCGGTCGGTTCCTCGCCGTACATGCTCATGGATATGGGCACGTCCGAGGCGGCGCTGGTGCAACATGCGCTCGAGTTTTCCCAGGTCCTGCCCGACGACGCTTGGGTTGTGACGCAGGGCTGGCGCGACTACCGTTGGGACCCGCCCGAGCATCCTACCAAGGCGTCGCTCGATGTGGCATTCCCCGATCGTCCCTGTGTTATGTACTCGGGCGACGGACACACGCTGTGGCTCAACAGCCGCGCACTCGATGCACTCGGCGTCACGCGCGACAGCGAGCCACCAGCGGGCGGTAGCTACGACAAAGACTCAAACGGTGAGCTTACGGGTATCGCCCACGAGGCAGCTGCTATGCAGCTGCTGCCGCGCTGTCTTGAATGGCTGGGCGAGGATCGCATTGCAAGTGCTTACGCCGATCAAATGAGGCGTATGGCCGAGCAGGGCATCACCTCGATATGCGATATGTCGCTCATGCCCATGCCGGGCTGCGATTTTATCCGCGACGACGTCTACGACAAACTGCAGGCAGCCGGCAAGTTGGGCATCCGAGCCCATTTGTTTCCCACGCTGCTGGATGACCAATCGCGCTTGGAAGAGCTGCAGGTACGTTACGCGAACAACGCGCTGCTCTCGGCGCCAGGCTTTAAACAGTTTTTCGACGGTGTGTCGAGCGAACACACGGCATATCTCACCGAGCCCTATACCAACCCGCGCTTCCCGGGCGATCAAGGTCGCCTGACGGTTCCTGCCGAGCGTATGCGCAAGCTGGTCCTCGCTGCCGCGGAGCGCGGCCACACTGTGCGCATCCACGTCATCGGCGACGGTGCGATTCATGCCGCGCTGGATATCTTCGAGGAAGCGGCCGACCTGTACGGCCTGCCCCAGCACGGCCATAACACGCTCGAGCACCTGGAGAACCTCTTGCCCGAGGACATCGACCGCCTGCGCAAGCTCAACGTGGTTGCTTCGAGCCAGCCCTGCCACATCACGCTCGACCCGGGTGGCCCGGAGCGCGACCTGGGCCTGGAACGCAGCCGCATCATGTGGCCGTTCGCAACCTATAAGCAGCGCGGCATTCGACAAGCCTTCGGCACCGATAGCCCCATCACAGCTGTTACAAGCATGAACGTGCTCTACACGGCTATCACGCGCCAGGACCCCAAAAGCCACTGGCCCGAGGGCGGCTGGTTGCCGAGCGAGCGCATCGATGCAGCAACAGCCCTGCGCAACTACACCCTGGGCAGCGCCTACGCGGCAGGCGACGAGCAAAACCTCGGCAGCTTGGAGCCCGGCAAGTATGCCGACCTGGTAGTCCTGGACCAAAACCCGCTCACCGTTGACCCCCAAGAACTGCAAGCCACCAAGGTTCAGGCCACCTACCTGGCAGGTAACTTGATTTACGAGCGCTAACCCCACATCCACACCTCAGTTGCGGTGAAATAGTCCCTAAAATCGGCCTTCAAGCCCAAAAACAGGAACTATTCCACCGCAACTTAAAAGAGCGCGTCCCAACAACGTGCCCCTATCTTGTGCATTCCATCCGCATCGCCATTTTGCTGCACTGACTTCTCTGAATTCCGGGCCCTAGTTAGTCAACCTGGCCCCCGGCATTCAGAAAATCTAAGTGCCAAAAAATAAGATTTTTTGACTCCGTGT
>CATWSG010000045.1 GCA_958353395.1 uncultured Collinsella sp.
CATGGTCGTGGGCATCATCGGCGCGTTCTTCGGCGTGCTGGCGTAAGGGCCCGGCTGCATAGATTTTCGTTGCAACCTGGAAAGGGGATGGAGCAGGCCTATGCCCTCCATCCCCTTTTTGTATAGAAGGAGTTCGTATGTTCGCGAAGGATCGCGAAGCAATGCGCCTGACGCCGGCAGAGGTCAGGCTGATTCTTATTGAGTCCCTGCAGTGGTGCGCCAACAACGCGGTCTACTTTTTGGGGCTTATCGGTGCGGCCACGTATGATCTGGCCGGCACGGCCTTTTTGGTTGCCGCCATTACGCTCGTGCGTAATCTTATGACGTCGGCGGGCAATATGGTGTCGGGCTCGGTCATCGATCGCTTTGGACCGCGCCGGACGTCGTTTGTGACGTGCGTGATTACGGCAGTGCTATCGCTTGGCGTGGGGTTAGCGCCGTTGTCTGTCCCCGGGCTTGTGTTTGCCGCGTGCGTCTTGGGACTTGCGGGCGGCTTTATCAACACCTGCACGCATGCGTTTCCGGGATACCTGGAGTCGACCACCGAGGGCCGTACCCGCGTGAACGGCCTCATGGTGTTCTACAGCAATATCGCTTATACCGCTGGCCCGCTGCTCGGTGGTGCCATCGTGAGTTGTTTTGCCACGCAATCGGTCTATCTGCTCATGGCGGGCATGATGGGTGTGGCGGCCGTGCTCTCCTTGGGCTGTCACGAGTGTGTTGCTCCCGCAAAAGGGGAGAAGCCGAAGGGCGGTATTCTGGGCGGTATGGCCGAGGGTGCGCGACTCACGTTTCGCGACCACGATCTGCGCCTCATCTTTATCTCGGGCTTTTTGGGTTTCTTTGCGTTTGGCGCGTTCGATTCGCTGGAGTCGTTGTTCTACCGCGATGTGCTCAACGTGGATATCGTCTGGCTGGGCTGGCTGTCCTCGGTCGTGGGCCTCACTTCCTCGGTGGGCGCGTTCATCCTGACCAAGCTTTCTGCTCGCCATGTCAACCTGCGATTGCTGCTCGGCGCGCTCATGGCCGTGGGCATTGGGTCCATGGTGTACGTGGGCACCGATATGCTGGGGGTCGCGATTATCGGTCAGGCGATTAACGGTCTGGCCTGGGGGTTCCTGGAGCCGCTGCAGATGATCTTGATTCAGGAGCGCGCCGACATCAAATACCTGGGGCGCATTACCGGCTTTGTGCGTTTTGGCCTGATGAGCGCCGGCGTGGTGCCGCTGCTGGCGGCTCCGTTTTTGGCGGAGGCTTTGGGCGTCCAGACGGTACTGTTTGGAGCATCGACCATTATTGCGCTGGTAGGAACGCTGTTCTTTGTCACACAAGGGAGACGCCGGGGGCGTTAGCTATACATCAAATTCTAATTTAATACCACTCACCAGAGAATTTCGACCGTTCACCGAGGATTGGAACAGATCGAAAAGTGGTATTAAAAACACGTTGGGTGTATGTCTATAATTGGTATCGAAAAGAAACGCGATGTATAGATTCGCGTGCAGGACAGAAAGGAAAAGCCATGAAGGAAACCGAGAAGATCGAGATCATGCACTTTAGCCAGGAGGGCTATCTCGAGGACGGCAAGAACGTCTATGAGACCGGCAAGAAGATGATCGAGCTCGCCGACAAGGTCGCCGACGAGGGCTACGACGCCGTGTTCCTGATGGGCGTCGGCGGCACCTGGGACGAGCTCATGCAGCTCGAGTACCTCATGAACAAGTTCGGCGACCGCGACCTCGAGGTCTACCTGATCCACGCCGCCGAGTGGAACGCCATGGGCCACAAGCGCATGACCGAGAAGTCCGTCGTGCTCACCGCCTCCGAGTCCGGCACCACCCCCGAGGTCCTCGAGGCCGTCAAGAAGATGAAGGAAAAGGGCATTCGCGTCTACGCCATGACCAAGCCCGAGGGCCCCATCGGCCAGGCTGTCGGCGCCGAGAACTGCGTCAAGATGGCTTCCGATCACGGTAACGGCGGCTGCGAGATGGGCTACTACCTCGCCGACTGCTTCGGCCTGCGCCTGCTCAACCGCCGCGGCTGCTTCCCCAAGTTTGACCTGTTTATCGAGCAGACCAAGGACATCTGGAAGGACATGCTCGATATCCGCAAGCGCTTCGAGCCGCGCGCCGAGGAGCTCGCCAAGAAGTACGCCCTGGCCCCCTACACCATGTTCATCGGCTCCGGCGCCCTGTGGGGCGAGACGATCCTGTTCTCGATGTGCATCCTGGAGGAGATGCAGTGGAAGCGCACCCGCTACATCACCTCGGCCGACTTCTTCCACGGCACCCTCGAGCTCGTGGAGCCCGGCGTCCCCGTGTTCCTGTTCATGGGCGAGGACGAGAACCGCAAGCTCGACGAGCGCGTCCGCGCCTTCCTCAACCGCGGCGTGACCGGCGACACCGACATCAACATCATCGACACCGCCGAGTTCGCGATCCCCGGCCTTGACGACGAGTTCCGCGTCATCGTGTCTCCGTGGATCCTCTCCTCGCTGATCACCGATCGCCTTGCCGCTTACTACGAGACGGTCACCAAGCACAACCTCAACTACCGTCGTTACTATCACCAGTTCGACTACTAATCGGTGACAAATAAGCTACTGATCAAGAAGCACCCTGCCCGGGCGCATGCGTCCGGGCATTTTTATTTCAAGACTTTAGTCCGCTGGCCGCGCAGCGGCCAGCTTTAAACCACC